>CANGDL010000006.1 GCA_947452675.1 Microbacteriaceae bacterium | reverse complement strand
GCAACCGGCTTCTCGGTGGTTGCGTCACAACCTTTCGAACTTGAATAGACGCGCTCCCAAGCCGAAGGGCTTGCTGCAACCGGGGTTGCCGGCTGCAGGGCAATCACATAGTCCACATCCGAGGTAGCCCTGGTCTTGCAATCCTTGTTATCCCAGATGACTTCTTTGCCACTTGTCACAGTGAAAAACGAGACCTTTGAGCCGGCATTGAAATTACAGGCGACTGCACCGTTGTTGGTGAGTGTGAACCAGAAAGAAGGTTTTACCTTGGCGGCAAATACGCTCTGCGGTGTGCTGTCTACGCCAACGTTAGCCTGAACCGCAACGCTTCCAGGTGCACAATCTGCCAAAGCGCCCGGAGTGACAGGGGCTGACGCAGTTGCAGTTGGCTTGGCTGTGCCGCCGTGGAATATTCCAGACACGAAGCCGACTACGCCGGCCACCACATTCCATACGATAACCACGATAACTACGAGAACCGCCAAGGCGATAATGCGACGGTTTCGGAAAGTGGTTGACGAAGGTCGGTTACGTTGCGCGCTCATAGACCTAGGTTAACTAGGGAGGGGCCTAGAGTGTGCGAAGCATCCTCGTGTTGCCCAAAGTGTTCTGCTTAACCCGAGCCAAATCCAAGAATTCGGCAACGCCATCGTCGTTTGAACGCACCATCTCTGCGTATGTTTCGGCGTCTACCGGAACATCCGAGATTTCTTCGAAACCGAATTTGCTAAAGAATTTGACCTCAAAAGTAAGGCAAAAGACTCGCCTGATTCCCAGTTCACCTGCTTTGGCGATTAGGGCTTCGACGATTGCCTGACCAACCCCGTGCCCACGCATGTGATCGGCGACCACGACCGAGCGCACTTCACCCAGGTCCTCCCACATTACGTGCAGTGCACCTGCGCCGACCACAAAATCGTTTTCGTCAACGGCAACTAAGAATTCCGGCACATGCTCGTATAGGTCAACCAGCTCGCGACCAAGCAAAACCCGAGCGCCTTCAATCGACTGGCGGATGGCCTGGATTTGCTTGACGTCGCCGGTGGTTGCCGGGCGAACTTGAACTGAGCTGTGAGTCATGCTTCAAGGATAGTTGAGGAGAGTCCGCGGGTTTCGGGCAAGCGAAAACCCCGACCTTGCAAGGCCGGGGTTTTCAAGCGAGGTTAGTAGGCTTCTGAACCAGAAGCTTCGATCTCCGGTGTTGGTGGAACAGTCACCTGGTTGCTAGCGTGCGAAGCATTCTCGAAAACGAACTCGCCATTGACGAAGTCGACCTTCACGTGGTGGGCGTTCAAGAGCTGACCGTGCAGAATCTGCTCGGATAGCTTGTCTTCCACCTCACGCTGAACGGCACGACGCAAAGGACGCGCACCAAGGGTTGGGTCGAAACCAATCTCGATCAAACGATCCTTCGCGGCCTGTGACACCTCGATTGTCATGTCGCGGTCTTCGAGTCGAACGGCTAGGCGCTTGATGAAAAGATCTACGATCTGAACAAGCTCTAGCTTGGTTAGCTGCGGGAACACGATGGTTTCGTCGACGCGGTTTAGGAACTCAGGGCGGAAGCTCTTCTTCAACTCTTCGTTGACCTTACCCTTCATGCGCTCATACTCGTTGGCTGAATCACCTTCGAGCGCGAAGCCCATTGTTCCGCGTGAAATATCACGGGTTCCGAGGTTGGTGGTCATGATGATGATGGTGTTCTTGAAGTCAACAACACGACCCTGGCCATCGGTCAAACGACCCTCTTCAAGAATCTGAAGTAGCGAGTTGAAGATGTCTGGGTGAGCCTTCTCGATCTCATCGAACAAGACAACGCTGAATGGCTTGCGGCGCACCTTCTCGGTTAGCTGGCCACCCTCCTCGAAGCCTACGAAGCCCGGAGGGGCACCGAATAGACGGCTGACGGTGTGCTTCTCGCCATACTCTGACATGTCAAGCGAAATAAGCGCGTTCTCGTCGTCAAACAAGAACTCGGCCAACGCCTTGGCAAGCTCGGTCTTTCCGACACCGGTAGGGCCAGCGAAGATGAACGAACCAGATGGTCGGTTTGGATCCTTTAGGCCGGCACGCTGGCGACGGATCGACTTCGAGATCGCCGCAATGGCGTCCTCCTGGCCAATAACACGCTTGTGTAGTTCGTCTTCCATGAAGATGAGTTTTGCGCTCTCCTCCTCGGTCAACTTGAACACCGGAATGCCGGTTGCCTGAGCAAGAACCTCGGCAATCAGCCCTTCGTCAACAATTCCCTGCGCTGCAACGTTGCCCTGACGGAACTGCTTCTCACGCTTGACGCGCTCGATATTCAGCTTCTTCTCTTCGTCGCGCTTAGAGGCTGCCAATTCGAAATCCTGGTCCTCGATTGCCTTCTCCTTGGCAACCTTGATTGCCACGATCTGCTCCTCGATTTCGCGAAGCTCAGGCGGCGAAGACAAAATCGAGAGGCGCAGGCGAGCGCCGGCTTCATCGATGAGGTCAATTGCCTTGTCTGGTAGGAAGCGATCGGTTACGTAACGATCTGAAAGCTGAGCTGCCGCAACAATCGCGCCATCCGTGATTGAGACCTTGTGGTGCACCTCATACCGGTCGCGAAGGCCCTTCAAAATGTTGATTGCCATTGGCAAGGATGGCTCGTTCACCATTACCTGCTGGAAGCGTCGGGTTAGTGCAGCGTCTTTTTCGAAGTGCTTGCGGTATTCATCCAAGGTGGTTGCACCAATGGTCTGAAGTTCACCGCGTGCCAAAAGCGGCTTGAGGATCGAAGCGGCATCGATTGCACCCTCTGCGGCGCCAGCGCCAACAAGAGTGTGGATTTCATCGATGAAGGTAATGATGTCGCCGCGAGTGCGAATCTCCTTGGTGACCTTCTTTAGACGCTCCTCGAAGTCACCGCGGTAGCGTGAACCGGCGATAAGCGAACCCATGTCTAGGGTGTAAAGCTGCTTACCCTTAAGAGTCTCAGGAACGTTGCCGTTCACGATTGCCTGGGCCAAGCCCTCGACAACCGCGGTCTTGCCAACGCCTGGCTCGCCAATGAGAATCGGGTTGTTCTTGCCGCGGCGAGAAAGAATCTGCATCACGCGCTCGATTTCGCGCTCGCGACCGATAACTGGGTCAAGCTTGCCATCGGCTGCTGCCTGAGTGAGGTTGCGACCGAACTGGTCAAGAATCTGCGAACCCTTTTGCTTCTCGGTGTTGTCGCCACCGACCGCAACGGTCTCTTTGCCCTGGAAACCAGAAAGCAACTGGATGACCTGCTGGCGAACACGGTTGGTGTCTGCGCCGAGCTTGGTTAGAACCTGAGCGGCTACGCCTTCACCCTCGCGGATGAGGCCAAGAAGTAGGTGCTCGGTGCCGATGTATGAGTGGCCAAGCTGAAGTGCCTCGCGCAGCGAAAGCTCAAGAACCTTTTTGGCGCGAGGCGTGAAAGGGATGTGCCCGGCCGGAGCCTGCTGACCCTGACCGATGATCTCCTGCACCTGCTGGCGCACCGAGTCAAGGTTGATGCCGAGCGACTCCAGGGCCTTGGCTGCGACACCTTCACCCTCGTGAATCAAACCCAAAAGAATGTGCTCGGTGCCGATGTAGTTGTGGTTTAGAAGCTTGGCTTCTTCTTGCGCAAGCACAACAACGCGACGAGCCTTGTCGGTAAATTTCTCGAACATCATGTCTCCATTCGAAGCCTTTGGTTTCAGGCTTCTAATGAAGATGTTAGGTCGAAAAACCTGAGTTTTGGGGGCTGTTCGCTTGAAGGTTAATCTACGACTGGCGTGGGTTCGGACACGGAGTCAGAAAACTCAGATTGCTTCTGAGTTTTTTTCCTGCTTCGCTAGGTCCTCTCGCATCTCGGCTTCGATCTGAGAATAGACCTTACGTTCGGTTCGATCGGCGCGGAGAATGGATCGCATCATGATCCAGAACAAAACACCAACCAAAAGCGGTGGCACGAGCGAGAGAAACGCATCCCAGAATATTGACCAGTCCATGCGGTGAGCCTAACTCTTGAGCCTGAGAAAACGGTGGGTTACTTGACCAACGGGAACATGATGGTCTCGCGAATGCCAAGCCCGGTAAGGCTCATCAGCAAACGGTCGATACCCATGCCCATGCCGCCTGACGGTGGCATGCCAAATTCGAGAGCCTTCAAGAAGTCCTCGTCTAGCTTCATTGCCTCAGGGTCACCGGCCGCCGCCAAAGTAACCTGCTCAACAAAACGTGCGCGCTGAACAACCGGGTCAACAAGCTCTGAATAACCGGTGGCCTGCTCGTAGCCACGGATGTAAAGGTCCCACTTCTCGACGACACCCGACTTTGATCTGTGATCGCGAGTGAGTGGCGAGGTGTCAACCGGGAAGTCGATGACGAAGGTTGGGTTTACGAGGTCACCCTTGACGAAGTGCTCCCAGAGCTCTTCGACATACTTGCCGGCAAGCGGGTGCTCGATCTCGATGCAAACCGATGCGGCTAGCTTCTTCAATTCCGCCATCGGAGTTTCTGGGGTGATGGTCACTCCAGCTGCCTCAGAAAGCGATTCATACATCGAGATGCGAGGCCAGTTGCCGCCCAAGTCGTTGACGGTGCCGTCTTCAAGAACAACCTGGTGGGTGCCGAAGACATCCATGGCAGCATTCTGAATTAGCTTCTGAGTGAGGTCGGCGATTGAGTTATAGTCGCCGTAAGCCTGGTAGGCCTCGAGCATCGCAAACTCTGGCGAGTGGGTACGGTCGGCACCCTCGTTGCGGAAGTTTCGGTTAATCTCGAACACGCGGTCGATGCCACCGACGACTGCGCGCTTTAGGAACAGCTCAGGCGCAATGCGAAGGAAAAGCTCCGTATCAAAGGCGTTCGAGTGAGTCTTGAACGGGCGAGCCGAGGCGCCACCGTGGATGGTCTGCAGCATCGGGGTTTCGACCTCAAGGTAGGCCTCTTCTTCGAAGGTGCGGCGCAGTGACTGCATTACCTTCGAACGAATCTTGACGACTTCACGCGCTCGGTCGCGAACGATTAGGTCGATGTAGCGGTGACGAACACGGAACTCTTCGCCGAGTTCGTTATGCAAGTTTGGCAGCGGGCGAATGGTCTTTGCAGCCATCAACCACTCGTCGGCAAGAATCGAAAGCTCACCACGCTTTGAGGTGATCACTTCACCGGCTACGAAGACGTGGTCGCCTAGGTCAACTAGGTCTTTCCACTCCTGCAAACGCTCCTCGCCAACCTTGTCGAGTGACAACATGGCCTGGATGCGCTCACCTGAACCAGCCTGAAGGGTCGCAAAGCAAAGTTTTCCGGTGTTCCGAAGGAACACGATTCGGCCGGCGATTCCAACGGTCTTGCCGGTGGCAACGTCGGCCTCAAGTCCTGGGTTCTCGGCGCGAACGGCATCGATTGTGGTGGTGACCGGAACACTCACCGGGTAAGCGTCGCCGCTTTCGTTAAGGCGCTCGCGCTTAGCCATGCGAACGGCAATCTGCTCAGGCAGGTCGTCTTCGAATGCGTCTTCGGTCTGCGTTAGGTCATCGCTCATGCGAATGGCTCCTGAAAATCGATGGTGAGGTTGTCGATAAGTCTTGTGTTGCCAACCACCGCGGCGATCAGCATCAATGCCCGGCCGGTGAAAGTGTCTTCGATTGGTTCAAAACTTCTCGGGTCAACCAGGGCTAGGTAATCAAGTTTAGCCTCAGGCACGCCTTCGAGGCGGGCTCGCGCGGCATTGACCGCCAAGGATGGCTTCGCCCCGAGGGTTTCGGCGGCAGCCTTGCCAACCTGGAGCGCCTTCGACAGCTGCCCGGCAACATCGAGTGAAGTGGAATCGAGGTAGCGGTTGCGGCTAGACATAGCAAGGCCGCTTGGCTCGCGGACGATAGGGGCTTCGATGATGTGAAGATCAGGAAATTTGGTGGCGGACATTCGTTTGATCAAGAAAAGTTGCTGGGCGTCTTTAGCCCCAAAGACAGCAAAGTCGGGATTCACGAGTTCAAAAAGTCGTGCAACCACGGCGAGCATTCCATCAAAGTGCCCCGGGCGAGCGGCTCCCTCAAATGCTTTGCCAACTGCGCCGGACCGCAAAGCCGGCCGGTTGGCGGCTGCGAGGTTTGCCGCCTCGACACCATCTGGATAGACCACATCGACGGTCGGTGCGAAGAGTAGGTCGGCTCCGGCGGCAGCAAGCACAGCCGCATCCGCCTCAAGAGTGCGAGGATATTTGTCAAAATCTTCCCCTGCCCCAAACTGAAGCGGGTTTACGAATATTGATACGACCACCAAGTCGGCATACTCGCGAGCCTGGTGAACAAGCGAAAGGTGGCCATCGTGCAGCGCCCCCATGGTCGGAACAAAAGCCACTTTTAGCCCGGCACATCCAGGCAGGTCGCGTTCTTCATCAATGGCGGAAGTCAGTTCCGCGGCTGTGATTACGGTTTTCACTAGCTCAGCAACTCATCCGGGTCTAAGGGCTGGTGACCCTTGGCAAGAGCCTGCTCGACCGCGCTTCGGATTGTGGGAGCAATCACACCACGGGCATCCTCAATGCCAATTTCTTCGAGCAGACCGATTGCTTGATTGACCACCATCGCCGAAAATTCGTTGGCAACCGAGACCGCCTCGAAATATTTGGAACGATTTTCTTCGCTGATAACCAGAGGCTCGGCACCCATCTCAATCACTAGAGCCTGAGCAATAGGTAGTGCGACCACAGGAGCTGCGACTGCAAAATAACTCTCGCGAATTCGAGCCAAATCGATGCTGGTTCCAGTGAATGTCATAGCGGGATGTATCGCCAATGGGATTACCCCCTGAGCCGTCGCCGGCCCGAGGATGTTGTAACCGAATTCGCCTGCCGTGTGCGCAACGAGCTGGCCCGACCGCCACATACTGTTCTGTGCGATGCCGTTCACCGTTGGAGCCAGCTGGTCGGCTGGGATGGCAAGCAGAACGAGGTCGGCCTCCTCCAGAATCGCTGGCAAAGTTTTGATGGGGACGTCGGGCAGCAGGGTTTCAGCGCGCTCAATGTTTTTCTGGTCGGTGGTAGCAATGCCGACTATGAAGTGACCAGCTGACGCGAGGGCCTGGCCGAGGATTGTGCCAACCGGACCAGCTCCTATGATTCCAACCGAAAGACGACCCTGATTCATCGATTACTCTTTTCGGCGGCGCCGGCAATTTGACCCGGTGTTGACGCCTTAGCGATGTGGGCGTCGATTTGCTCAGCCCCGTCATCTTTGATTCGACAAATCCGCTCAACAATCCAAGCAACGACCACCATCACGATCGAAGCAACGAGCCCGCCTACGTTTTGCCAAATGGATGCCGTGGTCACCGGAGACGAAATCTGCATCCAAATGACACCGATGTGCCAGCCGGCGAAGAGAGCACCGGAGATTGCCGTTGCTTTGGCAAGCAGCAGAAGTCGAACCGCATAGAAAGGGTTGAGTCTTTTAGGTCTTGGCGTAGCGCTGTTTTTAAGTTGCGCAGCCAACTCGCGGCGATAGCGCAACATTGGCACCGCAAAGCCAGCAAGGATGATTGCGATGGCGACCAACGTCAAAATTAAATTGATTGGCGTGACGGGAACTTGACCCCCGTTAGAAGTCGTAACACGAGATACGAGATACCCGGCAGTTGCTGTTGGCACCACCCAGACAATTAAAGTCAGAACCTTTGTCGGTTTCACTCGACCAACCAAACCTGATCTTTTAATGGCTCCGCCAGCTCCGCCACGCTTCCGTATCCAGGCAAGATTGCGTCGGGTTCAAGAAGCGACCATGGCACAAGCACAAAAGAGCGTTCAAATGCGCGAGGGTGTGGAATCGTCAGTTCTTTCGTGGCTTTGAGCACATCACCATAGGTAATGATGTCAATGTCTAAGGTGCGAGAACCCCAACGCTCAAGTCGGATGCGCCCGTGCTCGGTTTCAATTCGTCGAATTTCAGTGAGTAAATCTTTGGGTTTCAAAGTGGTGAGGATGGCGACCACACCGTTCATGTAGTTCGGCTTCGAAACATCGATGCCCTCTTCAGTCCAAGCCGAAGATTCGACGAGCGGCGAACAGACAACCTTTGATATCCCTTTGGTTTCCGCAAGAGCCTTCAATCCGGAACGAATGGTCTTGCGCCGTTTTCCGAGGTTGCCGCCGATGGCCAGAACCGCGCGGACCGGCTCGCTCATGAACGCTTGGCCTTAACAGTTACAGAGACGTCCGCGAACTCATAGATGATTGGCGCGTTCGGCTTATGCACGGTGATTTCGGCTTTGATAACCGGGCCACCCGCGGGGCCGCCACCAAAGTTCATGACCATGTCGAGTAGGCGTTGAGCCAAGGTCTCGAGCAGGTCTACAGGCTGATGTTTTACGTTGTCGACTATGGCCTTAGCCAGGTCACCGTAATGCACGGTCTTCGAAAGGTCATCGCCAAATGCGGCCGCATCGCCATCAATCCATACGGTTGCGTCAATGTAAAAATCCTGGCCATTTTGACGTTCATAGTCGAAAACACCGTGGTGGGCATATACTCGCAAACCGGTCAGCTTGATTTTGTGTCGTTGTGGCTTCTCGCGCATGAGTTAACTCTGCCCTGACTTGCCGTCTTCGGCAAACCGCAAAGTCTCGACAATCGCAATTGCGTCGTTAGTGGCAACCACGTTATGCACTCGGACTCCCCAGAGTTTGCGCTGCAAAAGCAGTGCGGTTAGCACAGCCGTTGCGAGGTCGCGGCGATTGTTGCTGATCTGGCCTGTGGCTGCATCATCAGCCTCAAGTTCAGCATCCAATGCCCCAGCAATGAATCGTTTGCGAGATGCGCCTACCAAAACCGGAAGCCCGAGTTTGTCGAGCTCATCCAATCTGGCAACCAGCTCCCAGTTCTGGCCCATATCTTTTGCGAAGCCGAGCCCCGGGTCGAGAATGATTTTGTTTCGGGAAACTCCGGCCGAGACAGCGGCGTCGATGCGCAACTTGAGCTCGGCGGCAACCTCGGCAGCTAAGTCGAGATATGTGTTCAACTGATCCATGCCATCGCTGAACCCGCGCCAATGAGAAATGACAATTTCCGCACCGGTGGCGGCGGCAACTGAAAACATTTTTGGATCAGCCAAACCGCCTGAGACATCATTGATGATTTGTGCGCCAGCAGACACTGCCGCTAAGGCAGTGGTTGCGTTCATGGTGTCAATGCTGATGCGAACGTCACGTCGGTTGGTTGCGGCCAATTCAGCTACCAGGGCATCTATTACTGGGATTACTCTTGAGAGCTCAACCTCGGGGGCGACTCTAGCTGCACCCGGGCGAGTTGACTCACCACCGATGTCGATAACATTTGCGCCTCCGATGATCAACACGCGGGCGTGGTCGAGAGCCGATTCGACTGAGTCGTAATCGCCACCATCGCTAAATGAATCTGGGGTGACGTTGAGGACCCCCATCACCAAAGGTCGCTGAAAGTCTGGTCGATTGGAACCAGGGCGACTTTCGCTCACTTTGAAATCAGCCCCATGACCTCTGCACGGGCGATGGGTTCTGAATAAACTCCTCGTGCGGCCATTGTCACCGTATTGGCTTCGGGTTGACGAGCGCCACGGGAAACCACGCAGTGATGACGCGCTTCTATGACTACGACAACCCCCTGAGTGCCCAAGCCAACTTCTAGCGCGTCGGCTATCTGAGCGGTTAGGTTTTCTTGAAGCTGAGGACGCGCGGCAATGATTTCGACCAACTTGGGCAACCGACCAAGGCCAACAACTCGATCGCTAGGTAAATATGCAATGTGCGCGACGCCGGTGAAGGGCAGCAAGTGGTGTTCGCAGATTGAGACGAAATCAATGTCCTTGAGAATCACAACCTCAATGTGCTCAGCCGGAAAGGTGTCTGCAATTGCCAAAGTGGCATCCTGGCCAACACCCTTGAAAAACTCCGAATATGCCTCGGCAACCTTGGTCGGGGTGGCCTGAAGCTCACTTCGATTAGGGTCTTCGCCGATTGCCGAGATGAGCTCGATAACCGCCGCCTTGATGCGTTCGGAGTCAATCACTTGAAACTAAGCCTTGTCCTTTGGGGTTGGACTCTTCGCTGCCGGTTTTTTGGCCGTGGCTGGTTTAGCCGCAGCCTTCTTTGTCACAGGCTTTGCTGCAGTCGCAGCCTTGGTGGCAGCTGACTTTCGAGCAGAAACCTTGGCGGCAGATGAACCCTTCACCGGGATGGCGATTGGCGCAATCTTTGAAACCGGGCGGGACTTGCTAGACAACCACTGGGCACGCCTTGGAAGCTTCTTGACTGCCTTGAAGATGCGAGCGATGTCATCCGGGTTCAGGGTTTCCTTCTCCATCAGCTCCTTCGCCATCGCATCTAGAACTGCTCGGTTCTGGTTGATAGCCTTATAGGCCTCGTTGTGAGCGCCCTCGAGAATCGCACGAACCTCTGCATCAATCTGCTGAGCGGTGACCTCCGAGTATTCACGAGCCTGAGCCATGTCACGGCCGATGAAGACCTCACCACCACCACCGAAGCTGACGGCGCCGAGGGTTGAGCTAAAGCCATACTGAGTAACCATCTGTCGAGCTGTAGCGGTTGCCTTCTCAAAGTCGTTCGATGCACCAGTAGTTGGGTCGTGGAAGACGATTTCTTCGGCAACGCGGCCGCCCATCGCATAAGCAATTTGGTCGAGCAACTGGTTTCGAGAAACCGAGTAGCGATCTTCGAGAGGCAGCACCATGGTGTAGCCCAGGGCGCGACCACGGGGAAGAATTGTCACCTTGGTCACTGGGTCGCTGTCGTTCATCGAAGCAGCTACCAAGGCGTGACCAGCTTCGTGATAAGCGGTGTTGAGACGCTCTTTGTCTTGCATGAGTCGAGACTTTTTCTGCGGCCCGCCGATGACGCGGTCAATCGATTCATCGATTGTTGCGGCGGTGATGTGCTTCTCGCCCTGACGAGCGGTAAGCAGCGCTGCCTCGTTCAAAACGTTAGCCAGATCGGCACCAGTAAAGCCTGGGGTGCGACGAGCAACGAGAGCAAGGTCGACATCGGCTGCCATCGGCTTGCCCTTTGCGTGAACCTTGAGGATCTGCTCGCGACCAATTAGGTCTGGCGCACCAACACCGATCTGTCGGTCAAAACGACCAGGGCGAAGCAATGCGGGGTCAAGGATGTCAGGGCGGTTGGTCGCCGCGATGAGAATGATGTTGGTCTTTGAGTCAAAGCCATCCATTTCAACCAAAAGCTGGTTCAGAGTCTGCTCACGCTCGTCGTTGCCGCCACCGATGCCAGCGCCGCGGTGGCGACCAACTGCATCAATTTCGTCCACAAAGATGATTGCTGGGGCGCTCTGCTTGGCCTGGTCAAATAGATCGCGAACACGTGAGGCACCGACACCCACGAACATTTCGACGAAATCCGAGCCCGAGATGGTGAAGAACGGAACACCGGCTTCGCCTGCAACGGCCTTTGCAACCAAGGTCTTACCGGTTCCCGGAGGGCCATAGAGCAAGACGCCGCGAGGAATCTTGGCGCCAACGGCCTGGAACTTCTCCGGTGACTTGAGGAAGTCCTTGATTTCTTCAAGCTCTTCGATTGCCTCATCGACTCCTGCAACGTCGGCAAAAGTGACCTTAGGGGTGTCTTTGTTCACGAGCTTCGCGCGTGACTTACCAAAGTTCATGACCTTGCTGTTGCCACCCTGCATGCCAGACATCAAGAACCAGAAGATTCCACCGATGATGATGAACGGGATCAGGCTGCCTAGCAAAGCTAGATACCAAGGCGTGTTTGGCACCTCATCGTTATAGCCATTCGCAATTGGGGCGTTGGCGATTGTATCCACCACTTGGGTGCCGCGGGCGGCCACATAGTAGAACTGAATCTTCTTGCCATATTTGGCATCTTCATTGGTGAGGACTACGTCTACGCGTTGGTCACCGTCGAGCACCTTGACGGTGTCGGCCTTGCCATCGGCGATAAGGGAGAGACCGACCTGGGTGTCGACCTGTTTAAAACCGGTGCCGCTCACAAGCGACGAGCCAATCAGTAGGACGGCGACAGCAACGAAAATCCAAACGAATGGACCACTAAGAATTTTTTTCAAGTTCACCGCTTAAGGCTATCGAATGCCTGCGACAACTAATACTGCTGTTCTCTGTAGGCGATTAGTTATAAACCGAAGGGGCGAGCACAGCAACGCCCTTTAGCGTGCGGTAATCTTCGGCATAGTCGAGGCCATAACCTACCACGAACTCGTTTGGAATGTCGAAACCAACCATTGCGACCTTTACGTCGACCTTGGCGGCGTCCGGCTTGCGCAAGAATGCGACGATCTCAACTGAAGCGGCTCCGCGAGCCTCTAGGTTCGAAGCCAACCATGAAAGCGTCAAACCCGAGTCGATGATGTCTTCGACAATGATTACGTGGCGACCGAGAACATCGGCATCTAAGTCTTTAAGAATTCGAACCACACCTGATGAAACGGTGCCCGAACCGTATGAAGAGACTGCCATCCAATCCATCTGAACCGGAATCTGAATCGCACGCGACAGGTCGGCCATGAACATGACGGCACCCTTTAGAACGCCGACTAGCAGCACATCCTTGCCCGCGTACTGAATGTCGATTTGAGCAGCAAGCTCGGCAACCTTCGCGTCAATCTGTTCTTCGGTGACTAGCACCTTGGTGATTTTGTCGCTTACCTTTGACAGATCCAATTAGCAGGCTCCTGATTTGAGGGTTTTGGAGGTTTTTAGGGTTATTTGCGAACCCGTGCGTACAACTCTAACCCCTGGCAGAGTGAGTTCTTTCTGCCCGTGCCAGTTCTCGACCAGATCTGCCACCGCCAGCACGTGAACTCGACCATAAGTCTCACCAAAAACCTCTAGAGCGCGCAGAATTACACGATTTCGAATCGGCCTTGCAAGAGCCTCAAGCTCCATCAGTTCCAAAGTCAAGGATGTTGGACCAGCGGTCACGACCATTTCGTAAGCGGCCAGCGCCAATTCATCAAGGTATTCAGAATCTTCACGAATGAGCTCTGCGGTTCGGGCGAGCGAATCTGCGATGCCGGGGCCGAGCTCGATTTCGAGCATTGGGAGCACGGCTTGACGAACCCGGACTCTCGCGAACCGCTCCTGAGAATTTTGCGGGTCGATCCAGGGTGAGAGCTCGGAATCCTCACAAAAGGCATGCGTGACTTGGCGATGGAGACCGAGAAGTGGCCGAAGGTAGCGCCCCGAGTGGCTGGCCATTCCGTTGAGTGCTCTTGGCCCAGAACCGCGAGCCAACCCGAGCATCACAGTTTCTGCCTGATCGTCGAGCGTGTGGCCAAGCATGATTGCCTTCGCGTCCAAAGCGGCAGCAGCCTCATCCAAGGCAGCATAGCGCGCGGTACGAGCGGCAGATTCAGGGCCGCCGACCGAACCAACCGAGACATGCGCAACCTCAACCGGGTCAAGCCCTAGTGAGCTCAGAAGTTGGGCCGTGCGGGATGCGACCTCTTTGGTAACTTCTTGGATGCCATGTTCGACAATGACGGCACCTGCGGAAATTCCCGCTCGCGGCGCTTCGAAAGCAACCGCCGCGGCGAGCGCCAGGCTATCTGGCCCACCGGAGCAGGCAACTAAGACGGCGTCGCCAGCAACGATGCCGGAGGCCTCCCAACTTTCGCGAACTGCGCGGCGAACATCAGCAATGGCCGGAGTCAAGCGTGGGCGATTCGTCACGTTCGGCTCCTTTCGTCATTCACTGCGCTTTTAGCATTCACTGCGCTATTCGGTAATCTTGAGCTAGAGATTTTTTTCCTCCCCACAAGCCTATTTAGGAGAACCATGGGTTACGAAGCAGTAATCGAGATTCCTCGCGGAAGTCGCAACAAGTTTGAAGTAGATCACGTAACTGGTCGAGTTCACCTAGACCGTGTTCTATTCACCCCATTTGTCTACCCGGTGGACTACGGCTATTTCGACAAGACCCTTGGTGGCGACGGCGACCCGCTAGATGCACTTGTGCTTCTTGAGTTCCCTATCTTCCCTGGAGTGGTTGTTGACGTTCGTCCAGTCGGCGTTCTGCCTATGGAGGATGACGGTGGCATCGACGAGAAGGTCATCTGCGTGCAGACCAAAGACCCACGCTGGGCGCACATCCAGGACATCAATGACGTCCCGGAGCAAACCAAGAATGAGATTCTTCACTTCTTCTCTCACTACAAGGACCTCGAGCCAGGCAAGTGGGTAAAGGTTGGCGAGTGGCAGGGCAAGGATGTGGCCGAGCGTCTAATCCAGGAAGCAATCATTCGCTATAACACCGAGGGTGATGGCGCGAACGCCAAGGCTTGCTGCGAAAACTGCACCTGCAAGTAAAACTTAAAGAAAAGGACCTCACCGAATGGTGGGGTCCTTTTCTTTAAGCCGCTTCGTTAGCTAACGTGAACGCGTGGGCGGTTTGCCTTTTTTGGCTCGCTTTCACGAAGCACTTCACGGGCAACGGTCGCGATTTCGCCACGACCGGTGATGAGGAACTTGGCCATGTTTGAGACCGGGTTTCCCTCTGACCAGCGGAAGTATATTTCTGGCACAACACCTATTTCATCGCGGATAGCCAGCATCACGGCTGCGATTGCGTTGGGTATCGAACTCGATTCGACTCGAAGAATGCGGTAGCCATACTGGTTCACACCTGTCACCAAGAGGTCTTCTTCAAAATCTGATGAGTCGACAACGTTCACCTCGAGGAAGATGGTCGACATTCCGGCTGGGATGCGCCCCCACTTACGCTCGGCCTTCGCCTTCTTGTTGTACTCCTCCTCGGCTCCGCCATGGTTCTCATGTGCGATGAGCATTACCTGACCTTGGAAGGCTTGATCGATCTTCAACATGTCGTATGCGGCATCGTCGAAACGAACCGAACGAGCACGAAGCTGGAAAGAACGCTGAACACGTGACGTGATTGAAATAACCAGGATTGCGATGATGAAGAAGCTCGCAATTCGAACACCGTCTGGACGCTCGATGACATTCGCGATCGTGGTGTAAACAAAAATCACCGTTACCAACGCAAAGCCGAAAACCGCTAAACGCTGCTTCTTGCGCCTCGCCGAAAGCGTTGCCGCAAGGGAAGCCGAGGCCATCAAGACCAAAACACCGGTCGCATAGGCGCCACCCTGAGCATCGACGTTTGCGTCGAAAATCAGCGTGATGGCAAAAGCGATTAAGGTGAAGACGATTACCAGCGGACGCGTCATGGCAGCCCAGGCCGGCGCCATTCCATAGCGAGGCAAGTAGCGTGGAACCAAGTTGAGCAAACCCGCCATGGCAGACGCACCGGCAAACCAAAGAATCAGAATCGTCGAAATGTCATAGGCCGTTCCAAAAGCACCGCCAAGGTATTCGTGGGCAATGAAAGCAAGGGCGCGACCATTGGCCTGGCCGCCCGGCTGAAACTCGGACTGAGGAATTAGCAGTGTTGTCACCAAGCTCGAGCTAATCAAGAAAATGCTCATTGTGACAGCTGCCGTTGTTAGCAATTTTTTGGTGCCACGGATTCGTCCAAGCGGAGCGGCTGAACCGTCGTGTGCATCCGAGGCGTCACCCTTGATCTGCGGCATGACCGAGACACCGGTTTCAAAACCAGACATACCAAGTGCGAGCTTTGGGAAGACGATGAGGGCGATTGCAATCATCATGATCGGGTTGCCGTGTTCGGTGAGCAGTGCACTCCACCAGTTTTCAACCAGAGTTGGCCCATGTGCCAAAACGCGCTCGGCTGCGGCCCCGATAACAACAAGGTTCAGCCCGAGGTAAACGACTACCAATGCAACCGCAATTCCGATGGCCTCCTTGAAACCCATCAAGAAGACTGCGCCTAGCACGGCGACCAGGATGAGTGTTACCGGCACCTGGCCGTTGCTCATGTATTGGTTGACAAATGGGTTCTGGATGAAGTGGGCACTTGCGTCAGCGGCCGAAAGGGTGATTGTGATGATGAAGTCGGTTGCGGCAAACCCGAGGAGCACGAGCACCAATAGTTTGCCCGTCCACCAAGGCAAGAGCCTTTCGAGAAGAGCAATTGACCCTTCGCCGCGATAGCTCTCGCTTGCCACGCGACGGTAAACCGGCAGCGCACCAAACAGCGTCAAGAGAACCAGGATGATCGTTGCCATTGGCGATAAGAGGCCTGCGGCCAAGGCGGCAATTGCAGGCTGATAACCGAGGGTTGAGAAATAATCAACGCCGGTTAGGCACATGACCCGGAACCAGTGGGTGGTTTGGTGTTCACCACCATCTGCTCCGGTGTTCAAAATCCATTTACCGAATTTTGACTTCACCTGAGAGCCGGTTGGTTCAATCAATATTTGTGAATGTGGTTCATTCCCTGCGTGCATGCTACGCCCTTCTTACAGGGAGAAACATTACTCCTGTAAACGGTTGCAGGTTGCAACACGCCAGCGAAATTTAGGCGGTTGGGCGCCCTGCATATGGGAACAATTCGCCGTAGCGAAGTGGAACTATACGAACGGTACGAGCCGGGTTCGGAGCCTCGAGCATCATGTCTCCGCCCAGGTAGATGACCACGTGATATTTGTCGCCGTTGAAGGCTGAATCCTGTGAGTACCACATTAGGTCACCGGGTTGAGCCTCGGACAGCGGCAACAGCTTGCGTGCGGCAGCCATGGTGTTGAACTGGTTGGTTGCTGAGTGAGTGCCGATGTAGACGCCTGCCGCAGCATAAGCAGCCTTGGTGATTCCCGAACAGTCCCAAACGTCTGGCCCCATTCCGCCAAGAACATATCTCTCACCGAGGTTTGCCTTTGCGAAGTCGATTGCCATCTGAACCTTGGCTGTGTCGGGGTCGCCTACCGAATAAAGTTCTGGCGCAACCGGCTTCGATGTTCCCGCATTTTGACGTGCTTCTGCGGCCAAACCTTCAGCGCGTTGGCGCTCCAGGTCAGCTGAGGTGTTCTGCAAGACAGCCAACTGCGCATAAAAAGTCTTGTTGAGCTTGTTGTTGGCATCAACTTTCACCTGGACGGCATTGGCTGCCGTCTGTGCCTCAACGAAAAGACTCTTGGCTGCGGCAGCCTTAGTGCCCAGCTCCGCCTTGGCGCCGGCAAGTTCATCGGTCAACGACTGGGCATACTTTTGCTTCGCTAGCGAACGGTTATAGATTGTGTCACTCTGCTGAGCAACCTTCTCTTGCGCACCCAATTTATAAAGCAGATCGCCGGCCTTGCCAGCATTCAAAAATAGGTTCAGGGATGTACCTCCCGAGCCATCGCGATACATCTGAGCAGCGATTTGACCGAGCTGGGCCTTGGCCTTGTTAGCTTCGGCATTTGCCGCATCCGCCTGCGCTTGCAGACTATTTACCTTGGCGGTCATCGCGTCAACGGCGTCCTGGGCCTGGTTAAACGCCTCGCCTTTAATTTCGGCAACGCGGCCCAGTTTGTTTGCCTCGACGGCCAGATCTTGAACTATTTTCTCGATTCGCGCAATCATGGCCTTTTTAGCAGCCACGTTCTTCTTCGCGGCAGCAACTTCGGCAGCGCTCGGATAGCTTGGAACGGCCCAGGTTGGGGCAACAACCGTGGCACCAAAAACCAGCGCAGCGCTGGCTGCAATGGCTATCAGGGCGCGGGAAACTCGGCTGTGCATACCTATGAAACTAACACGGGTTGCGAAACAACCCCGGTAGCGACTATTGTTGACGCTTGGTGCTATGAAGTATCCGCTTTATAGGCCCCATCGTTTAGAGGCCTAGGACACCGCCCTTTCACGGCGGCAGCACGGGTTCGAATCCCGTTGGGGTCACTATGAAGCGATGTACTAAGTATCACCAGAGGTTTCAAAAGCAATAAAAGTAAGGTCCTGTAGCGCAGTTGGTTAGCGCGCCGCCCTGTCACGGCGGAGGTCGCGGGTTCAAGTCCCGTCAGGATCGCTCAGTAAGAGCCCTTCGCAAGAAGGGCTTTTATCGAAAGAAGATGGTTTCCATCTTCGGCTCTGTAGCTCAGTTGGTAGAGCGCACGACTGAAAATCGTGAGGTCACGGGATCGACGCCCGTCGGAGCCACTGAAACTCCCAAGACCATCGCAGTCTTGGGTTTTTCTTTTTAACTAGGCTTGTCGCGTGATCACAATCGCCCTGGGCTTTGCAACTTCGCTGGTTTATGGCTTCGCCGATTTCTTTGGCGCGTTGGCCTCCAAGCGCATTCCTACCGTGGTGGTCATCTTCTGGGCGGGTCTCTCGGGTCTGAGCTTGGTCTTAGTAGTTTCCTTATTCTTGGGGGCCGACTTCAGCCCGACAGGAATCCTGTGGGGTCTACTCGCCGGGCTTGCCTCTGCCGCTGCCATGACTTGCCTCTATGCCTCGCTCGCCCTTGGGCCGATTTCCATCCTTTCGCCACTGGGCGCAGTTGTATCAGCACTAGTGCCTATGATCTTTGGCTTCATCCATGGTGATCGGTTCTCAATTTGGGGATGGGTCGCTTTGGCCGCGATTTTGGTTGCTGTCATTTTGGTCGGTTTTATTCCGGGCCAGGATGTGCGCCTGCCCAGCGCTAAAGCTCTGACGCTTGGGCTAGCAGCCGGTGCGGGCATCGGCCTGGTGCTAACCGCTCTAGCTCAAGCTCCGCACAACACCGGGCTCACCTCGGTGATTTTCATGCGCGGCACGAGCGCCGGACTCCTTGGAATATTCATGCTCCTCAGCCTGACAAAAAAGTCCAAAGCGGCCAAGCCCGGGCCGGAAACCGCAAGCCAGGTGCAGTCTGCTAAGTCGAGAATTTCTATTTGGCTAATGGTTGCTGTCGCCGGTTTCTTCGACTCGAGCGCCAACATATTCTTCACGCTCGCTAGTCGAAACGGCTCGCTTTCGGTGGTTGCGGTTTTGACCGCACTCTATCCTCTAGGGACAATCATCCTCGCCAGGGTGTTCTTGCAAGAGAAAATTGCCAAAACTCAACTATTTGGCATAGCCCTAGCTCTCGCGGCTTCGGCCCTGCTTGCCGTAGCCTAGAGCAATGACAAAAACACGCAATCGTTGGATCGGCCTCGTCTTTATTTCGATGGCCATCTCATTGGTAATCATCGACGGAACCATCGTCAACACTATTTTCCCGAACGTAATCCGAGCCCTTTCGCTCACCTCAACCCAGGTTCAGTGGGTTCAAGAAAGTTACGTTCTCGTATTCGCTTCACTGCTTTTGGTTTGGGGCTCGCTTGCCGACCGAATCGGCCGTCGCCTGCTCCTGGTTATTGGTCTAGCGATCTTCGTGGGAGCTTCGGTTTGGGCCGGGTTTAGCACCGACGCCACCACCATGATTCTCGCGCGCGTTGCGCAGGGCTTCGGTGGAGCCATGGTTTTGCCGACCACGCTCTCACTGGTTAACGCAAACTTCCAAGGCAAGGAGCGCGGAATCGCGTTTGCCGTCTGGGGTTCAACCATCGGTGGAATGGTGGCCCTCGGCCCTGTTCTAGGCGGTTGGTTGGCAACCGACTTCGGCACCGACGGATGGCGCCTAGCCTTCAACGTCAACCTGCCGCTGGGTCTAATTGTTATCGCGGGTCTGCTGTTCTGGGTTTCAGAATCGAAGCAGGGTCAGCGCGAGGGTGGCATAGACATTGTTGGTGCTTTGATTTCGGTCGTGATGTTCGCAACCCTAGTTTTCGGCCTCATCGAAGGTCGCGTTTATGGCTGGTGGATGGCCAGCAAGGATCACCCGTTTGAACTTGGTTCATTCAAGTGGGCCACGGATGGCATCTCAGTCATCCCGGTTTCGCTAGCTATTTCGGCGATCTTCATCGTGCTATTCGTGCTTTGGGAGAAGGCTCGTGAAAAGGCTCACAAGAATGTGCTTCTCGACCTAGACCTATTCCACATCAGCTCGTTCCGCAACGGTTCATTCGCGGCTCTCATCATCTCAATGGGTGAGTTCGGTTTGCTCTTCGCAATTCCGCTTTGGCTTCAGAACGTCGAGGGTCTAACCCCGATTTCATCTGGACTAGTGCTGCTTTGGCTAGCCGGCGGAGCCTTCCTTGCATCGGGCGTCGGTGGAGCGATGAGCGGCAAGTTGCCTGCGGTTCGCGCTGTGCAAATTGGCGTTCTGTTTGAGCTTCTCGGCGTTGCCGGCATCTCGTTGGTGGCTAGCACCGGCGGCGGATGGTGGCCGGTGGCTCCGTTCCTACTTCTTTATGGAATCGGCGTTGGCCTTGCAACCGCTCAGCTAACCGGAGTAATCATGGTTGATGTGCCCATGGCCAAAATTGGTCAGGCCTCAGGTTCGCAGTCAACCGTTCGCCAGATCGGTTCAGCCCTGGGCATCGCTGTTTTGGGAACCATCCTGTTCACCTCGACTCAGGCAGCCGCAGAGGTTCGCCTCGGCGACACCGTTGCCCTGCAGACCATGCCTTCTGCTGACAAGACTTCATTCATCGACGGCTTGACCACTCTTGTGGTTGATTCTTCAGGTGGATTCTTGCCAAAGATCGAAGAAACGCTAGTCGGCGCCAAGGTTCCACAGGCTGCCGCACACGAAATTCAGACCGCTGCAAATGACTCATTCACCGATGGTGTGAAAGCCACCGGATGGGCCGCCGCGGGCTTCTTGTTCCTCGGTTTGCTGTCGACTTTTGCCATGGGCTCACGTCGCAAGCCAGAGACCAAGAACGCAACCAAGGCTAAGGCTTAGCCTCAACAAGCTTCATCCCGATGGTCTTCCGCTCAACAGGCGGGAGACCATCGGCGTTTAAGAGTAGATTTGACTCTCGTGATTGACTCATTGAAACCAAAGCGCCTGTTCCTTGGCAAGAAGCTCTCGAACAAGAGTATCGAAGGCCAACTTCTGCCAAAGACCATCGCTTTGCCCATCTTCTCGAGCGACCCACTTTCATCGGTGGCTTATGGTCCTCAAGAACTTCTAATGATCCTCACTCTCGGTGGCGCAAGCTTCTTGGCTTTCGCTCCTTGGATCGCCGGCATCGTGGTCCTTCTGCTATTCACAATCATCCTCAGCTATCGCAAGGTAGTAGCCGCATACCCATCCGGTGGTGGTGACTACGAGGTGGCCCAAAAGAACCTCGGTGAAAAAGCTGCCCTTACTGTCGCGGCTGCGCTGTTGCTTGACTATGTGATGACGGTTGCCGTTTCGATCGCCTCGGGCGTAGACAACTTGATCTCGGCATTCCCTGGGCTCGACCCGTTCCGTGTGGAAATCGCGGTCGGCTTCGTCCTTCTACTTTTGGCGATCAATCTTCGCGGCGTCCGCGAATCAGGCTTCGCCTTCGCCGTGCCTACCTACTTGTTCTTGGCAACCGTGGTCATCATGATTGGCTCGGGTATTTTCAAGCTACTCACCGGCCAGGCAATCGTGGCTCCATCTGCCGCCTATCATCTGGTTCCTGAGTCGACCCTGGTTGCGACGCCATTTCTAATCGTCATGCTCCTGCTGCGTTCATTCGCCTCCGGTTCGGCGGCGCTAACCGGCGTTGAGGCAATCGCGAACGGTGTGCCAGCATTCCGCCAGCCAAAGGTCAAGAATGCCCAGATCACTATGTCTTGGATGGGTGCCAGCGCGATCTTCATGTTCGTCGGAATCGTCGCCTTCGCACTTATCTCGGGCGTGAAATACCTCGAAGATCCGACCCTGCAAGGTCACACGATCGTCGGTCCACAAATGTCAGTTATCGCCCAGCTCGGCACCGCAATCTTCGGCGGCGGTTCAGCCCTTTTCTATATTCTTCAGGCAGCGACCGCGGCCATCTTGTTGCTAGCTGCAAACACCGCGTTCAACGGATTCCCGCTCTTAACCTCGGTGCTTGCCAAGGATGGCTATGCCCCTAAGGCGCTCCTAACCCGAGGCGACCGCTTGGTCTATTCAAACGGAATGCTATCCCTGACGCTCGCAGCATTGGCCATGATCCTCGTCTTCCAGGCATCCGTGACTGCGCTGATTCAACTTTATGTTCTTGGCGTCTTCACCTCGTTCACCCTCGGTCAGCTGGGTATGTTGAGGCACTGGCGCCGTGGACTCAAGAAAGGCACGATCTCGAAGAAGGAGGCTACCTCTGGCCGCCTCATCAACGGGTTTGGGGCCTCGCTCACAGCTGCCGTTTTGGTAATCGTTTCGGTCACTAAATTCACCCACGGAGCATGGATGGTCTTCATCATCATGCCGTTCCTCTGGGT
This sequence comes from Microbacteriaceae bacterium, assembly GCA_947452675.1. Lineage (GTDB taxonomy): Bacteria > Actinomycetota > Actinomycetes > Actinomycetales > Microbacteriaceae > Rhodoluna. The sequence goes on along the minus strand of CANGDL010000006.1, from coordinate 53,005 downwards.
TGTCATGTGGGCTACCGGCCGCTACTACAAGGCTGTCAACCGCGAGATTGCACTTGACCCAGACATCAAATTTGGCAGCAAGGGAGACTATGCAGTCGTTTTGATGGACAAGCTAAACAAGCCTCAACTCAAGGCCCTCGACTATGCCCTTTCGAGCCGTCACACTCGCCTCGATGTCTTGCATGTTGCGGCTGACCCAGCAGCTTCTAAAAAGTTTGAGCGCGACTGGAAGAAGTTCGGCCTAGAGGTTCCGCTCAAGATCATCGAGAGCCCATATCGCGAATTTGGCACGCCGTTGGTTGAGTACCTTTCGGCGCACCGCGCAGAGTTCGGTTCGGAGCGCATCTCGGTCTACATGCCGAAACTTGTAGTTGGCCACTGGTGGGAGCACGTTTTGCACAACCACCGCGCCAATCGCATCCGCAAACAGCTCATGTATGTTCGCGGCGTAATGGTCACTCTAGTGCCATGGCGTCTAGAGTCAGCAGAGTATGTGAACCCGCTAAGTCGTCGTCCGCTTCCCGGTGACGCGCGTCGTGGAGAGTTCATCCGCCCAGCACTCCGCAAGCACAAGCTTGGCGGCGGCGTAACCAAGGTGCGCGCCAAGCGCATCGATGAGGACTAAACCTTGAAAATCACCTGGAAAACAATGGCGCTGGTTTTTGCCGGCGGAACCATTGGCACACTGCTTCGAACCGGAGTTGCCTTCGGCTTGGACACCTTCACCTCTCTGGCTGCAGTTAACGTGGTTGGCTCAGCGGTGATTGGCTGGCTAAATAGCGACCCTCGCTTTGCCAGCGATGGCAAGCGCGCCTTTTGGGCGGTTGGCTTCGCGGGTGGCTTCACCACGATGAGCGGCGTCGCATTGCTCAGCGCCTACAGCTTGGGGTTCCAGGTAATCGCAGGGCAGCCTTTCGACTTTCTTGCGCTGGGTCTCATCCTGGCCGTGTTTGCAGCAAGCCTGCTCGCCTACTGGGGCGCCCACTATCTAACCGCACGCCTAACCGGCAACGAAGCCGTGGTTAGCCACGAGGTTGAGGAAGTCACAGAATGACCATCGTCTTTATCATCCTGATCGGTCTGGCCGGTGGCCTCGGATCAGTGCTTCGCCTATTCCTATCTGGTTGGGCCGGCAAGTTGCCGTGGGGCATTCTCACTGCAAACACAGTGGCATCATTCGTTATGGGCTCGGCTCTAATGGCCATCCAAACCAACCCACTCGCTTCGGCAGTTATTGTCACCGGCATCTGCGGTGGTCTCTCGACCTTTAGCAGTTTCTCGGCGCAGACAGTTGAATATTTCAAGGCAAAGCAGGTGTGGCGCGGAGTTCTCAACATCGTTCTGAATTTCACAGTTCCTGCACTGGCTGCACTTGCCGGGTTATTCCTGTTCTACAGCCTGCTAAAATAGCCTCTGATTTAGTTTCCAACTCGTTTCCGCGCGAATTATCGCGCCCAAGCACGCGTAAGGGGGTCTCGCCATGGGGCGTGGCCGTCAAAAGGCAAAGCACACCAAGGTGGCTCGCGAGCTGAAGTACTTCAGCCCGAACACCGACTTGACCGCGCTTGAAAAGGAAATCGGTCACATTCCACCGGCCTCAACTGGCTTCGCTGGCGACACCGAACCCGAGTATGAAGACAAGTGGGCCGACCTCTATGGCGAGAGTGACGAAGATTTAGAAGAGGAATCTGACGAAAAGTCGGAAGATTCATAAATCTCACAGAACGTTAAAAAATCTCAGAGAACGTGAAAACCCCGAGGAGTGATCCTCGGGGTTTTTTCATTCCAAGGGTAAATCGAGACTGTTGGTAGCACCGTAAATCGCAGTGCTAGATCAGACCTGGCGGTCAGATTATTTACGCCCCGCGCTGATGTTCACCTGTTCGTCGCGGTCAACAACCTTGACACGCTCGCGCTCGACACCTTCGAAGGCCTCGCCCAGGGCAATCTCATGCTGGTTCAGTTTTAGCCAACCATCCCAGGTGGTAACCTCGACGCCGCGCTCGGCGAAGGTTTCCAAGACTGCATCGGCTGAAGGCTCTGCAGGGTCAACCAAGCTGTCGACATCTGCAACAAGGTTCTCAATGGTCTCGAGGGCATCGCTCTTGGTGTGTCCAATTAGACCAACTGGGCCACGTTTGATCCAACCGGTTGCGTAAAGGCCGGTGACGCGCTTGCCGTGCTCGTCGACCACACGTCCACCATCGTTCTTGATGACGCCATACTTGTCGTCAAAAGGAACGCCGGGGATCTCGCTGCCGAAGTAACCGATCGCGCGGTAGACCGCCTGAAGTGGGTAGTTCACGAAGACACCGGTGTCTGAAATCACGCCGGCGCCAACATCCTGGGTGCGCTCAAACTTCATGCCGGCAACCTTGCCATCCTCGCCAAGGATGGCGACCGGCTTGTGCCAGAAGTGAAGGTGCAGGCGGCGGCTGGCGCCCTTTGGCTTCTCTTCGCGCCATGATTCCATGACTCGAGCCATAACCTTGTGCTGGTTGGTGACGCCCTTGGCATCCTCGTCGAACCAGCCATTCGGGAAGTCTTCGTCATACAAGACGATGTCTACATCTTTGACCTCGCCAAGTTCACGGAGTTCGATCGGGGTGAACTTGATGCTCGCTGGGCCACGGCGACCAAAAACATGCACGTCGGTGACCGGCGAGGCCTTTAGGCCTTCGTAAACGTTGGCTGGGATGTCAGTGCTCAGCAAGTCATCAGCGTGCTTAGCCAACATGCGGGCAACGTCAAGCGCCACGTTTCCATTGCCAAGAACTGCAACGTGTTCTGCCTCTAGCGGCCAGGTGCGAGGCACATCTGGGTGACCGTCGAACCATGAGACGAAGTCGGCAGCGCCATAAGAACCATCGAGTTCGATGCCTGGGATGTTCAGTTGCGCATCCTTGATCGCACCGGTTGCGAAGATAACTGCGTGGTAGTGCTTCTTTATGTCGGCCAGGTGCAGGTCGGTGCCAAAGTTCACGTTTCCGAAGAAGCGAATCTTGCCCGAGTTCAGCATCTCGTGCAGCGAGTTCACGATTCCCTTGATGCGTGGGTGGTCAGGTGCAACGCCATACCGAATCAGGCCGTAAGGCGCAGGAAGCTGGTCGAAAAGGTCGATCTCGACATCCGGGTATTGCCCAGCAAGGATGTTGCCAGCATAGATTCCAGCTGGTCCAGCGCCGATGATCGCGACGCGCAAAGTCTTTGACATTGGGTTGATTGTGCCTTTCGTTGGCTCACTACTAAATTACAACAACGTTTAGGACGTAACATTTCCCTATGACCTCAACTCGTTCGCTCGTCGCCGAATCAACCGCCGCTAACCTAGTCGCACGTGAAATGCCACTGCGCCCACTAGGCCCAACCAGTGTGAAGCTGGACATTTTGTACTCGGGCATTTGCCATAGCGACATCCACCAGGTGCGTGACGAATGGTCTGCTGGGACCTTCCCGATGGTGCCTGGGCACGAGATGGCCGGCGTGGTCACCGAGGTCGGCTCAGCCGTAACTAAGTTCAAAGTGGGCGAGCGCATTGGTGTTGGCGTTTTCGTCGACTCGTGCCGTGAATGCGAGTATTGCCTCGACAATCAAGAGAACTTCTGCCTCAAGGGTCCGGTTGGCGCCTATAACGGCCGTCACTATGATGGCGAGCCAAGCTATGGCGGCTATGCACGCAGCATCGTGGTTGAAGAGCGCTTCGGTGCCCACATTAGCGAAGAAGTAAACCTTGCCGAAACCGCACCGCTACTTTGCGCCGGCATCACCGTTTACACTCCGCTAACCCACTGGAACGTCGGCCCGGGCAAGAAGGTCGCCATCCTCGGAATGGGTGGCCTCGGTCACCTTGGGGTAAAAATTGCCGTTGCGCTTGGCGCCGAAGTAACCGTGCTTGGCCACTCGGCATCGAAGAAGCGCGATGCCCTCGAATTTGGAGCAGTCGACTATCTAACCACCGAGGAATCGATTGGCAAGATCAAGAACAAGTTCGACATGATTTTGAACACCACCTCGGCAGATCTCGATGTCGACGGCCTACTCGGCATGCTTCGCGTCGATGGCGCCTTGGTAAACGTTGGCCTTCCTGGCACCCGTCAGTCTTACAACCCGTTTGCCATTGTCAACGGTCGCAAGTCGATCGCCGGCTCGAACACCGGTGGCATGAAGGCGACCCAAGAGATGCTCGACTTCTGCGCCAAACACAACATCGGTGCAACGGTTGAAATCTTGGATGGCGGAGACCCATCGGCTATCGACGCGGCATACGAGCGCGTGGTTGCCAGCGACATTCGCTATCGCTTCGTAATCGACGCCAGCCAGATCTAAGCCCGCGGAAATTCCGCAGGTCATTCGCGGTTAGTTGAAGAGCGCCAACTCTTCGGCGCTTAGCTCTACTTGCTGCATAAGTTCTGCGACCTGCGCAACAGTTCTGGCGCTGGCAATCGGCACACCTACGGTTGGCTGCGCACGCAGCCAAGCAAGTGCAATCGCTGCTTCACTCACTCCGTGACCGCGAGCTAGCTTGCTGACCTTGGCTAAAGTCGCCCAGTTTGCATCCCTGAAGTATCTCTTTGCACCCTCGGCACGTGCCGATTCAACATCGACACCTGGCTGATACTTTCCGGTCAAAAAGCCGACCGCAATTCCATAGAAAGGCACGCAAGAAAAGCCGAGCTCGGCTAGCGCGATGGCGGCGTCAGATTCGTATTCCTCGCGGTCGACCAGGTTGTAGCGGTTCTGCAAGACCGAGTATTCGGCGAAGCCATTTTCGTTGCTGACCTGAGAAGCTTCGCGCAACCGGGCGCCGTCATAGTTTGACGCTCCAATATTGCGAACCTTTCCGGCCTTCACGAGTTCGTCGAAGGCGCCAAGCGTCTCTTCGAGTGCAGTAGTTTTGTCATCCTGGTGCGCGTAGTAAAGATCGATGTAGTCGGTCTGCAGGCGGCGCAGCGAGTCATCAACCGCGGCCATGATATTTGCGCGCGACAAACCAGGTCGCGTTGAAAGCATTGCCACCTTGGTCGCCAGGATGATCTGCGGTCGATTGCCTCGAGCAGCCATCCACTCACCGAGGATGGTTTCGCTCTCGCCACCGACGTGACCCTCGACCCACTCCGAATAGACGTCGGCGGTATCGATGAAATTGCCACCCGCTTCGACGAATGCGTCGAGCACCGCGAAGCTCTCATCCTGGTTTGCACTCCAACCGAATACGTTGCCTCCAAGGCAAATCGGCGAGACTTCGAGGTTGGTCTTTGGCAGTCGAATTCGGTTTGACATCATGCTTCCTTCATTGGAGTCGAATAATCTCATTATCGTTTGTAATCTAAACGTCATCTGCCATTGTTAGGCTCGAGTAATGACCTCAAAGAAGAAGCATATCCCGGCCGAAATTTCACGATCTTGGTTGCTCTTTGCAGCGACCAAACCTGAGAGTTTCGATAAGGCACTCGAGTCTGGCACCGACCAGCTTGTGCTCGACGTCGAGGATGCGGTCGACCCGAAACTTAAGCCTCAGGCTCTTGCCGACGTAATCGCCTGGCTTGAAGCCGGAAACAGGGCATGGGTCCGAATCAACGACTACACCACACCGTTTTGGGCCGCCGACGTTGCAGCACTTAAGGGCGTAAAAAACCTACTCGGCGTCGTGCTCGCCAAGGTCGAAGATGCTGCGCAGGTGGAGGCCACATTTGATGCACTCGGTGGAGTCACCCCAGTGGTTGCATTGGTCGAATCAGCACTCGGCATCGAAGAGGCTCGCAACATAGCCTGTGCTCGAGGAACCTTCCGTCTTGCCTTCGGCAGCGGCGATTATCGTCGTGACACCGGAACCGCGGCCGACGACATGGCGATGCTCTACCCACGATCACGGCTGGTTACCGCGAGCCGGATCGGCCACTTGCCTGGACCAATCGATGGCCCAACTATCACCACCAGCTACAGCCAGCTGCGAGTGGCCTCTGAGCACACCGTCGTTCTTGGCCTAACCGGCAAATTGACCGTTGACCCTGGTCAGATTCCGGTGATCAACGAAACCATCTGCCCGACTCAGGCCGACGTCACCTGGGCACGCGACTTCTTGAACGACTTCGAGGCTCGCGGTCGCGTCATCCGTGACGGTTCCGATATGCCTCGTCTTGGTCGCGCCGAAAAGATTGACAAGTTGGCCAAGGCCTACGGAATCGAACCGATCTAAAACCAAGCCGAGCGAGGAGGCAATCGTGCCGTTTCCGAAAGACTTTCTTTGGGGTGTTGCCACTGCCGCCTACCAGGTGGAGGGTGCTGCCCAGACCGATGGTCGCGGGGCTTCGATCTGGGACACGTTCTCGGCCACCCCTGGCAAGGTCGCTAATGGCGACAACGGGTTGATTGCCAACGACCACTATCACCGTTATCTCGAAGACATTCAGATTATGAAAGACATGGGCGTTAAGGCCTATCGTTTTTCGATTTCCTGGACCCGCCTATTTCCGAATGGTGACGATGTTCGCGAAGAACGCGGTTTTGATTTCTACGACCGACTCATTGATGCGCTGGTCTCAGCCGGAATTGAACCAGTCGCCACCATTTACCACTGGGATTTACCGCAGCCACTTGAAGACATTGGCGGCTGGGCTAACCGGGCAATTCTCGAGCCTTTCGAAAACTATGCTCGTGCCGTTGCGGAGGCATTTGGCGACCGCGTCAGCCGCTTCGCCACTATCAACGAACCTTGGGTAATGAGCTGGTTGGGTTACGGTTCTGGCGTTCACGCACCGGGCGAAACCTCTTTCGACAAGGCAATTGCTGCGAGCCACCACACCGTCGTCGCACACAATCGCGCATACAAGGCCATAAAATCGGTACGCCCGAACGCGCTGGTCGGCCCGGTTCTGAGCCAAAGCCAACCAGACGTTGATGACATCAGCGACCCGAAGCAGTTAGAGGCAGCCGCGATATTTGACGCCTTCACAAATCTGTTCTGGATGGATGGCCTCTTCAAGGGTGAATACTCCCAGCGCGTGCTTAGCCTCTACGGTGACCGCCTGAGCAAGCTGATTCACGAGGGTGATCTCGAAGTTGTCAAGAACGATTGGCTGGGCGTGAACTTCTACTTCAACACCAGAATCGGGCACGAGGTATCGGCTGACCATCCGAGTAGAGCACGTTTCATTGATGAGCTAGCCGGGTTCGCAGTTGAAAGCCAAGCCGTGGGCACTCTCACCGACATGGGTTGGCCAATCACCCCATACGGGTTGGGTGACTTGCTGGTTCGATGGACGCGCGAGTATGGCGACCTGATTCCACCGATGTTTGTCACCGAAAACGGCGTGGCCTACGACGATGCTTTGAGCATGGATGGTTTGATCCACGACGACCGTCGCGTGAGCTACCTGAACGACCACTTGCTATCAATCGAGTCTGCGATTTCACGCGGTGCCGATGTTCGCGGTTATTTTCAGTGGTCGCTTATGGACAACTTCGAGTGGGCGGAGGGTTTCAACAAACGCTTTGGAATCGTGCACGTTGACTTTGACACTCAGGTCCGCACAGTTAAAGAATCAGGCAAATGGTATGCAAAGGTCATCGAAACCAACGGCGAATGCCTCACCAAGCGGTTTGTGAAGTTTAGTTAGATCGAGCCAGCAGCTCTAGGGCAGTCGTGGCGGCTTAAAGCAGCCCTGCGGCAGAGGCGCGGTGCACGATTTCGGCCCGGCGGTGGGCGTTTAGTTTGCGCGATGCGTTCTGCAGGTGAAACTTCACCGTGCTCTCGCTGATGAAGGCCTGATGGGCAATCTGCTTGTTACTGAGGCCGGCCGCGACAGCACGGATGACTTCCAACTCGCGATCGGTCAGATGCTCGGCTGCGCCGCGCGTTGAGCCGAGCCCTCGGGCAACCATCGAACCAACACCTTTGCCTAGAACGGTTTCGCCATCCTGAACCGCGCGCACACCTTTGCCGAGTTCGTCGGCCTTCACATCATCCTTGCTTAGGTAGCCGGTGACGCCGCGGCGCAGGGCTTCGACCACGATCATCTCGCTGAGTTTTTGTGCAAGCACCAAAATTTTTGTGGCCGGATAGCGATCGGTGACTTCCTCGCAGAGTTTCAAACCGCGCGTGGTGTCATCACCTAAGTCGAGGTCAATAATCAAAACGTCGGGACCGTGCTCGTCTACGGCATCGAGGGCAGCCTCATAACTTGTCGCCTCGGCCACAACGGCCATACCCGCATTGCGCTCTAGGATGCTTCGAAGACCAACTCGAGTGATCACGTTTCGATCGGCGACCACGATTCGAGTCTTGGCAAGCGGCGAGCGCCTACCCAGCGAAACATCTGGGCGGTGGTCGGCTTTTACTTCGTTGCGAACGTCGGTGTCCATAGTCGATACATTACCCCTACCCCTAGCCATTTGGCTAGGGGGTCAACTAGCCGATTTGCGTGCTTCCGGCTAGTCAGCGCAGTTCGTTATCGAACTGAAATCAAAGCGGGCGTAGATTCACAAGCGTTGGTCGGCGATGGTGCCGGCCGGGATCGAAATGGCTGGCAAGGAAGCCGGCTTCGAAAGGAAAATAGCAATGACCGTTTATGCACAGCCTGGTCAAGCCGGCGCCGTTATGGATTACAAGCCACGCTATGACCACTGGATCGGTGGCCAGTATGTGGCACCTTCATCCGGACAGTATTTTGAAAACGTTTCACCGGTCAATGGCCGCGTATTCACCGAGGTTGCTCGAGGCAACGCTGCTGACATCGACAAGGCACTAGACGCCGCTCACGAGGCATTCAAGAGCTGGGGCAAGACCTCGGCTACCGAGCGCGCAATCATCCTGAATAAGATCGCCGACCGCATGGAGCAGAACCTAGAGAAGATTGCGGTTGCTGAGACCTGGGAGAACGGCAAGCCGGTTCGCGAGACCATGGCGGCTGACATTCCTCTAGCCATCGACCACTTCCGCTACTTTGCAGGGGCACTTCGCGCTCAAGAGGGTTCACTGGGCGAGCTAGACCACGACACCGTTGCCTACCACTTCCACGAGCCTCTAGGTGTGGTCGGTCAGATCATCCCTTGGAACTTCCCTATCCTGATGGCCGTTTGGAAGCTTGCTCCGGCACTGGCCGCCGGTAACTGCGTGGTTCTAAAGCCAGCAGAGCAGACCCCGGTTTCGATCTTGTATGTCATGGAGCTCATCGCCGACCTTCTTCCTGCCGGTGTCATAAACATCGTCAATGGTTTCGGTGTTGAGGCCGGAAAGCCACTTGCTTCGTCACGTCGAATTGCCAAGATTGCTTTCACCGGTGAGACCACAACCGGGCGCCTAATCATGCAGTACGCATCCGAGAACATCATCCCGGTCACCCTAGAACTTGGTGGAAAGTCACCAAACATCTTCTTCCGCGACATCGCCGAGGAGAATGACTCGTTCTATGACAAGTGCATCGAGGGCTTCAACATGTTCGCGCTTAACCAGGGTGAGGTTTGCACCTGCCCATCACGCGCACTGATTGACGCACCGATTTACGACAAGTTCCTAGCCGATGCAATGGTTCGCACCAAGCAGATCATCCAGGGAAACCCACTAGACACCGTCACCATGATTGGTGCTCAGGCATCGAACGACCAGCTTGAGAAGATCTTGAGCTACATCGAGATCGGCAAGCAAGAAGGCGCGAAGCTACTCATGGGTGGACACCGCGTCGACCTTGGTGGCGACCTTTCAGGTGGTTACTATGTGGCGCCAACCATCTTCGAAGGCACAAACAACATGCGAATCTTCCAAGAGGAGATCTTTGGCCCGGTTCTTTCGGTGGCCAAGTTCGACGGCTTTGAAGAGGCCATGGAGATTGCAAACGACACCTTGTATGGCCTCGGCTCGGGTGTTTGGACCCGAAAGATGAACACCGCATATCGTGCCGGACGCGAAATTAAGGCCGGTCGCGTATGGACCAACTGCTACCACGCCTACCCAGCACACGCTGCATTCGGTGGTTACAAGTCATCGGGTATCGGTCGTGAGAACCACAAGATGATGCTCGACCACTACCAGCAGACCAAGAACCTCTTGGTCAGCTACTCAGAGAGCAAGTTGGGCTTCTTCTAAAATGAACCAAACTCCAGAAAGGGGAGTCGCTTCGGCGGCTCCCCTTTACGGGTCTCTTCCAGTTCGCATTGAGACCACCTTGGCCGCCGACGGTCTTTTGCGCAAGCTCACTTCTATTCACGGCCCGCTGATGTTTCATCAGTCTGGTGGTTGCTGCGATGGTTCGGCGCCGATGTGTTACACCGCCGGCGAGTTTCGTGTCGGCGGCGCCGACGTGCTGCTCGGTGAGCTGTTCATCCGTGACTTGAAGACTCCCACCGGCGTCGACTCTGGGCCAATCAAGGTTTGGATTTCACTTGAGCAGTTCGAATACTGGAAGCACACTCACATCACCATCGATGTAGTGCCCGGGCGAGGTGGCGGATTCTCACTCGAGACCCCCGAGGGCCTGCGCTTTATCATTCGCTCTCGGCTGTTCAGTGATGCAGAGGCCCTGGAACTGCTTGGTGAACCGGTTCTGCTTGGCGACGGGCAACTGAAAGTAATCTAGGCGCAGCTGATTTTTGCGTCGCAATCTCAGACAACTCCCAGACTCTGCTGGAAGATTGTTACTCATGACCAAAATGAACGTGCTCGTAATCATGCCGACTTACAACGAGTCGATGAATATCGAGCACTCGGTGAAAAAGCTCTTCGAGTTCAACCCGGACGTTTCGCTTTTGATTGTCGACGACAATAGCCCGGATGGTACCGGCGCTATTGCCGCCTCGATGGCAACGACGGATAAGCGCATTAACGTAATGCATCGCAAAGAAAAGAACGGGCTGGCCGGAGCCTACATGGCCGGGTTTGCCTGGGGCATCGAACGAGGCTTTGAATACCTGGTCGAGATGGACGCGGATGGCAGCCACAGAGCCGAAGATCTTCCGGCTATGCTCACTGCAGCGCCAACCAGCGATTTAGTAATCGGCTCGCGCTGGACCCGCGGAGGCAAAGTAGAAAACTGGCCTTGGCATCGACTAGTGCTTTCTCGTGGCGGCAACATCTATGCGCGAATCATGCTCGCGTCTAAGGTAAAAGATATGACCGCCGGCTTCCGGGTTTATAAGGCCGGCCTTTTGAACCGCATCAACCTAGCCGATCTGAGCGCGCGAGGCTACTCATTTCAAGTGGAGATGACGCGAAAGTCTGAACTTGATGGCGCTAACATCACCGAGGTTCCAATCACGTTTATCGAGCGCGAACACGGCGTGTCAAAAATGAGTCAGTCGATCGTCATTGAAGCGATGCTGCTGGTTACCAAGCTCGGTTTCAAGAGAATTTTCGGCCGCTAGGCGGAAACTCTCACTTTGCCTTTAGTCTTCGAACGGGTCGGCAATACCGATGTAAACGGTCTCGAGATACTCTTCGATGCCCTCACGGCCACCCTCACGGCCAACTCCCGAAGCCTTGACTCCGCCGAAAGGTGCTGCCGGGTTAGAGACGATACCGGTGTTCAAACCGAACATTCCGATCTCAAGGCTCTCGGCCAGGCGCAATCCTCGGTTGAGATCCTTGGTGAATGCGTATGCCACCAAGCCATACTCAGTGTTGTTGGCCAGGGCAACCGCTTCGGCCTCGGTCTTGAAGGTCACAATCGGAGCAACCGGGCCGAATACTTCTTCTTGCAAAATACGAGCATCCTTGCTCACTCCGGCCAGAACGGTTGGTGGATAAAAGAAGCCCTGTCCGGCCGGAATCTGACCGCCGGTTAGGATTTTGGCGCCCTTGGAAACGGCATCGGTGACGAGCTCATGAATTGAATCTCGACTCTTGGAGTCGATAATCGGGCCAATATTTGAGCCATCGCTAAGGCCGCGCTGCACCCTAAGGTCACCCATTTTGGAGGCAAGCTTGGTGGCGAACTCATCAGCAACGCTCTCATGAACGATCATGCGGTTCGCTGCGGTGCAAGCCTCGCCCATGTTGCGCAGCTTGGCGAGCATCGCGCCGTTCACCGCCTTGTCTAGGTCAGCATCCTCGAAGACGATGAACGGGGCATTGCCACCAAGCTCCATCGACACCCGAAGCACGCGATCGGCTGAATCGGCGATCAGTCGGCGACCAACCGGGGTAGAGCCGGTGAACGAGAGTTTGCGCAGGCGCGCATCCTTGATGATTGGCCCGGTAACCGCGCCTGAGGTGGAAGTTGGGATGACGTTCACAACTCCGGCTGGAACGCCGACTTCTTCAAGCACTTTGGCAAACAGCAGAGAAGTAAGCGGGGTGAGCGCGGCCGGCTTTAGAACCATGGTGCAGCCGGCGGCAATGGCCGGTGCGATTTTGCGGGTCGCCATTGCCAGTGGAAAATTCCAAGGTGTGATGAAGAGGCTCGGGCCAACCGGGCGCTTCTGAACCATAAGACGCATTTTGCCATCGGGTGCGGTGCCGAAACGGCCGGAGATTCGAGCCGCTTCTTCGCTGAACCAACGCAGGAACTCGGCCCCATAAAGCACTTCACCCTTAGCTTCGGCGAATGGCTTGCCCATTTCAATCGACATCAAAATGGCAAAGTCATCGGCGAGTTCGATCACACGCTCAAAGGCTGCTCGAAGAATCTCTGCGCGATAGCGCGGTGCTGTCTTGGCCCAGGCGGCCTGAGCACGGTCGGCAGCATCTAGCGCCGCTAGGCCGTCGGCTGCGGTGGCACTGGCGATGGTTGCCACAACCTCACCGGTTGCCGGGTCGGTCACATCAAGAGTTGAACCATCCGAGGAGTCACGCCAAACTCCATCAATCAAAAGGCCCTTAGGCACACTCGCGAGAACTCTTGTTTCGTCCTGAGCCGTGATTGACATGCTGTTCTCCTTCGAACTGGTTCACCTATGTTTAACATAATAGCAATTCCAGCCTTTTTCTTGCTACTGTTGTTCATCTACACTAAACATAAAAATTGATTACGGACAAAGGGGTCCTAGGCAATGACTGTTCTAACTGTCGAACAATGGGTGGCTGAAACCGCAAAACTTACCCAGCCGAGCGAAATCGTTTGGTGCGATGGCTCGAGTGCGGAATGGCTCAAACTTACGGAATTACTGGTCTCTAACGGTACATTTATCCGCTTGAACCCAGAATTACGCCCAAACAGCTTTCTCGCTCGCACCGACCCTGCGGACGTCGCTCGTGTCGAAGACCGAACGTTCATCTGTAGCACACACGAAGTCGATGCGGGCCCAACCAACAACTGGCGCGACCCGCTCTGGATGAAGAATCTTTTGCGAAGCCTATTCAAGGGCAGCATGCGCGGCCGGACCATGTATGTGGTGCCTTTCGCGATGGGTCCACTCGACTCTCCTCAGGCTCGTTTCGGTGTCGAGATCACCGACTCCCCATACGTGGTTTTGAGCATGCACATCATGACCCGCGTCTCAAACGGTGTCTTAGAGAAGATCAGCAAAGGTGCCGATTGGGTGCCGGCACTTCACTCGGTCGGTGCACCCCTTTTAGACGAGAACGGGGTTCAGTCACCGGACACGACTTGGCCTTGCAACGTCGAAAAATACATCGCCCAATTCCCCGAAAGCAACGAAATCTGGTCTTTCGGTTCGGGTTATGGAGGCAATGCTTTGCTGGGGAAGAAGTGCATGTCGCTTCGCATCGGTTCAGTGCTTGGACGCAACGAAGGTTGGTTGGCTGAGCACATGCTTCTAGTGAAGCTAACCTCGCCTTCGGGTAAGAATTTTCACATTGCTGCCGCATTCCCATCGGCCTGCGGCAAGACCAACCTGGCCATGTTGCGACCTACTCTGCCAGGATGGAAGGTTGCCACCATCGGCGATGACATCGCCTGGATTGCCCCCGACTCGGATGGGCGTCTCCGCGCCATAAATCCTGAAGCTGGTTTCTTTGGCGTTGCACCCGGCACGGGCCTCAAGACCAACCCGGTGGCTGTCGAGACGATGAGAGCCAACACGATCTTTACAAACGTGGCTCTAACCGAAGACGGAGACGTCTGGTGGGAAGGCCTTACCGATGACGCTCCGGCAAACCTTATCGACTGGACCGGCAAGGCTTGGTCACCGCTGAGCGGTTCTCCGGCGGCTCACCCTAATTCGCGTTTCACCGTCTCGCTTTCGCAATGCCCGATCATCGACCCAGAATGGGACTCACCAGCAGGTGTTCCCCTTGATGCCATCTTGTTCGGCGGCCGTCGAGCAACCAACGTTCCGTTGGTTGTTGAGTCACGCGACTGGGAGCATGGCGTGTTCATGGGCGCCACCATTTCATCCGAGCAAACCGCCGCAGCCGAGGGAGTGGTAGGCACCTTGCGCCGCGATCCTTTCGCCATGCTGCCGTTCTGCGGATACAACATGGGTGATTATTGGCAGCACTGGCTAAAGGTTGGTCAGTCTCTGAAAGCCGATGATCTCCCTAGAATTTTCCAGGTCAACTGGTTCCGCAAGGACGCCAACGGAAAGTTCTTATGGCCCGGATTCGGCGAGAACGCCAGAGTCATGGAGTGGATTGCCAGACGTCTAGAAAACGAAGTGTCAGCTCAGGAGTCGGCAATTGGCAAACTGCCAATCATCCGAGATTTGAACCTTGAAGGGCTCGCAATTAGTGACGAGAAGCTGGCTGAGATTTTTCAAATCGACAAGGCGGCTTGGCATCACGAGGCCGAGTTGACCGCGGAGTATTTTGCTAAGTTCGGTGAGCAGTTACCAGCCGAGATGGGTCAACAGCTCGAACTCTTGCGAAGCAACCTGACGAAGCTTTAGTTGAAGATTTCTTTATGTTCGGAGAGGGTGACCCTGGTCCTTCGAATGTGACCTTCGAGAGCATTTTCGGCCTGTGGAGAATCTTGGCGCACAATGCCATCAAGGATGAGTTTGTGTTCCATGTGAGTCACCTCGGAGGTGGCAAACCCGCTTAGCTTGGCGAAGGCTCGGCGATAGTGCTGGGTTGTATTCCAGATGCGTTCGACAAATTCGCGCAACATGCCTGGAGCTGCGCCGGCATAGGAGAGCAGATGAAACTCGCGGTCGAGGCGCAGGAATTGTTCGAGGTCGGTGGATTTTTCAATCTCGGCAACCAACTCGGAGAGACGTTGAATCTGAGCCGGCTTAAGGTTTGGGATGCTCTGCGAAAGTAGCAGGGGTTCAAGGCGTTCGCGAACCTGGTAGGCCTCATAGCATTCGGCTTCAGAAAGCTTAGAAACCCATGCGCCCGCGTTGGCCACCATCGTGATCAGCCCATCGCCCTCAAGTTGACGAAGGGCATCACGAACTGGTTGACGGCTTACGCCGAATCGCAGGGCGATGTCTTCCTGACTTAGACGGTCACCAGGCGCGAGTGTTCCGTTGAGAATTTCCTCGCGTAGGGTAGTCGCTACTCTGCTGGGTGAGCTGGGTGCCACAACTTTACCTTCGCGTCTTTCTCATAAGCCTTGCCATCTGGATAGGTGCAGAGTTCAAACTGCATTCCCCAAGGACTTAAGAAATATACCCAAGTCTGACCCAGGCTCGCATTCGAGCTCTTGGTCGGTTGACCCAAAACACGGATGTTGTGTTCTTTCAGATAGGCCACAGCTGCGTCAAGATCGTCGACGTAGAAACATAGGTGGTGACCACCAATGTCGCTGTTGCGCGGTTGCGGCTTCGGCCAATCGGCATCGGCGGAACTGTATTCAAAGATTTCGAAGTTCGAACCAAATTGGCATCTGAAGAACCGAATCTCCTTCATTATGGTGCGAGGGTTCACGTTTAGGTGTTCGGCCATCCAGTCATCGTCGCTTTTGAATGGGCCAAGGCTGTAGACATATTCGCAACCGATGATGTCGCGAAAGAAGATCGTCGCCTCCTCGATGTCGGGCACAGTGAACCCGATGTGATCGGTTCCACGCAGCGTTGGGATGCCCTTGCTCATATTGACTCCTAAAGTCCGTATTGGATACATCTTTGCGCATAAATCTCATTTTGATAAGTATTTTGAGATTTATTGGAATGAATTGGATACATTTGGCTATTCTTGACCTTAGGTAAAACCGTAGTTTTTCTGCACCCACGACATTGGAGTCAAAGATGACCGAGAAGATTCAGCTCTCACCAAAAGAACCTTGGATCGAACTTCGCACCACTCCTGAAGACTGGCGCAATGCCGACCCAAGCCTGCTTGAGAACATGCTCGGCCAGATGCACCTCATCCGTGCCTTTGAAGAGACCGTGCTGCAGCTCGCCGGCGAAGGTTTGGTTCACGGACCTGCTCACTCGAGCATCGGCCAAGAGGGTGGAGCGGTTGGTTCGATTGTTGGCCTGCGCGGCACCGACGCAGTCAACGGATCACACCGCGGACACCACCAGTTCTTGGCTAAGGCCATCGGTTATGTTGCCCCAAAACTAGACGTAACCAATCTGGTGAACCACGACATCCAGGTCGTGCTTCAGCGCACCCTCGCCGAAATTCTCGGCCTTGCCCAGGGTTACTGCCGCGGTCGCGGTGGCTCGATGCACCTTCAGTGGAAGGAAGCCGGCGCGCTTGGCACCAATGCAATCGTTGGTGGAGGTGTTCCACTGGGCGCTGGTAACGCATGGGCTCAGCAGCACTCTGGCACCACCGATCTGACCGTCAGCTACTTCGGCGACGGCGCAGTGAACATCGGCTCAGTGCTCGAAACAATGAACCTAACCGCGGCCTGGGACATCCCTCTTGTTTTCTTCATCGAAAACAACTTGTATGCGGTTTCGACCCACGTTTCAGAGGTCACCGCTGAAGAGAGACTTTCTGGTCGCGGCACCGGCTTCGGAATCCCGAGCTGGCGCGTTGACGGCATGGACCCATTGGCCGTGCACCTGGCTATGCAGGAAATCGCCGAGCATGTTCGTGCTGGCAAGGGCCCGGCCGTCATCGAGGCCGAGGTTTACCGTTTCTTCCACCAGAACGGACCTTTCCCAGGCAGCGCATTCGGCTACCGCCCTAAGGATGAAGAAGAAGCGTGGCGCGGTCGTGACCCACTGGTCCGCGTCGCCAACGAGATGATTTCCCTTGGCCTTCTCGACCAGCAGATGGTTGACCACGTTCGAGCTCAGGCTCAGGCTGCAATGGAACTAGCCGTCAACCAGTTGCTCGAAGCTGACCCTAACGGCAAACCAGGTGCCCGAAAGATTCGTGAAGAGCTCTGGCCGAGCGCCGACTTCGTCAACGTTGGTGTTCGCGGCGACGCGAGCGAGCTAAACGGTGCCCGCACCGAGGAATTCGAAACCCACACCGGCGCAAAGGAAGAGGTTCGCTTCGTCGACGCCGTTGCCGCAGTGATGGATCGCCGTATGGAGACCGACTCACGCATCGTGGTTCTCGGCGAAGACATCCACCGTCTGAAAGGCGGCACCAACGGAGCTACCAAGGGATTGGTCGAAAAGTATCCAGACCGCATCCTTGGCACCCCAATCAGCGAGAACGCCTTTGCGGGCTTGGGTGGCGGAATGGCCCTGGATGGTCGATTCCGTCCGGTAATCGAATTCATGTACCCGGACTTCATGTGGGTGGCGGCCGACCAGGTGTTCAACCAAATCGGCAAGGCCCGTCACATGTTCGGTGGCGATGCCGCCGTTCCGGTTGTTATCCGCACCAAGGTCGCAATGGGCTCGGGCTATGGTTCGCAGCACCTGATGGACCCGGCCGGCATCATGGCAACCGCACCAGGATGGCGCATCGTGGCAGCATCGAACCCGTTCGACTACATCGGTTTGATGAATGCAGCACTCGCCCTCGAAGACCCAGTGCTAGTAATCGAGCACGTTGACCTTTATGCATCAAAGGGTGAGATCGCGGTAGGCGACTATGACTACCAGATTCCATTCGGCAAGGCAGCGATCAAGCGTGCGGGCAAAGACCTGACCGTATTGACCTACCTATCAATGGTCAACCACTCACTCGAGGCCGTTGAGCAGACCGGCGTCGATGCCGAGGTAATCGACCTTCGTTGGCTAGACCGCGCGAGCATCGACTGGGACACCATCGAGGCAAGCATCAAGAAGACAAATGCGGTACTCATCGTCGAGCAGGGTGCTCAGGGCACCAGCTATGGCAGCTGGTTGTCTGATGAAATCCAGCGTCGATACTTCGATTATCTAGACCAGCCGGTTCAGCGAGTTCACGGTGGCGAAGCATCTCCAAGCATCTCCAAGGTGCTCGAGCGTGCCGCAATCGCCAAGACCGAAGAAGTTGTCGCTGGCCTAAAGCACGCAGCCGAAGGGTTTGGTAAGAACTAATGGCAACTCTGATTCGCATGCCTGAGGTTGCCGCTGGCGCGACCGAAATCGTCCTTTCCAAATGGAACGTTGAAGTAGGCGCATCGGTGAAAATCGGCGATGTGCTAGCCGAGATGGAAACCGAGAAGGCCGTTGTTGATTACGCCGCCGATGCCGAGGGAACCGTTTATAAGATTTTGGTCGCCGACGGAGCCTCCGTAGAGGTTGGCTCACCAATAATGATTTTGCTTGGCACAGGCGAGGATGGTTCTGCCGGCGATGCACTCTTGGGTGGAGCCGCTGCGCCAGTTGCAGATGTGGCTCCGTTGGTTTCTCCGGTTATCGCTGCGAGTGCACCAGCTGCAGCCCCGGCCGCAACTTCTGCACCAGCCCACGAAGGCGGACGCAAATTCGTTAGCCCAATCGTGCGCAAGCTAGGCGCGGAACGCGGCGTAGATTTAAACCAGATCGTCGGCACCGGGCCTGATGGCCGCGTTGTTCGTCGCGACCTAGAAACATATTTGGCTTCCGGCTCACCGGTTGCAACCCAAGCCGCTCCTGTCGCCGAAGCAGGCACAACTACTGCTCAGGCACAAGCCGGCAACGCGCCTGGTTCGGCCATTGCAAAACAGGAATACTCGAGCAGCTACGTGACCGTGCCTCACTCGGGAATGCGCCGAGCGATTGCCCGCCGTCTGACCGAGAGCAAGTCGACTGTTCCGCACTTCTATGTGACCGCAGACTGCAAGGTGGATTCTCTCCTCGAACTGCGCAAGCGAATCAACGAATCATCGCCTGTCAAGATCTCGGTAAACGACATAGTTGTTAAGGCTGTTGCGTCAGCACTCATGGATGTTCCCGAAGCAAACGTCATCTGGAACCCTGAGGCAATGCACAAGTTTGAATCAGCAGACATCGCCGTGGCAGTGGCCACCGATGGCGGCTTGCTCACGCCGGTAATTCGCGGGGTTGAAAAGCGTCAACTTAGCAACCTCAGCATGGAAATATCTGAACTCGCAGGTCGAGCCCGAGCGGGCAAACTTCGCCAAGAAGAGCTCGAGGGCGGCAGCTTTGCGGTCAGCAACCTTGGAATGTTCGGCACCAAGGAATTCACAGCAATCTTGAACCCACCGCAGTCGGGCATCCTGGCAGTTGGAGCTGCATCACCGCGCGCAATTGTTGAGGACGGTCAGATTGTTATTGCCAGCATAATGACTGTGACTTTGTCGGCAGACCACCGTGCCGTTGATGGAGCCGTTGCGGCTCAATGGTTGGCCGCTTTCGTGAAGCGAATCGAGAACCCGCTGAGCATGCTGGTCTAGTTCGGGCCGGCATCGGCCGACTCCCGAACCTATTTCTTGCGAAGCTTGCGAGCCTTGGCGTCACCCATAACGTTGAGCACATCGACGGCAGACTTCGCTGGCAATGATGGGCCGCTCGCCTTGGCCGGGCCGAGGTTGCTTAGGTCCTTGGTAGCAGAATCCTTGTTGCCAATCACAAACCAAATTCCTCGCGCCGGCTTAGCCGAATTGTTTTCATACATGTGGAGACGGTTGGCGTCAAAGCTGAATGAGTCACCAGGATAAAGTTCATGAACCTCTGACTCGATCTTGAGAGTGAGCGTTCCTTCAATGATTACGCCATACTCGAGGGCATCGTGACGCATCATCTTTCCATCGACCGAGCTCGAACTGCCCGGCTCGTAGGTCACCATGAGTGGGTCTGCATCTTCACGACCTCCGTCGGCCAGGCGCTCCCAAACCACACCGTTTTCCATTTCGATCAACGGGTTTTCGTTTCGACGTTGAACGATCCCGTGATGCCCATCTTCATAGCCCGATGGGTCGGCAGGGCCGTCAGCCTGAGCCTGACCCTTCATCAAACCGTCGAGAGAAATTCCTAGGTGGTTTACCAGCGCATACAGAGTGCTAACGGAAGGCTGGGTCTTGCCGGTTTCGACCTGTGAGAGCAGGCTCGCAGAAACGCCGACTGCAGTTGCAACGCTTCGGAGGCTGAGCTTGCGTGATACGCGAACCCTTCGAAGCTCGTCTCCGATATCGAACTGCATTTGATCCCCTTCACCCACGAGCATGCTGCCCGTTCTTTACAATCACTTTACAGAATCTGCCCCAGAAACTCACTCACTGTGCAAGAAATCGGTATTTATTGGTTACAAAACTTCGTAATGTTAAGTGATACTGCACATAGACTTAATCTGTCAACGGCAATGGAGAATTCAATGGATCTGAAAAACGGGCTTGGCCACCTAAGTTATTCGACGCTGGTTCACGCCGGTGATACTTGGGCCGAAATGAGTGCGAGCCTGCGAGAGTTTGTTCCGCAGGTCAAGCACAGAATCTCGCCTAATGAACCGTTTGCGGTTTCGCTCCGCATCTCAGCAGCCTCGGCAAAGACCCTCACCGATAGCGCCGAAGAACGTGCATCGCTAGCTGCTTTCTTGAAGCAAGAAGACCTATACGTCTACACCGTAAACGCATTCCCATACGGCCCATTTAAGGGTGACATAGTGATGGAGCGCGTCTATGAACCAGATTGGACCACTGATGCGCGCGTTGAATACACCAACTCGGTTGCCGACATCCTTGCCGAAATTTCTCCGGCACACGTGAATCCCTCTATTCAAACTGCGCCACTCGCCTTCAAGCCGAATGTGGCAGATGAGGCATACATTCGTTTGTTTACGCGCAATGTTTTCCGCGTGGTCAAACACCTTCTCGAACTCGAAGAGCGCACCGGCCGAAGGGTCAAGTTGGCAATCGAGCCAGAACCTGCCTGCTACCTAGAAACCACGGACGAAACGGTTACCTTTTTCAGGGACCGCATCTATTCACTCGACGGAATTAAAGAACTCGCAGAAGTAGCGGGCATCCCACTCAGCGAGGCAGAAGGCGTCATTCGTCGATACCTAGGAATCGTCTTCGACATCGGCCACCAATCGGTGGGGTTCGAAAACATCACCCAATCACTAACCAAGTTGGTCGAGGCGGGTATCCCAATCTTCAAACTGCAAGAAGCCGCCTCGCTATGGGTTGAGAACTTGACTCAAGACAAAATTGCGTCACTGCGCCGCTTCACCGACACCATATATTTGAGCCAAACCTCGCTAAAGCAGGACGGCAAGATCACCAAGTTCTTGAACCTAGGTGAAGCGTTGGATGCCTATGAAGCTAACCCGGTCGAATCTGAGATGCGCACCCACTTCCATGTGCCGGTATTTTTGGAAGAACTCGGACCATTCCGCACCACCAGATTTGGAGTGCAAGAGGCACTCAAGATGCATCGCGAAACTCCTCTTTCTGACCATCTAGAAATCGAAACCTATACCTGGGATGTTTTGCCGCCAGAACTAAAGACCGGCGACATCATCGACTACGTGAGCCGCGAACTCGAATTCGTGCGCTCCGAATTGATTGGATAACAATGACGGAAAAAATTCGTGTTTCACTTCTAGGCTTGGGCTCGATGGGCACGGCGATGTCGAGTCGCCTGCTCGAGCAGGGGTTCGATGTTGACGTCTGGAATCGCTCGCCCAAAGAAATAGGCGATCTTCTCGATAAAGGTGCCCGCAAAGTCGATTTGACCGGTGCCCTGCAGAATGACTTTTTCATCTCGATGCTAAGCAACGATGCAGCTGCTCTCGAGGTTTTTAGCGAAGAGAACTTGGCTAAGGCAAAACCAGGTGTCATTCACCTAAACATGTCAACGCTGAGCCCGACGGCCTCAAAAACGCTAGCCGATCGCCACGAAAAGTTGGGGCTTGGCTACGTTGCCGCGCCTGTGCTCGGACGCCCGGCTGCAATTTTGAACGGCAAGCTCCTGATCGTTGCCGCCGGCAAAGCCACTGATGTGATTTCGGCGGCGGTTGTGTTCGATAAAGTTTCAGCTCAACACTGGAACGTTGGCGAAGATCATTCAAAGTCGATCTTGGTTAAACTCGGCGTCAACTACAACCTCATCCATGCGTTGCAGGCCATCGGTGAATCGGTTGCCCTTGTCGAGTCGGGTGGTGTCGACCCTAATACATTCGTCGAGATCATCACACACACCGCATTCACCGGCGCCGCCTACACGGGCTATGGACCAATGATTGTTAACCACAACTACAGCCCTCCCGGGTTCTCGATTGCGCTTGGCCTAAAAGATGTCAAGTTGGTTGAGGATGCCGCTGCCGATCTAGACCTCAAGCTGCCGGTTGCGGGAGTGCTTCGCGGTCTTTTCGAATCGGCACTGGCTGACCCTGAACTGCGCGACCTAGACTGGTCGGCAATCGCCGAACTAACTCGTCAACGCAAGATTTAAAGTTTTCTTTCCAGAAAGATTGAAGGCCCGCATCGCTGCGGGCCTTCAATCTTTTCGCACTTACTAGGAGCGGATCTTGGCTGCCTTGCGGTTGCGGGCGGTGCTGTAAACCACGGCAGCGACGAGAATCAGAATCGCCTGAAGTAGGTATTGCCAGGTCTGGTCTAGGTCGAGGAACACGGTTGCATTCAAAACCTGAATCAAGAGAATCGAACCCATTGTGGTTCCGATGTAGGTTCCGCGACCACCCATAAGTGAGGTACCGCCGAGAACTACCGCGGTAACACCGGTCAAGGTGTAGGTAACGCCTTGAGATGCATCTCCGATTCCGAGCTGAACCATGAGCAAGAGCGCACCGAGGAAGACGAACAGCGATGAAATGACATAGGCACCGATGATGCTGCGCGTAATGCGAACACCAACCTTGCGAGCAGCTTCTTCGTTAGAGCCAACTGCGCGAAGCTTCCAACCCCAACGGGACTTGCGAAGTGCGTATTCCATTCCAATCGTTGCCACCACCAGTGCGATGAAGACATAAGGAATTGGGCCAATCGCCGCATTCAAGGTGTCAGAAATTGCTTGGCTGATGTAGCCACCAGGCTGTGGGCGAAGGATGAATGCAAAGCCACCAATCGCGATATAGGTGGTCAACGTCGCCGCGATTGCGGTGAACTTGACGAACCTAATCAACGAACTGTTAGCCAAGCCAACCAGTACTGCGACCACAGCCATGGTCACTAGACCAAGGATGATGGCGGTCACAGGTGAGTCATCGTTGATGAAGAACGACGCGATGACAACGAGGAAGCCGACTAGCGGGCCAGTAGAAAGATCGATTCCACCAGTCATCATTACCGTTGTTTGACCAATGGCAACGAAGCCAAGGGCACTAACCAGAAGCAGGATTGAGTTCATGTTGAAGTCACCCAAGTAGCTGTCGGTCTTGGTCATGATGAGTGCGGTCAACGCCACCATCACGATTCCGAGCATCACTGGTGGCGCATAGTCACCCTTGAGGAAGCGACGGAACTTAACGAAGAAGGTCTCGTTCGCGAGTTTCTGCTCACGCAGTTCACGCTCAACTCGAATCACCTTGGTGGTTGAAGTTACCGCGGCTTCGATCATCGCCTCTTCGCGGTTTTCACCATCCATGAGGGTCTTTACAACTTGACCGCGCGAAAGTACATAAACGGTATCGCAGAGACCTTCGAGCTCCTTAGCGTCAGACGACGCAACTACAACCGGAATGCCATCGGCAGAAGCCTGACGAAGAATGTCATAAAGCTCAGATCGGGCACCGACGTCCACACCCTGCGTTGGCTCGTCCGCCAAAATCATGACCGGGTTAGACAGCAATGCGCGCGCCATGACTACCTTCTGCTGGTTTCCACCAGAGAGAGCGGAGACAGGAGCTTCGAGACCAGGCGCCTTGATCGAGAGCGAGGTCAAAGTGTCGTGAACATCGGTGACCTCCTTCTTGCGGCTCAAGAGTCCTAGGACCTTGAACTTCTTGAGAGATGCCAAAGCGGAGTTTTCACGAACTGACATTCGCATCATGACACCCTCACGCTGGCGGTCGGCTGGCATTAGGGCAGCCTTGCCATTTAGCGAACGGGCCGACTTGTTGACACCGTTAATTTCAATCGAACCTGAGAAGTCTGCTTGCCCAGAGAGAGCCTTCAAAAACTCAGACTGGCCGTTGCCAACCACTCCGGCGATGCCGATGATTTGACCCGGGTAGGCTTCGATACTTACGTCGTTGAACCCATTTCCACTCAAGCCCTTAACCACGAGGTTTGGCTTGGCGCCGGCGACACGGGTGTGCTTAGCCGGGAATGTTGATTTGAGTTCGCGGCCGATGATCTGGGCCAAAAGCTCCGCATCGGTGATTTGGTCAATTGGCGAGGTGGCCATTAGGTGTCCGTCGCGAAGCACTGTGACAATGTTGGCCAACTCTCGCACTTCGGCAAGTCGGTGGGTGATGTAGATAACCGCGGTACCGTTCTCGATCTCCTTGGCAACAAGTTGGAACAAGAGTTCAACTGAGTCTTGGCCAAGGGCAGCAGTTGGCTCATCCAAGACCAAGATCTTTGGCGAAGTGGCTAGGGCCTTTGCGATTTCAAGAAGGTGCTTCTGAGCGATGGTTAGGTCTTCAACGCGAAGTTTTAGCGAGAGCTTTAGGCCGACGCGGGCGAGCAACTCGGCTCCCACCTTTTCGGCTTTGCGGCCCTTGAAAATTGAACGAGGCAATGCCACCTGAAGGTTTTCTAAGACGGTTAGATCCTTGAGCACGGCTGGGTGCTGGTGAACGATTGCGATGCCGAGGCGATTGGCGAGTGCCGGGGTTAGACCGTCAAAACGCTCTCCGTGGACGATTAGGTCACCTGACGAGGGCGCAACGGTTCCCGAGGCCACGTTCATCAAGGTTGATTTACCAGCGCCGTTTTCTCCGAGGAGGGCGTGAACTTCGCCGGCGTTGATCTTCAGGCTCACATCTGTGAGTGCTGGCACACCTGAGTAATTTTTTGAGATTCCACGTAGTTCCATGACTACGGTCTTTGATGTACTCTGGGCCACTTTGCGTCTCCTGGTGTTTCAAGTTGTTTGGGGCGGTTTACTGGGCCGGCCTATTTCTAAGCCGGCCCAGCAACCTGTGGAACTAATGCTTTGTTACTTCTTTAGCAATGCTTCCTGGTCTGCGCCGCTCATCTGAGCTGACAAGAAGGTCCAGTCGTTAATGCTGCGGTTACACTGCACTGGGTGAGGCTTGCCAGTGGTTGAGTCCTCGAAGATTGGAGCCTTGAACGAGGTTGCCTTAGGCACTACACCGCCGGTTGCGCGAGCAACAGCCTGCTGTACAGCTAGACGTACGTGGTCGTTACCGGTTGCAACGGTCATCAACTTGAAGTCCTTGTTGGCCTTCACGTTGTCCTGGTAGTAGCAGCCAAGGATGTTTCCATCTGAGGTAGCTAGTGCAGGGATTGAGCGACCGCTCTTTGCGAACTCACCAAGTGATGAAACCATAACTGGGCCGAAGTCAGAGAAGATGACGTCGATCTTTGGGTACTTCGCAATAGCTGCGGTTAGAACCTTCTGAGTTAGGGCTGGGTCCCAGTTGGTGACCTCGAAAGGCTGCTCGCCGATGTACTTGTAGGCGCCGCTTCCGTTGCCTAGTACTGACTCGAAGCCCTTACGCTCGTCTACACCCTGGCTGTTTCCAGCAGGACCTGACAAGAATAGGATGTTTGCACCGGTTGGGAAGTTCTTCTTGGTCCAGGTACCCCAGTTCTTACCGTCGGTGACGAAGTCACCTGGGATGAAGATGGTGTAGTCCTTGCCAGCTGTGCCCGATGGGTCAACGCGGTAAGGAACGGTTACAACGCCGGCCTTGTATGCAGCGCGAAGGGTTGGCAGGATTGCCTTACCAGCGTCTGGGAATACAACTAGAGCCTTAACGCCCTTGGCAACCATGCCCTTGATGTCTGAGATTGCCTTGGTGGTGTTTCCCTGGCCATCTGCATAAAGAAGCTTGGTAACGCTTGAACACTTTGCAACCTCGTTACGTGCCGAAGCAGTGGTAACTAGACGCCAGTTGTTGCCACCGAAACCATCGGTCAGACCCATGGTGATCTTCTTAGGGCCACACCATGATGGGTTGGTTGCTGCAGTTGCTGGTGATGCGACGCCTGCGGCCACGCCGGTCAATAGCATCGATGCTACTGCCGCGACGGAAAGTGCCGAAGCGATTTTACGACGACGAATCATCTTTGTTTCCTCCATCTAAGTGCGTGACATCACTGTCTCGCATTTTTTTGACCTCTAAGCCGAAGGCAAAGAAGCTTGGTTCTGCCTGCGGGCGGATGCCGACAGGAGTCTGCTGATGGTTGATCTCACTCGAGACCAATCAACTGTGTAGATCGCGACACCGATTGCTAGTGCCGCAGCTTGGACCAGGGTGCGAATTGCGAAGTTGACGCCAAGCGCAAGGACGAACTGGTCAAGCTGAGAAAGGAAGACGGCGGCGATCACGGTTGCGGTTGGCAAACCGCGGCCACCTAGAAGAGAGGTTCCGCCGAGCACAACAACTGCCACCGAAGGAAGAAGGTAGGCATCACCCATCGAACCGTTAGGTGATGAAATCACGCCTGCGATGAGAACGCCGGCAAGGGTGTAAAGCAGCTGACCCCAAACATACGCAAGGCCGAGGTGAGTTCGAACTCGAAGACCTGAGATGCTGGCCACAGCAGGGCTGGCGCCAATTGATTCAAATCGACGACCGGCAACTGTCTTGCGAAGGAAGAAGATGACGACCAACAGAGTGGCAAGTGCAAAGTAAACGGCATTGGGTAGACCAAAGGTCGAGCCGGTCACGATCGCCTGAAGTCGGGGGGTGGTCTGGCGTGGGATGCCTTGAGAGATCGCCATGACTAGGCCATAGAGAAGTGAGTTAGTTCCGAGGGTCGCGATGATCGGGTTTAGCTTTAGAAAACCAATCAGGATTCCGTTTAGGCCACCAACCAAGAGTGAAACTCCAAATGCCATCAGAAGTGCAGGGACGAGCTTGTTGTTGTCTCCGGTTGGATAAACGGTGACAATTACTGCAGCCAGGGAAACCGCACCGGCAACCGATAGGTCGATGCCGGCCTGCTGAATAACCAGCATCTGACCCAATCCGACGATCGCAAGAATGCCCGCGAATGGAAGCATTCCACTCAACGTGCCTGGAGCCACGCTGGTTGGCGCGAGAACAGCGCTGAGTGCAAACAAAACGACGGTCGAAACCAAGACGGTCATAAGACCCTTGGAAACCTGAAAGCGCGAGCCCTTAGAAAGGGTTGCAGCACTTCGTTCTGCCATTTGTTCTCCTTGATGCTTCTCTCGTGGAATTCTTTACCACTGTGTTGAGTCCTACTTTATGAAACGTTGACAACGTTTAGGCACACTTACGATAACGATTCGGCGACATTTCTCGAGGAGCCCTCGTTTTACTCAATCAACCGACCGGATTTATTCCTCAGAATCCAAATGTTCATTTTGCCCGAAAGGCTTGAAAACTAGGGCTATCTGGCGAGTTTGTGTGCTCGCACTAAATTTTCTGCGGCTTCATTTCGCCGTAGGAGCATTTCTAGCCAAATCGTTATTTATTTGTCTTTCTATTGACTCAGTGTTTACTGGTAACGTTCATCTCAAGTGAACACCACTGATGAAACGGAGATTTTCAGAATGAGCTCAAACACCGGCCGACGCGCACTGATTGTTGGCGTAACCGGCATCTCAGGACAGGTCATTGCAAAGCAGCTTCTCAAAGATGGTTGGGAAGTCCACGGGCTATCTCGCCGCACCGAGGGTTTGCCAGCTGGCGTGCACCACATCGCAGCCGATCTCTTGGATGCCGAAGCCGTAAAAACTGCTCTCGCTGGCCTAAAGCCTGAGATTGTATTTATGACCGCATGGATCAAGAAGGACTCTGAAGCAGAGAACATCGAGGTAAACGGTGCAACCATTCGCAACCTGCTTGCTGGGCTCGAGCCCGACGGTGGCGTTCGCCATGTTGCCCTTCAGACCGGCCTAAAGCACTACCTTGGCCCATTCGATAACTATGCAAACGCTGTTATGGCTGAGACTCCATTCCACGAGGATGAGCCACGCCTCGATGTGCCTAACTTCTACTACACCCAAGAAGACGAGCTCTTCTCAGCTGCGAAGAAGCAGGGCTTCACCTGGAGTGTTCACCGTTCACACACCATCTTTGGTTATGCAGTAGACAACGCCATGAACATGGTGCTGACCCTTTCGGTATACGCCGAAATTCAGAAGGCTCTCGGCAAGCCATTCATCTACCCTGGCTCAACCCAATCTTGGAACGGAGTAGTCGACGTAACAGACGCCGACCTTCTAGGCGAGCAGTTGATTTGGGCTGCAACAAACCCGGCCGGTGAAAACCAGGCATTCAACATTGCTAACGGTGACACCTTCCGCTGGCGTTGGATGTGGCCTCAGATTGCTGAGCACTTCGGTGTTGATTATGAGGGCCCTAAGTCCGAGCACTTCCAGCCGCTTGAAGAACAGATGAAGGATGCGGCTCCGGTATGGGCAGAGATCGCCAAGAAACACGGCCTTGCCGTTAGCGATGTGACCAAGTTGGCTTCGTGGTGGCACAGCGACAGCGACCTCGGTCGCCAGATCGAATGCTTCACCGACATGACCAAGTCACGCGAAGCCGGATTCTTGAACTTCCGATCAAGCCCAAAGAGCTTCTTCGCAAACGTTCAGGCTTACCGCGACGCAAACATCCTGCCTAAGGCCTAAAGCCGACGGAAAAAGAGTTCCATCCAGAAACTAACCAAAGAGTTGAAGGGCCACCCAAATGGGTGGCCCTTCTTCTTTGCTACTTTGCGGGTTCTCTTTTGAGTTGCTTATAGCGAAGCGTTGAACTCGATGTGTGCCTTGATATTCTCCATCGGGCGCTGTGCTGCCTCGACCGCACCAAGCGCCTGGTCAACGGTGAAGCGAGCGGTAACGAGTGGCGAAAGATCGATGTTCTTGTTTGACATGAAGCGAATGGTTTCTTCCCAAACGCCTGGAGACCCGATTGATCCGGTGATGGTCAACTCTTTTGACTGAATCAAACCAAGCTGCGCCGGAGCCGACTTGCCGACATCGATGCCGATGTATGCGACTCGACCCTTGAAGCCAGCAAGTTCGAGAGCGGTTGCCATCACATCAGGTCGCCCGGTTGCCTCAACTACGACGTTGGCTCCGCGGCCATCGGTGACCTTAGCAAGCAATGCCTTGATTTCGTCTGGAGCACAAACATAGTCTGCTCCTAGCTCATGCGCTGCCTTTTGACGGAAGTCGACTGGCTCAACCACAATCGTCTTTGCTCCGAGTGCCTTCGAGGCAGCGGTGACGGCAAGGCCGATAGGTCCGGCGCCGAGGACCACCAAGGTGTCACTGGCGTTCACGTTACCCACACGCATCAACGCATAGTAGGCAACGCTGAACGGCTCAACCAAGGCTCCGTTGTTCCAGGAAATGTTCTCCGGAATCTTGTGAAGCCAGGACTCTTTGGTTACGAAAAACTCTGCTGCAGCACCACTGATCGAGAAGCCGAAGTGGTCGTCACCGATGACGCAGTCACCAACCACGTGATCGCCCTTTTTGAAGTTCGTCACCTTGGCGCCGACGCGCATAACTTCGCCTGACCATTCGTGACCAGGGATGATTGGGTAGCTGAACGGGATGATGTAACGACCCTCAAGCAGCTCGATGTCTGAATGGCAGACACCTACCGCACGAGACGCAATTAGTACCTCGTCGTCACCGATCTCGGGGACGGAAAGTTCGTTGACCTTGGCAACACCTTCTGAGACGAACTCGAGAGCCTTCATGATTAGTAACCCCTGACTAGAACTTTGGTTTCGTTACCGGTTGGTGAAACTAGCTCTTCAAATCCCTTGGTGACAATGTCATCCATGGTGATCTGTGAGCTGACAACCTTTTCAACCGGCAAACCGCGGCGGCCGATTAGGTCGATAATGCGAGGCCAGTCGGTTACCGGGTAGCACCAGGTACCGGTGTAGGTGATCTCGCGCTCCGAGAACTCCATCGGTTCGATCGAAGCTGGGCGAGTGTGCAGACCGGTCTGGACGATGAAGCCGCCAGAGCGAACTGCCTTGACCGAAGTCTGAAGTGCGCGCTCGTTGCCTGAACATTCGATGGCAGCGTCGACGCCGATGCCGCCAGTTGCATCCTTGAGGGCGCCAATGACATCATCCTTGGTTGGGTCAAGCAGAGTCGCGATGCCGAGGTCATCGATGAGACGCTTGCGGTTTGGGTTCAGCTCTGAAACGAAGACGCGTGCGCCCAGATTCTCGGCATAGATCGCGGCAAGGGCACCAATTGGGCCGGCACCGGTGATCAGGATTGTGTCGCCGGGGCGAACATTTCCGCGGTCAACACCGTAGGCGGCAACGGCCAAAGGCTCGACGAGTGCACCAGCAACATCTGAAACCGAGTCGTGCAATTTGAACACGTTGGCTGCCGGGACAACCGCCTGCTCGGCGATGCCTCCCCACTCGCAGCTAAGGCCAATGCAGGCCATCGAGGTGCAAAGGTGGTTGTCGCCACGTGAGCAGAAGTAGCAGACACCACAAGATAGAAGTGGCATAACCGAGACACGGTCGCCAACCTTTACGTTGGTCACACCCTTGCCGAGCTCAAGCACCTCGGCCGAGAATTCGTGACCAAGAATCTGCGGCAGAATCGAGCCGTTTAACTTGTGCGGCTTCGAAGGGATAACGATCGGGCCCATCGCATACTCGTGCACATCGGTGCCACAGATGCCACACCAGAATGGCTTCAGGCGGACTTCGCCCGGGCCAACCATCTGAGGTTCGGCCACATTCTCAACTCGAATGTCTTTGGCTCCGTAAAAAATTGCTGCCTTCATTTTTACTTCCTTTTCTCAGTTACTGAATCAAAGCGACGGGTCGAAGAGCACTTTGCCCTGAATCTTGCCGGTGCTTAGAAGTTCAAGTTGACTGCTTATCTCAGACAACGGATAAACGCCTTCAATTAGTTCCTTGGCGAGGGTGCTGGATTCGAGAATCTCTAGTGAAGCGGCCAGATCCTCGCCACATACATGCGCAAGGGTGGTGAGTATGTTGATCTCGCTCAAAACGAGTTTATGAAGATCAATCTCCGGGTGAGCCGATGGGAGACCCACCTGCAAGATGGTTCCACCGCGCTTGACCATGTCAATTGCAAACGGCAGTTGACCAGGGGCACCACTGGCTTCGATGACAACATCGATGCCAGCTGGGCCGAAGATCTTCTTAATGTTTTCGGTGGCATCTGGGCCAACCTCAACGGTGTGATCAGCCCCAAGTCGGGCTGCGCGCTCCAGGCGGCTGCCTCCAAAATCGAGCACGGTAACCTCGGCGTCGACCAGGTGCTTAAGACCGGCAAGTACGAACGTGCCGATGGCACCGGCTCCGATGAGCAAGACTTTGTCGCCGTTGCGAACACCCGAGCGGCGAGCTGCGTGCAAGCCGACGGCTAGTGGCTGAGCAATGCCAGCCGCGTCTAGATCCATGCCGGCCGGGACATCCACCAGGGTGCTGGTTGGCACGGCAACGAACTGTGCCATTCCGCCGTGACGGTTTAGGCCCAGGGTCACATAGTTGTCGCAGAGGTTGGTTCGGCCCTCTTTGCAACGCTTGCATTGACCACAGCTTATGCCGGCTCCAGAGGCAACGATGTCACCGGTTTTGAAGCCCGAAGCCGGGTCAACCTCACCGATGATTTCGCCGATGAACTCGTGACCGAGCACCATTGGGCCTTGGTGACCACTGTTCGGGTGCTTCGCCAAAACCGGAAACATTTTTGGCCCAGACTTGTATTCAGATGCATCGGTTCCACACATGCCGGAGCGCAGAATCTTTAGAAGCACCTCACACTTCGCAGGGGTCGGGACATCCATGGTCTCAACGCGCACGTCACCACTGCCGTGAAAAACAGCTGCAATCATTTGGTCAGTCATAGTCGTTTCTCAGGCTTAGATTTCGCCGCGGCCTGCAGGGGTGTTTAGGTGCGACTGTGAGTCACGCTGCAATGGCAATGGGCCACCAACCGAGTAGTAACGCTGGCCGGCGACCAAAAGGTCTTCGGCTGGGAACTTGGTGATGACCTGGCAGCCGGTGGCGGTGACCACGACTTCTTCTTCGATGCGGGCTGCGCCCCAACCGTCGGCCGATGGCCAGTAGGTTTCGAGAGCGAAAACCATGCCCTCGACAAGGACCTCTGGGTGGTCGAATGAAACCAGGCGAGAGAAGATTGGCTTTTCCCAGATCGACAGACCAACACCGTGGCCATACTGAAGGGCGAACGCGGCTTCTTCGTTTGCGAAGCCAAACTCTTCGGCCTTTGGCCAAACTGCGACGATGTCTGCGGTGGTTGCACCTGGGCGAACCAGGGCAATCGCGCGGTCCATGTATTCGCGGGCGCGCTTGTAGGCATCGTGCTGTGCAGAGCTAGCCGAGCCAACCGCGAATGTGCGGTAGTAGCAGGTGCGGTAGCCCTGATAGCTGTGCAGGATATCGAAGAAGGCAGGGTCACCCGGGCGAATCAAACGGTCTGAATAAACGTGTGGGTGAGGTGAGCAGCGCTCGCCTGAGATGGCGTTCACACCTTCGACATACTCTGAACCGAGGTCGTAAAGCACCTTAGAGACTAGGCCGACGGCCTCGTTCTCTTTGACACCTGGGCGTAGGAACTCGTAGAGCTTTTCGTAGGCAGCGTCAACCATCGAAGCTGCCTGGGTTAGCAGACCAATCTCTTCGCCAGTCTTGACTGCACGTGCGTTCAAGAAAATCTGCTGACCGTCAACCACTGTGATGCCAGCGCGCTGCAGAGCGAACAAAATTGGCAGCTCGACGATGTCGATGCCTAGCGGTTCGTTGAGTAGACCATACTTCTCAAGCTCTCGCTTGATCTTTGAGGCAACCTCGTCGGCTATGCCAGCATCCGGGTTGAATGCTCCGCGAAGGGTAGAGATTCCGGCACGGGCGCCAGACTCGGCACGAGGCTTAATCGCACCGTGGTGAGGAGCGTGTGGGTCGGCGTCGGCCTCGGCGGTGGTGGTGTCTAGCCACGGGTTGTAAAGCTGGTGGTGCTTTGCGGCCGAACCGAAGTCCCAAACGATTGGGTCGGTTTTGCGGGTCACGAGTGCAAAGCGAATGGCTTTGTCGATGGCCCAGGTTCCGATGTGAGTCGATGACATGTAGCGGATGTTGGCGAAGTCGAAGGCAAGCAGAGCGCCGACGCTCGACTTTTCAAGCTCAGCCTTGAGCTTGGCAAGGCGCTCAGTGCGCAGTTTGTCGAAATCAAGACGCTGTTCCCAGTCCACCTGGTTGGTGCCGAATGTTGCAGTTGTCATGATGTGCCTTCCTATTTAGAAATCACCTGGTTAGACCAGGATCATTCCTCCGTCGATTGCCATGGTCTGGCCGGTTATGTAATCTGAGTCGCTGCTTGCGAGGAACAGGGCAGTTGGTGCGATGTCTTTTGGTTCGGCAGGGCGCCCAAGGAGGATGGCCGAGGACATCGAGTCGAAGCCCGAGTCGCCTTCGCCAATTTCTTCCAGGTCTTTGTCCAGGGTCGTCCAGAGTGGTGTTGCAACGACGCCCGGTGAGAATGCGTTCACGGTGATCTTGTGTTCGGCAAGGGCGCGAGCGGCGGCTTGGGTGAGTGAAATCACAGAAGCCTTGGATGCGCTGTATGGCGCGAAGCTTGGGTAGCCAGTGCGGCCCGCGATAGATGCGGTGTTTACCACCTTGCCGCCGGTTCCCTGCTTAATGAACTGCTTGGCAGCTTCTTGGGTGCCCACGAGCACACCCCAGACGTTGACCTTCATGATTGCATTGAAGTTCTCTTCGGTCACGTCTAGAAATTTGAGTGGTTTGTTGAAACCGGCGTTGTTGAAATAGCAGTCGAGCTGGCCGTAGGTTTCGACAGCGAGTGCAATTCCAGCGACGACTGATTCGCGATTCGTGACATCAACTTTTGCGGCGATGGCCTTGCCGCCGGCACCAGCGATTTTGGCTGCCTGTGCAGTCGCTGCTTCGAGGTTGAGGTCGGCGATTACGACGTTGGCGCCTTCGCCAGCGAGGGCCGACGCGATGCCTGCGCCGATACCTGAAGCACCACCGGTGACAATCACCGTGCGGCCAGTCATTCTCGCTGCCACCGTGTCCTCCTCGACAGGTATTGCCCGTTTTTGGGCCTCTTGTTGCGTGTTTAGTCTAGATGAACAGTTTGAACACAATCAACAACATGAAATCGAATTTGTTCCCCGATATTTTTGCCCGGCTAGCCCAATATCCGCTTGTTTACAGGGTTTTGACGGTCGGCGCTGGAAATTTCGTTGGCAAACGTTTTCAAACCGTTATGGTTGACGAGCCTGAACACCATCTTCATAATGTTGACTGAGAGTGTAAACAAGCCCGAAAGGTTTAGCCCATGTCATTCAAAGTCGAAGGCGTGCACCACATCGGAATCACCGTGCGCGATATGAAGCGCTCATTCGAGTGGTATTCAAAGATGTTTGATTTGAAGCCTGGGCCGGTGAATCACGGGCACGGACAAGAACTTTCTGACGCAGTGCAGGTCGAAGGCACAGAATTGTCATTCTCGATGATCGAGATCGGCTCGACCCGCATCGAGTTCCTCGAATATCACAACCCGCGCGGCAAAGACTTCGGCTTGAAGAACGGTGACGTCGGAGCCACGCACATCTGCCTACAGATTGATGACATGGGTGCCGCCTATGCGACCTTGATCGAGCGCGGAGCGGTCTTCAACGCACCCCCGGTGACTTTGACCGATGGCGATTTAGCCGGTTCACGTTGGGCATATTTGCGAGACCCGGATGGGATCCAGCTCGAGATTTGGGCACAGCCTAAATAAGCCACGTAGCGGCTCAAGTTACGCGAAGCGGCCCGATTTAATTTGAGCGTATTACTTGTATTCGCCGACGAGACGAACTGCGCCGCCGTCGACACCCTTTGCGCCCTGAACATAATCAGCAAGCGCCGCGCCGGTAGGCGCATCCTGGATTTCGCCAAGGTTCCAAGTGTGCACACCGAGCTTGGTGAGCGTGTGCGCAACGTCGTCTGCCTTCTCGGCAGAAACCACGACAGCCTGACCTAATCCCAGGTTCCAGGTGCCTTCGACAGACTCGAGCGAGAAGCCGCCCCAGCCAGCCAGAACCTTGAAGACCTCCTGAGGTGCCCAGGTTGAACGGTGAACGTCAAGGGCAACACCCTGAGGCAGAACACGGGCGATGTTCGCCGCGATGCCGCCACCGGTGATGTGCGACATGGCGTGAACAGCCGAACCGAGCTCGCTTTCGAGCAAAGAGTTCAAAACACCTGTGTAAAGCGCGGTTGGCTCAAGCAGCTTTTCACCGAGCGAGGTGCCAGCGAACTCAGGAACCTGGTCGGTGTATGAGTAACCCATATCGCGAACAATCTTGCGAACCAGAGAATAACCGTTTGAGTGCAGACCCGATGAGGCCATGCCAAGCACAACGTCGCCAACGCGAACGTTCTGTGGGCCAAGCAGTTTGGCTGCGTCAACCACACCAACCGCTGCGCCGGCAACGTCATAGTCGTCAACACCGAGCAGACCAGGGTGCTCGGCAGTCTCGCCACCGACCAACGCGACGCCCACTGAAGAACAAGCCTCGGCGATGCCGCGAACGATGTCGGCAATGCGCTCTGGGATTACCTTGCCACAAGCGATGTAGTCGGTCATGAAAAGTGACTTCGCGCCAACCACGACGATGTCGTCGACAACCATGCCGACCAGGTCTTGGCCGATGGTGTCGTGTTTATCGATTGCCTGGGCGATGGCAACCTTGGTGCCAACACCGTCGGTTGAAGTCGCCAAAAGCGGGCGGTCGTAGGCCTTCAAGAACGAGACGTCCATCATGCCGGCGAAGCCGCCGAGGCCGCCCATCACTAGGTGGTTGTGAGTCGCGCCAACGGCACGCTTCATTAGCTCTACGGCTAGGTCGCCTGCTTCGGTGTCGACACCAGATGCGGCATAGGCGTTAGTCATTCAAAGTCTCCTGCTGCGAAGCATCGCGCACGAGTGCGTCGAGTTCAGAATCTGGGCCAGGGTTGCAGGCCGCTGGGTCGGCGGTGTCATCAGATGGGCTGCCGGCTGGGCGCTCTAGCAAGTTCTTGCCAAGGCGTTCAGAAAGCGGCAACTCGATCGGATACTTGCCGGTGAAGCAAGCGGTGCAAAGCTTCTTTTCTTCCTGACCAGTGGCGGCAATCATGCCATCCTTGGTCAAATAGCCAAGGCTGTCTGCGCCGATTGAGGTGCGCACATCTTCAACACCGAGGCCGGTTGCGATTAGCTCGGCGCGGGTTGCAAAGTCGATGCCATAGAAGCAAGGCCAGGTGATCGGTGGCGATGAAATGCGCACGTGAATCTCGGCCGCTCCGGCTTCGCGCAGCATCTGCACAAGTGCGCGCTGGGTGTTGCCGCGAACAATTGAGTCATCAATCACGATGATGCGCTTGCCTCGGATGACCTCGCGCAGCGGGTTCAACTTGAGACGAATGCCTCGCTGGCGAATGGTCTGTGAAGGCTGAATAAAGGTGCGGCCAACGTAGGCATTTTTGACTAAACCGTGACCAAACGGAATCCCCGATTGCTCAGAAAAACCGATGGCAGCAGGGGTTCCAGATTCTGGGGTTGGGATAACCAGGTCGGCTTCGACCGGATATTCGCGAGCCAACTGGCGGCCCATTTCAACGCGGGCTTCATAAACGTTCTTGCCGTTGATTGAGGTGTCTGGGCGAGCCAGATAGACATACTCGAACACACAACCGGCACGTTTGGTTTCTGCGAATCTGGTTGACCGAAGGCCGTTCTCATCGATTGCAATAAGCTCGCCAGGCTCAACTTCGCGAACCAAAGATGCGCCAACAATGTCGAGGGCAGCTGTTTCAGAAGCAACTACCCAACCGCGTTCTAGGCGACCTAGAACGAGAGGGCGAACACCCTGTGGGTCACGTGCAGCATAGAGGGTCTGCTCATCCATGAAGACGAGGCAGAAAGCGCCCTTAACCTTCGGCAGCAACTCGAGCGCGGTTGCCTCGAGCGAGTGGTCTTGGTCGCCGGCCATCAGCGCGGTGAGCACTGCGGTGTCGGTGGTGTTGCCGCCGGTGATCTCGTTAGTGCCCTGGTTAGGGTAGCGAGCCTTTAGTAGGTCAAGCAGGTCGGCGGTGTTGGTCAGGTTGCCGTTGTGTGCGAGGGCCACAGTGCCAGCTGAGGTGCGGCCAAGGGTTGGCTGGGCGTTGCGCCAGTGTGAGGCCCCGGTGGTTGAGTAGCGGTTGTGGCCCACCGCGATGTGACCAACCAGGCTTTCTAGGGCCGACTCAGAGAAGACCTGCGAAACCAAACCCATGTCTTTGTAGACCAAGATTTTTTTGCCATCAGAGGTGGCAATGCCGGCCGATTCTTGGCCGCGGTGCTGAAGTGAATAGAGGCCGAAGAAGGCTAGCTTGGCTACTTCTTCACCTGGTGCCCATACGCCGAATACGCCGCACTGGTCTTGAGGAGCTTTGTCGTCATCGCTTACGGCGATGTCAAGATTTAGTTTTCCGTCGCCACGAAGCAAGGCAGTTTCCTGTCATTTAGAGGTGGGGCGTAACCCGGTTTTCTCAGGCTGTTACCCCTCTAGTTTAGTGGCCTCTAGGGTCTTCGACCTAGCGGTTCCAATTCGGTCTAGAATCACGGCGGCAGTGACTCCGAGGCCGGCACCGATCGCCACCGAAAAGGCAACCAAATAACCCAGGATGGGTGCCGCACTTCGCGCCTCAGGGGCGATGCTCGCGTTCAGGAGGAATGCCACCACAAGACCCAGGATTCCACCGGTCAAAAGAAACGGTAGGAACTTTGGTGATCGTCGAATGGTGACTTGCTCAGTCTTCAAAGTGGTTTTAGCCATAAAGCAATTGAACACGATTTACTTCACAGCTATTTCAAGCTCACAGGCGTCTCACAGGGTCGGTGACAAGAATGCTTGCATGACTTCTCTGCGCAAATCTCTTTTGGTCAAAGTTCCGGCCATCACAGCATTCTTTTGGATCATCAAGGTCCTAGCTACCACCGTGGGCGAAACTTTTGCCGATTTTCTTAATGGCACATTGGCTGATGCATGGGGACTAACTGATGCTCAGGGGTTGCAAGTGATCTCGGCAATCATGGGCTCGGCCCTAGTGATCATGCTGATTATTCAGTTTGCGGTTCGAAAATACATCCCCGTGGTTTATTGGTTGACCATTGTGCTCATTTCGGTTGCTGGCACGTTGATCACCGATAACCTTCACGACGGTCTTGGCATCGAGCTTTGGGTCACCACCCTGGTTTTCGGTGTCGCACTTATCGCGATTTTTGCCATTTGGTATCGCAGTGAGCGAACCCTGGCAATGAAGTCGATTAAGACGCGCAAACGTGAGGCATTTTATTGGTTAGCCATTTTGTTTACGTTTGCTCTCGGCACCTCGGCGGGCGATCAGTTTGCCGAATCGTTCAACCTTGGTTTTGCTGTTTCGTTAGCAATCTTTGCCGGGGGAATCGCAATCGTTGCAGTGCTTTGGAAGCGCGGTCTCGTCAGCGAAGTCACTGGCTTTTGGATTTGCTACATCTTGACCCGGCCGCTCGGCGCCTCACTAGGCGACTTGCTTTCGCAGTCTCACACGGATGGCGGCCTGGGCCTGGGCCCAAACAACACAAGCTACATATTCTTGACTCTGATTTTGTTCTCGGTTGCGTTTCTTAGCGTCACCAAAAAGGATGAGATCAAACCCTGATCATGAGCCTCACCGGCGGAAATAATCGTTGACACGTTCGAGTTAGTTAGGGTAGCCTAACCTTGCTACTAAGCCAGAGAATACTGGCCCAACGAAAGATGAGAATTGATCTCCAACCTATTGATCGGTTTGCGCGAAGGCCTTGAGGCCGCGCTCGTCGTGAGCATCCTGATCACGTATTTGGTTCGAACCAACCGAAACAAAAGCATCAAATTTGTCTGGCTTGGCGTATTTTCAGCGATTGCGGTTAGCTTCGTCCTAGGAGCCCTGCTCACCTACACCACGGTCTCTTTGACCCCTCACGCCGAGGAAATTTTCGCTGGTTCAATGTCGGTCTTGGCCGTTGCCCTAGTTACCTGGATGATCGTCTGGATGCGCAACGCTGGCAAAAAGATGAACGCTGAACTCGAAGGCAAGCTTGAAAACGCAATCGTCGGTGGCGCACTCGCCATATCGGTTATGGCCTTCGCATCTGTGGCCCGCGAAGGCATCGAAACGACCTTCTTCTTTTTCACCGCAGTGCAAGCTGCTGGCTCCACCATTGGCCCGGTAATCGGCTTCACACTTGGCATCCTGATTTCAGCCGGCCTCGGGTTCTTGCTCTACCGACGCGCAATCAAAATCAACATGCGTCGCTTCTTCACCGTGACCAGCTACTTCTTGATTCTGGTTGCGGCCGGAGTCCTGTCATACGGGTTTAGCGACCTCGCGGCGGCGGGCATCCTCCCCGTAAACCTAGGCACCGCCTTTGACCTTTCGGCGACCATCTCTGAAGACAGTTGGTTCGGCGCACTTGCCAAGGGAATCTTTAACTTCAACGCCCAGACCAGCTGGCTCTCTGCCATCACATGGGTGGCATACGTGACCTTCGCGGTTTGGCTCTTCAACCGCAAGCCTGCAAAGTCTTCAGCAACCAAGGTTTCAGTGCCGCTAAAGCGCAAGGATGCTGGCGCACTAGTTAAGTAAGCGGAGTGTTCAGCAGGGGCAAAACCTCTGCGAGATCGGCGCGGGTGCCCGAGGCAGAAACTTTGCCGGCGGCGACCGCGTCGTTCCAGTTAACAGAGCCTGTAGCAACCGCGAACCAAGTTTCCGGCGTCATCTCAACTACGTTTGGCGGGGTGCCTCTAGTGTGACGTGGGCCTTCGATGCACTGAGTTGCGCCAAGGGGTGGCACTCGAACCTCAACCGAGTTACCCGGGGCAACCTCGGCCAGTTCTTCTAGCAAGAAACGCACGGCGGTGGCTAGGTCGGCTGCGACAGAATCTGGTGCGCTCTGCACCGCGCGCACCGCGGCCCACCCAACATCTGCCTTGATTCTGCGTCTAGCCATAGGTCTACTTTCTCACGGCGACTCTAAACTGAACGCATGCCAACTCTCGCCGCCATGATCACGTTCATGATCACCGCCTTGGTGATCATCTTGATTCCCGGCCCTAGCGTTGTCTTCGCCATTGGTAGAACACTCGCACTTGGTCGTTCATCCGGGTTGGTCACCGTGGTCGCCAACGCGATGGGCACGAGCGTGTGGGTGGTCGGCACCGCATTTGGCTTGTATGGCTTGGTCACGGCACTGCCCTGGTTGCTTGACGTTATCAAGGTCGGCGGCGTGCTTTATTTGGGTTATCTCGGCTTTAAAACCGTTCGCGGGGCGAGCAAACAGCATGCCAATATCATGAAATCAAGCGACACTAAAAAACCGCTCGGTCAAATTTTTCGTGAAGGTTTTTTTGTCGGTCTAAGCAACCCGAAAACCGCGGTTTTCTTCACCGCCGTGCTGCCACAGTTCATTAACCCGGCCGGAAATTTTGTCATTCAGTTCTTGCTGCTCGGCATGATTTTCGAAGTGGTCGGCGTGCTCAGCGACGCCATTTATGTGATTGCCGCCGCCGCCGTTCGCGATTGGATTCTCAGCGAACCGAAGCGACTTCAAACCATAGTGCTTGTTGGCGGATGCATGATTCTCGGGGTTTCGATTTGGCTGCTAATCAACCTGGCGACGGGTCACTAGCGTCACACCGATGGTGAGCAGAGCGGCAAGCATAATAGCCGCGGCCTGACCCGCCGACAGCACTCCGGTTTGCTGGCCGATTGCAATCGCGGCGGTTGGCACGCCCAACTGAGCTGCGGACGCCAGGGCGAATTTTGCCGGCAGTTTAAACAGGACTCCGCTTAGGTGAGTTACCAGAGCGCCTGCGAATAACGCGGCCGCGAGAAGCAAAAGGTTTGGGTCACTGACCAATGCACGGATGTCGATCTGCGCACCGAGCACCACAAAAAACAATGGCGCAAAGAAGCCTTCGGTGACCGCAAAAATTTGACGGTCGAGCCGGTGGTGAAGTCCGTTCGCGGCAATCGCCAGACCAAAAGCAAAACCTGCAATCATGATGGTCACGCCAAACCACTGGGCCAAGCCGGCGAGCGAGAGCAAAATGATGAGGCTAAGCCGAAGCTCAAGCCCGAATCCGCGGCGCTTCGAGACCTCTCGCGCTTCGTCCCATTTGCCATCGGCTGAGAGCAGTTTGAGCAGACGATAAATAACGTATGCGATGGCCGAAACAACCACCGCACCGATTAGAACTGAGACGAAGTTTGCGCCCTTGATGGAAAGGGGCAGAGCAACAATGCTAAGCAAATCAGCGATGGCAACCTGAGTGGTGAAGACTGCAAATTTCTCTGACTGCGCGGTGCCAGCAAATGCTGGAAGCAGTAGCGCAGCCGAGCTTGAAACCATGATGACCGCGAACATTGGCGCCAACGCAAAGCCCGTGAATGAACCGATAAGGTAAGCGGCAAGAACGGCCGGCACTAACGAAATTCCCACGTTTCGCAACGCCATGCCAAGAACCTTGCTGGCAAAAACTTCACGAACGTTAATGTGGCTCGCGCTCCACATCATCACCAATGCGAAACCGATTTGCGACAGAAGCTTGATCGTCGCGTCATGGGCATCCACCCAATGAAACCCCGAGGCACCGATGACCACCCCGACGAGAATCTCGCCTATTGCCACAGGGATTCCGAAACGCTTCGAAATTGAAAGCAACGGGCCCAACAGGCCGGCAGCCAGCACCAGAGCGATCAATAGCATGAGCCAAGTTTGTCACACCCGACCTCGGGTAAACTTGACGGGTGAAGATTCTAGTTTTGGGCGCAGGCGCCCGCGAGCACGCAATTGTTAAGGCGCTTCTGCGCACCGGCACGGCCAAGGATGACCTAATCGTCGCCCCAGGCAACGCCGGCATCTCCCTTGACGCACACACCGAGCCTTCACTCAACCCAAACGACCCACTCGAGGTCACCAAGTTTGCCCTTCAACACGGCACCGAGCTGACCATCATTGGCCCAGAAGCACCGCTTGTTGCCGGTGTTTCAGATGCGCTTCGTTCAGAGGGAATCGCAGTTTTCGGCCCGAGTCAGGCCGCAGCCCAACTCGAGGGCTCAAAGTCTTTCGCGAAAGAAGTTATGGCAGCCGCTGGTGTGCCTACGGGGATGGCTCGCGAATGCTCGACCATCGACGAAGTCGCTGACGCCATGGATGAGTTCGGTGCCCCATACGTTATCAAGGCCGACGGGCTGGCTGCCGGCAAGGGCGTTATTGTCACCAACGACCGCGAAGCGGCTTTGGCACACGCCGAGAAGTTCATGGACATCGGCATTCTGGTTGAAGAATTTTTGGCGGGCCAAGAGGTTAGTTTGTTCTTCCTTGCCGATGGCAAGACCGTGGTTCCATTGACCCCGGCACAAGACTTCAAGCGCGCCTATGACAATGACGAAGGCCCGAACACCGGTGGCATGGGCGCATACAGCCCACTTCCTTGGTTGCCAGAAGGCTTTGTCGAAGAAGTGCAGCGCGATGTTGCCCAGCCAACCGTCGACGAGATGGCGAAGCTTGGCACCCCGTTCGTCGGCCTGCTCTACTGTGGCCTGATTTTGACCGATCGAGGCATCCGTGTAATCGAATTCAACGCGCGCTTCGGTGACCCGGAAACTCAGGTTGTGCTTCGTCGCCTAACCAGTTCGCTCAGCGGGTTGCTTTATAAGGCGGCTACCGGCCAGCTAAATGGCACCACCACACCTGACTTCACCAAGGATGTTGCAATCACCGTGGTGCTTGCCAGCGAGGGTTACCCAGACACATCGGCGCCAAACCGTCCAATTTCTGGTTTGGCCGAGGCTGAAGAAGCCGGCGTTGAGATTTGCCACGCGGCCACCGCAGCCGGCATCGATGACACCGGCGAAGAGGTCTTGATTGCCACCGGCGGTCGCGTGCTTTCGGTGGTTGCAACCGGCACCGACTTCACCAGTGCACGCAAGCAGGCTTATGCCGGCATCGAGAAGATTCAGCTCGAAGGCTCGCACTATCGCAAAGACATCGCGGCAAGGGTTGCCAACTAATGGGCGACCTCGGCGTGCCAATCGAGATTCCTGGCTGGGTTCACGTTTATTCGGGAAAGGTCCGCGACCTCTATGAAAGTGAACAGGCCAGCCTGCGTCACCTCATCTTGGTGGTTGCATCCGATCGTGTGAGCGCGTTTGACCACATCCTTGAACCGGCCATCACCGGCAAGGGCAA
Source organism: Microbacteriaceae bacterium (assembly GCA_947452675.1). Lineage (GTDB taxonomy): Bacteria > Actinomycetota > Actinomycetes > Actinomycetales > Microbacteriaceae > Rhodoluna. Next base: position 9,475 of record CANGDL010000006.1, on the reverse strand, counting down.
GCACCTCACCGCACTGACCAATTGGTGGTTTGACCGCCTAGATGTGCCGAACCACTTGGATGGCGAAGTGCCGGTTCCGGCCGAAGTTGCCGGGCGGGCGACCATCGCCAAGAAGCTGGAGATGTTTCCGGTTGAGTGTGTAGTTCGCGGATACATCAGCGGCTCTGGTTGGCAGGAATATCAGGCAACCGGAGAGATTTGCGGCATCAAGCTTCCTGAGGGTTTGACCTTTGGCGGCAAGTTGCCAGAGCCAATTTTCACCCCGGCTTGGAAGGCCCCGATGGGCGAGCACGACGAGAACATCACGTTCGAGCGCGTGGTCGAGTTGGTTGGTGCCGAGAACGCCGCCAAGATTCGCGACCTCAGCCTCAAGGTTTTCAAACAGGCATCGGAACTTGCCGACCACGCCGGCCTGATTCTCGCCGACACCAAGTTTGAGTTCGGAATTGACCCACTAAATCGCGGCGAATTGAGCGAGTTCAACGGTGTCACCGGAACCATCACCCTGGGTGACGAGGTCTTGACTCCAGACTCGAGCCGTTTCTGGAGCAAGGCCGCGTGGGATCGCGGCGAGCGCAAAGAGTCTTTCGACAAGCAGATTGTTCGCAACTGGTTGGCCGAAAACTGGGATAAGCACGGCACCCCTCCGGTTCTGCCTGCGGAAATCGTCGAGCAAACCGCCGACAAGTATGCCGAGCTGGTCGAGCGCTTGACCAGCGCAGTTGCCTAGTCGACCTGGGTGTTGGCGAATGATTAGTTTCAAACTCTCAGGAATAGCTGGCTTTATCAATCCGTTATCTTTTACGTGACCACGACCCGAATCAGTGATGAGCGTCAAGAAGCGATTCTTGAGGCAGCTCAGTCGCTGATTGCTAACCAGGGTGTTGAGGCGGTTTCAATGGCCGAACTGGCCAAGGCCACCGGGCTAAGCCGCCCAGCGATTTATCAGTACTTTGCCTCGAGAGATCACGTGCTTGCCGAGTTGGTCATCAACGAAATGGCCGACCTTAGCAACGCCATCGAACGCCACATCGAAGGTCTTGTTGACCCGATGGAACGCATTCGCATCTGGATTCACTATTCGCTTGCCCACTTGGCGAGTGCCGAGCACCGAATCGTTCGTGAAATCTCGATTGCCTCTCTGCCCGAAGAGTCACGCGGAATGATCAACGCGATGCACGGTCACTTCATGGTGGCTCTGCTCAGCCCGATCCGCGAGATTGGCGTTAAAGACGTAACGGCCACAGCGCACCTGATTTTTGCATCGGTGGCTGGGGCCGCTAAGAGAATTGACGAAGGCAGCGAGTTCGTTAGAGAAGCCGCTGCCCTCGAGCAATTCACTGTTGCCGGCCTAATCGCCAGCGCTAAAGCCAACCAGCAGCTCTAGTTCTTCTTTGCTGCCGCCTTCTTTGCTGCCGCCTTCATGGCCGCTGCTTTCTTCGCAGCTGCGATCTGCTTTGCGGTCAGTTTGACCATCGGCTTCTGCACAACTGGCTTTGGAGCCGCTACAACTGCGGCCGCACCAAAGGTGACCGGGATGAAGCGGTCTAGGGTGAAGTCGGTTGCGCCACCCATGTGGTCGCGACGCACGTGGATGCCACAGGCAACCATGGTGCAGTCGATGGTCTTGGTGCCTGAAACGAACTGCGCTGCAACCGGAACCTGAAGCGGCTTGGTGGCGTCACTCGCGTGCTGCGCCAAAGAGGCCGGGTCGGTTGAGGCCCATACGGTCTTGTCCATGCCAACGCAATCTGCTGGGCGGCCCTTGGCTGCGTCAGCCAGTGTTCCCGCACAGAGACGAAGATAGATTCCCTCGCCAGCAGGGATGTTTACTGCGGTCACGGTGACGGTGTCGCCGGCGATCGTCAGGTTCTGGGTCTTGTCGGCGGTCACACCGAAGTCAGCAGCCTGTGCCGGTGAAGTTGCGATCAGTGCCGAGATTGCGGTCAATGCTGCAACTGCAACGTTGGCGATTTGCTTCTTGTTCATTTGTCTCCTTGGATGGGGTTACTTGGGCACCGACTTGTGGTCGGTTATTTAAACGTGACTGGGATGATCACGTCAGCTTTTCGGTAATCCGAGCGCGTGTGGTCTGCTCGGGTAAGGATCGCGCACTTGACCACCTTGCAGTCATAGGTGCCTATCATCCGGGTTGCCGGAACCTGCACTTTAAAGCTTCCGGTGGCAACCTTCTTGCCTTTCACGGTTTTAGTGATTTCGGTGAACGGCTTCACCAGGGTGATGGCATAAATCGGCGGGTTTGATGAGACCCAAACGGCCTGATTATTTTGGCCAGTGATGTCGAACGGGCCGCATAGCTCTGGGCGCTTGCCTTTGGCCGGGATGACGCAGAAGGTCACATAGATGCCGGTCTTCAGGTCGTAGCCCGTGCCAGAGACGTTCAGCATCTGCCCATCGGTGAGGTTGCTAGCCGCATCAACAACGAGGGTCTGGCCAACCGGGCCGACAGCCTGGTTTGTTGGGGCCGCAGCGAAAGCAGCCGAATTGACATCCAAGCCCGAAGAAGCGAGCAAGAGAGTGGCGGCTAGGGCTAGAAGTCGGGACAGTGTTTTCTGCATGTGGCCAAGGTAATCTGTCGTCGAATTTGAAAACTGACAGATTGTCAGGTGTATGCGTTAGGTATGCAAAAACCCACCAACTCGGGCTGCTGCTTAGCCCTGGGTTGGTGGGTTTTAAAGTATTACTGCTGTTAGTCGTTGCAGATGCAACGCTGTTCAGCCGAGACGCCCTCGAGAGCTTCTTCAATGTGCTGGCCACAGCCGGTCCAGGTGACCTTGTTGCATGCAGGGCATAGAGCTGGTGAACACATATTTCTCCCTTATTTCTTCTTGCCGAATAGTCGCGCGAAGAAGCCTGGCTCCTTCGGGTCGTTCGCGTGGCCGGCACACTGCTGTGACTTTGGGATGCCGCGCATAACTTCGTTAACGTGCTGGCCGCAGCCAGACCATGATGCTTTGCCACACTTGCGGCAGGTGGTTCTCTGACACATTTTGATTCCTTTGGTTGTTGTTGTGGTTTCGAAAATCGAATGAACTTTTTCTTGAATGGGCTACATGATGACCATGCCGGTAGCCACGGCAGCATCGGCTATAGAGCCGGCGTTGTATAGCGTTCCGGTGAAACCGTGACTCTTCATCCAGTCGATGGCTAGGCCGGCGCGGTGCCCAGTTCGGCAGTAGACGACGTAGTTTTTGGACTTGTCCAACTGGTTCATTTGGGTGGCAAAATCTGGACCTTCGATGTTTATGTTTATCGACCCGTGAAGGTGACCGGCAGCGACTTCTTCTGGGGTGCGAACGTCGATCACAGCCGCAATCGTTTTCATGTCAATGGCGTTTGAAGGCGCACAGGCGGCCAACGAAGAAACAGCAAATAGCGCAATTAGCGTTGCGGTTAGAACCTTGAAAAACTTAGACAATCTGCTGTCCTTTCTTATACCCCCTAGGGTATGCTTAAACTAGCACAAACGCAACTTTATTTGCGAAACCTAGGGAGCACACATGCAGCTTGACCAGTCAGACCTAAAGGCGGCCCGAGACCGTCTCGCTCGGGTTCAAGGACAAATTGGCGGCATCATAAAGATGATCGACGAGGGTCGCGACTGCACCGAACTCCTGAACCAACTCTCGGCCGCGAGCACCGCGCTCAGCCGAGCCGGCTTCATCATCATCTCTTCAGGGATGAAGGCCTGTGCCACCGCAGAAGATGGCGACCCACAACGCAAGGCTCTCGAAAAAGCCTTCATGAGCTTGGCCTAGGACGAACCCGCAAATGAAGGTAGTAATCATCGGCGGAGTCGCCGGAGGAATGTCAGCAGCGGCACGTTTGCGTCGTCTAGACGAAACCGCTGAAATCACCGTCTATGAGATGAGTGAAAACGTTAGCTATGCCAACTGCGGGCTTCCATACTTCGTCAGCGATGTCATCTCGAAGCGCGACGCCCTGCTGCTGCAAACCCCGACCGCGCTCTGGAATCGGTTCAGGATCAAGGCCAAAGTTCAGTCGAAGGTGACCTCGATTGACCGCGCTGCCAAGACAGTCACGGTGCAGGATCTTGCAACCGGCGAAACTTTCGAAGACGGCTATGACAAGCTGGTAATCTCGACAGGCGCACGCCCGCGCCGCCTCGACATCCCTGGTATCGACCGCGCGATGTGGTTGCGCAATGTTACCGACGCCGACGATGTGAAGGCCGCGCTCACCTCACTAGCCGAGTCGGATAGCAAAAATAAGTCGGTTGCCATCCTTGGTGCCGGTTTCATCGGCATCGAGTTGGCCGAAAACATTCGCCACCTGGGTCTTCCGGTGACGATCATCCAACGCAGCAATAGCATCCTCGGGCAGTTTGACCCCGAGATGGTTCAGCCACTGCACGAACGCCTCGCAAAGCATGGCGTGCGTATCGAACTTAACAGTCAAGCCGACCACATCAGCGAAACCCAAGTTGTGCTCAGGGATGGTCGCAAGATCGATGCCGCGCTGGTGTTCACGGCCGCCGGCGTTGACCCGGATAATGCTTTGGCGCGCGCGGCTGGGCTAAAGATTGGTGTGACCGGTGGTCTTTGGGTCGACGACCAACAGCGCACCAGTGACCCGGACATTTTCGCGGCGGGGGATGCCGTCGAGAAGAGCGGTGTGCTCACTGGCGAGCAAACTCTGATTCCGCTCGCCAACCTGGCAAACCGTCATGGGCGCTTGGTTGCCGATGTGATTGCCGGCCGCGAGGTTCGAGCGCACGCGGCGGTGGGAACGGTTATCCTTGGAGCTTTCGGATTCGCAGTTGGCATCACGGGGCTTAGCGAACGAGCGGCCGCTAAGTCTGGCGTCGCGCACCAGGTCATTCACATTCACCCGAACAGTCACGCGGGTTATTACCCTGGGGCTCAGCGAGTTTCGATGAAGGTGCTTTTCGACCCTGAATCTGGGCGCATTCTTGGCGCACAGGCGAACGGCGAGGATGGCGTTGATAAGCGCATCGATGTCATCGCGACGGCGATGCATGCCACAGCTCAGCACGGCGGGCTAATCATCGACGACCTCATGGACCTCGAGTTGGCCTATGCCCCGCAGTTTGGTTCTGCCAAGGATGCGATCAACATCGCCGGATACGTCGGCAATAACGTGTTCAACGGCACAACCCCGACGCTGCAGTGGCACGAGCTCGAAGCGGCTCGCGCTGCCGGCGCCCAGGTAATAGATGTTCGCTCAGGAAGCGAGCATGGCAATGGTCACGTTCCGGGCACAATCAACATCCCGGTTGAAGAACTGCGTGATCGATTAGACGAAGTGAATCTTGATAACGTTGTGGTCTATTGCCAGGTTGGCCAGCGTGGTCACATCGCGACTCAGATTCTTAAGGCTGCCGGCGCAAGGGTTCGCAACCTGGATGGCGGTTTCGTCACCTGGTCGGCCGGCGAAAAGGCTTTGGGTTAGCGAATTCGCGTAGCCGCCGCCGGAACCTGGGATAGGGCCTTGGCGTAGGCGTTGCCAGGGGCATCTAGGGCTCCAGGCACGCGATCGAGTGGTCCAGCTGGATCACAGTTGACGAACATGATGTCTTGAACGCCGATTCGCGTAAAAACCTCATCCAATAGTGGGCGCAAGAAGTCGTGCTTCATGTTTTCACCCTCGCTATAGAGCCCACCGCTAGCAATGATCACGGTTACCGGGAGGTCGGCGAGCGCACCGGTCTGTTGATAGAAGGTTTTTACGTTGACAATTCGGTCGATCCAAGCCTTCAATGAGCTCGGTGGACCCCAGTTATACATCGGGGTGGCAATGACCAGGGCCGATGCACCAATCAGCTCATCGGTTAGCTCGCTGGCCAATGCGAATGCGGCAACGTCGTCGGGCGACTGACGTTCAACCGGGATGCGCCCGGCCTTCTGAGCGGCAAAATCGAGGTGCGGAATGTCTCCGGCGAATCGACGTTTGATAGCAACCCCCGAGTGACGCGCGGAAAACTCGCGCTCGAATTCTGCCTGAACCTTATTCGACCAAGAATCTTCGCCGCGAGTTGATGTGTTTACGCTCAAGAAATAGCTCATGACATAAAGCAACTCTGATGGCTGCCACAGCATTCCGACTTATTTTGTGATCCAGCCAATAAAAGACCCCTTAGTGGCGAAAAAGCTAACCCATCCAATCTCGTCCCAGGATGGCGAGCAAGTTCTCCGAAACTCTGTCAAATAGGCACCAATTTGCCCATGCAAAACGCGGCACCGTGTTGCACCTAAAAACCCGGGGCATTGCCCCAAATCAGAATCACGCGATTTGCCAGTGCAAAATAAGTGAATTTGACTGGCATCCTGGATGGAAACCGTTCGAATTTATCGATTTTTGACCGGCTTGACTTAAGCACCCAATCAACAAGGCCTGTACCGGGGGGAATGAAAACGCGTCACCCAGCGAGTGCCACTCGAAACCAGCTAAAATAGAAGGGTTCGCCCAGCCAATGACGCTTGAATTCAAGCCGAATGTGCGCCGCAAGGCGCACCGACCAGCGCGCCCACCTGCCGCCTAAAAATCAGGAGTTCCTGTGCCAAAGATCATCGTTGAAGTTATGCCAAAAGAGGTTCTTCTAGACCCAGCGGGCAAGTCAGTGAACAACGCCCTGCACCGCAGCGGCCACAATGACATCACCGCAGTTCGCATCGGCAAGCGCATCGAGCTTCACTTCGACCGCCCAGTCACCGACGCAGACCTCGCAGAGGCGCAGAAAATCGGCGAAAACTTCCTGAGCAACGCAGTTATCGAAGACGTTGTCTCGGTAACCGTTCAGAACTAAGCGAAAGCGAAAACACCCATGACTTTCAAGATCGGTGTTGTCACCTTTCCGGGCACCTTGGATGACCGCGACGCACAGCGCGCAGTTCGTCTAGCTGGCGGCGAAGCCGTTGCCCTTTGGCACGCAGACGAGAACCTGCACAAGGTTGACGCAGTGGTTCTGCCTGGCGGCTTCTCATACGGCGACTACCTTCGCTGTGGCGCAATCGCAGCTCAGGCCCCAGTAATGGACTCAATCATCAAAGCAGCCAACGGTGGCCTTCCGGTCCTCGGAATTTGCAATGGCTTCCAGGTGCTTGTCGAATCACACCTGCTCCCTGGTGGCCTAATCCGCAACGAAAACCAGCACTTCATCTGCCGCGACCAGACCTTGGTTGTTGAGAACATCGACACCCCGTGGACCAACCAGTTCACCCAGAACCAAGAGATCGTCATTCCGTTGAAGAACGGTGAGGGCGGCTACATCGCAACCGAAGAGACCCTGAAGCGTCTCGAGGGCGAGGGCCTAATCGCCTTCCGCTACAAGGATGTAAACCCGAACGGCTCAATGCATGACATCGCCGGGCTGCGCAACGAGCGCGGCAACGTTGTTGGCCTAATGCCTCACCCAGAACACGCAGTTGAAGCCGGTTTTGGCCCAGACATGCCAGGCACCATGCGCTCAGGTGTTGACGGCCTCAAGTTCTTCACCTCAGTTCTTAACTCACTAGTCAACGCTTAATCGCGAAGTACAAAGGCGAAACCCAATGGCACTGTTCAAAAAGAAGAAACCAGACTTCGTCCCTTCAGGCGTTGACACCACAGCAAACGCAGCGGTCACCCCAGACAAGGCTCTGCCATACGCGCAGCTAGGCCTCAAGGATGACGAGTATGCGCGCATCCAAGACATCCTTGGCCGCCGCCCAACCGCATCCGAGTTGGCAATGTATTCGGTGATGTGGTCTGAGCACTGTTCATACAAGTCTTCAAAGATCTACCTTCGCCAGTTTGGCGAGAAGGTCACCGACGAGATGAAGAAAGACCTCATGGTCGGCATGGGCGAAAACGCCGGTGTTGTCGACATCGGCGAGGGCTGGGCTGTCACGTTCAAGGTTGAATCACACAACCACCCGAGCTATATCGAGCCTTTCCAGGGCGCCGCAACCGGCGTCGGCGGCATCGTCCGCGACATATTGACCATGGGTGCACGCCCAATCGCCGTGATGGACCAGCTTCGCTTCGGCGAGCCTTCGAACCCAGACACCGCACGCGTGGTGCACGGTGTGGTTGACGGCATCAGCTTCTATGGCAACTGCCTCGGCCTGCCAAACATCGGTGGCGAGACCGTTTTCGACAAGGTTTACCAGGGCAACCCACTAGTAAACGCGCTATCGGTTGGCGCCCTACGTCACGAAGACCTAAAGCTAGCCAAGGCTTCAAACCCTGGCGACTTGGTTATCTTGTTCGGTGCACGCACCGGCGCCGATGGCATCGGTGGCGTGTCAGTTCTTGCATCTGAGACCTTTGATTCAACCGGCCCAAGCCGCCGCCCAGCAGTTCAGGTTGGCGACCCATTCGCCGAGAAGGTGCTCATCGAGTGCTGCCTTGAGCTCTACCACGCACAGGTTGTTGCGGGCATCCAAGACCTTGGTGGCGCCGGCATCAGCTGCGCAACCAGCGAGCTTGCCTCAAACGGTGGCGCGGGCATGCGCGTTCAGCTTCAGCACGTTCTAAAGCGCGACGAAACCCTGACCCCAGAAGAAATTCTGATGTCAGAGTCACAAGAGCGCATGATGGGCATCGTGCCTAAGAAGCACCTAAAGGCCTTCGAAGCAATCGTTAATAAGTGGGAAGTCGAATACTCAGTAATCGGCGAGGTCATCAACGAAGACCGCCTATACATCAACTGGGGCGAAGAAGAGATCGTCAACGTTCCACCACGCACCGTTGCGCACGACGGCCCGGTTTATGAGCGCCCAGTTGCCTACCCGGCATACCAGGATGCCCTGAACGCCAACACCGTTCACGTTGCAGCAAACGGCAACGGCCTGCACCGTCACAACGACAACGGTTCAGAGCTTGCCGCGCAGCTGGTGCAGATCGTCTCTAGCCCAAACCAGGCAGACAAGGGTTGGATTACCGACCAGTATGACCGCTACGTCGGCGGCAACACCGCGCTGGCTCAGCCAGACGACTCGGGCATGATTCGTGTTGACGAGAAGTCAGGCCTAGGCATCGCCCTAGCCACCGACGCCAACGGTCGCTACTGCTACCTAGACCCATACCAGGGCGCAAAGCTGGCGCTAGCCGAGGCATACCGCAACGTAGCCGTCGGTGGCGCAAAGCCAATGGCCGTCACCAACTGCCTCAACTTTGGTTCACCTGAGAACCCAGAGGTTATGTGGCAGTTCAAGCAGGCAACCGCAGGTTTGGCCGATGGCTGCCTCGAGCTCGGCATCCCGGTGACCGGCGGAAACGTCTCGTTCTATAACCAGACCGGTGACGTTGCCATTCACCCAACCCCGGTGGTTGGTGTGCTCGGCGTGATCGACGACGTTGCTCGACGCATTCCATCGGGTTGGCAAGACGAGGGTCACAACATCTACCTTCTTGGTGTCACCAAGGATGAACTCGATGGCTCAGTTTGGTCAGAGGTAATCCACGGCCACCTGGGTGGTCGCCCACCAGT
>CANGDL010000005.1 GCA_947452675.1 Microbacteriaceae bacterium | reverse complement strand
GCTAGGGCGAAGTCAGTGCGTGATGATTTAGCACTTATAGTTTGCAGCGGACATTTACGAGTTGACGCTACATTCTCGACCCGCTTCATCCAGTTACACATGCACTGTCGAAACCGATCATCCCCATATTTAGTTACCATCTCCCCGCAAACCTGACCTAAACGTTTGGGCTATGGCTTTTTGGGGTTGTACCTAGGATACGTGATTCAGAGGACATTTGGCTGTGCTTTACCTGTGAGAAAAAGACAGGGGAAATTACCAGTCTTTACCCTTAGTTGACATTGCTCGGTCAGCCTCGCGCTTATCGGTCTGCTCCTTGAGTGTCTGACGCTTGTCGTACTCGCGCTTACCGCGGGCCAAGGCAATCTCAACCTTGGCGCGGCCATCCTTGAAATAAATTGAGAGCGGCACAAGAGTCAAACCAGACTCTTTGATTTTTCCCTGAAGTTTATATATCTCGTGACCGTGCAACAACATCTTGCGTCGGCGTCGGGCCGGGTGGTTGTTCCAAGTTGCCTGAGTGTATTCAGGGATGTGAACGTTTTCTAGCCAAGCTTCGCCATTTTCGATGCTTCCGAAACCATCTATTAGAGACGCTCGACCGGCACGCAACGATTTAACTTCGGGCCCGGTGAGCACAAGGCCCGCCTCATAGACGTCGAGAATGGTGTAATCGTGGCGCGCTTTTCGGTTGCTGGCAACAACTTTTTGGCCGCGTTCTTTAGGCATAAGAGTTCTATATTCGCAGGTAGCGGCGAATAGCGAAACCCGAAGAAACCGCCGCAAGTAAAATACCCGCCCCAATGAGAGCTGGCGCCACCAGTAAGCCATCAGAAAGCGTGACGAAACTGGTGAATGGAAGTTTGGTAGCCAGGTAGCCCTGGACGAAGAATTGAACCACACTAAGCACGGCACCAGCAGCCAACACGCTGCCGATCGTTGCCGCTACCACACCCTCAAGGATGAATGGAAGCTGAATGTAGAAGTTACTAGCGCCCACCAATCGCATGATTCCAATCTCACGGCGCCTTGAGAATGCACTGAGTCGAATGGTCGTCGAAATCAACAGAGCTGCAGAAACAAGCATAAGTGAGGCTATCCCAACGGCAGCGATAGACGCAGCGTTCAGAATATTGAAAATCTGATCAAGGTAGGTTCGCTGGTCACGGACTTCCTCGACACCAGCGACGCCGTTAAAGCTTTCCGTGATTATTTGGCTCTTGCTCGGATCTTTGAGGCTGACCCAAAAAGTTTCATTCAGTTGACTCGGAGAGACGTACTTCGCAACAGAGTTGCCTGCGAATTGCTCTTCAAATTTGGCATATGCCTGTTGGTGGTTTTCGAAGAAATATTGCTTTATGTAGGGCTGAAGCAATGGCGACTTGAGCTTGTCTTCGATCTCAGTTTGGAGGTCTGTCGAGGCCTCACCTTGCGGACAGACGTCACCCGGTGAAACCTCTGTGCAAAGGTAAATTGCTACCTGGGCGCGGTCATACCAGTAGTTTTTCATCTGCCCGATTTGAAGCTGGAGCAACGATGCAGTGCCAACAAAGGTAAGTGAAATAAATGTCACCAAGATGACCGAAATGACCATCGAAACGTTTCGACGAAGACCGTGGCCGATTTCGCCCATTACGAAACTAAAACGCATTAGTTGTCACCGTCTAGGTTCCAGGAATTATCGATGGCAAGATTCCATGACTTAACCGGATGCGAATCTGTCTGAGTCTTGATGTAACCGGCCGAACGCTGGTCGCGGAAAATCTCACCCTCTCGCATTTCGATGACTCGTTTCTGGAGACGATCTACGATGCCTCTGTCGTGCGTGGCCATAACCACTGTGGTTCCGGCGAGGTTGATCCGCTCAAGGAGCGCCATGATTCCCTCGCTTGTAGCTGGGTCGAGGTTTCCGGTGGGTTCGTCAGCTAACAATACCGCCGGCTTATTTACGATTGCACGCGCCAAGGCAACTCGTTGCTGCTCCCCACCTGAGAGCTCACCTGGCAGGCGGTCGGCTTTGCCTTCCAGCCCAACCATGGCAAGAACATCGGGTACTGCCTCCTGAATAAAACCTTGCGATTTGCCAATCACTTCAAGGCTAAAGGCGACATTTTGGGAGACTGTTTTGGTTGGCAACAAGCGGAAGTCTTGAAAAACTACACCCAGCTTGCGTCGAAAAAATGGGATTCTCCGGCTCGGAATCGCGACCAGATTTTCACCCATGACATGAACCGAACCACTAGTGGGGGTGTCTTCGCGAAGCATCAAACGCATTAGGGATGATTTTCCAGAACCCGAGGCTCCGACAAGGAAAACAAAGTCGCCTTTTTCAATTTCAAGGGAAACATTATTGAGCGCCGGGCGCGACGTTCCCTTGTACTGTTTGGTGACGTTTTCGATGCGAATCATGATGGTTCAAGCCTAGTCTTGAACGCGCTTGCGCCAGCGGATTCCCGCGGCAATAAAACCATCCAAATCGCCATCAAATACAGAGTTTGGATTATTTTGTTCGTGCTCCGTGCGCAGGTCCTTGACCATTTGATACGGTGCGAGCACATAGGAGCGCATCTGCTCCCCCCAGCTTGCTTTGACGTCTCCAGCAATCTGTTTCTTTTTCGCTTCCTCTTCTCGTCGCCGAATCTCTAGGAGGCGAGACTGAAGTACTCGCATTGCTGCTGCCTTATTTTGAATCTGACTTTTTTCGTTCTGGCAACTAACTACAGTGCCTGTCGGAAGGTGAGTGATTCGAACGGCCGAATCGGTGGTGTTCACACTTTGACCGCCAGGCCCGGATGAGCGGAAAACATCAATGCGAATTTCATTGTCAGGAATTTCGATGGCTTCGGTTACCTCTACGAGAGGAACCACTTCAACCGCGGCAAAAGAGGTCTGGCGCTTGCCCGCGGCGCCGAATGGGCTCATTCGAACAAGCCGGTGGGTTCCCGCCTCAACGGATAATGTTCCAAATGCATAAGGCGCATCAACTTCGAAGGTTGCTGATTTGATTCCGGCACCTTCGGCAAATGAAGTATCTAGAACAGTAACGGGCAACTTGTGTCGTTCTGCGTAGCGAAGGTACATACGCATCAACATTTCGGCGAAGTCGGTGGCATCGTCGCCACCGGCACCGGAACGGATGGTAATAACTGCGGAGCGGGAGTCATACTCACCATTCAAGAGAGTTTGAATCTCTAACTCAGAAATATCCGACTGCAAGCCGCTGAGTTCTGCCTTTGCCTCTGCCTGGGCTGAAGCGTCACCTTCCGAATTGGACAATTCGATCAAGACTTCAAGGTCATCAAGACGTGAATCGACATCCTTGAGTCGTGCAAGCATCGCCTGCTTATGCGAAAGTTTGCTGGTTACCTGCTGCGCGCGAGTCGTATCGTCCCAAAGATTTGGATCGGCAGCCTGCTCTTTAAGCGCGTTGACTTCAAGAATTAGCTTGGGTTCGTCAACAACGTGACGAATATCGCTAAACGTCGAACGAAGTTCGCGAATCTCTGAGGTTAGGTCTAGGTCTGCCATTGCCACTCCAGTCTAGGTGAGAGACGGATAATGGTTAGGTGACCAAGACCAAGGAGCATTTCAGGCTGCGGCATTTGCTCTACCCGGTTTTCCTGCCTTCGTTTCTTTTTTCGATCGGCGAATCTGGCCTGATTCCAATCATCCCAGCGAGCGCTGAGTCTATGGGCGCGAATATTCCCACCGCTGGAATCATTGCCGGTCTTGGCATGCTGGGTACGCTTTTGGCAGACATCCCTGCCGTAAAACTCATCAATCTACTGGGTGAACGCAAAGCAATGATTTATGCGTCCTTCGCGGGTGGAATTTCAATCCTGTTAGCGGTATTTGCCAGCAATATATTTATGCTCTCGGCCGGCATTCTTATTTCAGGAGCCTGCATGGCGGTATTTGGGTTAGCCCGCCACGGGTTTCTAACTGAGACCGTTCCAATCGAAAGACGAGCGCGAGCCTTGGCTTTCTTGGGCGGCACGTTTCGCGGCGGAAGCTTTGTTGGACCATTGTTGGGATCTTTGGTGATTCGACTTTGGGGTATTCACAGCGTCTACTGGATGACCGTGCTTTTTGCTGGCCTCGCCGGACTTGTTTTGCTGACCACGAAACCAGATCAGATGAAAAACACCCCACCAAACAAGGGCCACAAGTTATGGCACATCGCAAAACGCGAACGGGTAAAACTCCGAACCCTGGGTCTGTCTGCCACCGCACTTTCGATCTCCCGCACCGCTAGAACAGTAGGCCTTCCACTGTGGGCTCTTTACATTCACTTGCCCGTCAGCACAGCAGCGCTTTATATCGGCATTGCTGGCGCATTGGATTTTGGTCTGTTCTACACGTCAGGCCAGATCATCGATAGATTCGGCCGAAAGTGGGCAGCCGCTCCAACCCTTTTCGGCATGGCGCTCTCATTCTTTGCTTTCAATCTCGTTCACGATTCCACCGGCTTCTTCGTGATTGCAATCGCACTGAGCCTTAGCAACGCCTTAGGAAGCGGCTTGGTTATGGTTATTGGGGCAGATCTGGCGCCTAAAGATGCGAGAAACGAGTTCTTGGCATTCTTCAGATTGATGAACGACAGCGGGCAAGCCGCAACGGCTCCGGCAATCTCACTACTAACCGTCATCTTTGGCCTACCCCTCGCAATGGCAGGTATCGGGGTAGTGGCCTTGGGCGGAGCGATTGGAATGTGGCGAAACATATCCAGGTTTGAAGTCAACTAACCAGATCTAGCCAAACCTTTCGCGCACACTTTGCGATCTTCGAGACCGACGATGCTAGGCAATGGTGCCGACCAGCTCGAGCAGAGCACGACTTCGTAGGTGATTCCGTCAGCTCTTGAATCATTGGCGACCTCCAAATTTCTAAATCCGTCTGGTTGCCCAGCTTGGATGAACTCTTCGGCACTCATGCCGCTCTCCGCTCGGCTCAATGCCGCAAATTCGGCGAGACTCATGAGCCTCCGTTCGAGCACGAACATCGAACCTGCGCAAAGCGAGACTAGTAGCACAGTGAAAGTAAGTGCGCTAAGGCCTATTGCAAGCGGAGCAATCGAACCTCTCTCGTTCCGCACTCTGGCTACTACCTGATTCATCGATGGGCTTTGCCTTTCGCCACAGCGGAACCTACTCGAGTAATCATTGAAACCCATGTGTCGGAAGCATCGCAGTCGTCGGAACTACAGTCGTATGAAATCGAGTAACGAGCCTCGGCTACCTTGAATGCCTCCGCGACAATTGCTGCCGTATCTTGCGGGGGACGGCCGATCAAGGTGTAAGCGCGAAGCGCCTCTCTATTCATTGCTTCGGCTGCTAGCTGATCATGCTGAACCCCGACGAGGGATGTGGCCACTAGGAGAGCTGGCACCTGCAGAATGGCAGCAAATGCTATGAATTCGACCACGGCAGAACCTTGTTCATCACTGAGTTTCACAGATTGCACTCGCTTTCTGGCTCTCCTCAGAAATTGAACTCAGTAATCCAAAGGGAACCGTTTCCATTGTGACGGTGACCTCCACCTCGCAATTTCCAGTCTCTTCAAGCTTTGCTAGTTCCACCTGAGGCCTAAAGAGCGCGGTCAACTGAGCATCAAGAACAGCTAATCCACGCGATTTTGCGGATTCTAAATCCTGATCTGCGAGAGCAGCGAACCTCGCGGTGTCAACAGCGACTGATTCGGCCACATTAACCGCGAATCCATTTAGGATGATGCCCAAATTAGTTAGCGTTAGAAGCACCAGAGGAGCCGCAACAAGCACAAAGTCAACTGGAGCGGAACCCCTAGAACGCGACAACTTTATTCATTGCCTGCTCAAAAACACCCTTGAGCGCCGGCCCTGCTACAGCCCACATCAAAACAACGAGACCCGCCGTCATCAGAGTAATTAAGACCCAACCCGGAACGTCTCCAGACTCAGAATTTAGGTCAATTCGTTTAGCTGTATCTATCATTTTTTCTCCTACTGGTAATCGAGGTTAAGAAGTTGAAGGCTTGGGTAAATTGCGAATAAAACCGTGACGGGAAGAATCAGAAAAACAAGAGGAATGAGCATTCGAGTCTCATTTCGCCCAACTTGTCGCAACAGTTCGTTTCTAATTTCAGCTCGAGCACTTCCAGACAATTCGCGCAAGAGTTGAGCGATAGGGCTTCCCCGCTTCAAGGAGATTCTGAGTTTTGAGACAAATTCAATGACTTGCCGGTGCGGAAGTCTCTTTCCCAACGCCTGCAACTCAGAATCAAAATCTCCCCCGAGTTCGATGGCGATGAAAAGGTGTTGCAATTCACGAGCCAAAATGCCTTTGGCCCGCGGAGTGACCTTAGCCAAGGCAGCCACGAGACTAAGCCCAGCTGAAAGAGCGACGCTCAATATTTCTAGAATTTCAGGCAACTCTGCCAGAGCCCTACTTTGTAAAGATTTAGAGCGAAAAAACTTTTGACACAAGGCCTTGACCTGAGCCATTTCAGTCAAAAATATGGGTGCTCGCACCTGGATTCCGATGAGCCTATTCGTGAGTTTCGAACTGGTCGATTCAAATTGCTTATTACATACCAGATAGACGCCTAAGGCCAAGATCAAGGACAAGCCAAGAATGCTCATTAGATAAAGACTCTTCTTGGTTTTTCAATCGCACCCAACACCTGAATGAGTCGGTACGCAAAGAGAGAAACAAGCAGCCCGAATATCAAAATCGATGCACCGGTGTTTGAAGAAAAGGCTTTAGCATTCTCAGCTCTAGTGGAAAGCATGGCCACAATGAGCCACGGTGCTGCCAATGCAATCTTGGCCGTTCCTGAAATCCAACCCTGTTTTGATTCAATTTCACCCCAGAGCGCGAGTTCTTCACGGGCAATCTGCGCCTGATTACGAAGAGCCTCGTTGTACCCTTCCCCTCCGGATGAGTGTGCAATGTGCAGCAACTCAACGAGCCGGTCAACCTGAATGTCACCGAGTTCGGCCTTTAACATTTCAAGTCCTTTAGCAAGAGAGTCGCCGGAGTCTAAGTTGCGGCTCAAAATTTTGAAATGTTCCCTCAGCACATCAGGAGCTGTTTCGCCAAGCTCCGTGAGGCTTTCCGACAGCGATATTCCTGAGTAACCAGCAGTTGCAAGCGAGTCGAGCACATCGGGCCAGGCGGCTGAAATCAGCCGACCGCGACGGCGCGCCCTCGCAGTGAGGACCTCAAGCATGAATGCTGCTGAACTGATACTGGCGCTGAAGGCAAAGGCCCAAATGCTAACAACCTGATAAGCGAAGACTCCAATCAAAGTCACGGCGAGGATAAAAATACAAATGACGCGCAAGACCCCGAATCGAGCAAGGCCAGCCTCTTGAATTTTCGACTTCACCCAAATCAAAAGGAGACCAATTTCGAACGAATTTGACCGTCGTAAGTCAACATTTGGCGGATTTCAGATACGACTCGTGAACCGTCACGTTTGAGTTCACAATGAACAACTAAATCAATGCAGTTGGCAATCGTTGGTTTGATGAAATCCCATGAAATGTTTTGCCCCGCCAACAAAGGCAAAGTAGACAGTTTTTCAAGCGCACCCTGAGCTGAATTGGCGTGAATGGTGCAGAGGCCAGGTAGTCCCGAGTTCAGTGCAATCAACAGATCAAGGGACTCTGCTTCTCGCACTTCACCGACAACCAGGCGTGAAGGTCTCATCCTGAGAGCCTCCTTTATCAATCGTCTGAGATTTATCTCGCCTTTGCCTTCAAGATTCGCCTGACGGGTTTGCATGGCAACCCAATCCGGGTTGTTCGCCCGAATCTCAAATGTTTCCTCCACGGTTACGACTCGTTCGCTATCGTCAAGAGCGCTCAGTAATGCACATAAAACTGTAGTTTTTCCCGCCTGCGTTGCCCCCGAAACCAAAATATTTGAACCGGCCCGCATGGCATCTCGCAGGAAGGCAGCTTGGCCTGAACCTAGCGAACCTCTCTGAACAAGATCGCTCAATGTCAGGACTTCATCAGGAAATTTGCGGATATTAACTGACCAGGATGACCTCGTTATGTCTGGAATGACAACGTGAAGCCGGGAACCATCCGGCAACTTTGCATCTACGAACGGCGAAGAGCGATCTAGTCTCCGTCCTATTGGGCGAAGCATTCGCTCAATTAGACTTTCAATTTCTCCGGACGTGAAAGTGACGGGAATGCGAGTTGAAACGCCTGATCTGGCGACAAATACTTTAGATTCCGAGTTGATCCATATTTCCTCGATTGAAGAATCATCAAGAAGTGGCTGAAGCGTCCCGAAACCAAGCAATCGATTTTCAGTCAGACGCCTAATTTCCAACTCTTCGTCAAGATTTATTTCAGATTCGTTCGCTTCGATTTCACTGTCAATGGCACGGTTGAGGTGTCCTGTCTTGAACTCGCTGTTTTTCAAAGATTCTGCGCGTACCGCATTGCTTACACGCTCTAAAATTTGTGACATTCTCGCCTCACTTTTCGTCACAAAATCATGTAATTTCAAGAAATTTTGTGCTCGATTTATCCACAAGGGATTTTTGGGGTAACATAGTCAAGCACGCGGGAGTGGCGAAATTGGCAGACGCACTAGATTTAGGTTCTAGCGTTGAGAGACGTGTGGGTTCAAGTCCCACCTTCCGCACCAGTGCTAAACAAAAAACCTCGGATTCGTCCGAGGTTTTTTTGTACTTAAATCTGTTTAGAGAGCCTGCGCGGGAATCCTGCGCAAAATTAGTACCGAACCTGCTGCCAGAATGCAAAGGACAGCGGCCGTGATCCACGCTATGAAATAGCTGCCCTGAGTTTCACGAATGCTGCCTGCAAAGCTGGCAGCAACTGCAGCTCCAACCATATGGGATGCGAAAACCCAGCCATAAACCGAGGGAGACTGAGCACGTCCGAAATATCGGCGGCACAGCTCGATTGTCGGTGGCACGGTTGCAATCCAGTCAAGACCGTAGAAAACGATGAAGAACAACAGAGGCGGCTCGACTTGAGGGCCAAGTACGAATGGCACGCTGAATAGGGCAAGACCCCTCAACCCGTAGTAAAAGACTAAAAGAATGATCGGGTTCACTCTGTCCGTGAGCCATCCAGAAAGGATGGTTCCAACGAAGTCGAAAATACCCACGACGGCGAGCAACCCAGCTGCAGTACCTTCCGGCATTCCGTGGTCGTGAGCGGCCGGTATAAAGTGGGCGCCGATTAGGCCGTTGGTGGTCCATCCACAGACAAAGAAAGTTCCCGCCAGAATCCAAAAAGCCGGCTTTCGTGCTGATTTGAAGAGCACCGCCAGCGTTCCACGCGCAGTTTTAGGCGCGGATTCCCCGGCAGCATCTCTGTGAGCACCACCGTAAGGCTGAAGGCCAAGCTTTTCAGGTGAGTCTTGAAAGAACAACAGGAAAATGGGAATGACGGCAGTTGCGAAGCCGGCAACGACCAGCGATGCAGTTCGCCACCCCTGAGTCATGACGACCGATGTAAGCGCTGGCAAGAAAATTAGTTGCCCGGTTGCGTAAGCTGCCGAGAAAATTCCGGTCACCAGCCCCCGCTTTTGACTGAACCAACGGTTGGCTACCATTGATGCGAAAACAAGTGCCAGGCATCCAGTGCCTAGGCCAACGAAAACACCCCAGTAGAGCATAAGTTGCCAAGGCTGAGTCATGGAAATTGTTAAGCCTGTTCCAAGTGCCACTAGAACAAGTGCAGCAACCGCAACACGTTTCGGGGAAAACCTCTCCATGAGTGTTGCAGCGAAAGGCGCGGTCAGACCGTAGACGACGAGGTTAATGGAAATTGCGCTCGAGGTTAAACTTCGAGTCCAACCGAACTCCGTTTCAAGCGGCATGAACATGATCGAGGTTGTCGAGCGGAACGCTGCAGCGCAAACCAGGGTCAAGAATGTTACGGCCGCGACCAGCCATGCTCGATGAATACGCATGGCTTGATTTTAGCTAGGGCAGAGCAGCAGCTGCAGCCACAGCAGCGCCGGCGTTCACAATTCCTGCACCACAAATGTTCTTTGTCGCACATTCGCCGCCACTCGGAAACTTTGTCACCGTAGTTTTAAGCACTTCCCACACTTGATCGAACGAGATGTTTGGTTTGACTGAATAGATTAGCGCCACCACACCGGAAACCACGGGGGCAGCCATGCTAGTGCCCTCTTCGCCCGCATAAATCGGCGCACCTGGCGCCGTTTTGCCATCATTCAAAGTAGACATAATCTTGCCGTCAGTTCCAGCAGGCGAATCCCCAGGGAACTTGCTATCTCCACCTGGCGCTGAGATGTCGACCCCAACCATTTGTCCGGTGCTGTCAGCCACTGAATAGTTTGAATATGATGCTCGTTCACCCGAATAGGCCGTTGCGCCGACATTGATGGTCGGGAAACAATTGCCTGGGTAGGACTCGTATGCGGGAACATTGAAGTTTCCAGCGGCACTCACGACAGTCACGCCTGCGGCCTTGAGGTCGGCGAGAGCGACCTCGGTTGCACCTGTGGTCTGGCCCGATAGGCGGCACGGCGTGAAACTATCTGTACCCATTGAGAGATTCACAACCTGCGCAGGAGTCTTATTGTCGGGCACTCCTGGAACGTGAAGCCCTGCCGACCATCGAAGTGCTGCGATTAGGTCAGATGAATTTCCTCCATCGCTTCCCAGAGCTCGGATAGGTTGAATTTTGACATTTGGAGCCACACCGGTGACGCCGATCGAGTTTGATTGCGCCGCAATGATGCCTGCCACGTGGGTTCCATGCCAAGAACTGGCTACAGTTCCATAGAAGTCACCGGGATCGGCATTGTTCGGATCCCACCCATCACCGTCGTTGGAAGAGGCAGGGTCACTCACAAAGTCATAGCCCGGAACCACCTGATTATCGAGATCCGGGTGTGCTGTTATCCCGCTATCAATGACAGCTACAACAACATTTTTTGAGCCCATAGTCGTTGACCACGCATTTTGGGCATTAATTCCATACGGGCTGATCAGGTACCACTGCTGCTTAAAGAGCGCGTCCAGCGGGGTGACACCTTGAAGGCTGGCTGTAGCACCATGCACGTTTCGAGCAGAAACAGAGACCGAATAGGTAATGTTCGGAACCAGACCCGTGAATGAGCAGGTGGTTGCCGTAGCTGGGGCGATGCAGGCGACAGACTTCTGCCCAGACGCACTCGCAGTGGCGGTGTAATCAAGAATTGGTAGGCCGCCGGATTGAGCCAAGTTTTGAGTCGACCAGGTTGGAAAAGTTGACCCAAAAGCGGTGTTAGACCCATTAAAAACTGGAGCCTGAGGTGTCGTGGTGGGAATGGCCTTGGCAATCGAAGAGAACGCACCAATTTTCTGAGCGCCGGCCAACTTAGTAATCGTCGCGACTCTAAAGGAATAAGCCACGCCAGGCTTGAGGCCATCCGAGATGACGGCTGAGGTTGTCAACGCCGAAGTCTTGAACTTCCAGCCTGAGCCATCATTAGCCTCAACTCTGTACCCGCTGACTTTGGCACCGAAAAGAGACACCGGCGCAGACCAGCTGAGCTTAATCGCAGCGGCAGAAGGCTGGGCCTTAGACCAAGCGTCAACGGCTTTGAGTGATCGAGTCACTGTAGCTGGCTTCAAGGAGGCTATAGCGGAGGCAGACACCTTGGTGCCGACTGACGCGGGCATAAGTTTGCGATCGAGTTCGACTGATGCCACTCGAGGGTCGGCAGCGAGCTTCAGCGCAATCGAAGTTGCCTTGCCACCGGCTAGATCTTGTTCAAACTGGACGCTGTGCCAGCCAGCGCCTAGGTCGCGCCCCAGCGACAAATTCACCCCAGAAGCATTTTCCGCCGTCGGCTCACCATTCGAAGCTTTTGCATCCACGCCAGACTTGTACTTAACAATTAGGCCGACCGCATCAAAAGATGTGTCACTGGTAATGGGGTTAGTGGCTGCCCAACTAGGTGCTACGTTCAACAAACTCAAACCAAGTGCAAGCGCGGAGGCGACAACGCCTCTAGAAAACTTCATGAAAACAGCCTATTCACTTTTCCTGAATGAACCCTGAGGGTTCGCCAAGATTTCCCTCAAAGGCTCTTCTGCATCAAGACAGTGCCAAGCCAACGGCCAAACTTGAAGCCCACCTTAGCGAGGTGCCCTTGGTGCTTGAAACCGAAACTCTCGTGCAATGCGATAGATGATTCTGCCCCCTTGTCGGAGATCACCGCGACAATTTCCTTCACACCGGAGGCTTTGCTGCGGTCAATAATCTCACTGAGCAATTTGGTGCCAACTCGCTTGCCTATTGCAGCTGGTCTCAGATAAATACTGTCCTCGACTGTTCGGCGATAGGCAGCCTTTTGGCGCCAAGGTGCTACATATGCGAATCCAAGAATCTGCCCGCCTCCACTCTCGGCAACTACGAATGGCAACTTGAGCGACTGGACGTATTCAAACTTGTGCTGCCATTCATCCAAGGTCATCGCATCTAAATCAAAAGTGACCACACTATTTCGAATGTAGTAGTTGTAAATCTCAACGATTTGCGAAAGGTCTTCAACCTTGGCATCGCGAATCGTGGTTTCATTCGACGCAGGTTGTGAGCCTTTGGCCCGCATCGCGCGAACTAGTCGCCAACGTGATTCAGAATCTAAAGCCAAAACAATCTCCTAACAAGACCAATCTATCGCCGACTCGCCCACTGCTATTAGCGACGCGTTTGCTTTAGAAAACGGCCGGGATCCGAAAAACCCGCGTCGTGCCGACAAAGGACTCGGATGCGCCGACATGATTACCTGTGCGTCACACAAAACTGGCGCTAGCTGCTGAGCTTGATTTCCCCAGAGAATGGCGACCAACGTGCGGCCTCGCTTGCGATTAAGAGCCCGGATGGCCATATCCGTGAAGGCGGCCCATCCAAGGTCGGCGTGTGCGCCCGCGTCTGCGACATCCGTGGTGAGGTGACGGTTCAGCAAGAAAACGCCTCGCGCAGCCCATTTAGAAAGATCGCCGTTTCGTTCAATATTTTTGCCGAGGTCGTCCCCCAACTCACGCAAAATATTGCTCAGACTCCGTGGGATTGGTTTTGTTTCAGTCGAAACGGCAAATGAAAGTCCAACAGCGTGCCCAACTGTTGGATATGGGTCCTGCCCGATAATGACCACTCGAATTTCATCCAATGGCGCTTCGAAGGCCCTCATTACGAGTCGCTTCTCGGGTAAATATTGGGTGCCTCGTTGTTCAAGTTTGGCTTCAAGTGCATCCAAAATCGCCTTGGAATCAGGGATGGCGGCCTGCCAACTAGGGTGCATTTGCTCAAAAAACATATGACAAGCCTAAAGGTGGCACAATGACGGTATGAGCTATGCGGATCTAGCCAAAGAGGCAAACCAATATTCGAACGTCTTGAGTGAGATTCGACGTGAACTTCATCAAATCCCCGAATTCGGATTGCAGACACCGAACACCCTAGCTAGAGTGCTCGAATCATTGCACGGCCTCGGCGAGATAACTCTCGGCACCAGCATTACCTCAGCGGTTCTGCACATAAAGGGTGGTCAACCCGGCCCGACTGTGCTATTGCGCGCGGACATGGATGCCCTAGCAGTTGTCGAGGACACCGGCTTGGATTTCGCTTCGACCAACGGATTCATGCATGCGTGCGGTCACGACTTACATATGGCAATCGGAATTGGTGCAGCCCACCTAATTGCCACCCACAAAGATGAACTCAAAGGTGACGTAATCATCTGGTTCCAACCCGGTGAAGAGGGTCATGGTGGCGCCGATGTCATGCTAGAAGAAAACATGCACTTGGTCACCGGTCAGATGCCAATAGCAGCATTTGGAATTCACGTTTTCAGTTCCTATCCAAAGGGACTATTTGGCTCGCGAGTCGGCCCTCTGATGGCCGCTGCTGGCGGAATGACAGTTACTTTCAAAGGCGCCGGCGGACATGGATCGATGCCTTGGCTTTCGAAAGATCCGATTTCTCCCATGGCCGAGGCGATGAGCGCACTCCAGACCATGGTCAATAAGCGTTTCAGCGCCTTTGACCCTGTAGTAATAAATATTGGCTGGGTTAAGGCCGGTGACGACCACACCGAGAATGTCATCCCCGAGATAGCCTCCTTCGGCGCCACGATTCGCACTTTTTCGGTCGAAAACACCGAGAAAATCAAGCGTTACTCAATCGAGTTATTGGAAGGAATTGCAAAAGCCCACGGTGTTGAAGTTGAAATAAAGTTCTTGCCTTCCACGAAGGTTCTGATGAACGACGAAGAGTCGATAAAGCGCGTTGAAAGAGTCATAAACGAGGCATTCGGACCTGGGCGTTATTGGAACATGCCCGACCCGATTGCCGGCGGCGAAGACTTTGCATCGGTTGTCGATGTTATTCCTGGCGCCTTTGTTTTCATGGGCGCTTGCCCAGAAGGCATAGATCCAGCGACAGCTTCAACCAACCACTCGAATAAGGCGCTTTTTGATGATTCGATTCTTGCGGATGGCTCAGCATTGCTCGCCTCGCTCGCCTTCGATGTCTTGAAATAGGTAAAAGTTTCTTCAGAACACCCAAAGCCCAACCCAACCCTTTATTACGCTTCATTTCAAAGCGTTGTTGGGAAATTATTCAACTGCCCTAATCTTTGATTCAACAACCGGACTTAAATTCAATTCCGGACTGAAAAGGGGATACGGCTATGAGTAACGATTCGAGTAAATGGGGTTTTGACACTGCACAGATTCACGCTGGTGCATCACCAGACCCGACGACTAACGCTGTTGTCACCCCCATTTATCAGACGACAGCATACGTGTTCAACTCAAGCGAGCACGCCGCTAAGCTTTTCGGTTTGGCTGAATTCGGAAACATTTATACCCGAATCATGAACCCGACTCAGGATGTTGCTGAGAAACGCATTGCCGCCCTCGAAGGTGGAACCGCGGCACTTTTACTCGCCTCCGGTCAGGCAGCTGAAACATTCGCAATCTTGAACATCGCTCAGGCAGGCGATCATATCGTTGCGTCTTCAACGCTTTACGGCGGAACCTACAACCTTTTCAAGTACACGTTGCCAAAACTTGGCATTACAACCACCTTCGTCGAAGACCAGGATGATTTAACCGCTTGGGCTGCTGCAGTCCAACCAAACACCAAGGCTTTCTTCGCCGAAACGATCGGAAATCCGAAAGTCTCTATCCTCGACATCGCAGGAGTCGCGGATGTTGCACACAAAAACGGGCTGCCGCTAATCGTAGATAACACGGTGGCTACCCCGTACCTCATTCGTCCACTCGAGCACGGTGCCGATATCGTTGTGCACTCGGCGACTAAGTTCTTGGGCGGTCACGGCACAGTCGTAGCCGGCGCAATCGTTGATGGCGGAAAGTTCGAATGGAGCAAGTCGGACAAGTTCCCTGGCCTAACCGAACCAGACCCTTCTTACCACGGAGTCAACTACACGGCCGCCCTAGGTGACGGCATCGCCTATATAATCAAGGCCCGTGTTCAACTCCTTCGCGACCTAGGTTCTGCCATTTCGCCAAACAGCGCATGGCAACTCATCCAGGGCATCGAAACCTTGAGCCTGAGAGTCGAGCGCCACGTCGAAAATGCAAAGAAGGTGGCTGAATGGCTAACCAAGCACCCTCAGGTTTTATCGGTCAACTATGCCTCGCTGCCAACATCTCCGTGGTTTGAAGCGGCTAGGAAGTATGCACCGAAGGGTGCCGGCGCGATCGTTTCATTTGAAATCGATGGAGGCGTGACGGCAGGGGCAAAATTCGTTGACAGCCTCGAATTATTTAGCCATGTTGCAAATATTGGTGACGTTAGGTCTCTGGTGATTCACCCAGCGTCCACCACCCACTCGCAGTTGACACCAGAACAGCAGGCATCAACCGGCGTTACACCTGGTTTGGTTCGCCTTTCGGTGGGTCTCGAGTCAATTGAAGATTTGCTCGCCGACTTGGAAACTGGGTTCTTGGCTGCCAAACAGTAGGAAAAACAGTGGCGCGCGCCGATAGGCTTAAGTCACCATGGAATTCCAAACCCCCGAAGATACAGTTCCTTCGTCATTCGTGACCGAAGAACTGAGTCGTCAGTTAATTGGGCGACCACCCGCAACTGGCGCTTGGCGAGACGGAGACCCAGCTGGTGATCGCCAATTCGCACCAATTGCTAACCTCAAACTCGAGAGTGGCCGAACCCTAACCAATGCTCGAATGGCATTTGAAACTTGGGGGCAACTAAACCACGAGCACTCCAATGCCGTCTTGGTGCTTCACGCGCTCACCGGTGATTCGCACGCGACTGGTGTGGCAAGCAAGGCACACCCGACCGAGGGCTGGTGGAGTGACATAATTGGCCCCGGTTTAGCCATAGACACGGATAAATATTTTGTCGTCGCACCGAACACACTTGGAAGTTGCCAGGGTTCAACCGGCCCAAGTTCGCTTGACAAAAATGGCCGAGAATATGGGGCGCAGTTTCCTTACCTCACCATCCGTGATCAGGTAAACGCCCAGCACGAGCTTTCGAAAGTCATAGGCATAAATACCTGGTATGCGGTGATCGGCGGGTCTATGGGAGCAATGCAGTCCCTGGAATGGGCAATCATGTACCCGGACGCTGTGAAGCGAGTTGCGGTGATCGCAGCGCCAGCAATCACAAGTGCAGACCAAATCGCGACCAATTCGATTCAGGTTGAAGCCATCATGACCGACCCTGCCTTCGCTGATGGAAACTATTATGACGCCAAGCCTGGCTTCGGACCTCACCGCGGTTTGGCTCTGGCTCGTCGCATGGCGTTGTTGAATTATCGAACCAATAGTGAACTGAATGATCGCTTTGAACGCACCTGGCAGTCACAGGTCAGCCCACTCGGTCACGGGGGACGCTTTGCTGTTGAGAGCTATCTAGACTTCCACGGCAATAAATTTACTCGTCGCTTTGATGCAAATAGTTACATCACGTTAAACGAGGCGATGAATTCTCATGACGTGGGCCGAGGACGCGGTTCGGTTGAAGCCGCCCTTGCGACCGTAAAAGCGACAAGCCTAGTTGCAGGCATAGATAGTGACCGCTATTTCCCGATTGGTGATCAAAAAAGAATAGCTGACCACATCGGAGGCGCCATGATTGGTGGCGGTTTGCAGACAATCGAATCACCATATGGTCACGATGGATTCTTGATCGAACGCGAGCAGGTTGGGCCGCTCTTGGCCGAACTTCTCGACTCTTAACGCGCCAATTTACTAAGTCGCAGGTTCGCCCAAACCAGCAGTCCAACTAGAGTCAGGTTCCTGATGGTCAGAATCCAAACACCAAGTGAACCAAGCATCATCAAATCCATGTAAAAAATTGGGTAGAGCAGATTTGTCAGCAAGGCGATGAGACCACCAAGTATGAGCGGCATTCGCCAACGGCTCAACCCAAGAAGCACTCCCGCCATGAGCGGAACGGCCAACCAACCTTCAAACTGAGGTGAACCAACTTTGTTGAAGACAATCAAATCAAGTGTTGCAGTCAAAAATACAACGGCGAATAAATGCTTTGAGTCGGCCCCAGCCTTGAAAGCCCGATAGGCAAGAGCTGCCGTAATGGCCAACGCTGCGACCATCACGATCCCGAGCAGGGATGCCGTTTCTCCAGAGAAGGCCCCAGACACTTGATTGGTGACCAGCTGATTGTCGAAATAGATGCCAGCACCCGGAAGCCCCACTTTGGCGCCCCAAACCCAAAAAGTTGCAGCCACCGACTCGACCTGAAGCCCTCGACTGCTCTGCATGGTGACGAACGAGAGAATATTCTCATTGCCGCCCAAAGCGAACCCAACAACCAAAACGACCAAAGCGGTGACTATTGAAGAAATGACGATTTTCATCTTGGAATTGAAAGATGTGAAGAGCGCCAGGGCCGCAGCTACCGGCCAAATTTTAATCCATGCACCTAGAGTAAAAAATGCCATTGCCAGCCTTAGGCGATCTCGATAAAGCTGAACTAATCCAAGAAGTGCAAAAAATGTCGCCGCAGAGTCAATTCGACCAATCGCAACGGGTCCGAGCAACGCCATAAATGCGAGATAAAAACTAGCGGCGCGGAAAGCCTTTTTCCCCTCCTGCCCCCAGTCAACGATTGCACTCAAACCAATTAGATTCAGTAAACAGATAAGAAGCAACCAGCCGGTAAGTATCCCCGCTGAGGAACCGATAATTTTTGCCAAGCTCATGAACCCGAGAGCTAAGAATGGGTAGACCCAAGGAGCACTTAATCCAAGAATTTGATGTCCTTGCTGTGTCTGGTCTACCCAAATTCCATAAAGATTTACGTCATTGAATGGAGCAGTTTGGGGGTTTAGATTCGCCTCAAGAATCAGCCATCCATGGACCAAAACGGTCGCCACCCAGAGAAGAGGCAACCTCATCCTATGCAAGGCGATCACCAACAACGGTGCGCATTGCTTCCGCAATGTCAAGAGCGGCAACCGGCCCATCCATGGCGGCTAATGCGCCCGCTTCTGCATGCAAAACTGCAGCCGCGTATGCAATGTCAGCCAAAGTAAAAAGGCCGGAAACTAACTTTTCATTGTTTGAGGCAATTAGCGCACCGAGGATTCCAGCTAACACATCTCCGCTGCCGGCGGTGGCTAACGCTGGATTCGCAGGCGGTGTTTGTCGGACGTGTCCTAGTTTGTCTGCAATCGTTGTGACGTTTCCCTTGAGAAGAACCGTTTGGCCAGTGAGTCGCGAAATCTCTTTAGCGGCTGAAATTGGATTCTCCTCCACCTCGGCGCGAGTGATTTTGTAACCCAGTCGATTCAATAACCGCTCGGCCTCTCCGGCATGAGGAGTAAGCACCGCGTTCACTGCGAGCCTCGAGTAGTCGACGAGTTCAAGAGCTCCCGCATCAATAACCGCGAAACCAGGTTCGGCTAACGCGGCGGAAATATTGCTGGCTTGTTCGCTCCCTAGAGCGCCAGAAACCCCCGAACCTACCACCCAGACTTGTGTCCGGCCCGGTTGTAAAACCACTTCCGGGCGCACCTCGAGAAGCATGTGGCCGACATACTCCGGACCCACCCAACGAACCATTCCTACGCCTGTACGAATCGCCGCGGTCACACCAAGGATTGCGGCACCCGGAAAGTCTGTCGAACCGGTAACAAACCCCACCACGCCGCGAGAATATTTGTCATCCTCAGCGACCGGTCTTCGCAACACAGAAGAAAGCAGGTCCATGTGCCTAGGCTACCTAATAGAGTTCTAAACATGACCAAGCTATTCGAAGCAATTTCAATCCGTGATTTGACTGTTCGCAACCGCGCGTGGGTTGCCCCAATGTGCCAATATTCTGCGGAAGAGCGCGATGGCGTGCCAACCGAATGGCACCTGGTGCACTACGGTTCGCGAGCTGCCGGAGGCGCCGGCTTGGTAATTGTTGAGGCAACGGCGGTCTCCCCAGAGGGTCGCATCTCACCTTGGGACACCGGAATCTGGAACGACGAACAAGCCGATGGCTGGGCTTACATCATTGACTTCATGCACGGTCAGGGTGCGGCAGTAGGTGTGCAACTCGCTCACGCCGGCCGCAAGGCCTCAACCTATCGCGAATGGTCTGGACATGGCAGCGTGCCGATGACCGACGGAGGTTGGCAGTCGGTTTCCTCAACTGAGGAGGCATTTACGGGCTATGTGGCCCCTAGAAAACTTGAAACTTCTGAAGTTTCAGATGTTGTAAATGACTTCATCAATGCCGCTCGCCGTGCTCAAGATGCAGGTTTCGATGTTGTCGAAATTCACGCGGCACACGGCTATTTGATCCACCAATTCTTATCACCACTCACGAACACTCGAACCGATATCTATGGCGGCACGCTCGAAAATCGCGCACGGCTCCTGATAGAAATCGTTGAAGGGATTCGTGCCGAAGTTGGCGAAGGCATGCCAATTTTGATTCGCTTCTCGGCTACCGACTATGTTGAGGGAGGCTGGGATGAAGACCAGACGGCAACCGTTGCGAAATGGTGCGCCGAGGCCGGCGCCGACCTGTTTGATATCTCAACGGGTGGACTCGTAACCGGAGTCAGCATTCCGGTTGGACCGGGCTATCAGGTTCCGATCGCAGAATATGTTGCTGAGCGGGTAGACGAACCGGTTGCCGTAGTTGGTCAGATCACGACCGGCGCCCAAGCCGAGGAAATTTTGCAACGTGGAAATGTCGAAGTGATCATGCTTGGGCGGGCTGAATTGCGCGATCCAATGTGGCCACTTAGGTCGGCGCACGAGTTAGGGGTTGACGTCGGCTACTGGCCTAAGCAATACTCTCGGGGCAAGTTTTAATCGCGACGAGTAGCGTCTTGAACCTCACCGATAAGCTCTTCAAGGATGTCTTCTAGGAATAGAACACCTCGGAGTTTTCCGCCGCGATCGATGACCTTTGCCATGTGCGAATTAACCCTTCGCATACTGGCTAGCGCGTCTTCAAGTTCCATGTTGGCCGAGAGAGAAATCATGTTTCGCACTCGCTTTGACGGGAATGCGTCATCCACCTCATCGGCGTCGAGATCTATAACGTCCTTGAGGTGCAAATATCCGACAATCTCAGCGTCTCCCCCAGTCAGCGGATAGCGAGAAAAGCCATACTTGGCAACGGCTTGCTCGATTTCGCGAGGCGTTACCGACTCGTCGAACGAAACAACCTTGTCAATTGAAACGGCCACATCTCTAACCTTCTTTTCAGTGAATTCAAAGGTGTTGCTAAGTGCTCCCGAAGTGTCGCTGAGGACTCCCTCGCGGGTTGAGTGTTCAACAATGTCTTCGACTTGATCGAGGGTGAACGCGCTGTTGGCTTCATCCTTGGGCTTGAAGCCGAAAAGTCTCAGGATGCCATTTGCGGCCGAGTTCAACGTAACCACGATTGGTCGAACCACCTGCGCCAACGCGTAAAGAACCGGAACCAGGATGAGTGCTGCCCTCTCAGGCACGGAGAAGGAGATGTTCTTTGGCACCACTTCCCCGATTACGACGTGCATGAACGAAACCAGAACCAAAGTGATTGCGAATGCAACACCGGCAACGGCACCCTCGGGTAAACCGAGGGCCAATAGACCAGGTTCAAGCAACGCATGCACGCTTGGTTCAGCAATTATCAGGATGAGTAGTGAACAAATTGTCACTCCGAGCTGAGTTGTGGCAAGCATCAGAGAAACCTTCTCCATTGCCTTGATTGTGATTCGCGCCGGACGACTTCCGGCTTCTGCGCGCGGTTCAATTTGAGCTCTGCGAGCGGTGATTACCGCGAATTCGGCAGCAACAAAGAACGCATTACCAAGCAACAAGACAAAGAACCAGCCGATTCCAACCCAGGGATTAGTCATTCTTTGTCACCTCGGTTTCAACTTGAACGGTTGGGCTGAAACGTACCCTGTCGACTCTGCGACCATCCATGCGTTCGACACGCAAGACCCCATCTTCAATCTCTACGGTGTCGCCAACGCCGGGAATTCGACCGAGTGCGCTCATGAGAAAGCCGGCTACTGTTTCATAAGCACCGTCAGCCGGAACCTTAATGGCCATTTCCAATAGTTCGTCTGGCCTCGTCATGCCAGGAAAAAGCACCGACGAGTTTGCACCTCTGGTTACGCCAGCTTTGGCTCGGTCGTGCTCATCAACTAACTCGCCAACGAGTTCTTCGACAAGATCCTCGAGCGTCGTTAGACCAGCAACTCCCCCATATTCATCGACCACAATTGCGAGCTGAAGCCCCTTTGCGCGCAATTCGACCATCAGGGTTTCGAGCCTCATCGTCTCAGGCACCCGAAGAGCCTCGACCATAATCGCTGTGACCTGAACCTCGTTGCGTTTTTCACGCGGGATGGCCGTCGCCTTCTTTACGTGCGCTACGCCGACAACATCGTCGGATGAATCTTCGATGATTGGAAAGCGCGAGTAGCCGGTTTTGATTGAAAGTTCGATGACCTCAGCAACCGAATCCTCAATATGCAGGCTTGCCATTCGGGTTCGTGGCGTCATCACATCCGCGGCAACGAGCTGGCTCATTGCGAGCGTCTTCGTTAAAAGGGTCGCAGTCTGAGCGTCCAGAGCTCCAAGGCTTGCCGAGCGTCGAACCAAAGAGCTCAGCTCTTCGGCGGTGCGTGCGGAACTGAGTTCTTCCTTTGGTTCAATCCCCATCGAACGCACAATGCCGTTGCCAGCAGCATTGAGTATGAAGATCATCCATGAAAAAACCCAGGTAAAAGCCAGCTGAAAGTTAACGACAAATCGGTTTACTTCCAGCGGAACGGTTAGCGCCAATTTCTTAGGAACTAATTCACCGAACAAAGTGGAAAAAAGCGTTGCGATGAACATTGTCAGAACGAGCGCGAATACTGCAGGCATTCCCGGGCTCAAAAGATGCGAAAGCGCTGGTTCGGCAAGGAAGCCGGTGAGCATGGTCGTAAGGGTGATGCCCAGTTGAGCGCCGGAAAGGTGGGTTGCTGTGCGTTTTAGCGCGCGGATGCTACTTGAAAGACCTTTTTCACCGCGTTCTGCACGCGCTTCCAGATCGCTTCGCTCAAGATTCAGCATCGAGAACTCGCTGGCAACAAAAATGCCTGTGCCGAGTGTCAAAAGTAGGCCGAGCGCCAGCATTAGCCAGTCATTCATCGAGCCCCTCCGCCCGAAACGCTATGGTCTGAGTTTTCCATCTTGTTCTAAGCATAACCAGTGAGAAGGTAGGCTTAAGAGGCAAATCGAACAGCAATCATAAAGAGGTGGTTTCTCTGTCTATCAACGGCGAGAATTCGAACGGCGACAACGATTTTGGTGCCAATGACTGGCTAGTGGAAGAAATGTACGAACAGTACAAAGTAAACCCTGACTCTGTCGATAAGGAATGGTGGCCTATCCTCGAGAAGCTTCACCACAACCAGAGTTCAACCCCCGTCGCAAAACCCGCCTCAGCTCCTGCCCAGGCTGTCGCAGCCGAAACGGTGACTTCTTCACCTGCGGCCTCTCCAGCAGCACAGTCAAGTGCTGCACCCTTGGTTGCTAAGACCACTCGAATCGAACCTAAAGCGCAGCCAATTCCTGCCCAGGCTCCGGTCACGGAGTCCATTGCAACCATCGATGTGGATGAAGCAGACTCTGTCGAGGACCAGGTAACCGTACTCAAGGGCATGTCCAAGGCACTTGCCTCTAACATGGATGCCTCAATCAAGGTCCCTACCGCCACCTCGGTTCGCACTATCCCGGCAAAACTCTTGATCGACAACCGAATTGTGATCAACAGTCACCTTTCTCGCACCCGCGGTGGCAAGGTGTCATTCACTCACATCCTCGGTTTCGCATTGGTTCGCGCTCTGAAAGAGTTCCCAAGCCAGAACGTCTATTACACCGAAATTGATGGCAAGCCATCCGCAGTAACCCCGGCGAATGTGAACTTTGGCCTTGCGATCGACATCCCGAAGCCGGACGGCACCCGCGCATTGCTAGTACCCAACATCAAGCGCGCTCAGCGCCTGAACTTTGCCGAGTTCTTGACCGCATACGAAGACCTTGTAAAGAAGGCTCGTGACAACAAGCTGACTGCGGATGACTTTGCCGGTTCAACCGTTTCTCTAACCAACCCTGGCGGAATCGGAACCGTTCACTCGGTGCCACGCCTAATGCAAGGGCAGGGTTGCATCATCGGTGCAGGCGCCCTCGATTACCCTGCCGAATTCCAGGGCATGAACGAAGCGGCTCTATCAAAGATGGGCATCAGCAAGACCATCACCTTGACTTCGACCTATGATCACCGAGTTATTCAGGGTGCCGGTTCTGGCGAGTTCCTGAAGAAAGTCCACGAGCTTCTGCTCGGACAGCGCGGTTTCTATGAAGAAATTTTCGCTTCACTACGTATCCCTTACGAGCCAGTTCTATGGGTCGAAGACTTTGACCAGGATGACAGCGATGACCGCAGCAAAGCATCACGCATCCAAGAGCTAATCAACGCTTACCGAGTTCGTGGCCACCTGATGGCAGATGTCGACCCGCTGGAATATCAGCAGCGCTCGCACCCTGACCTGAACATCTTGAATCACGGCCTTAGCCTTTGGGACCTAGACCGAACCTTCAAGACCGGAGGCTTTGGCGGCAAGAGCAAAGCTCAGTTCCGTGACATCCTCAAGATACTTCGCGACAGCTACTGCCGCACTATCGGTGTCGAATATATGCACATTCAGGACCCGGCCCAGCGCCAGTGGTTCCAAGACAACCTCGAGCGCCCTTACGAGAAGCTAAGTCGCGATGAGCAGATGCGCATCCTTGGCAAGTTGAATGAAGCCGAAGCATTCGAAACCTTCCTCCAGACCAAATTTGTTGGTCAGAAGCGATTCAGCCTGGAAGGTGGCGAATCTACCATCGCTGCGCTTGACGAGATTCTTCAGGCTGCCGCTAACAATGGCCTTCAAGAAGTCGCCATTGGTATGGCTCACCGTGGTCGCTTGAACGTTCTTACCAACGTAGCGGGCAAGACCTATGGTCAGGTATTCCGCGAGTTCGAGGGAAACACCGACACCAAGACCGTTCAGGGTTCTGGTGACGTGAAATATCACTTGGGCACCGAAGGCGTTTTCACCAGCGCCGAAGGCAACAAGGTTGCCGTTTCTTTGGCAGCAAACCCTTCTCACCTAGAGGCCGTGAACCCGGTTCTCGAGGGAATCGTCCGCGCCAAGCTCGACGTAATGGATTCGATTCCTCGCGAGCAGTATCCGGTGCTACCAATCTTGATTCACGGAGATGCGGCTTTCGCCGGTCAAGGTGTAGTTCCTGAAGTCTTGAACATGTCGCAGCTTCGCGGCTACAAGGTTGGCGGCACAATCAACATCGTGATCAATAATCAGGTTGGTTTCACCACCCCTCCTGGAGAATCACGTTCGACCGTCTATTCAACCGACGTTGCCAAGGCCATCCAGGCGCCAATCTTCCATGTGAACGGCGATGACCCTGAGGCCGTAGTTCGCGTTGCACAGATGGCCTTTGCATTCCGTCAGGAATTCAAGAAGGACGTCGTAATCGACATCATCTGTTACCGCCGCCGCGGTCACAACGAAGGTGACGACCCATCGATGACCCAGCCGCTGATGTACAACCTTATTGAGGCAAAGCGTTCTGTGCGAACCCTTTATCTAGAGTCTCTGGTTGGACGCGGTGACATTACTCGCGAAGACTACGAAGCAGCAAATGCCGCCTTCCAGGCTCGACTCGAAGGCGCGTTCGTTGAGGTTCACGAAGCCATGTCTGCACCGGTTTCCCTTGTTCCACGCCCAGAGGGAATTGGAACCACCGCTAGCGACCACCCGGTAGTTGCTCACGAGACCGCGATTTCTCGCCAGGTCGTCGAGCTCATCGGTGATGCACACGACAACCAGCCTCCTGGCTTCCACGTTCACCCTAAGCTTCAGCAGCTGCTAACCAAGCGCGTCGAAATGTCACGTCAGGGCGGCATCGACTGGGGCTTCGGCGAGTTGATGGCTCTCGGTTCATTGGTGCTCGAAGGTAAGCCAGTTCGAATGGCCGGCCAAGACAGCCGTCGTGGAACGTTCGTTCAGCGCCACGCTGTCTTCCACGACCGCGAAAACGGCCAGGAATGGATGCCGCTTCGCAACCTTTCAGCCGACCAAGCCAAGTTCTATATCTATGACTCACTTCTCAGTGAATATGCAGCAATGGGATTCGAGTATGGATATTCAGTTGAGAACGAGAATGCTCTAGTGCTTTGGGAAGCCCAGTTCGGTGACTTCGCCAATGGCGCGCAGACCATCATCGACGAGTTCATATCATCTGCTGAGCAGAAGTGGGGACAGCACTCCGGTGTTGTTCTTCTCTTGCCTCACGGATATGAAGGTCAGGGTCCTGACCACTCTTCCGCTCGAATCGAACGCTATCTTCAGCTTTGCGCCGAGAACAACATGACCGTTGCACAACCTTCGACTCCAGCGTCTCACTTCCACTTGCTCCGTCGCCAGGCCTATTCGAGCCCGCGTCGTCCGCTTGTTGTTTTCACCCCGAAGTCGATGCTTCGCCTAAAGGCAGCATCAAGCTCGGTTGAGGACTTCACCAATGGCACTTTCCGACCGGTGATTGATGATGAGCAGGGACTCGACAAGGGTGCCGTAACGCGAGTCCTATTCTGTTCAGGCAAGGTCTATTGGGATCTGTTGGCCGAGGCTCAGAAGACTGGTGACAAGTCCACCGCAATTGTCCGCGTTGAACAGCTTTACCCAACCCCAGTGGATGAGATCAAGGCAACTTATGCCCAGTATCCAAACGCCGAGCTTTACTGGGTTCAGGATGAGCCTGCCAACCAGGGGCCTTGGACCTACATCGGTCTATTCCTCCCTCGTTACATGAACGGTCAGGTCGCCAAGCTCGTATCTCGTCCTGCAAGTGCGTCACCTGCAACTGGTTCGGCAAAACGCCACGCCGCAGAGCAGGCCGACCTAGTCGCACGCGCTTTCGCTCGATAATTTAACCAAATGACTGAGCAAGCAAGACGCAACATTCGCATCGTCGTTCTCGGCGATGGCCTTGTCTCAGCAGCGGGTGACCCTAAGGGAATGGGCTGGGTTGGTCGCGTGACCGCAAAGACTCCGTCGATTTCACCGCGAATTGATATCTTCACTTTGCCCGCCCCGGATGAAACGACCAGTATGTTGGCCGACCGCTGGACCGATGAAGTGAAGAGGCGCTTCAGCGCTGACACCGAAAATCGCCTTGTGATTGCCCTTAGCAATGCCGACCCAGCCGCTGGAATCTCGATTTCAAGAAGCCGCCTTAACATCGCCACCATCGTTGATGAGGCTAAACGAGCGGGGATCGAGTCTTTCCTAGTCGGCCCTACTCCTCACCGCAACCCGGAGTTGAACAGCGAAATAGAGCACCTAGCTTCTGGTTTCGAAGATGTGGCTAACCGCCGAGGTATTCCTTTTGTGGATTGTTTCAGACCGCTGGTCGATCACGTTGGTTGGAATGAAGAAATTAATCTCGCCGAAAATCACTTGCCCGGCCAAATTGGCCACGGTCTCATCGCCTGGCTAGTGCTGAACCGCGGCTGGTATGAGTGGTTGGGCCTTTCAATCGACGAATAGCGACCCACAGGCGTCAGACTAGTGCTGCCCGCCGTTGGCTTGGATGCGTCGAATCTCAGCAAGCACTCGATTTGCTAGCTCCTGAGGAGGAACCTCATCACAGGCCTCTTTGATTGAGCCATTGATTAGGTTCTCCATGTCATAGTCTGCCTCGCAGCTGTCACAGTTCGCCAGGTGGGCCGTGATGTCCTCAATCTCAGACTCATTCAGCTCATTGTGCAGAAACTCGTGCACGTGTCGCTTAGTCTCTTGGCAGTCAAACTCAGTCATCCGAGCCCCCGGTCTTATTTGATACGTCGTAGCCCTCTTCGGCTGCGTAGTCGGCTAATAGTTTTCTTAGCATTTTCTTACCACGGTGAAGACGGCTCATCACAGTGCCAATCGGAGTGTCCATAATCTCGGCGATTTCTGCATAAGGAAGCCCATCGACAACTGCATAGTAAACAACCATGCGGAACTCGTCTGGAATCTCATGCAATGCCTTGCGGATGCTTTCCGAAGGAAGATTATCGATGGCTTCGAGTTCGGCAGAACGCGAGGAAAGCGAGGTGACCGACTCAGCAGTGCCAATTTGCCAATCCTCGAGGTCATCAAGGCCGCCTTTGGCCTGATCTTTCGCCCGTTTGTTGTACATATTGATGTGGGTGTTGGTCATGATGCGATAGAGCCAAGCCTTCAGGTTTGTGCCCTGCTGGAACTGGGCCCACGCAACAAAAGCCTTGGCAAATGCCTCCTGAACTAGATCCTCAGCGTCTGAGGGGTTGCGAGTCCATCGCAATGCAGCACCATAAAGTTGGGGCATTAGTGGCAAAGCTTGCTGCTCGAAAGCCAGGATGCGCGCCTGATCGGCCGCGCTGTTCGAATTCTTCATCGTTTTCGAGTCTAGCCGCCGCCCAAAAGGCGCAGCACCCGTAGCCAACAAACTCGTCATGGTAAATTTGAACCAATGTCTGAATCTTCGTATTCCCAACCATGGACGGCACCGGTTGCCTCTGGTCCGTTGAACGCGGTCGTTTCACTGCCCGGCTCAAAGTCGCTAACAAATAGAGAGCTGGTTTTATCAGCGCTGGCTATCGAACCGACTGTACTTACTTCTCCCCTGGCGTCCAGAGATTCTTCGTTGATGATTGAAGCATTGCGCTTGCTGGGGACGCAAGTTGATGAACTTAGTAACGGCGATCTCAGGGTCACACCAGCTTCATTCAACCATTCGGCAACTATCGACTGCGGCCTCGCGGGAACCGTCATGCGATTCGTTCCACCGATGGCGGTTCTGGCCAATGGTGACATTCACTTTGATGGCGACCTAGCAGCACGACGTCGTCCAATGCACACCACAATCGATTCACTCCGCGCTCTCGGTGTCACGGTCGAGGATGAAGGCGCCGCGGCGCTGCCTTTCACGGTCCGGGGAAAGGGTTCGGTTTCCGGCGGCGAGGTGACCATCGATGCTTCTGCTTCAAGTCAGTTTGTTTCTGGGCTCTTACTTGCCGCCGCCCGCTTTGAGAACGGAATCACGCTTCGTCACGATGGCGATCACCTTCCTTCCATGCCGCACATCGAGATGACCCTCGACTGTCTTGAGAAGCGAGGTGTTCGCGTTTCTACCGCGAATCTCGACGGTGCAAACGGATTGCCTGAGTGGCGCGTTGAACCGGGCCCCATCAAAGGTGGCACCGTGGCTATCGAGCCTGACCTCTCTAATGCCGGGCCTTTCCTGGCTGCTGCAATGGTTGCTGGCGGTTCGGTGACAATAGCCGGCTGGCCGGATTCGACCACTCAGGTGGGTGACGAATTCGATGGAATCCTACAAAAGATGGGCGCCGTCATCACCCGCGAAAATGGCGGGCTTACTGTCACAGGCACCGGTGCAATTCACGGAATCGATATCGACCTTTCAATTGGCGGCGAGCTAACTCCGGTGATTGCTGCGCTGGCCGCCATTGCCGATTCTCCGACGGTTATCCGAGGTGTCGCACACCTGCGTGGGCATGAAACAGACCGCTTGGCTGCCCTAGCTAATGAGATTAACCGCATTGGCGGCATCGCACGAGAAACTCCGGATGGCCTTGAAATTGACCCGAGCGGGAATCTCCACGGCGCACTTTGGGAAACCTACGAAGACCACCGAATGGCTACTGCTGGGGCAATTATTGGTCTTAGAGTGCCTGGCATCCAGGTTGAAGACATCACAACCACTTCAAAGACGATGCCCAACTTCGACAAGTTGTGGCTGAACATGCTTGAAGGCAACGCTTGAGTTGGCTCTATGAGCCAGATCCGGGTCAAAATGACCTGGATGAAACCGATGTGCGCGTTCGACCAAACCCAAAGGGAAACAAACCGCGCACCAAGAAGCGCCCGGAATACAAAGAAGCACTCATTGGGCTAGTCACGGGCGTGGACATGGGCAGGTACCACATCTTGCTCGAAGTCGACGAGCGCGTTATCACCGCGACTATGGGCAAGGAACTCCGCAAGGCGGGTGCTGTGGTTGGCGATCGCGTTGCCCTGTCCGGAGACACCTCCGAGACGGTCGGAGCATTGGCTCGAGTCGTTCGGGTCGAGCCGCGAACCTCGCTTCTGCGTCGCAGTGCAGACGATTCCGACCAGGTCGAACGCGTTATCGTCGCAAACGCCACGCAAATGGCGATCGTAGTCGCAATTGCTAACCCGGAGCCACGCACTCGCCTAATTGACCGCTACCTCGCAGCCGCCTACGATGCGGGTCTCAAGCCCATCCTTGTCATCACCAAGGTCGATCTAGCTGATCCAGCCGACTTTCTAAAGAATTTCGAAGGCCTCAGCATTCCGGTGATCAAAAATCGGTCGGATGATCCATCGGTCGATGACCTTCGAAAACTACTTGCCGGCAACACTACCGTTATGGTCGGCCATTCCGGCGTCGGCAAGTCGACCTTGGTGAACGCACTCGCACCCGACCAGTTCAGAGCCACAGGTGGCGTGAACGCGGTAACAGGTCGTGGACGCCACACATCTTCCTCGGTGCGAGCGATTCAGCTCAGTGACGCTTGGATTATTGACACACCTGGAGTTCGCTCGTTCGGGCTGGGACACGTCAAGCCAGAGAATATTTTGCGTTCGTTCGAGGACCTCTGGCACGTAATCGAGACCTGCCCGCGCGACTGCAGCCATCTTTCCGATGCTCCGGACTGCGAGCTGGATATCGCGATAGGCAAAGGCACTCTTGGTGACTCGGGAGCACACCGCGTCGACTCGCTTCGCCGCTTGATTGCTTCGCTCGCCACCCACTCCGATCCATTCGAAAAACGCTCAACCGACTCTGAATAGACTTGCTTTCATGACCTACCGCGACGACCTAATCCTTGCTCTCGAGTTAGCAGACATTGCCGACGCGATTTCACTGGACCGTTTTCGCGCTCAGGATCTTCACGTTGAAACCAAACCTGACGCCAGCCCGGTCACTGACGCTGACCGTTCGGTGGAGCAGGCGCTAAAGGTGAGATTGGCTGAGCAGCGCCCATCCGATGCCTTGATCGGCGAAGAGTTTGGCATTACGGATAGCTCCGCGGCCGGGCCGAAGCGTACCTGGATCATCGACCCAATCGATGGCACAGCGAACTTCATGCGCGGCGTTCCAGTCTGGGCAAGCCTCATTGCTCTAGCAATCGATGGCAAAGTCGTGCTTTCGGTGGTTTCGGCACCGGCACTCGGTCGTCGCTGGTGGGCTGCGCCTGAAATCGGGGCTTGGACCCGCGATCTAGATGGTTCAGAGCGCAACTTGAAGGTATCGGCAATTGGCGATTTGGCTCACGCCTCACTGTCTTACAACAACCTGCAGCTATGGGATCAATCGGGCAAACTTTCAGAGCTTCTCGAGCTATCTCGAAAAATTTGGCGCACCCGGGCTTACGGCGACTTTTATTCATACATGCTTCTGGCCGAGGGATCTGTAGACATTGTTACGGAACATGACTTGAAGATTTATGACATCGCTGCGCTTGTACCTATCGTTGAACTAGCCGGCGGGCGATTTAGTGCTCTGAATGGCCCGCTAACCGAGGAATCCTCGAGCGTACTTGCAACAAATGG
Source organism: Microbacteriaceae bacterium (assembly GCA_947452675.1). Lineage (GTDB taxonomy): Bacteria > Actinomycetota > Actinomycetes > Actinomycetales > Microbacteriaceae > Rhodoluna. The sequence continues at coordinate 47,356 of CANGDL010000005.1, read as the reverse complement.
AAAGCTTCACGATCTGGCCTTCAAGGCCTTCAACTAAAAGGACCATCATGCCGATACTTAACGACATCACCGCAGCTTTCGGAAACACTCCACTAGTTCGCGTAAACCGCCTCTACCCAGAGTCGAAGGCGACAGTTGCGGCGAAGCTTGAGTTCTACAACCCAACTTCTTCGGTCAAGGACCGTCTTGCAATTGCCATGGTCGATGCCGCTGAGGCATCTGGCCAGCTGAAGCCTGGTGGCTCAATTGTCGAGGCCACCTCAGGCAACACCGGTATTGCTCTAGCAGCGGTTGGTGCGGCTCGTGGCTACAAGGTCATCCTTACTATGCCAGAGTCGATGTCAAAGGAGCGTCGTGCTCTTCTCCGCGCCTATGGTGCAGAGCTAGTTCTTACTCCGGCTCCTGAAGGCATGAAGGGTGCTGTTGCGCGCTCTGAGGCAATCGCAGCTGAGACCGGCGCAATCTTGGTCAAGCAGTTCGAGAACCCAGCTGGTCCTTTCATCCACGCGACCACCACCGCGCAGGAAATCTGGAATGACACCGACGGCAAGGTTGCTGCGGTTGTTGCAGGCATCGGAACCGGCGGAACCATCACCGGTGTTGGCGAAGCGCTGAAGAAACTGAACCCAGAAATCAAGATCATTGCAGTTGAGCCTGCAGCTTCTCCCCTTCTAACCGGAGGATCACCCGCTGGTCACCCAATTCAGGGAATCGGCGCAAACTTCATCCCGCCAGTGCTAAACACCGGTATCTATGACGAGGTTCTAGACGCTCCAAACGAAGAGGCATTCGCTTGGGCACGTGCAGCTGCTACCCAGGAAGGTATCCTTGCGGGTATTTCTGGCGGTGCCGCTCTTTGGGGCGTAAACCAGATTGCCAACCGCCCAGAGTACGCTGGCAAGATTATTGTTGTAATCTTGGCTTCATTCGGTGAGAGATATCTCTCAACCGCTTTGTACTCTGACTTGATGGACTAAATGCCCCGTAAGAACGTAATTTCTCGAGTAATCGAGGACCTTGACGCAGCTCTAGTGCGTGACCCGGCAACAAACACTCGATTCGAGATGTTTATGACTTCGCCAGGTCTTCACGCTGTCTGGCAATTTCGCGTTAACCACTGGTTTTGGAAGCGCGGATTCCGCACCCTATCTCGGGTGCTTTCTAACTGCACTCGACTCTGGACAGGCGTCGAGATTCATCCTGGCGCCACCATCGGCCGTCGACTATTTATCGACCACGGCATGGGCGTTGTTGTTGGCGAGACCGCTGTTATCGGTGATGACGTTCACATTTATCACGGCGTAACTTTTGGCGGAAAAACCCTCGAATCGGTGAAGCGACACCCGACCGTTGGAAACCGCGTAATTATTGGTGCTGGCGCAACCTTGATTGGCAACATCACCATCGGCGACGACTCTGCAATCGGCGCTAACACCACCGTGACTCACGACGTAGCTCCCGGCTCGGTTGTCGTCGGCCAAACCCCTAGGACCCTTTAGTTCCTTTTTTACGCTTTCTAGAAAGCACAGCGAGTGCCGCTGTGGCAGCTATCGCTGCGAAACTGCCAACAATCCAAGCCATTTCAAACCCAGGAACCTGCGTCTCGACAGCCTGCCGGGGAGTTGGCTCTGACGACTGGGGGGTTGGTGAAGATATCACGGTCGGGGTCGGAGCTTTAGTTGGAGTCGAGCTTGGTTTGATCACTGCCGTCTGCGAGGCACTCGGCTTCACCTTCGGAATCTGAGTCTTGGCAGTGTGTGGAGTCGGGCTCGAATTGACTGGCGGATTATTCGTTGCGCTTGCAACGGTAAACGAATAGGCGCTCACCAAGACGTGGCCGTCGTCGCAAACATAGCGATAGGCAACTTGATACCGATCGGGCCCGAGGTCACTCTTGAGGTCAATCGCAATAGTCTTGCCGCTATCTCTCACTTCACCTTGATCCACTGAAACCCCGGCACTATTGGTGACGCGAATGACATTTCCGGATAGCTGAGCGGGAATGGTTGCGACACTAAACTCGAGGGTCACTGTGTGAGGTGCCGAAGTCAGTTGCTGGCCAAGTGCGGGGTTCGCCGAGATCAAAAAACCGATCGCATTCGCCGCTGCGGTCGGCGCTAGTATTGACGTCAAACTAAGGCTGACTGCCATCACCAGGCGCAACGTGTTAAGTGATTTGAGCACCCGCCAACTATAACAACGCGGCCGCTTTAGAGCTGCAGGTCTAGGCAGTGAAAAAATGCCAGCCCAGCCACCACCAGACCACGATTATGGCCAAGCGAGTATTGCGATTATGCATTATTCTGGCTATCAAATCTCCGAACGGCGCAACTATTTCGGGGCGAATTCGGCCCAAAAGCCACAAAAATAATCCAGCAACGATTACGCCGAGATACTCCCAAACCGGAATCGAAATGATCATCGCTTTCTCCAAACCTGAAGCAGACCGACTCCGATCAGCATCCATGTTGCTAGAAAAACCCCGCGGCCATAGGGTGAATCTAGGATCGGGCTCACTATGACTGAGATTGTGGGATAGCTGTGGTCATCCTTGTAAACATTTGCCCAGATATAGGCAAAAAGCTCACTGAGGCACATCACCACAGCCAAACTCAACCAAAGCCATCGGGTGCGATTCATGACTTTGGTCGATGACGGCTTGGGTCCGTGATCACGGTAATAGGCCAGATAAATTGCTATGGGTGCTAGTGCAAGCAACATTGTGACATCCTGCCATCCGCCCCGCTTCGAAAAGAAGAGCACTGAGGCGGCGATTAGGATTGTCGCCAAGACTGTCCAGCGCCTGAATCGCAAGCGTTCCGGAATCGACCACCGAAGCCAATGCTTCCAATCGGCGAGAAGCAATAGGCTGCCCGAAGCAAAAATCAAGGTATCTTGAACTGACCCGCGCATCAGGTGAAAAAGCGTAACAAAAACCATTGGTGGCAGCCAAGGATTCATTCCAGCTAGTAGTCGCTTCACGACCCCAGCCTAAAGCCAAACTAAACTGAAGCAATGCTTAGCGTTAGTGTGGTCATTCTGACCCAGGGAAACAGAAATGACGACCTGCACCACATTTGGGCAGACGTGCTAGGTCAAACGACCAAGCCAAAGAACATCATCACGGTGGTCAACTGCGAAAAAGTTGATCTTGGCGAAGTGCCTGCGGGCATTACCATCGTCGAAACCGGTGTAAACCTGGGCATACCGGCTGGGCGAAACTACGGAGTTCGTGGCCTTGCATCCACACCGGGGCAAGAGTCGGACTTGATATTGTTTATTGACGATGACGCATACATTCTTGGCTCGGATTTCATCGAGCGCGCAGTAAACATTTTCAAAGCGAACGAAAAACTGGGGCTTGTTCAACCAAAGGTTGTAACTCGCATCGGCCAAAGTGATGAGACTCAGGAATCTGGGCCACGTTATTGGATTCCTAGAGCAAATAAAACTCCGACCCTTGAGACTTTCCCCGCGTTCTCGGTGTGGGAGGGAGCAACGGTTATCCGATGGGATTGCTTCATCAAGGCAAATGGTTGGGCTGAACCAATTTTTTACGCCCACGAAGGCACGGACCTTGCCTGGCGCGTGTGGAATACCGGTTTCGAGACGCGATACGAGCCAAGGCTTGTGGTTAGCCACCCTCCGGTGGGCCCTGAGCGCCACGACAAGAGCATTTGGTTCGGAATGCGCAACAAGGTTGTGATGGCGCGACGAAACTTGCCGGTGCCGTTTCTAGTCCTTTATCCGCTTGCCTGGTTTGGCCTTGATTTTGTGAAAATCCTAATCGGCAAGATTCCGCATCCATCTGGAAAGTATGCGATCAGGACACAGCTGCGTGAACTATTCAAGGGCCTAGCCGCCGGCATCAAAATGGATCTAACTGATCAGGGCTATGCCTTCGACAAGGATGCGGTGCGCCGGAAACTTAGCTGGAAGACTATTGGCATCATGACCCGTCATGGCCGCCCACCGATTATCTAGTTATTCTTGGTTGAATTTCTCGAAAAGGCAACCAGAGCGAGAAGTGCCGCAGTTAGCGTGAGAGTGATGTTCCCAAACCCGAAACCTAGGCCACCCTTAGCGACATTCGCACCAACCCAGTCAGCAAAACTAGCCCCAAACGGTCTAGTGGCAACGTAAGCAAGCCAAAAGCATAGAGTGTTGAATTTGACTCGAGACCAATAGGCGAAGAGCGGAATCGCAAAAGCAAGAGCGAATAGAAAGCCAGAGTTTAGGTATCCGAGATTCAATGTTCGGGCCGTCATGTCTCCCGCAGCGGTGCCAAGCGCAAAGGTAGCCAAGACTGTGAACCAATAAAGAGTTTCTCTGCGATTGGTGTCAATTGAGGCGATTGAGATCGTGCCCTCCAGCCTCCACCACACTAAGAAAATCATCAAGAGAGTCACAGAGAAAAACAATGTCGACGCTAAGTACGAAACTCCGAACCCAATGTGCAAGATGTCGGCGGCCATGGTTCCAAAAACACTCACCATTGCGACAGCGAACCAATAAATCCACTTTGAGAATTTGGAGATTCGAAATTGGGCAATTAGCGCCACCGCAAACACACCGGCTCCGAGTGCAACGGCTGGGAAATTCCCTAGTGTTCGAACCAAGAAATCTGACGCCGCTTCGCCCATTCCGGTGGTCACGATCTTTATCACCCAAAAAAGGCCCGCAACCACTGGCAGTTTGTTCGACCGAGGGGTGAGCCAGGATGTTTTAGACATCCCAATAACTTAGCGATTATTTCTGAGAATTTGCTCCATGCGCTTTTCAATCAAAACTTTCAAGACATCCATGTCGAGCGGTTTGTCGCAATCAAAGTGCAAGGCCCCCGAAGTAGTCTCGTAGTCCGCCACGACCTCGGGAATCTCTTTGAAAACCTGGCCGCTGAAAGGGAAATAGGAATTGTGACTCTTGTAGGGCGCAAAACCGGCGATCCCTTTACCGTCCACTTTGAAACAGGGAACTTGATAGGAAATGCATTCAACAGCGTTTGGAATCAAGGTAAGGATTCGGGTTCGCATCTCGAACAGCACCGACTTCTGAGGCTCGCTCACACGAGCGAGATAGTCATCGATGACGGTCATCGAAAAACACCCGAACGCCGGGTCTGTTTAGCGCCAAGCGGCGATAATCAAGCCCATCACGGTCAAGCTCACGATGTCTTGACCAATTTCTAGCAACCAAACCCGGAATCCCAAGCCGCCGAATAGTCGGTGGGACAGCGACGACGCCGCTCCAACTCCGAAGCCTAGGAATGCGCCGGAGATTCCCCCATTTAGAACACCAAAGTTTGGGTCGGCCTTGAAAGCAAGTTCGATGAAAATTGCGAGCGAGCTCGCTTGAACGAATGCGCCAGCGAAGGTCCCGCCAAAGATCGCAGCCATATTTGAACCGCCTGGGGCATCCTCTGGGCGCTTGCCCTGAAGCTTCCACCAGACTGGGAAAAAGGTCTTAGGCCCAAACCATACAGCGCCAATGATGATGCCGGCTACGCCAGCGACTGCAACCGCAGCCCAGTTCAATTCAGTGAAAATCATGAATTCATACTACGCTCAGCCGGCTTTCAGTTTCGGTCTGTAACCTTAAAGTTATGAGCGCGTTGAGCAACCTTCTAAAGAACAATCCTGCAGTCAAGACCTTGTCGAAAATCTACGGCAGCCTCGAACAGATTAAGAAGAATTCTGAAGTCACAAGGATGGCTGCCGCCAACCCATACCTGTCCAACATCCGCAACTTCAATAAGTCGGTCCAACTTTCATTCAGCGAGACCGTTCAAGTTCTAGCCAAAGAAAAAATCTCGTTCGCCAGGTTCGGAGATGGCGAATTGAAGCTCATGCTCCGCCCAACTTACAAGCTTGCATTCCAGAATAATTCTGAAGCCCTCCGCAAGGCGTTAGCCGACGTTATTGAGTTCGGCAAAAAATCTCCAACGCAACTTTTGGTTGGTTTCCCTCAGACCTATCAAGACCTTCACTGGTCTGGCGTGTGGGTAGACATCGCTGATGAAACCCTCGAACTATTTGAAGGAATCACTCGAACCGGAAATGCTCACGTGACGCGTCCAATTTTCTTTGAAGACCTGGGCGAAGCGGGCGTGGATTTGTGGCGCGCGGTTTGGTCCGGGAAAAAGGTGAGGGTGATCACCGGTAAGGGGTCACGTTTTGAGTTAACCGATGCGCTTTTCGATAATGTCGAGTCGGTGTCATACAGCTATTCCACCGCAGCGCACGCGTTTGAAGAGATTGAACGCCTAAAGACTGAACTTTCGAATACCTCTGAAGACCTTTACCTAATCGCTCTGGGGCCAGCAGGCACGGTATTGACCGCCGAATTAGCTAAAACGGGCAAGTGGGCAATCGATTTAGGTCACATTAGCGACAGCTATGAAAATGTGTTCAAAGGCGCCGTTAGGCCAGAACTCAAGCCAGTAATTAAAAGCTAACTAAGCGGAGTCCTCTAGCTGCGAGGGCGGAGCGTAGCAACCATCGGGCAAACGAACGGATCAACGTTATTGCTAAGCCCGACCTTGCTCAGATACTTGATAATGACTACATAACTTGCGATTAGATTCATCTCAATTAGCGGAATGTCATTCTGGCGGCAATACTCGCCCACGATGGCATGAGCCTTCCTCAGGTTGGGGCGTGCCATGGATGGGAACAGGTGGTGCTCCACCTGGTAGTTCAAACCGCCCATTAGGTTATCTTTCAACCAGCTTCCACGAATGTTTCGACTGGTGAGCACCTGGCGAGAGAAGAAGTCAAGCTTTGCATCCTTGGGTACAAGAGGCATTCCCTTGTGATTCGGTGCAAAGGCAGCACCCATAAAGAAACCGAAGATCATCATTTGGAAAACCCAAAGCGCGATAGCCCAGAGCCAGCCGAAGATCAGCCCCATAGCGACGTATGGCGCGGCCTGTCTGACTACCATCAGGCCAAACTCAAGAAGGCGAGTCTTTAGAGCTTTCTCTTTGCGAACTAGTCCTGCGAACGAGTCAAGCAAAAGGTCGAAGCCGGTTAGGAAGAGTAAGAACGGGAATAGGAATCCTTGACGGTCACTGAGCCAGCGCTCTAAACCCTTTTTGTTGTTTCGAGATTCGGGGGTGAAACTTAGAATTCGAATCGCAATGTCCGGGTCAGCATCAATCTGATTTGGCACCTTGTGATGTTGATTGTGCTTCTTCATCCAAAAACCATAGCTAAGTCCCGCAAATAGATTAGCCAGGATGAGCCCAAGCCAGTCGTTTGCTTTGTTACCTCGGAATACCTGACGGTGCGCTGCTTCGTGAGCAATAAAGCCATATTGTGCAGACAGAATTCCTAGAAGACCGGCCACACCGAAACCCGCAATGATCCAAACGGGGTTCTCGTTAAATGCCTGACCGATAAAGGCTCCGGCAGTCCAGAGTCCAGACGCTAGCGCTGATATGACAGCAAGGCGAATCATGTAGAAGCTTGGCTTCTTCTTAAGTAGGCCAGCGGCCTTGACTCTCGTCAGCACCTCGTTGAAGTTGGTAACACTTTTTGTGCCGACAGCAATGCTCATGCTCTAACACTAGGTGGCGGAGTAGCCGATTCATTCAGACTCACGGGCAACTCCCAGTTAATTATTAGAAACTTATTGTGCTGTGAAAAAAATAATCTCCGCCACCATTGCCCTCCTGGCATTATTGGCCCAACTTTTTGTCGTCACAGCCGCACAAGCGGCACCCATTGAAGCCTCGGATCCGGTCACGCTAACGACCCCGACCCAATCGGATGTTGCTTTCAACGCAATAGCAACCTGGAATCCACTAAAACGCGTCGCCTGCCTCTATGACTCCACAAACGTCAAGGCATCCGGAACCTCGGCCGAACCTTGGGTTACTGAGGGTGATTGCCGCATTTGGGTGCCGCCTTCGGGAATCTCATCCGGAATCTATGTTGCATCCTGGGATTCCGGAAAATCTAAGGCGTTGCTGGTTGCCAGCGCAGAACCCACCGCTGCAAAGCACAAACACATTCTTGTGATTGTTCCCGATTTCACTTGGCAAGCATACGACCTGGTCAAAAATGGAAATTTCTATTTTGAAGAGGTCGGCAAAAAGTCTGCCAACTTCTCGGAACGTAAGCTGAACCTTCTGAGACCAATGAACTTCAACGTCGTGGGTGATGCGCTCAACTACCCACCTGCACCGCAACTTTATCCGTCTGCAAACCCGATTCAATTCTTGCGCTCGCACTTTGAAAACGTCGACGTTGTGTCGCAGTCGAATCTGGATGAATACGCCTACGAGCTTGCCGATTATCAAACGGTGGTGCTCTATGGCCACGATGAGTATTGGACTGCCAAGGAAAAGGCCGGACTCGAGGCTGCGGTTTCGCAAGGAACGTCATTGCTGAACCTGAGTGGCAACACTGGCTATCGCAAACTCGTGCGTAACGGCAACATCATTGGTTTTGAACCAACAACCCCCGAACGCCCTAAAACCTCGATTTGGGGCGACCTGCCAGGAGATTCAACCGCGATGAAATTGCTCGGTGCGGTTTATTTGGGAGAACCATTTAATAAGCGCCAAGCGAAACCGGTAAAAGTAAGTCTGCGCACATTTCACGCATTGATCAAAGACGGTTTGCCATCGACCGTTAATCGACATTCACTTCATTCGACTCTCAAAGGGATGATGGTCAAGGATGCCGCCAACCCTCTTTTTGCTGGCACAGGTCTCAGGAACGGTGATTTTTTCGGCGCCAACAGCGGGGTAATGACGATTGAAGTTGATGGCATTCCAGAATTGAGCTCGGGTGCCTTCGAACCGGGATTCACGGAGAAGTTCGGCGCGAGTGCGATTTCTTCTGCTGCGGACGCATGGACAAATGCAAGGCAATCTGGCAGGGGTCGCGCTTGGCGCGCCGGACAGTTGATTCAAACAAGTTTCGGACGTGGAAGAGTTTTCACTGCGGGACCAATCGGATGGTCAGGCGCAATCGCCGCAGGCGATCAAACGGTTGAAAAAATCACGCTCAACGCTCTGAAATATTTAGGCCAAGAACCGATCGGCTAATTCGGCAAACACCTCTTCAAAGAGTTCCTTCAGGTAGTTGCGAGCAACCTGCGCCTTTGCATCGTGGAGTAAGAGAACTGCGGCATCGCGGAGTTCCTGAAGGGAACCACCTTCTTTTTCAAGGCTCGAGTCTCGATCATTGAAATGTAATTCAAGGGATAGCAATAGATTGCGCAAGAAGTATTTTTCTTGCAAAACGGACAGCGGTGGCTTGCCTACGCTTTCGAGTTGCAGCTCAAACGCTTCTTTCGCGTTCCAGACGTAATCCGCGGGGAACTTGCCGCCGTCAAACACTAGTTCTCTTCGAAAAAATTAGAGAGCGACTGAAAGTAGCTCTGCATGCCAACCGTGGTGGCTTCAATTTGCTCCTCGGGCATTTCTCCGAACTGTGAGAACTTGACCCAAGAGCTGTCTCCACGTGATTCGAAATCAAGAACTACCTTGTGGAATGGTGCGTTTTCATCCAAGGCCAGCCATTCATCCTTGGACTGCGTGTAGGCCATAGTGTGTTCCAGGCGCTCAAGTGGCTTCACGAGCTTGTACCAACCAAAGAAATAGGCCACGAACTCGAATGCTGGGACATCGATTCCCACAGTCCAGAGGCCCCCTTCAATGGCAACCGAGGTGGCTGTGCCAGGAACTACCGAAAGGTCAGTCGGGTGATACCACTGCTCGAGCTCACTCGCAGTGGTCCACGCCTGCCAGAGGCGTTCAATCTCCACCGGATATTCACGTTCAACTGAGTAAAGGAATTCGTGCTTCATCTTGAGTCTTTCTCTTTATCTGGGGATATCCCTGGATTTACCGCGGTTGCCCAACTAAACTTTCGGAACAAAGACTTGGGGAGTTAACATGGCCAAAAAGTTTCTAGACATTGAACATTCTCGCATTGATGCGCTGAGTGATGGGATTTTTGCGATTGCCCTCACTCTGTTGGGCTTTGACCTGATTGGTTCGGTTAAGAAGGCCTCCGAGGCTCAAAACCTTAGCGACGGACTTTTGCAACAATGGCCGGTCTTCTTCTCGTTTCTTATGGGCTTTTTCGTCCTGTATGCCATCTGGTACCAATATCACGTACAGGCGCAGTTTGCCGGCCGCCCAAATGCCCTTATGGTTTGGCAACACGGTTTCGGCATGCTTTTCGCGTCGCTGGTGCCATTCGGCGCGGCGCTTCTGGGTGAAAACCTAAACACCTCAAATGCGTCGTCGGCAGTATTTTGGTTCGGAGTGATAATTTTTGCCGAATCCCCAATTCAACTTCTGTTTTTTATGGCTATTCGACGACGCGGACACATGCCGGTCAGCCACGATTCGCCCTTCACGGGTCTCACCTATGCGCGCTTGGGGACATTTTTGAGCTTCTTTGTCACGATTTATGGCTTGGTCGCGGTGACTCTCGCATACTTTTCTCCCTGGCTGGCAATTGCCTTCTACGCGCTTTTCTTGATTTCCAAGGCCAACCCGGTCACGTCGTTCAACTCGATGATCAAAAGGTTAGACAGGATTCTGAAGTTAGGGCTCGCCGAATAGTTGCAACTTCCGTTACCGGCTAACCTCGACTGAGTTCCTGCGCGTTAGTTTTGCCCACCTCAAATTTCGGCCAGCCAACCAGCGACGCACCGCCGAAGCAGCCGACACCAGCAACAGACTCCGCCACCAAACTCGAGCAACTGGCAAAAGCCATAGCCATCGCATCGGCAGATTGGCTTTTCGAAGAGCCCACCACGCAGTTGCAGCTTCACCCAGGACTCCTAGTAACAACATGCTGAGCGCTGCCACCCAGAACCCTTGCAATACGCTCCAAATCAAGTAGATGTCGACAATTGGAGCGAGCGCCGGAAGTAGCACTTGACTAAGCAGCAGCCAAGGAAGCCCTAGAATTCCGAGCTTTCCATCCTTCGCAGAGAACATCATCTGGGAGTTCAGTGCGACCACCTCGATTGAACCGAACGCCCAACGTCTGCGCTGCTTAACCACTTCTCGAGAAGTTTCAGGAGCCTCCGTGTAACTGATTGCTCCGGCTTCGTAGGGAATTTCCCACTTCGCTCTATGAAGCAGCACGGTCAAGTCGGTGTCCTCTACAAGTGTGCGGCCAGGCCAGCCACCCACCTGCTCAAGTGCACCTCTGCGAAACGCGCCGGCCGCACCCGGAACCACAGAAACCACGCCAAGTTCAGCTTGTGCAGAACGATCTAGGGCCAAGCTCACCCCGTATTCGAGAGCCTGCAACTTCGCCAACATTCTCTTGGTGTTTCCAACACGAACGTTTCCGGCAACGGCACCGACCCGTTCATTTTTGAAATGCGGTTGCACCGAGTCAATAAATTTGGTATCAATCACAGTGTCGGCGTCCAGAACTACGATCACCTCTCCAGTGGCCTCAGCGAGTGCCGCGTTAAGCGCATTAGCTTTTCCAACAGGCCCATAAGACCTGACCAGAACAGAGATTTCAGGGTGTTGATCAGCAAAATATTGGGCCTTGAGGGCTGTTTCATCAGAACTGCCGTTCTCAGCCACGATCACCTGGTGCGGCTTGGTCTCAAGCTGAAGGAGTGAGTCCAACGTTTTCTCAATTGTCATCTCTTCGTTGTGCGCAGGAATGAATATTGAAACTGGGAGATATTGGTCTCCAGAAATCTGGACGGTCGCGAGCTTTCGAGTGCGGCGCGCATACCTCAGTGCAAAGATCCAGGTCAAAAAGAGTCGCAGTATTGAAAGGATTGCTAGGGCACCCAAGCTCCAAGAGAAAACGTCTTGAATCGCTATCCACAGGCGATAAGACGCGATGCTGACGATTGAACCGGTCACGCCCCAAAAGGTTTTAGGAATTGGCTGATAGGGCTGCGTAAGAGTTGCGTCCAGGTGATCGACAGTGGTGAAAACGTAGCCTGCTCGCTGAAGCTTCGCGATAACCGGCCCCAGAGCCGCGACAGTCTGGGCGCGGTTACCTCCACCATCGTGCATAAGTATTGTTGCCTCGTGCGGAATTCCCTCGGTTGCACGCTGAATGATCGTTGGCACTCCGGGCTTTGCCCAGTCACTAGTTTCAACATTCCAACCGACGGGTTGCAGACCGAGTGACTTGGCCAGGTTTCGATGAGCATTTGAGTTGCTGTCAGCCAATTCCTGTGATCCGTATGGGGAACGGAAAAGTTGCGGGGTTCTGCCAGTGATGCCGTGAATTATCCAACTATCGAGGTTAATCTCGGTTAGAGCGCGCCACCTAGGGACGGTGTTTAGATCTAGGTGCGTATAGGTATGGTTTCCGATCAAATCGCCCTGAGCAATCATTTCGGTCAATAGGTTGGGATATCGCTGGGCCATCGACCCAACCACGAAAAAGGTTCCCGGCACATGATAGTGGTTGAGGATTTTCAGGATGGATGGAGTCCAGGCGGGGTCAGGCCCATCATCAAAGGTGAGGGCCACAAGGCCCTTTGCGTTCACGAAGTCGATCGGCCTAGAGACGTGAGCGGTTAGCGGAATTCGGGCGATTTGAACTTTTTGGGAGGCCAGCTTCAGAGAATCAGTCGTCGAAATTTCCCATAGCGCCGCGCCCTCAAGCCCAAGAGATTTGGCCAAAACAACGCGATCAGCGATGCTCCGAGCATCGTTCCACCACAAGACCGTTCCATCGTGAAGAGTCGTTGTCCATTCGGCTGACTTGTTGTCATATCTCGCCGTGGCCTTATCGAAAGCAACAATCGATCTCGCCTGAGCAGAAGTGACCGTGTTGGTGTACTTTGCCACGCCTGGCCCCCAGACATATCCATATCCGGCAATGCCAAGCTGCAACTTACTTTTCGAGACATACTTTTCGACCGACTTCATAACCGACGAAATCCATGCTGGTTGGCCAATTGGGCCGGGGTTTACAGTTGGGTCATGTTGGTTATAGGTCATCACATTGACTATGTCCGAATGAGACGCGATTGCCTTCAGGTCATAGTGAATTGAACTTGGATATCCAGGGTCGGGTGGCGGAACAGCCGTGACTAGACGCACTTTCCAAGAAAGTGCTTTGTGCAGCAGTTGCAGAAAGTGATCGAATGCGGGTTGATCGGCAGCATTTAGGTTTTCGAAGTCGATAACAACACCATCCCAGCCCTCAGCGGTAAGTGTTTGGCGCAGGCTAGCAATGAAAGTTGCTTGATTGGAGTCACTTTTTAGCAATTCGTGAGCCAACCTCGGGTCAAAATCGGCATTGGGGTTGCTGTTGGCAAGATTGAAGTTTTGAACCACCAACTCGGCTCTTGCGCCTTGAAGATGGGCATGGACTAGTGCGTTCTGAACGCCGAGATAGGCAAAACCACCGGTTGTACTGATGAAGCCGCCCGTTGCTGAGACGGTGGTTAGGTATTGACTGCTTTGATCGACACCGTTGATTGCGTAGTTATTGTCGGAGACCACATAACCGGTGAAATCAAGCCCTGCTCTTGTCTGGGTTGAACTGGTTGCCCCCTGCGTGCCCTTGGGTATAAAAAGTTCGTCAGCAGCAGACTGGTAAATAGGGACTCCGAGGGCGGCGACCAAACCGGCAAGGGTTGAAAGGACGACAAATGTGCCCAGAAAAGTTCTAGCACGATTCGAGGTGCGTTTTGACAGCAGCGCCGAGAGCGATAGGAACCCGGCTAGCATAATGACCGCTGCAACCAGGTCCTGAAATCCGAGTGCAATTAGCGTGATGACCCCGAGCACGGTTAGCACAGGTCGACGTTTTAGAAAAGAGAAGCGGTTCAAGCGAGTTTCTTTCGGAAAGCCCTGCGGATGGACTTCCAACTAACCACCATCATCTGCGAGGTTGCTGAGTTTATCCTGACAAAGTGGAGATTTTGGCGCACTCTCAGACTTCATTCAGTTTCAGCACCTAACCTTGGCTGATGCGCAATTTTGCAACACGTCTAACTCCCCTATTTCTCTTCCTATTCGGAACCCTCGCGATGAGTTTCGAGCTCACCGTCCCTAGTTTTTGGCAGGATGAGGCCGCGACTCTGTCAGGCGCCAACAGGCCGATTCCGGTATTGCTAGAAATGGCTAAGAAGATCGACGTAGTGCATTCGTTCTATTACGGATTCATGCATTTTTGGAGTAGCATTTTCGGATTCTCGGTGCTATGGATGAGAATTCCAAGCATCCTTGCGGTTGGTTTGACTTGCGCATTCATCTACCTTCTCGTTCGAAGGCTAAAGGGTTCCTATTCGCTTGCTGTTTGGGGGTCGCTGCTCTACCTAGCGATCCCGCGCACTCACTTTGCTTCTGGAGAAAGTCGCTCTAACGCCCTCACCGCAACTCTCGCGGTGGCACTTACCCTAGCCTTGGTCATGGTCGCTCAGAGCAATTCGCGTGTCGTTTTAAAGTGGCTTGGTTACGCGGCAATTGCAGCGCTCTCCACCTATGACTTCATGTTCTCATTCTTGCTCGCCGTTCCTCATGCCGCGTTCGTTGTCATTCGGCACCGTAAGCACATCTGGCACTTCTTGGGGGCTTGGGCGATAGCTCTGCTTGCCGCGCTACCGCTGTTTTACTGGGGTTACAAAGAAAAAAACCAGGTTTCTTGGATCAAAATCAAGCCGCTTGGCGACTATCTTAAGCGCGCCATTATCGATGTGAACTTCCTGAGCCGCACATGGATTGCAGTGCTATTCCTCGCGTTAGGAATCCTGGCCGTGTTTTTCTATGTCAGGAACAGGCGCCTGAAGGCTCAAGACGGGCTCAATTCGCTGACCGAACTCGCTCTCCTTTGGACGGTTCTTCCTCCGGCAGCGCTGATTGCAGCGTCATTCGCACTGCACCCTTACTTCGTCGAGCACTACCTGACCTTCACCACCCCGGGCACTGCAATTGTGGCGAGCATCGGTCTCAGCCGCCTTCGCTTCAAGTGGCTAATTGCACTTGCTGGAATCACCGCCCTGGTACTTGGCTTCTTCAGCCTTCAGGATGCCCGCAACCCTCGCGCCCACGGCCCAATTTGGATGCCGGTCATCGAAAATATCGCGGCGAATACCGCTGCCGGAGACGGAATACTCTTGCCAGATTGGCGAACCCGCAACTCAGCCGAGGTTCAGCTGATGCTTGACGCCTATCGAGTTGGTTACCTTCCTGGGCGAGTGGACCTAACCCTGGTTGAACCACCAAGGAACTCAAACACCTTGTTCGGAGTCCACTCAAAGGAAAAGGATGCCCCTGAACCGGCGCACTTGATGAGCAGGATCGCACTTGTTGCCGACCTAATCGACCCACTCACTCCGACCGAACAAGCTCCCGATTGGGTCAACAAAAACTACACGGTTACTGGATCAAAAACCTTCGATGACGCCAAAGTAACTTATTTCACCAAAAAAGGATAAGCAACCGAGGTTACGATAAGTCACATGATTGAAGTTAAGTGGCTGGCTAAGCCAGAGATTCATGATTATGCAGCGGCCGTTGAATTCCTTTCGTTGACAATGCCTGTCGCGCGTGCGAAGCGCATAGTTTCGCAACTCAAAAAGTCACCGGTGAGCGAATTCAAAGCCAAAGACATCCTCAGAGCATCGCGCCTACAACTTCTAACAAAAGAAAACCATCATGTCAGCCACAACCTCAAGAAGATCGATAACGGGTTAGCTATCCCTCCGGTTTTGCTTGTTCGCGGCATCGCGACTTCAGACGTAGCGCTGCTTATCGCAGACGGCTATCACCGAGTCTGTGCGATTGAGTCACTAAATGAAGACTTGCCAATTCGCTGCCAGATTGCCGATTTACTTTAAACGTTAAAGCGGAACTCGACTACGTCGCCATCCTTCATGACGTAGTCCTTGCCTTCCATGCGCACCTTGCCGGCAGCCTTGGCGTCAGCCATCGAACCGTGAGTCATCAGGTCGTCATAAGAGACGATCTCGGCCTTGATGAAGCCGCGCTGAAAGTCGGTGTGAATCACACCGGCAGCTTGAGGAGCTGTCCAACCCTTGTGAATAGTCCAGGCGCGAGCCTCCTTCGGACCAACCGTCAGGTAGGTCTGAAGACCAAGAGTGTCGAAACCGATGCGAGCAAGTTGGTCGAGACCAGACTCATCCTGGCCCAACGAAGCTAGAAGCTCATTAGCTTCCTCAGCAGAAAGATCGATTAGCTCTGACTCAACCTTGGCGTCCAAGAATACGGCCTCGGCCGGGGCAACCAAGTCGGCGAGCGCCTTCTTCTTGCTTGCGTCGGTCAAGATTGACTCATCCACGTTGAAAACGTAAATGATTGGCTTCGAGGTCAATAGACCCAGCTCTTTGATCGGAGTTAGGTCAACGGAGCTTGAAGAAAGCGGCTGGCCGCCATCCAGAACCTTCTTGGCTTCGTCGATGGCTTCAAGAGCCGCTGGCTCCATCTTCTTGCCCTTGACTTCCTTCTCGATGCGAGGGCGGGCCTTATCAAGAGTTTCCATGTCAGCAAGGATGAGCTCGGTGTTGATGGTCTCGATGTCGCTAGCCGCGTCAACCTTGCCATCAACGTGAATGACGTCACCGTCAACAAAGCCGCGAACTACCTGAGCAATTGCGTCTGCTTCACGGATGTTGGCGAGGAACTTATTGCCGAGACCTTCACCAACCGAAGCACCGCGAACGATGCCGGCGATATCTACGAATGACACAGGAGCCGGAAGCAGACGCTCCGAGCCATACATGTCGGCTAGCCCCTGCAGGCGAGGGTCTGGAAGGTTGACAACACCGACGTTTGGTTCGATGGTTGCGAACGGGTAGTTCGCCGCCAGAACGTTGTTCTTGGTCAGCGCATTAAAGAGGGTCGACTTGCCAACATTTGGCAGTCCCACGATTCCGATAGTTAGAGCCACGAGGGTCAAGTCTACCCGCGCTGACGGCAATCAAGGATGTGTTGCTCTGGCAGACTTGTGCCGTGCCCCTTAACTTTGTTGCCATCGACTTCGAGACCGCTAATGGTTCACCGGCCAGCCCGTGCGCGGTTGGCTTGGTTCGAGTGCGTGACGGGAAGATCACCGATTCGGTTGCAACCCTGATTCAACCGCCCTACCCGAACAACTGGTTCCACGAGGGCAACATTCGAGTTCATGGAATTCGCCCAAGCGATGTCGACGGTGCGCCAGAACTGCATGAGGCGCTTGCCTTCATCCTGGCCTTCGTTGGTGATGACCCTTTGGTAGCCCACAATGCGCCCTTCGACATGGGTGTGTTGCGCAAAAGCGCCGAACTTATCGAATGGCCGCTGCCCCAGATCAACTACACGTGCTCGCTGGCCATTTCACGCAAGACTTACAACATCGAAAGCTACCGCCTAAATTCGGTTGCCTATGCGATTGGGCACGAAGAGTTCAACCACCACGATGCCTTGGCCGATAGCGACGCTTGTGCTCGAATCATCATTCACGCGGCCGATCGCCACGGTTCTGAAAACATGGATGAGTTGTTGGCTGCCACTAAACAGGTCTGGAAGGAACTAGTTCAAGAAGTTTGAGATTTTCGGAAGTGCAACGCCAAGCTGAGTCAATTGGTGATACCAATCGGCCGCCATCTTTTGGCTGAATAAAAGCGAAATATGTGAGTTGTCGCGATAGACGTAGACTCCGCCAATCTTGGCTGGACAACGATCGTTCTGGCAATACACATCAGTGAAATCCATGGTTAATGCCCCCGGCGGGCTTGATGCAGCCCGTTGTGCAAGATCGGTTATGAACGCATCCTTCTCGGACATCGAACATTTCGACGCGTCGTAGACGGCGGATTCCCAGCAATCCTTCATCGGCTTATCCATGTTTACACCGTCACGGATGGCCACCACCGTGGAACCCCGAGCCTGAAGCGGCGCCCAAGCTTGTTTGAATCCAGCCACTGTTGCGTCATCGTGCTGGCCATCAAGCTCAGTTGCACGAACAGCCGTGTAATAACTGGTGAGCACCAGGTTGAACGGTTTATCGGAAGCGAGCTTCTTTTGAAGGTTTCGATTCCATTGCTCACAGGTCTTTCCCCGAACCGAATCGCTTCGAACTTCGAGATTGAACGAGCAACTCGCTTTATAAGCAAGATCGAGCTCGAACTGACCATTCTCAGCCAAAAGTTTCCAGGCGCCTAGGTGCATTGCGGCATGCGAGTCGCCAACGAGCAAAACACGATATCCTGCGCCAAGTCGCCCATACTGGCAAATTTTCACATCATTCGACTCGGCGTCGGTCATGCACTTGTGATTTGGATCTGCCGTGTCGTTCTTTGCCCGGTCAAGAGTCTGTGTGCTTTGGTTGCCTTGGCTAATCTGCGACGATGTGATGCTCGTGCCAACAACGCTTATGAGCATGATGAACAGCGAAAAGGCTGCGGCAAGCGCGTAGGTGACGCGAGGCTTTCGTGCGGTGAGTGCCGGCATGCCTCGGAATCGGTCTTCCACAAACACTTTGCTCATGGTCGCAAGCAAGTAGGAGGCAATGAAAACTAAGACCAATTCATAAGCTCGCGGTTGATACCCGGTTGCCCAAGGCAACAGGATGACCAGTGGCCAATGCCACAGATAAAGACTGTAGCTAATCTCGCCTGTGAATGAAATGGGCTTCAGCCCATACAGACGATCGAGCCAATTTGGTAGCCCCTGCAGCCCGGCAAGGATGATTGCTGCCGCGCCTAGGGCGGGTAATAGGGCTAACCATCCTGGGAAAGGCAGCCTTGGCGTCAAGAGGAATGCCGAGACAACTATGAGCGTGAAACCACCCAGACTCAGCAGGGTTTTACCTAGGTCTGTTAGTCGAATTCGGTGGCCGAGCAGGGCCAGCGCAGCCCCGATGACGAACTCCCAAACTCGACCTAGAGTTGTGAAATAGGCCAGGTCCGGCTGCCCATAGGTGAGGAACAATGAATAGCTGAAAGATGTAAGCCCTGCCGCGGCGAGCAACACCTTTAGCGCATTATTCAATTTTCGTTTCGCAAGCAACGCAGTAAGCACAAGCAAGAGCGGCCAAACGAGATAAAACTGCTCTTCAACGGCTAGGGACCAGTAATGCTGAAAGGGGCTAGGCTCGCCGGCAAAATAGTTGGTTGCAGTTGCTGCAAGTTGCCAGTTTTCAAAATAGAAAGTGCTGGCGATCGCCTCACTAAAGAAACCCTGACGAGTAAATGCCGGAACCACGATTAGCGAAACGATTGCAGTGATTGCGATGGTTATCAAAGCCGCCGGCAGCAGCCTGCGGATCCGCCGAGCCCAAAAACGCGTCAGATCTATGCGCCCGCGATCGGCAAGTTCGGCAAACAATGATCCTGAGATCAAAAATCCTGAGATCACAAAGAACACGTCAACGCCTGCAAAACCACCACTTAGTCGGCTTGGCCACAGGTGAAAAACGACCACCATCAGCACCGCTAGGGCACGCAATGCCTGGATGTCTAATCGAATCGGACGAGAAATGCTCATTGTTGGTGAGTTTACCCTCCAATAAATGTCTGATTCAGATGAAATACTCGGGGCATGGAGTCTTTTATTTTTCTTGGCATCGGGTTATTGGTCGGCGCGGTCATCGGTTGGCTTATTGCCGGCCGCAGACCTGCGCAGATTGCCACGGGTGACCAAGCGAATGAACTAAGGGTGAAACTGGCTTCTGCCGAGGCAACCATCACCGGACTAAACACTCAGCTCGTTCAGAATGCGGCTGAAAAACGCGAACGCGATGAACGCGACCGCGAGGAAAACAAGCTCTTGCAAGCTCTCGCTCCCGTAAAAGACCGGCTCGAGCAGATGCAGCTCACGGTCTCCTCGCTCGAGAAAGAACGCACCGAACAGTTTGGTTCGATTCAACAGCAACTCAAGTCTGCAATCGAATCTGATGAACAATTGCGAAAGCAAACCCAGGCACTTTCTCAGGCATTGACCTCGAATAACGTTCGTGGAGTCTGGGGTGAAGCTCAGCTTCGCAAGTTGGTTGAGCTTGCCGGGCTTATCAAGCATGCCGATTTCGATGAACAGGCAACGATAAGCACAAACGCAGGTGCCGGGCGGGCCGACATGGTCATCAACCTTCCCGGAGGCAAGTCTCTTGCCATCGATTCCAAGGTGCCTTTCAGCGCATATCAAGAGGCTTCAGCTATTTCTGAATTGGCAACTGGTGAGGAGGCAGCCCGCCGCACACGACTAATTTCAGAACACGTCAAGGCAGTCAAAGCTCACATTGATGCTCTAGGCACCAAGTCTTATTGGTCTGGCCTCGAGGCAAGCCCAGATTTCGTTATTGCGTTCATTCCAAGCGAGTCGTTGTTGTCTGCTGCGCTCGATGCAGACCCGGCGTTGCTCGAATATGCATTCAAAAAGAACGTTGCCTTGGCTTCACCGGTTAGCCTCTTTTCAGTCCTAAAGACGATCAACTTTATTTGGCGTCAGAATGCTGATGAATCCTCCGTTCGTAACATGATCAAACTCGGCAAGGAACTTTATGAACGCGTAGGCAAGGTGGCCGAACATGCCGACAAACTTGGGCGCTCAATAACAAGCACCGTCAAGGACTACAACCAGTTCGTTTCGAGCCTTGAGGGCCGCATGTTGGTCACTGCGCGCAAGCTGAACGATTTAGATGAAAACGCGCTCGGCACGGAAGACATTGCTGCTCCGAAAGAGCTAGAGGTAGCACCCTTGCAACTAACGGCTAGCGAGCTAACCGAGACCCCCGAAATAAAGAAATAGTTCGCGCTTTCGCTATACTTTTCAGAAGCGCTCGACAATGACGTTTGCAGCCTGAAGTAAGCCGATTTTCTATCGATTTCGGGAATCATCAAAGCATTCGAGGAGTAAGCATGTCTGGAATCCCAGCAGGGGCAGTCGTAACCCTGACGCCAGCGCCAACGCTTGACCGCACCTATTACGTGAGCAACCTAATCGAAGGTGGCGTCAACCGCGCCGACGGAGTTGCAGAAGAACTTGCCGGTAAGGGCATCAACGTCACCAAGGGCCTACACCTGGTTGGAATCAATGCACCAGGAGTCGTTCCAATCGGAAATGCAGACCCTGGGGTTCTTAATCGCACGGGTTATGCAGACACTCTTGTGCCTCTTTGGATCGAAGGCACGCTGCGAGTTTCAACCACAATGGTCATCCACAACGGTGCTACCACCAAGGTCAATGAAGCCCCACGCCCACTTTCAGAAGAAGACTGGGCAGCGGTTGTCGAGCTTACAGAGAAGACCGTTATCGAGACTGGCGCTAAGTGGCTTGTTGTTGCTGGCGCCCTTCCGGTTTATAAGTCAACCGGCACCTTCGTTGACCTTCAGCCAATTTTCGACCGAATGAAGGCGCTCGGTGTTCGCGTGGCACTAGATACATCTGGTGAGCCACTTCAATACTGGGCACGCCGCGGCGACGCTTCAGTCATGAAACCAAACGCAGAAGAACTTGCCTCGGCAGTTGGCCGCACACTTCACACGTTAGGTGATGTAATCGATGCCGCTCGCGAAGTTTGCTCCCACGGAGTTCAGTGTGTTCTTGCCAGCCTTGGAGCCGATGGCATGGTTGCCGTCACAGCAGATGGCGCCTGGCACGCACGCACGCCGCCGGTTCACGTTATCAACACCGTAGGTGCTGGCGACGCGACCCTCGCAGGCTTCCTTTCAGCAGCGGTCACCAACCCGGTTTCAGCTGACGCTTTTGGCGTAGGTTTCGATGTCCCTCACGGTGTGGCAACGGCTGTTCAATGGGGCGCCGTTGCGGTAACCCAGCCAACCTCAGGTCTAACCAATGTTGATCATCTGCCAGAGTCAATCATCACCGACAACCCAAACCGCGACGCGCTGCTCGAAGAGCCGGCCAAGGCCTAAATTTCAAATAGTTGAACCCCTGACAAGCGTTAGGGGTTCAACTATTTACTAAGACAAGCGCCTTACCAAAATAGGGTCTGATAGCGCGCTATCTAGAATGAACGTTTCCAATTCGAGTTGCCCTTCGACCTCACGAATTCCTCGCGTCAAAACACCATCCGTAATTCCAGTCAGTACAAATACAAATCGTTCGCCGCTAACCAGATCATCAAGTTCAAATTTGGCATTAAGGTCATAGCCCGCAGCGAGTGCACGCGAAATCTGATCGGGGTCTTGAGGTGCAAAACGGGCCTGCATGAATCCACCCAGCACTTGCACGGCAACTGCCGCAACAACACCTTCGGGCGAACCGCCGAGACCAAGCAGAAGGTCAACTCCGCTGCCAGAGGTGGCGGCAGCAACGGCCATGGCGATATCTCCTTCGTCGAAGCGAACCCATTCGGCTCCCGTCTCTCTGACTTGGGCGATTAGTTCAAAATTTCGCGCTTTATTGATAACTGCTACGCGCATTGAATCTAGAGATTTACCAAGGGCTTCGGCTAGCGCCGCGATATTGGCTGCAGGGGTCGAATCGATGTCAAGCACTCCTCTGCCCGCCGGACCGCTCACAATCTTTTTCATCATATAGACCTCGCTGGATTCAAGCATCGAGCCCCGTTCGGCCGCAGCCATTACCGCCACCGCGCCCGGTAGACCTTCGGCCGCCAGGCGAGTGCCATCAACTGGATCCACGGCGATGTCCCAATCGATTGAAATTGCCGTAACGCTTGGATGCCCGACGATTTCGCCATTAAACAGCATTGGGGCTTCATCCTTTTCACCTTCGCCAATGACGACGACTCCCCCGAATTGCGCGGTACTCAGCGAGGAGCGCATCGCATCAACGGCGGCGCCATCAACCGCTAGCTTGTCTCCCGAACCAACATGAGGCCATGCTGCCGCTGCGGCAGCAACAGTGGAGGCAAAAATAGCCATGGTTGGCTGGTTTGCATTTGATAGCGGCATAGCTTCTTTCCTAAGGCAGACGAAGCTGCATCCTTGCTAACATCTTATTAAGCCGCCGAAGACGTCGTTCACCCCATGTAGAACTTAGGAGTTCAGCTATGCCTGTAGCATCACCAGACCAATACCTAGAAATGCTTGATCGTGCCAAGAAGGGTGGTTTTGCTTACCCAGCCATCAATGTTTCTAGCTCACAGACTCTAAATGCTGCACTTGCAGGTCTTGCCGAGGCAGGCTCAGATGGAATTCTTCAGGTAACCACGGGCGGCGGCGATTACTGGTCTGGCCCGACCGTGAAGAACATGGCTTCAGGCGCGGCCGCGATGGCAGCATTTGCTCGAGAGGCAGCCAAGAACTACGGAATCACCGTTGCACTGCACACCGACCACTGCGCCAAGGACCAGATAGACAAGTTGGTTCGCCCACTGATTGCCATCTCTCAGGAGCGCGTGAAGGCCGGCCAGGACCCACTATTCAACTCACACATGTGGGACGGATCGGCTGTACCTATGGCCGAGAACCTGGAAATCGCAAAGGAAATGTTGAAGTTGACAAGCAATATCGGTGCGGTTCTTGAAATCGAAGTTGGCGTTGTAGGCGGCGAAGAGGACGGCGTCGAAGGTGCCATTGATGAGCACCTTTACACCACGCCAGAAGACGGTCTGATGACGGCTGAGGCGCTTGGTCTTGGTGAGAACGGTCGCTACATGGTTGCTCTAACCTTCGGCAATGTTCACGGTGTCTACAAGCCAGGTAACGTTCACCTACGCCCAGAGTTGCTCGGGGAAATTCAGGCTGCCGTCGGCGCGAAGTATGGCAAAGACAAGCCATT
Source organism: Microbacteriaceae bacterium (assembly GCA_947452675.1). Lineage (GTDB taxonomy): Bacteria > Actinomycetota > Actinomycetes > Actinomycetales > Microbacteriaceae > Rhodoluna. The sequence continues at coordinate 23,685 of CANGDL010000005.1, read as the reverse complement.
TGACCTTGTCTTCCACGGTGGCTCAGGCTCAACTCCTGAAGAAATCGCTCTTGCCGTTTCACACGGCGTGATCAAGATGAACATTGACACCGACCTTCAGTATGCATTCACTCGCCCAATCGCTGACTGGATGCTAAAGAACTATGACGGCGTTCTAAAGGTTGATGGCGACGTTGGCAACAAGAAGGTTTACGACCCACGCGCCTGGGGCAAGGCTGCCGAAGCTGGCATGGCTGCTCGAGTTATCGAAGCCGCACAGCAGCTTGGTTCAGCTGGAAAGACTCAAGGCTAATCCCCTATAGTTTCTCTTATGAGCACAGGAAGCCCGTTGTATGACAACGGGCTTCCTCGCTTTAAGGGGGAACACCTGGATGGCCTCATGCACGGCTACTGGGAGTTTTATCGCAAGGATGGCTCACTTATGCGCTCTGGGCACTTCGACCGAGACCAGCAGGTAGGCGTTTGGAAGACTTTTGACCGAACCGGTCGGCTCGTGAAGGAAACGACCTTTAAGAGCGCTTAACCTTGTTATTGAGGTCAGTTCCGGCAGCCTTTAACTCTTTGCGAAGCTCCGGTGGCAATGAGAACTGTATGTCTTCTTCTGCGGTTTGAACCGTTCGGACATCTCCGAAGCCGCGCTCACCAAGATAGACCAAAACCTCATCGACGAGCTCTTCCGGAACTGATGCGCCAGATGAAACACCTACGGTTTCGACACCCTCGAACCACTCATCCTTGATTTCAGAGGCAAAGTCGATGCGATATGAGGCTTTAGCGCCCGCCTCAAGTGCGACCTCAACCAAACGAACGGTGTTTGATGAGTTTGCCGAACCGACAACCAACACAAGATCTGAACCTGCACCAACTTTCTTGATGGCAACCTGTCGATTTTGTGTCGCATAACAAATGTCGTCGCTCGGCGGGTTCTGCAAGTCTGGGAACTTTTGGCGAAGCTTAACCACGGTTTCCATGGTTTCGTCAACCGAAAGTGTGGTCTGTGAAAGCCAAATCAGCTTCTTAGGGTCACGAACCCGGGCGCCGGCGATTGAGTCATCCTTGTCGATGATTTGGACAACGTCGGGAGCTTCTCCGGCGGTGCCTTCGACTTCTTCGTGACCTTCGTGACCAATCAGAAGGATGTCATAATCCTCGGCGGCGAAGCGTTGAACCTCGCGGTGGACCTTGGTGACTAGTGGGCAGGTTGCGTCGATAGTGTTGAGTCCGCGAGCCTCGGCAGCTGCAACAACGGCGGGTGAAACTCCGTGAGCGGAAAAAACCAGCACTGAACCGGTTGGAACTTCATCGACCTCTTCAACAAAAATTGCCCCGCGCTTTTCGAGGGATGCAACAACGTGCTTGTTATGCACTATCTGCTTGCGCACATACACTGGAGCACCGTAGTGATCTAGAGCCTTTTCAACCGCGATGACGGCTCGGTCTACACCGGCGCAATATCCCCGGGGTGCAGCCAGTAATACCTTCTTAGAGGAGCTCGAGGTTGACGATTCTTGTCCGAGGTCGGCGGTATCCTTGATTACAGTCACCCCTCAATGATAAACGGCGCATTTGATGGATTGTGGTGACCAAATTTTGGAGGCGAAATGAGCGACTTTGCTGTCAGCGATGCATCCAAGGTTTCCTCGGAGCAATCCCCTTGGCCGGTATCTCGACTTTCGGCAACACTCAAAGACTGGATAGACCGACTCGGCTACCTCTGGATTGAGGGTGAGCTTGCTTCCATCAAAATTGGGCCTTCGAATATGTTCGGCGAACTTCGCGATCTTCAACAGGAAAACAGCGTCTCGATTCATTCCTGGAGCGTCGCTAAAATTCCTGCCGATTTGAAGCAGGGAGACCGCGTCTTGGCTCTCATCAAGCCCGCCTTTTGGCCAAAGGGTGGCAAACTCACAATGCAGGTCATGGAGATGCGCAAAGTTGGCCTTGGCGAGTTGCTCGAGCGAATTGAGCGGTTGCGAACCCAGCTAACCCTCGAGGGTCTAACCGCTATCGAGCTAAAGAAGCCACTTCCATTCTTACCGAACAAAATCGGTTTGATTACGGGCAAAGACTCAGATGCAGAAAAGGACGTGCTTCAGAACGCTAGGCTCCGCTGGCCGGATGTTCAATTCAGAACCATTCACACCTTGGTGCAAGGCGATAAGGCGGCTCCTGAGGTAATCGCAGCCATCCAAACCCTCGATGCGGACCCAGAAATTGACGTCATCATTATTGCTCGAGGCGGCGGTTCATTTCTTGACTTGATGGTGTTCAGCGACGAAGGTTTGGTGCGGGCCGCCGCAAATGCCGTTACCCCCATTGTTTCGGCCATCGGTCACGAAAATGACCGACCTGTGCTTGACGATGTTGCAGATTTACGTGGATCAACCCCAACCGACGCGGCTAAGCGCGTGGTTCCAGACGTCGAGGATGAGCGCCACAAGCTAAGCCAAGCTCTGCAAAGAATTCGGCTAAGGGTTGCCGACTACGTTTCAAGCCAAAGCGCTTTGATCGCGCAACTTCGGAGCCGGCCTATCCTTGCGAACCCACATTCTTTCATCGAAATCCAGGATCTTGAGCTCAAGCGGTGGGTTGGCAGCATCCGCGATCGCCTTGGCCAGACCCTTGAACGCGAAGAAATGGGTCTGGTTCACTTGCGTCAACAGGTTCGATCGCTTTCACCCCAATCCACGCTGGATAGAGGATATTCAGTGGTTCGAGATTCAACCGGGCATGTGGTTTCAGATGCGAGCAAAGTGAAGCCTGGCACCAAACTGAAATTGCGGTTAGCCAAGGGCGAACTAGCGGTAACCAGCGACGAAATAACCAACACTTCGAAATAGACTGGAGAGCAGCATGAGCGCAGATAAAGACCTAAACGCCGACGTAGCCAAAATGAGCTACGAACAGGCTCGCGATGAACTTATTAAAGTGGTTGCCGAACTCGAACAGGGCTCCGTTTCCCTCGAAGCTTCTCTCGCGCTTTGGGAACGTGGAGAGGCACTCGCTTCGCAGTGCGAATCGTGGTTGAGCGGTGCCCGAAAGCGCCTCGATGACGCAATAGAAGCGAAGAGAAATAAGGCATGAGCGAAGACGCAGCCGCAAAACGTCGAGCCCGTCAAACGGTAAATAACCTTGTCTTGGCGCTGATTGCTTCGCTAGGCGTAATGCTTGCAATCGTTTTGATAGTTCCTCGCGACGACAGCAATCGGATCAAACCTGTCGACTACAAATCCATAGCTTCGCAGGCTTTGGCGTCAAGCGGCAAAATGGTTGCCGCGCCAGACCTACCTAAGGGATGGTGGGCAAATTCAGCTCGATGGTCACCACAGCCGACCGATGGTGTTCAGAACTGGTATGTAGGTTTTGTCGGGCCCAAGAATCAGTACATCGGCTTAACCCAAGCGTTCAACGTGAACCCAACCTGGCTTGCTTTCCAGCTCAAGAATGATGCAAAAACCGGCACTCAAGCCGTTGGTTCCTTCACCTGGGATATTTATGAGGCCGTCGAACCAAACGACCCACCAAAGACCAAAGACTTTGCAATGGTCTTGAACTACAACTTCCATGACACCGCGATTATTTATGGCGTCGCCAAGCGACAAGATTTTGTCGACCTCGCATCCGCTGTTCAAACCCAATTAACGGAACGGAGTAACTAGTGACCCCAAAAAACCCTCACGAAGCATGGCAAGCAATGCTCGACGGCAACCACCGTTTCGTAACCGGTGAACTGGCCCACCCTCGCCAGGACATCGACCGTCGTGAAGCACTTGCGCAGAAGCAAACCCCCTTTGCCGCTCTATTCGGTTGTGCCGACTCTCGCCTCTCCGCAGAAATCATCTTTGACGTTGGTCTCGGCGACTTTTTCGTGGTTCGCAATGCCGGTCAGGTAATTGGCGAAACCATCCTTGGCTCACTCGAATATGCGGTTGAAGTGCTCGGTGTTCCAATCATCCTGGTTCTAGGCCACGATGAGTGCGGCGCGATTCGCGCGACAATCGACGACGTCGAAGGCAAGATGAACGCAAGTGGTGCATTTATTCACAAACTCGTGGACCAAATCAGACCGACCGTTCTAGAGGCAAACGCACAGGGCAAGCACGAAATTGATGAGGTGACTGAACTTCACGTTCAGGACACGATCAATGAGATGCTGACCAGCAGCAAGCTAATCTCTGATGCTGTTAAAGCTGGAAAACTTGCAGTCGTGGGTGCCAACTATAAGTTGACGCTTGGCGAGATTCACCCAATTGTCACAATCGGCCTGGACTAGTTCAGCGACGAATATTTTCAAACAAACTAATCGAAAGGTCATTGACTGTGGAATACCGCATTGAACACGACACCATGGGTGAAGTTAAAGTTCCCCTAAACGCCCTTTACCGCGCGCAGACGCAGCGCGCAGTCGAGAACTTTCCAATCTCTGGAACCACGCTTGAGCGAGCCCACATTGCTGCCCTCGCCCAAATCAAGAAGGCCGCGGCAAACGCTAATGCAAAACTCGGCGTGCTGAAACCCGAGGTTGCAAAGTCAATCGCTGACGCCGCAGATGCTGTCATCGCTGGCAAGCACGACGGAGAGTTCCCGGTTGACATCTTCCAGACAGGTTCAGGAACCTCGTCAAACATGAACATGAATGAGGTGTTGGCGACCCTAGCCACCGCGCTTCTAGGTTCAGATGTGCACCCCAATGATCACGTGAATGCTTCACAGTCGTCAAATGACGTTTTCCCAACCTCTGTGCACGTTGCAGTGACCGCGGCTCTCATCAACGACCTACTTCCAGCGCTGGACTACCTAGCAGTGTCGCTAGAAGAGAAGCGAGAGCTTTGGAAGGCCGCGGTAAAGGCCGGCCGCACTCACTTGATGGATGCGACCCCGGTCACACTTGGCCAGGAGTTCGGCGGTTACGCCGCCCAAATTCGTTATGCAATCGAGCGAGTTCAGTCGACCATTGGTCGCACCGCGGAGGTTCCACTGGGTGGCACCGCTGTTGGCACGGGCATCAACACTCCGAAGGGTTTCCCACAGGAGGTCATTCGACTCCTCGCAGCCGAGACTGGCCTGCCGATTACCGAGGCTCGCGACCACTTCGAAGCACAGGGTGCCCGCGATGCGTTGGTCGAAGCATCAGGCGCGCTTCGCGTTCTTGCCGTTTCACTAACCAAAATCAACAACGACCTTCGGTGGATGGGCTCGGGCCCTAACGCCGGCCTCGGCGAGCTACACATCCCTGATCTGCAGCCGGGCTCATCGATCATGCCAGGCAAGGTGAACCCTGTGGTTCCTGAAGCGGTAATGATGGTTTGCGCGCGAGTTATCGGCAACGACGCTACGGTAGCCTGGGCTGGCGCCACGGGCAACTTTGAGTTGAATGTTGCGATTCCGGTAATGGGCAACTCGCTTCTTGAATCAATTCGTCTGCTTTCAAACTCGATGCGACTGCTTGCCGACAAGACCATCCGAGGTCTAGAAGCGAACCTTGATCGGGCACGCGCCCTCGCGGAGTCAAGCCCATCAATTGTGACCCCGCTAAACAAATACATTGGTTACGAGGCAGCGGCCAAGATTGCTAAGCACTCGGTGGCGAAGAGCATCACGGTGCGCGAGGCAACTATCGAACTCGGCTATGTTGACGGGGAGAAGCTAACGATGGAACAGCTCGATAAGGCTCTCGACGTCCTATCTATGACAAGCCCTGGGCTATAAAACTCAGCACAAAACCAACTAACAAGTATGGGCCGAGCGCAATGCTCGAGCCCATACTTGCTTTTCGGGTGACCACGCGAACCAGCGAGACCACTCCGGCAAGGGTCAGCCCAATTAGCACCGCTAAGGTTGGGGCGAGCGGGTTGAACCAGGCCAACGATAGCGTCATGCCCGCGATTAGCTTCACATCACCCATGCCCAGCCCTGCAAAACGATTCAGCACCAAGCAAATCGCGAATGCTCCAACACATGCCAGCAAAGAGAACAGAAGTCGCGAGAATTCAGCACCAAATAGGAACGCGACCAGTTGCCCAAGGGTCGCAATGGGGAAGACCGGCAAGGTTAAGCGATTGGGCAAACGCCGCTCGCGAAAATCGATTCTCGCAAGCGGCCAGGACACCGCCAAGACGTAGGCTGGCCCAAGCAAAGCGAAATCGAAGTTCATCTGGTCAGGCTAAAGAAAAACCCCGACTCTCGTCGAGGTTCTCCACAAGCACTTCGGGGCGCTCCTTTAGATTGCGTCGCCTACTTTTTCCCACATCTTTGCCATTACCCACCACTGGCCATCAAGGTAAACAATATTCAGGTAATCCTGCATTACTCCCCCGAACATCTCAAGCTGAGGCTTAACGAGAGCTAAGGTCGGTGAAATCTGATCGAACATCAAAACCTGGTCACGACGAGTGTTTCCGGCCTCAAACGGAGACTGACGGTTTGCAACAGCGTCACGGTAGAGCGCGTATGGCCTGATGTTTAGTGTCCCGCCCTGCGCCGAATAAAGAACGCAGTCTTTGTGAAAGACCTTGTCGAAAAGGTCCATGTCTTGAAAGTGCAGGACATCGAAATAGTCAGCTATTAGCTTCTTTATCGCCGGATCGGATTGCTCAAAATTCATACTTTGAGCCTATACCCAGCTTCTGCCCCGAGGGCCAGGTTAATTGTCAAGAAGGTCAGTGACTAACGCCGCAATCGCAGAACGCTCTGAACGAGTCAGAGTGACATGAGCAAAAAGGGAGTGGCCCTTCAAGGCCTCGATTACTGCCGCGATGCCATCATGACGACCCACCCGGAGGTTATCTCTCTGAGCCACATCGTGAGTCAACACAACCTTTGCGTTTTGACCGATTCGCGACAGCACGGTCAACAATGTATTGCGCTCAAGCGATTGCGCCTCATCGACGATGACGAAAGCATCGTGCAGAGAACGACCACGGATGTGGGTCAAAGGCAGAATCTCGAGCAGACCTCGATCAACGATGTGCTCGATTACTTCTTTCGAAACCAAAGCGCCTAGTGTGTCGAAGATCGCCTGACCCCAAGGGTTCATCTTCTCGTTTTCAGACCCAGGCAGGTAACCCAATTCTTGCCCGCCAACCGCAAGAATCGGACGGAAAACGATAATCTTCTTGTGCTGGCGGCGCTCGAGAACAGTCTCGAGACCAGCCAGTAAGGCCATCGCAGATTTTCCGGTGCCTGCACGACCGCCAAGAGAAACGATGCCAACATCTGAATCAAGGAGAAGATCGATCGCCAAGCGTTGCTCGGCTGAGCGACCGTGGACACCAAATACGTCGCGGTCGCCGCGCACCAAGCGAATCTTTCCACCCTTCTCAACGCGACCCAGCGCACTGCCGCGCTCGGAGGAAATCACTAGACCGGTGTTGACTGGCAATTCTGCAACATCTTTGTGCTTAATTAGTTCGGTGTCATAGAGGTCGTTCATCTCATCGCCGGAGAGCGCAAGTTCAGAGATGCCTGTCCAACCAGAGTCTTTGGCGTTGTCATTGCGATATTCGTCTGCAGCCATTCCAAGGGCAGATGCCTTCACACGCATAGGCAAGTCCTTCGAAACCACTGTCACATCGCAACCCTCGCTAGCAAGGTTAAATGCGACCGCCAAGATTCGACTGTCGTTGTCGCCCAGCTGGAAACCAGCCGGAAGAACTGATTGATCGATGTGGTTCAACTCGACCCGAAGTAGACCACCGTCACCAACCTCCATTGGGAAGTCAAGGCGCTCGTGCTGAACTCTTAGGTCATCCAAGTGGCGAAGCGCCTGTCGGGCGTAGTAGCCAATTTCCGGATCGTGGCGCTTCTTCTCTAGTTCGTTTATCACGACGATTGGAATGACGACTTCTTGTTCTTTGAACTTGAACAGGGCCCGCGGATCTGAAAGCAAAACTGAGGTATCTAGCACATAGGTTTTGGTTGCCGTTTTGACGTTTGTGCCCTTTGAGCCAGACGTCTTACTTGAAGATTGCTTGGTTACTGTTTCTTTAGCCACGAACACTCCCTTAGTTGCCTTTGAGGTGAGATTACGCCCGTGAACTACATCGATGTTATTTAGACACGCCCGAATTCGTGTTCGTTACTTATCGTTAATCTGCTTGAGTTTACGGCGATGCGGCAATTTATGCGCCGAATCGCCGATGGCGATTCTCGAAAGCACGGATGGCTCGCAAAAAGTCGACTCGACGGAAATCGGGCCACAAGGCTTCTTCGAAATAGAACTCCGACTGGGCGCTCTGCCAGAGAAGAAAACCGGAAAGCCTCTGCTCACCCGAAGTGCGAATTATCAGATCAGGGTCTGGCTGCCCACTCGTGTAAAGGTGTTGCGTAATTAAGTCTGGATCTAGCAAATCAGCAAGCTCGTCGATGGTTGTGCCTTGGGTTGAATGCTCTTTCAAAATTGACCTCATAGCATCGGCGATTTCTTTGCGACCACCGTAACCGACAGCTAGATTCACATGCATTCCGCCGATGTTGGCGGTTCTCTCCTCAGCGCTTGAAATCGAATCTGCCAGACCCTTTGGCAATGTGCCCCGGTCGCCCACCAGCTGAAGCTTCCAGTTGCCATGGACGGCAAGGTCATCTGCAAGCTGGGCAATAATGTCTTGGAGCTCATTTAGCTCCTCGCCACCCCGGCCTTTTAAGTTCTCGGTCGAAAGTAAATAGAGCGTGACGACCTTGATGCCCAGGTCGTCGCACCATCCCAGGAATTCCAAGGTTTTTTTAGCGCCGACGGCATGCCCGTGACTTGCTTTGGCGCCTCCTTGGCGCTCCGCCCAGCGGCGATTTCCATCCAAGATGACTGCCACGTGACGGGGCAAGTCGTTCGGCGCAAGTTGACGCTCAAGGGAGCGTTCATATAGGCGATAAATCAGGTTGCGCACTGCTTAAGGCTACTACCCGAATAAGAGGGACTTCGCAGGCGTAGAGTTTTCATATGAGCATGCCAATCTCTGAAGGCTTTCGAGAGTCAGAAGTGAAGCCAACCTGGCGCGGTTGGATTCATGCTGGCGTTTTACCATTCGTCATCGCGGGTGGAATCGTGCTCATCGTTTTGGCCGACGGAGTGCCTGCCAAACTGGCCAGCATGGTCTTTTTTCTAAGTTCATTCTTACTGTTTGGAAACTCTGCGCTTTACCACCGGTTTAACTGGACTCCCGAGGTCAAGAAGGCACTCAAACGAATCGACCATGCCAACATTTTTCTTCTAATTGCTGGCAGCTACACGCCTATTTCTTGGTTAGCACTGCCCAAAAATGAGGCCGTCGTTCTAATGAGCGTCATTTGGGGAACGGCAGTTCTCGGCGTCGGATTCCGCGTTTTCTGGATCAACGCTCCGAGATGGCTTTATGTACCCATTTATGTACTGATGGGCTGGGGCGCCATGGCTTACATCGTTGACTTCTTCAATGCAAATGCACCAATGATGATTCTGATATTGGTTGGTGGGCTGTGCTACACGGTGGGTGCTGTGGTCTATGGTTTCAAAAAACCGAACCCGTTCCCGGGTAAATTCGGATTCCACGAAATCTTCCATTCACTGACCGTGGTTGCTTTTCTATGCCACTGGACAGCTGCCCTGCTGATCGCGCTGCACCCGGCGGCAGGATCATTTGGCGCCTGAGCGCGTGATGATTTAGCGTTTCGGCTTTGCGGGCGGATCTGGTCGTTCTGGCTTTGCCTTAGCCGCCGATTTGGCGGCAGGCTTGGCGGCAGGCTTGGGCGAGACCTTGACTTCCTTTGCGGCTAATGCTTCGGAAGCCAACTTTTCAGAAATCTCCGCTCGATAGCGAACCCGACGAATGCGGCGAACCATGTCGAAGATGAGAGCCACAGCACCTGCAGTTACAAAGAAAGTCATGATGAACCCAATGGTCCCTGGGCTGTAGAAAGTCTCCGACGGGTCGGCGGTAGCAGATGGCGATGGAGTCGCCGCAATAAGAGCTGAGAGCAAAATGTGCATGTAATAAGTATCGCGCTTTAACTTCGATAGCCTTAAACAGATGACCAACGAACGACTTTCAAATCGCTATGGCAAAAGTAAAGCCAAGGCGCGAAACCAGCGCATTTTCTGGACATCCATTGCAGGTTTTCTGGCAGCTTCGTTTTTCGTTTGGTCCATATTCATCAACTTTGGTTCTCCGGCGAACCTAAGCGGAACAATCCAAAATTTCGACGTTGTCAGCCCGCAGCAGACCAAGATCACCTTGAACATCGCAAACACGGCAGAAAAAAACGGCGTTTGCGCGATTAAAATTCTGAACGCCACTTTCTTCGTGGTTGGCTACAAAGAAATCGCAATTCCGGGAAATGTTGGCAAAGCGGCAACGCTAAATGAATCAATAAACACGACCAACATTGGGGTATCCGCTTCGGTTGACCGCTGCTGGTTGAAATAAACTGGAGTGATTATGGCTGAAACCCCTGAAGCAACCTGGCTCACGCAAGAGGCATACGATCGACTTGCCAGCGAACTCGAATATTTATTGACCGTGGCTCGTCAAGACATTGCCAAAAAAATCCAAGAAGCTCGCGAAGAAGGCGACCTCAAGGAAAACGGTGGCTATCACGCGGCTAAGGAAGAGCAGGGGAAAATCGAGGCTCGTGCCGCGAGACTGGAGAACATCCTGGCAAGCGCGGTGGTTGGCGAGGCCAAGGAATCGCACGGCATTGTCGAGCAAGGAACAGTGGTTCGCCTAAATATGAACGGAAGTGAACTCGAGTTTCTGCTTGGCAGTGCCGAAATCGCCGAAGGAAGCGACATAGACGTTTATAGCCCCGACAGTCCAATCGGAACCGCAATTATGGGCGCCAAGGTCGGCGATAGGGTCAGCTTCTTCGCACCAAATGGCAAGGAACGAGAGATTGAAATTCTTGAAGTAAAGAACTTCCTAGGCTAAGTAGCTGAGCAAAAATCCCAGACCTAGGTCTGGGATTTTTAGTTTAAGTTCAAAGCATCTAGCCCTGGGTGATTCTCGGTTGGAGCCCAGCATCCTTGAGGGCCTGAATGACGCGCTCACGGTGTTCATGACCCATAGTTTCCACTGAAACGCGAAGTTCTACTTCGCCGATTTCGAGACCCTCTCCATGGCGAGTATGTAGAACCTCAACCACGTTTCCCTGAGCCGCGGCAATTGCCTCAGCAGTCTTCACGAGTTGGCCTGGGCGGTCAGGAAGCATGACTGAGATAGTCGTGTATCTCTCTGATGCGGTTAATCCGAACCCGATAATCTTTTGCATTAGGAGTGGGTCGATGTTGCCGCCCGAGAGTACGGCCACTGTTTTGCCTTTGGGTTTCACGGCTCCAGACATCAAAGCGGCCACCGCGGCGGCTCCGGCAGGTTCAACTACCTGCTTGGCGCGTTCAAGCAAAACAACTATCGCCTTTGCAATCTCATCATCAGACACCGTCACCACTTTGTCGATGTGTTTCGAAATAAGTTCAAATGGAATGTGGCCAGGCTTAGCCACGGCAATACCATCGGCAATGGTTCTCTGAGTCTTGATTTCGACCTCTTTGCCGGCTTTGAGCGATGGCACATATGAAGCTGCATTCTGCGATTGAACGCCGATGACCTTGATTTTGCGCCCTTGCGCAGCAGCCTTCAATTTTGCAGCGACGGCGACGCCAGCGGCCAAACCACCACCACCGATGGCAACAAGGATGGTCTGCACGTCAGGTACCTGATCAAGGATTTCTAGGCCGACTGTTCCTTGCCCGGCAACCACATCGATGTTGTCATAGGGCGGAATGAAGATTGCTCCCTTTGCCGCCGAGTAGGCCTGGGCTGCCTTCAAAGTCTCCGCGAAGACGGCCCCTTCGAGCACAACTTCGGCACCGTAATTCTGAGTTGCCTGGAATTTTGGCAGAGACGCGCCAACCGGCATAAAGATAGTGGCTTTGATGCCAAGTTTCTTAGCGGCAAGCGCAACTCCCTGAGCATGGTTGCCGGCACTTGCGGCCACAACACCCATTTTGCGTTCTGCTGCTGTCAGTTTTGACATTCGATTGAACGCGCCACGAAGCTTGTAAGCGCCGGTTCGCTGGAGATTTTCGCACTTCAGGTACACATCCGAGCCAACAAGTTGCGATAAAAAGTGGCTGTGCAAAACAGGTGTCTGAATGGCAACCTGAGCAACGTTCTCGTGTGCAATCTCGAACTCTTCAAGAGTCGGCGCAACAACCGGAGCGGTTTTTGGCATTTCAGGACCTCATTCATTTCTATGCTGGTATCGAGTCTAGTTTGAGAAGTGGTGCAGATGACTGAACAAGTCAGTTTGAAGGAAGCCCGTGCTGTGGTTTTAGCAGCCCAGGGCCTGACGACGAAACCCGGCCGTGCGACCAGAGCCGCAGGACCGATTTCAACGGTAGAGCGCTTGAACCTTTTACAGTTAGATTCCGTAAACGTCTTCGAACGCGCCCACTACATGCCGGTTTTCTCACGCATTGGTGCTTTCGATAAGAGCATCCTGGACGCTGCGACACGGCCGATGACCGAAACTGGTCGACAGGCAGAACTCATCGAATATTGGGCCCACGAAGCTGCTTGGATAAAGACCGATGATTTGCCACTGCACCGATTCAGAATGGACGGCTATCGTTTTGGCACCGATGACAGGCGCCACTCATCGAGAACCTGGGCCACCGTTCAAACCGAGCACGGCAATCTCCTGGATTGGATTCGAAAGGAACTTCGAACCCGAGGGCCGCTGACAATTGCCGAGATAGAACACGATCAAAACAAACGAAAAGGCACCTGGTGGGGTTGGAGCGACGTAAAAACGTGTCTTGAACGCATGTTCCTAGTGGGCGAAGTGGTGTCGGCTGGAAGGGATAAGTTCAGTCGCCGCTATGCCCTGGCCGATCAGGTCTTGAATGCCGAAACCTATTCGCGGATGGTGGATCCAAACCCCGACTATAACGAGATGCTCAGGACGCTGATTGGGCGAGCGGCTAAAACTGACGGAGTAGCTACAATCAAAGATCTCGCCGATTTTGTTCGCCTTAAAGTCGATCGTGTTGCACCGCGCGTTCAGGAATTGGTTGACCTCAACGTCTTGACACCCGTGAGTGTCGAAGGCTTCAAAGACACCGGCTTTCTGCATAAAGACTGGCAGTCAAATCTTGCGAACGGCGAATTTGCAAAAGCCAATCACATAACGCTCTTGAGTCCATTTGACCCACTCACGCGCAATCGTGACAGGGCAATTAGGTTGTTTGATTTCGATTACAAGATTGAAATTTATGTGCCTGAACCCAAGCGAATTTATGGCTATTACACTCTCCCGCTGCTACACAACGGAGAACTGGTTGGGCGCATCGACCTGAAGAGCGACCGAAAGGCCGGCGTGCTTCTAGTTCAGTCGGCTTGGCATGAAATAAACCTCACCCCCAGCCGAATTGATTCAGTTGCAAGTGGGCTAGCAAATCACCTCGTTGTAGTGTCAGCTTGGCAGGGGCTAAGTGGTATTCAGATTGCCGACAAGGGAAATTTGGCTTCGGCGCTTAAAAGCGCGAACCAATCTCGCGCAGACGCTTGATTCGAGCTGGAATCGGCGGATGCGTTGAGAAGAGGCGCTCAGTTAAACCTGGCTTCATAGGGTCGGTGATGTACATGTGCGCCATTGATGAGGACGCTCTGCGCAGCGGGCGACCATACTGGCCCAGTTTCTCCAAGGCACTGGCAAGCCCTTCAGGGTAGCGCGTGGTGTGCGCCCCGGTGGCGTCAGCAAGGTATTCGCGCTGACGTGAAACAGCGGCACTGACCAGTGGGCCAACCAGAAACGCGACAATGCTGGCAACAATTCCGACAGCTAGCAGCGCAAGACCAAGACCTCCGTCGTCGCGGTTATCACGACGACCGTTGCCAGCAAAAAACGAGGCGCGAATTGCCATATCGGCTAGAACACCGATGGCGCTCACCAGGCCGAAAACGATGGTCGAGACGCGAATGTCATAGTTTTTCACGTGACCGAGCTCGTGCGCCATAACACCTTCGAGTTCTTTGTCATCCATGATTGCAAGCAAACCTGTTGTTGCAGCGACAATCGCGTGCTTTGGATCGCGCCCCGTTGCGAACGCGTTTGGTGCTTCATCCGGGATCACGTACACCTTAGGCATAGGCATGCCTTCGGTGATTGAAAGATTCTCGACTATGCGCCAAAGCCTTGGATTGTCGCTCTTTTGAATCTCTTGGGCACCGCTCATTGCAACCGCTAGAGCGCCAGCAGCGTAGTACTGAAAGATTGTGTAAAGGAGCACGAAGCCGACGATCATGAGCGCACTCGAGCCGTTGCCGCTGGTGTAACCCCACCAGAGAGAAATGCCAGTGAGTAGGGCAATGAAACACCCGATGATGATGACGGTATTGCGCTTATTAGCTGCGATTGCCGAATACATTTAGACCCTTGCAGAGCGTGTTTGGCTAAAAATTAAAACTTCACCTGAGGTGGTTCGCTGATGGCAGCCACGTCTGCCACTTCAAAGAACTCGCGCTCTTTGAAACCAAGGCTGCGCACAAAAAGCACCTGTGGGAACTGCTTGATTTTCGTATTTAGTTCACGAACGCCACCATTGTAGAAGCGTCGTGCGGCCATGATTTTGTCTTCGGTGTCGGTCAACTCCGCCTGAAGGCTTAGGAAGTTCTGATTTGCCTGAAGTTGCGGGTAAGCCTCTGCAACGGCAAAAAGGCTCTTCATAGCTGAGTGGAACTCGCCCTCGGCGGCTGCCGCCTTGCCTGGGTGGTTCATGACATCGGGCGAAATTGTTGCTGCACGAGCCTTGGTGACATTCTCGAAAACTGAACTTTCGTGTGAGGCATAGCCTTTTACGGTCTCGATCAGGTTTGGAATTAAATCCGCGCGACGCTTCAGCTGCACGGTGATGTCACTCCATGCCTCATCAACTCGAACCTTGAGAGTGACTAGGCCGTTGTAGGTTGACCATAGGAAGATGCCGATTATTGCAATAATTGCGATGATGACGATCAGTGAAATGTCCATGGCTTTATGCTACGGGAATAAGATTTGTCTAGTGGGGCTTGACAGAGGTGTACTCTAGGTAAGTTCTCAGAATAAGGAGCGTGGCACATGCCAGCAGTTACAGCGGACACCTTGACCCTGCCTCGTCTCGAGCCAGCCACCGGGATTTCTCGTCCAGTCAAATCGGTGACACGTGGTCCGCAAGCGCACGAGGGCGATGGCTTTCCGGTAACCCGCGCTTTTGCTGGGGTTTCATACCAAGACCTAGACCCATTCATTCACATGGACCAGATGGGTGAAGTCGAGTATGCGCCTTACGAACCCAGAGGCACCTCTTGGCACCCCCACCGTGGTTTCGAAACCTTCACCTACATGATCGATGGCACTTTTCAGCACCAAGACAGCCACGGCGGTGGCGGCACCATCCAGGATGGCGCAACTCAATACATGACTGCCGGTTCTGGCGTGCTGCACATCGAAACTCCCCCGGATGCACTTGTGATGTCAGGTGGAATCTTTCACGGCATTCAGCTTTGGATAAACCTTCCATCCACAAAAAAGATGATCAACCCGGCTTACCAAAGTCTTGAAGGTGGAGACGTAGCTTTGGTTTCGAGCCAGGATGGCGGCGCCCTCATCCGTGTTCTTGCCGGAGATATCGGCGGCAACATCGGGCCCGGCAAGTCTCAGACACCAATGACCATTGCCCACATCACACTTGCACCCGGGGCATCGGTATCGATTCCATGGAACCCTGAATTCAATGCGCTCGCCTACACGCTTGCCGGCCAGGGAACAGTTGGAGAATCGGTTGATGGCAGCCCGTTGGCAAAAATTTCAACCGGTTCACTTACCGTCTTCGGCCACGGCGACCGAGTAGTCCTTTCCGCCGACACCCAGCAGGATTCGCGCCATAACGCACTTGAAATATTCTTGATTGGTGGGCAACCTATAAAGGAACCTGTGGTCGCCTACGGGCCATTCGTAATGAACGATAAGGCCGGAATCATCCAGGCGATGGAAGACTACCAATACGGTCGATTTGGCCAGATTCCAGACGACGCACTTCAGCCCTTTCACCACAGACACTAATCTTCAAACATGCTTCTCGAGCCTAGATACGTAAAACTTTCGACCAGAACGGGAATCGAAGTTCGTCGAACTCTCCCCAACGCGCGAAAGCGCATGATCGGTGCATGGGCGTTTGTAGATCACTTCGGGCCAACCACTCAAACCGAGGGTATGGTCGTAGCCGCACACCCCCACACGGGCTTACAAACTGCCACCTGGATGATTGAAGGTCAGGTTGAGCATCGCGACAGTATCGGCTCAGTTAAAAACATCACTCCGGGGCAACTTAATTTGATGACAGCCGGCCGAGGAATTGCTCACAGCGAGCTATCAATCGCCGATGGTCAGGTGCTGCACTCACTTCAGCTCTGGATTGCTCTTCCCGATTCGGTAAGAAAAATGGCTCCCGAGTTTGATCAATATGATGATCTCCCTCGAATAGCGATTGGCTTGATTCAAGGAACCGTTTTTGCAGGTGCGATGAAGGGACATGAGACCAGCCGGGCCGAAACAAAGTTATACAGCCCGTTGCTAGGGGCAGAACTTCGAGTGCCAGCAGGAGCTAGTGCAACAATAGAACTCGACCTCGGTTTCGAGCACGGTCTCCTCGTTGCAGCTGGCGCGGTATCGATTGATGGGCAGCCTCTACCGCTGCACGGAATGGAATATCTAGAACTTGGCACGCCGCGGGTTTCAATCCGAAATAATGGTCACACGGAAGCAATCTTGATGCTCCTTGGCGGTGAGCCGTTCAGCGAACCAATAGTGATGTGGTGGAACTTCATTGAACGAAGTCACGATGAAATCGTTCAAATACGGCAAAAATGGAATAACCGCGATTCCGGCATCCCTGAATTTGTCGACCACATTGGTGGTTGGACGCCGGCACCAGAACTTCCGAATGTGACCCTCAAGGCGCGAAACTAACGGATAAGGAATGGCGCTGCCGCGGCGATTGCGCTTAGCCCCAGCACCAACCAGTCCAATCGGCCGCGCTTTGGTGGCTCAGCCCAGGTTCGTTTAGAACCGCGCCTTCCAGCAGAGAAACCCCGAGAGTTCATCGCGACAGCCATTACAGCCGCGCCCCTGATAGCTTGAATCAGAAGAGCAAAAACCATCCTCGAGAACTCCGAGACTCGCATCCATGGTGTATTTCCAATACTCAGTCCCCGGATTGAATGGATAAAACGTAGCTCGCTCCACAAACCCAATAAACTCTCAATTCGCTGCATGGCGGCAACTGCCGCAACTACCGGGCGAGCCGGCAAGCGAAGTGACTGACCAAGCTGATCACCTAGCGGAATCGGTCGTAACTGTGTAGCCAAAAGGACGCCTGGAAACACAAAAGTGGCTACCCTCATGGCAGCCACGAGACCCGTAATCGGATTGGCACCTTCGCTTAGATACCAGTTTGAAAATCCGATGGAAGCGACTCCGAGTAGCGCTGGAATCAACACCTTAGGTCGAGCGATCCGAAAACCCCGGGTTCCGAGGATAGCCGCCGACGCAAATAGCACCGCTAACGTCATTAATCCGCGACTTACCGAGGTGACTCCCATTGAACCGATCAAAAGCATTATGGGCGCTAGAAAGATAGCTAGCCCACTGACCTGCGGGACATCGTCCTTCACGCTGATTGAGGAAGACGGCTTGATTACGGTGATTTCATCGGCAAAACGAATCAGATCGGCATCATGAGTGGCCACAGTCACCTGAACTCCCGAGTCACGAGCCGACAGAATCACCCCGAGAATGGCGGCCCAGGATTCACGGTCTTGACCAACGGTTGGCTCATCCAAGTAAAGAGCCGTCGGCCCATGCGCTAACGCGGTGGCCACTGCGAGTCGACGTTGTTCCCCTCCGGAAATCTCGTATGGGTTCGCGTTTTCGAGGTGGGAGAGGTTAAGCGACTCCAAAAGTTTGCGAGTGTGCTCAATGGCGTTGACTTCACTTAAGCCGAGTTGCTTGGCCACCAACTTTGCGGTCATACTTGCCGTTTCGAACACTGTGTTTCCGATGATGGTCAGCTCAGCCTGCTGTGGAACATATCCAATTTCGGTCGGGATGATCTTGGCTAACGAATCGGTGTTCAATCTTCGCTTTAGTTCGGTTGTTTTTCCGGCACCGCTAGCTCCGGTCAAAATCTTAAGTTGTCCAGAGGCTGGCTCGCCGAGCTCAATCTTCTTAGGTTTTGGTGCCGACAATCCAGGCAGCCAAAGCCCCAGTGATTCAAGCGAATCGGCGTGGTTCTGAATTATTGCATTTGGTTCACCATCGAAGACCAACTCACCGTCACCGTTGAGCACCAGGATTCGATTCACGATAGGCAACCACGCTTCAAACCGATGCTCAACCACAATCAACGTGGAGCCTTCCCTCTCAAGGTCGATCGACACAGCCGAACGCACAGAGTCCGCTGAATCCGGATCGAGCATTGATGTTGGCTCATCAAGCAAAAGAAGTTCGGGGTTCATAGCCAGCACCCCGGCAAACGCCATGCGCTGCATCTCGCCGCCAGAAAGATCCTTGGATGCATGCCCCAATGGTTTATTCAAAGCAACGGAGTTCACAGCGGCTGAAACACGAGTTCTCATTTCGGGTTGACCTACCCCGGCGTTCTCCAACCCAAATGCAACTTCGCGATAAATAGTGTCAGACGCCAATGAATCATTAGGGTCTTGCAGCAGCAACCCTGCGGAGTCGGCCTCAATCTCACCCAAGAGGTCACCCGATTCGGTTTCCTGGAGCACACCGGCGATTGCTCTCAAAAGTGTTGATTTGCCCGAACCGCTCGGACCAATGAGCAAGACTCTCTCGCCGGGCTCTACCGTGAAGGTCAATTGTTTGAGAAGCGGTTTAGGGCTCGCAAAAGGCGTCCAAGTCAAATTTCTGACTTGGACACCCTTTCGCTGACCTTGAACCATTATTTGGCTCGCGCCTCACGACCCACCGAGAAAGCATTCAGGACGCCAGTCTTGGCAAGACCTCGAATCAGAAGCGAACCTAATCCTCCTGAGACAGCAGCACCTGAGACAATCGCGCAGATAACGAGCACAATCTTGAAGACTGGGGAGTAGTCGGCATAGTAGGCATTGAGCTCGTAGCCGACAATTTCAAAAACGGCGGAAAGCGCCCCCGCGATGGCGGCAACGGCGAATCCAAAGCGACGGTAGCGGAATAATGCAAAAACTATTTCGACTCCGGCGGCTTGCAGTAATCCAGAAACGAGGACAGTTACACCCCAAGAATTCCCGAGTGCTAGTTCCACGTTTGCGGCAATCACTTCAACGAAAATTGCTGCGCCTGGGCGGCGAACTAGAAGCATTCCAGCGACCGCCGGTAAAATCCAAACTCCCGTTGCTAACCCACCTAAGGGTGGAAAGCCAGCCGTAGCTAGCCCGACGATTGGGTAAACAAAAACATCAAAACCCCAAAATGCCACGCCGAGTGCGACGGCTAGAACAGCCGAGGTAAGGAGATCGATGCCTCGCCAGGCGAATATTTTTTGATTTGAATTGCTGGTGTTCATAATTGGCTTCTTCCTAATAGAAATGGAAGAGGGCTCGTTCGCCGCTTGAATTTGCAAAGGTAACCCACTGCAAAGACAAGCGGTGACCGTGCTGAGATGCTCGACTTCCTCCGCCGGAATTACCCGGATTCAGGTTCGAGGGTCTGTGAAATTCACACTCTCAGCGCCTAATGGCGCTCCCCTGTCGTACAACTTATAGATTAGCCTGTGCATCGAACTTTTGGTGCCTCCAGTGGGACTCGAACCCACACTTTGACGATTTTAAGTCGTCTGCCTCTGCCATTGGGCTATGGAGGCTAAACGAAAGGGGATGCCTTCTGGCATCCCCTTCCTTTAGCTTTTACTAAGCCTTTGGACGAGACGCGAACGTCTCGAAGGCTAAACGCGGATCCTTTGTTGCCGAGATGGCAACGATGTCGCGACGTAGCAGTAAGTTCCAGATCCAGCCTGAGAAAACGCGAATCTTACGCTCCCACATAGGCATTGCTAGGCCGTGGTAACCGCGGTGCATGAACCAAGCGATCACACCCTTGATGGCTAGCTTGCGGAACTGGAACACACCGACACCAACGCCAAGACCCGCGACGGCTCCTAGGTTGACGTGGTAGTACTCCTTGATGCCTTCACCGCGAAGCGAGGCAACGATGTTCTTAGCCAGCAACTTAGCTTGGCGAACAGCGTGCTGTGCGTTTGGCACACAGAAGCCGCCGACGCCGCCACCGGTTAGGTCAGGCACAGCAGAAACGTCACCCGCGGTCCACGCATCAGCAATGACCTTCTCCCCTTCGACAACCTGAAGGGTTGCCTTGGCAGTCACGCGGCCACGCTCGTCTAGGGGAAGGTCGGTGTTGCGAACGAATGGGTGAGCCATGACTCCAGCTGTCCAAACGATAACGTCTGACTCGAAGCTCTCACCAGTAGAAAGTTCAATCTTGCCGTTTACTGCTGACTGAAGCTGGGTGTTTAGGTGAATCTTCGCACCGCGCTGGTCTAGGTTTGCGATTACCCACTGGCTGGTCTCTAAAGAAACCTCAGGCATGATGCGGCCCATGGCTTCGATCAGGTGGAAGTTTGTGTCTTCGAAAGCGATGTTTGGGTAGTAACGCAAGAGGTAGCTGACCAATGAGCGCATCTCAGCGAAAGTCTCGATACCAGCGAACCCGCCACCTACCACTACGAAGGTGAGTAGGCGATCTCGAGCGGCACCAGCAGGAAGGTTAGCTGCCTTGTCTAGATTTGTGATGATTCGGTTGCGAATCTCAACTGCCTCTTCGATGGTCTTTAGGCCGATTGCATTGTCGGCCACTCCTGGAATAGGGAACGTGCGTGAGACAGCACCGGCAGTGACAACAATCTGGTCATACTGCTGCTTATAAGGCTTCAACCCGTCGACCTCGATGGTTGCAGTTTTCTTCTTGTGGTCAACGTTGGTGACCTTGCCCGCAACAATGTTGGTGGTGCGAAGGTGACGACGGTGTGAGGTAACAACGTGACGAGCCTCGATTGAACCAGCGACCACCTCAGGAAGGAATGGCTGGTAGGTCAGGTATGGCAGTGGGTCAACGAGTGTGACCTCGGCTTCACCCTTACCCAAAAGCTTCTCTAGCTTAAAAGCAGTGTAGAAACCGGCGTAACCGCCACCGACGATAAGAATTTTTGGTGCCGCGGCACCAGTGTTATTAGCAGGCATTGTTCTAATTTACTACCTTTGACTAGTTGATTTATTTAGACTTTGGTTCGGGTTTGAAACTTGTGATTCTAGAAACTTTCGCAGACACATCGGCTTGGGCTCCAACTGCAAAGTTCAAGAGCAATGTCTCCGATTGGGTTTACCCCAGGTCCGGCGGCTAGCGCATGGCCGATGAGCGCGTGCAAACACTTCACCCGGGTTGGCATTCCTCCAGCCGAAATCCCGGCGATTTCAGGAACATCCAGGCCCAGCTCGGCGCCGGTCTGATCGCGATCGGCGATGTATGCCTGGTGAGCCTTCAAGTATGAGGCGGCCAATTCTGGTTCATCTGCCAGTCGCTGTTGAAGCTCAGCCATCAGGCCGCTCGCTTCGAGAGTTGAAACAGCTGAGGTGGCACCCCGGTGAGTCAGGTAGTAAGTGGTGGGAAAAGGTGTGCCATCGCTCAACCTTGGAGCTGTATGAACAACAGTTGGCTTGCCGCAGACACATCGTGCTGCAATCGCACGGATGTCGCGAGCCGGTCGACCTAATTGACGAGAAACCTCGGCGATATCGGCTTCGGTCACGGGAGTAAGAGCCATTATTTGTTGGCCACCTTAGGTTCATCGATGCCGGCAATAATCACGCTTTGCATGACCGAGTCGACCCAGTTGTTGCGAGTTTCTTTAATCGATTTTGAGATTTGACCATAGTTGCGCTGGTCGGCAAGCATTGAGCCGACTGTGCCGGAGGTATCAGAGGTGTTGACGCCATTCGCGTCCATTACTAGATAAGAAACTTCTCCAGGCATCACGTAATAAAGGCGGTTGCGTGCCTGAGAACGAATGTAAACGGGATCCTCCCAACGCTTAACCTCCGACTGCATGTTGGTGACATCATTTCGCGCCTTGGCAACATCGGCTTGAGCTTGAGCTACCTGCTGACGAAGTACGAACCATTCCTGGACTCGAGGTGCCAATGTCAAAACTCCAAGCACAATCATGGCCAACAGGGTGATCGTGTAGGTATTTAGGCGCATACCGCGCATCCATTCGGCACTAGCCGCCTGACGCGCTTGCTTCGGTGCACGGGCCCTGGTTGCACGAGCTTCGCCGACTGAAACCTTTGTGGTTTTGGCTGAGCGAGAAGCAGAAACCGGCGCCTTACGAGCAGACTTCTTGCCCGGAGTGGGCATTGGTCGTTTCATCAGACGGCGGTTTCTAGAACTTCTTGATTAGCCGTTGAAGCGAGGGAAAGCTGAACGGCCGGCATAGAACGCTGCGTCGCTTAGCTCTTCTTCGATTCGTAGCAGCTGGTTGTACTTGGCAACGCGCTCTGAACGAGCAGGAGCGCCGGTCTTGATCTGGCCAGCGTTGGTTGCAACGGCTAGGTCAGCGATGAAGGTATCTTCGGTCTCGCCTGAACGGTGAGAGATGATCGCCTTCATGCCGTGAACCTGAGCCAAGGTAACGGCATCCAGGGTCTCGGTTAGGGTACCGATCTGGTTTACCTTCACAAGGATGGCGTTTCCGGCCTTCTCGTCGATGCCCTTCTGGAGGCGAGCTGGGTTGGTCACGTATAGGTCGTCGCCAACAAGCTGAACCTTTGAGCCTAGCTCAGCGGTCATCTTGGTCCATGAAGCCCAGTCATCTTCGGCTAGTGGGTCCTCGATCGAAACAAGTGGGAAGCGAGCAACTAGGTCGGCGTAATAAGCGATCATTTCGTCGCCGGTGCGCTCCTGACCTTCGAAGGTGTACTTCTTGGTCTCTTCTGAATAGAACTCGGTTGCTGCAACGTCTAGTGCAAGTGCAATGTCGGTGCCTAGCTTGTAGCCAGCCTTCGCGATTGCCTCGGCGATTAGCTCAAGAGCAGCTGCGTTGGTTGGAAGTTCTGGTGCGAAACCACCCTCGTCGCCAAGACCGGTTGACAGGCCCTTGCTGTGAAGTAGGCCCTTTAGTGAGTGGTAAACCTCAACACCCCAGCGGATGGCCTCTGAGAAGGTTGGTGCACCCAGAGGAACAATCATGAATTCCTGGATGTCAACACCGGTGTCAGCATGTGCACCGCCGTTGATGATGTTCATTAGAGGAACTGGAAGGGTGTGTGCGTTTGGGCCGCCTAGATAGCGGTATAGCGGCTGACCGGTTGACTCGGCTGCTGCGCGAGCGTTGGCCATTGAAACACCGAGGATGGCGTTTGCGCCGAGGTTTGACTTGGTAGCGGTGCCGTCAAGTGAGATAAGAGCCGCATCTACTAGACGCTGGTCCTGTGAGTCGAAGCCAACTAGAGCCTCGTCGATGGTCTCAACAACAGCCTTAACTGCGTTCTGAACACCCTTGCCTAGGTAGCGACCCTTGTCGCCATCACGGCTTTCGTGTGCTTCGAATGCACCGGTTGATGCACCTGACGGAACGGCTGCGCGGCCGAAGCTGTCGTC
>CANGDL010000004.1 GCA_947452675.1 Microbacteriaceae bacterium | reverse complement strand
GAACTTACACCCTTTTTCGATGCCATCTTGGATCAGTCCTTTACTTACTTGATCTCGGTGACCTGGACGCGGGTTAGGTCCGCACGGAAGCCTTGACGCTTCTTGTAACCGGTCTTGTTCTTGTACTTCTGAATGATGATCTTAGGGCCGCGGAGGTCGTTTAGAACCTCGGCGGTAACCTTCACCTTGGCAAGTGCTGCCGCGTCGGTGGTGACCTTGTCACCATCAACTAGCAGAAGAGCTGGAAGCTCAATCTTGCCGTTAGCATCAGCTTTAATACGGTCGAGAGTCACGATGGTGCCTACCGACACCTTCTCCTGGCGGCCGCCTGCGCGGACAACTGCGAAAACCACAGATCTACCCTTTGTTCAAAAAGACTTGGATGTTGCTCGTGCGAAAAACTCAGCAGGCAACGAGGATTTAGTCTACATTGCCTTTGCGCTGTGGTCAAACCTATTTAACCCTTATTTTCCGAACTGGAGACTTCAGCGACGGGTGCCACAGTAGTCCCACTTGTTGCTCGACGCGGTTTGCGACGGCCTTGACCGGGAGCCTTGGGCTCCGGTAGGGCATCTAGAACTGCTTCAAGTAGTTTCTCTGTCTCTGCCGGCTTAGCCGACTCCACAGAAATCTTTGCATTTGCTAACACAATAGGCGATTCTTCACCGGCGGCCTCGTGCGCAGCAACAGTGGACGCGGCAATCTTGCCGATCACATTATTCAGTTCGACTGCTCGCTCGGGTGTCACAACCTTAGCTGTCTCAACCTTTGGCTGTTGGTTACCAACGTTGTTTGAGTTCCCGGAGTTATTGTTGCCATTCCCACGATTCTTCTTGCCCTGCTTCTGCTGCTGCGGGCGCGACTCCTCGTGAGTGTTGTTCTTAGAGCGCATGATTGGCTCGTGATGGACGATTACGCCGCGGCTCGCGCAAGCCTCACAAGGCTCACTGAAAGCCTCGAGTAGCCCGATACCCAACTTCTTACGAGTCATCTGAACTAGGCCGAGTGATGTTACCTCAGCAACCTGGTGCTTGGTGCGGTCGCGGCTCAGGCACTCCATAAGGCGTCGTGAAACCAAATCGCGATTTGATTCGAGAACCATGTCGATGAAGTCGACCACGATGATTCCGCCGATATCGCGAAGTCGCAGCTGACGAACGATTTCCTCAGCAGCTTCTAGGTTATTCTTCGTAACGGTCTCCTCAAGGTTTCCGCCAGATCCAACAAATTTGCCGGTATTGACATCCACAACGGTCATAGCCTCGGTTCGGTCAATCACCAAAGAACCGCCTGATGGTAGGTAAACCTTGCGCTCAAGAGCCTTTGCGATTTGCTCGCCGACACGATATTCATCGAAGATGTCCTTGCCACCGTCATACTTAGAGACGCGCTCAAGAAGGTCTGGGGCAACCGACTTTAGGTATTCCTCAATAACCTCACGAGCATCCTCGCCAGAAATAACCATCTTCTGGAAGTCCTCGTTGAAGACATCACGAACGATTTTTACAAGCAAGTCCGGCTCACTGTGCAAAAGAACTGGAGCCTGCCCCTTTTCAACCTTCTTGCTGATCTCTTCCCACTGCTGCTGAAGGCGTTGGACGTCAAGCGTAAGCTGCTCTTCGGTTGCACCCTCTGCCGCGGTCCGGACGATTACGCCTGCATCCTCCGGGAGGATTTCCTTCAAAATCTTCTTCAAACGGGCTCGCTCTGAATCTGGCAACTTGCGCGAGATTCCATTCATCGAACCGTTCGGAACGTAAACCAAGTAACGGCCTGGTAGTGATACCTGACTGGTCAGGCGGGCACCCTTCTGCCCCACTGGGTCCTTGGTTACCTGCACCAGAACGGTGTCGCCTGACTTGAGCGCGAGTTCAATTCGACGCGGTTGGTTGCCGGTTTCAGCAAGCTCCCAATCGACTTCGCCGGAGTAGAGAACAGCGTTTCGGCCACGACCGATGTCAACGAAGGCCGCTTCCATCGATGGAAGAACATTCTGAATCTTGCCCAGATAAACGTTGCCGATTAGCGAGGCTTCGGAGGCCTTTGCTACGTAATGCTCAACCAGAATGCCATCTTCGAGCACGCCAATCTGGATTTTGCCATCTTTTGATCGGACAACCATGGTGCGATCTACGGCTTCACGACGGGCCAAGAACTCAGACTCTGTGATTACGGTTCGACGACGCCCAGCATCGCGGCCATCACGGCGACGTTGCTTCTTGGCTTCGAGTCGAGTTGAACCCTTTACGCGTGTCGGTTCGTTGCTCGGTTCTTTTGGCTCACGCGGAGTGCGAACCTTAACCACAGCATTCGGTGAAACTTCGTCGACATTTCCTTCTTCGCCTGCTCGGCGACGGGTTCGAGTTCGACGGTGACTCTCGCCATCATCACTCTTATCCTCAACTGGGCGGCCACGCTTGGCATCAATCACAGGAGTTGGCAGATCTGGAGCCATAAACATCAGCGAGGTTGCCGAGATAGGCGCTAGCGGCGCTGCAGGTGTAACCTCAACCGCATCAACCGCGTTCTTCGATGCGCCGCGCTTGACGCTTGGCTTCTTCGACTCGGCAACGGCTGTCTTCTTAACAGGGGCTTTTTTGGCTGCAGGTTTGGCTGAAGTTTTTGGCGCTAACGAGTCGGCTTCGACTGGTTCAGCAGCGTTAGCCTTTGTAGCTCGTCTTACGGATGGCTTTTTTGCGGCAGTAGGTTCGCTAGCTTTTGTCGTTGCCTTAGCTGCTGGCTTGCGGGTAGTCTTTTTCGCGACCGTCGACTCATCGACTATGGGTGCGTTTGTTTCTTCTTTTTTCACCATTTCTGGTGCACTCCAAGCTGCCTTTGAAACCTAGGCCACACTCACTAGGCCCTGAGGCGTAAACCGTGTCGTCTGCGATTGCAAACAACCAAATCTAAATGCGAGCCACTTTCTTTCGCGGCACTCGCTGCCCGATGGGTCTTACGCGACTTCTACGCTCAAGTTCTCGCTAAATCTTTGAGTTGAACCAGGTGTGGTCTGGCTTAACTATTCCAAGTATGACACCACAAGGATGAAAAGTCATCTACAACGCGTGTAATACTGAATCCGTGAGCGAACTATCGACATCATCAGAGGTAATACCTGCTCCAGGCAAGAAGTTTGCTTGGACCCTTATCGTTACCGGCATTATTGGCTGGTTGGCAGCATTCAGCTTGATTCTTGAGCGCCTTCACGTGGCGAGCAATCCCAATGCAACATTGAGTTGCGATCTAAACCCATTCATCTCTTGCAAATCAGTCATGCTGACAGAACAAGCACGCCTACTGGGTTTCCCAAACCCGATTATCGGATTGGCAGCCTTCATATTTCCCATTGCCATTGGCGCAGCAATCCTTGCTGGCGCGAAGTTCGCGCTCTGGTTTTGGAGAATGTTCACGGTTGGAATCACCATGGGATTCCTTTTTGTTGTCTGGCTGTGGACTCAAAGCACATTCGTCATAAACGTTCTTTGCCCTTATTGCATGGTCGCCTGGATCGCAATGATTCCTTTGTTCTGGACGGTCGTGCTTTTCATGTTGCGTGAGGGCGTCATTGAGACTCCAATCAGATTCGCAGGATTCTTTGACCGCGCGTATGAGCGCACCTGGCTTTGGGCTCTGTCTACTGACCTGGTAATCGCAGCAATCATCATTGTGCGATTTTGGTCGTCGTGGCACCTTCTCTGGAAATAGAAACCCAGACAAAAAAGGGGTCCCGATTGGGACCCCTTTTTTGTTTTGCTAGAACCAGAGAAGAAGTTCGCGTGCTGCCGATTGCGCCGAGTCAGAGCCGTGCACTAGGTTCTGCTGAACCTTGAGACCCCAATCTCGTCCTAGGTCGCCACGTATGGTTCCAGGTGCGGCCAATGTCGGATCGGTGGCGCCAGCAAGCGATCGGAATCCCTCGATAACTCGATTACCTAACAGTTTGATAGCAACCACATCGCCGCTGCTCATGAACTCAACAAGTGGTTCGTAGAAAGGCTTGCCCTCATGCTCGGCATAGTGCTCAGCCAACAATTCACGTGATGGAGTGAACTTCTTCAAGTCGGCCACAACGTAGCCTTTGGCCTCCAATCGAGAAATGATCTCACCAATCAGATTTCGCTTCACGCCATCCGGCTTGATCAGAACTAGGGTTGCGTCAGTCATTTACTGCTCCTTTGCTTCGGTGTTTTCGACCGGGTATTGACTAAGTGTGCGCTCATAGGCTGCGCGAGCCTTGTCGATGGTGCCGCCGGCGACCATGGCCCAGATCCATAGGCAAAGGAAAATTCCTCCGACCACATACATCAGAGGCACCCAAACGCCGCTGAAAACAACTGCAATCTGAAGGGCCCAGCCGAAGGCATACGAGCCTGGCTTTCCTAGAATCGCCGGAGTGGCAATGAATACAACAGCGAGGGTTAGGCCAACTGCCCATACAGTCGCGGCATTCTCTGTGGTTGGGCCGAGCGCTTTGGTTCCGAATGCGACCAGCGTGGCAAAAAACACGACCAGCGATTCAAATGCCATCAGAATCGAGCTGAGAGCGCGTTTCGTAGATTTATTGCGAACCTTTGGCTTCTTTTCTTTAGACATCTTGCTCCGCTTCGATTTGCTTTAGGGCCAGAACTTCTCCGACAAGTGTGATGGAACCGGTAACTAGGATGGCCGAATTCTGACCATCTGGAAGAGCCAGCGCTGCCTCCGCCACTGCCCACTGTGGGTTCGGTTGGATCTTGACGCGATCCGCGCCAAAAACCTCTCGTGCCAGTTCGGCCAACTGCTCAGCTGGGATTGCGCGAGCAGAGCTTGACTGGGTCACAATTACTTCAACGATTGAGGAATCCAATGCCTCCAAAAGCCCGCGGGCATCTTTATCGGCCAGAATCGAAATAACGGCAACCACATACGGAGAACCGAAGTTGGTTTTCAGCGCTGCCACCAGAGAATCTGCTCCGCTTGGGTTGTGTGCAGCATCCAGGATGGTCAACGGGTCACGCGAGACAACCTGCAGACGGCCAGGTGATGAGAAGTCGGCAAAAGCTGCGCGTACAACGTCATCCATGATTCGCTGCTGACCGCCGCCAAGGAACGCCTCCACGGCTGCGATTGCAAGGGCTGCATTTTCAGCTTGATAGAAACCATGCACAGGGAGATTCAGATCCGCATACTCGCCAGCCAGAGTTCGAATTGTTACCTTCTGACCGAGCAGGTCTGGAACGGATTCGAGGACCTCGAAATCGGCGCCATAGGCTCCAAAGAACTCTCCGGTTTCTGCGGCCTTTGCCTTTAGAACCGAAAGTGCTGCGGCTGGCTGAGCCGCTGACACTACGAATGAACCTGGCTTGATGATGCCTGATTTGGTTTTGGCTATCTCTTCGATGGTGTTACCCAAACGATCCATGTGATCAAGAGAAATCGGCGCGAAGACCGCGACATCACCGTCGGCGACATTTGTGGAATCCCACTCTCCGCCCATTCCGACTTCTAGGACCAATACGTCAACGGGCGCATCGGCAAAGACTGCGAAACCTAAAACTGCAAGCACCTCGAAGAAGGTCAATGGGTCTTCGTCTGTTGCTGCCAACTCGGCATCCACGATTTCAACAATTGGTGAGATATCTTCCCAAGCGGCAACCAAAGCCTCGTCAGAAACCGGCTCGCCATCAATCGAAAGTCGCTCATTCAGCTTGACAAGGTGAGGGCTCGTGAATCGACCCGTTCGAAGCCCGTGTTCACGCAACAGTCGTTCAATAAACCTGGTCGTGCTGGTCTTACCGTTAGTGCCTGTGACATGGATGATTCGGTAGATTTTCTGCGGGTCGCCAAGCAGCTCCACCAAACGTCGAGTCGGGTCAAGGCGCGGGCGAATCTTGTTCTCGGGGACGCGAGCTAAGAGTGCCGATTCGACTTCGGCGGCACGCTCTGCCCAGTATGTTTCCTCGCTCAAAGCTTGTTCACCGAAACCTGAACCTGCTGGCCGTCGCCAACCGTAACTGCGTTGCTCAGGGCCGAGTTGCTGACTGTTTCGAGTTCAAGTGTCAGGGTCTCATTCTTTACAAGTTCGCTATGTGCTGACACTGCTGCCAGAACGTCATCCGCCGCCTCAAGAGTCAAGCGAATACGGTCACTGACGTCGAGACCAGCATCCTTGCGAGCTTGCTGAACGGCTCGAACCACGTCACGAGCCAAACCTTCAGCTGCGAGTTCGGCAGTCACTTTGCCATCAAGGATGAGGAACCCTCCGCCAGGCAAAATACCGATGTGCTCGGTCACAACCGAGTCATCAGTGCCATCAGCCACGTTAGCGACTAGGTCGATAGTGAATTCGCCCTCGATGAGTGCGATTCCACCGACGGTGATCACATCTTCTTGCTCCGACCAATCCCCTGCCTTAGCGGCCTGGATGACTGCCTGAACGCTCTTACCGATACGAGGGCCAGCGGCGCGCGAGTTAACGGTCAAACGCTTGATAACACCGAACTCGGTCGTTGAATCCAATGAAAGCTCTACTAGCTTGACAGACTTTACGTTCAACTCCTCTGCCAAAATTTCGCTAAATTCACCGAGTGCTGCCGCATTTGAAGTAACCACGGTCAACTGTGCAAGCGGGAGGCGAACACGAAGACCGTTTGCCTTACGCAAGCTCGAAGCCACCGAACTAACAGTGCGAACCTGGTCCATCGCCGAAACCAAAGCTGCATCTCGAGGAAGCTCCGAAGAATCTGGCCAGGTTTCTAGGTGCACGCTCCGACCACCGGTTAGACCCTTCCAGATTTCTTCGCCAACCATCGGAAGCAAAGGTGCTGCAACTCGGCAAAGGATCTCTAGAACGGTGTAAAGCGTGTCAAAGGCCTCAGTTGAGCCCTCCCAGAAGCGGTCGCGCGAGCGACGCACATACCAGTTCGTGAGAACGTC
Source organism: Microbacteriaceae bacterium (assembly GCA_947452675.1). Classification (GTDB taxonomy): domain Bacteria; phylum Actinomycetota; class Actinomycetes; order Actinomycetales; family Microbacteriaceae; genus Rhodoluna. The sequence goes on along the minus strand of CANGDL010000004.1, from coordinate 80,513 downwards.
GGCAAAGTCGCGAAGAGTCGCGGCAGCCGAGTATGAGTCGTACTTATTGAAGTGACCTTCAACCTCATCGATCAAATCACGGGTCTTCGAGAGCAGATAGCGATCTAGGACATCCGAGCTTTCGAATGAACGCTTGGCTTCGTAGCCCGATGCGTTTGCGTAGAGCGAGAAGAAATACCAGGTGTTCCAGAGTGGCAACAAGAACTGACGAACGCCCTCACGGATGCCTTGCTCGGTGACGACAAGGTTTCCGCCGCGAAGGATCGGGCTTGAAAGCAGGAACCAACGCATCGCGTCCGCGCCATCGCGATCGAATACTTCGTTTACATCCGGGTAGTTGCGAAGCGACTTAGACATCTTCTGGCCATCGTTGCCAAGAATGATGCCGTGAGAAACCGCTGACTTGAATGCAGGACGGTCAAAAAGCGCGGTTGAAAGAACGTGCAAGGTATAGAACCAGCCACGAGTCTGACCCACATACTCGACGATGAAGTCGCCTGGGTTGTGAGTCTCGAACCATTCACGGTTCTCAAATGGATAGTGCGCCTGCGCGAATGGCATCGAACCTGATTCGAACCAGCAGTCTAGAACTTCTGGCACGCGACGCATAGTCGACTTTCCAGTCGGGTCATCCGGGTTTGGACGAGTCAATTCATCGATAACAGGACGGTGAAAGTCACTTGGCCTTACACCAAAGTCACGCTCCAACTCATCCATCGAGCCATAGACGTCGATGCGTGGGTAGTTCGGATCGTCGGACTTCCAGACCGGAATCGGTGCGCCCCAGAAACGGTTGCGGCTGATTGCCCAGTCGCGCACATTCTCTAGCCACTTTCCGAACGAGCCATCCTTGGTGTGGTCCGGAGTCCAATCGATTTCCTGGTTTAGCTCGAGCATGCGGTCGCGCAACTTGGTGGTCTCAACGAACCAAGAAGAGACAGCCTTGTAGATAAGCGGGCTCTTGCAGCGGTAGCAGTGCGGGTAGGAGTGCTCATAGCTGGCTTGACGAAGGACTCGGCCGGCCGCTTTTAGGTGTTGAGAGATTGGCTTGTTCGCCTCGAATACGTGTTGGCCTTCGAAGTCGGTGATGATGGAGTTGAACTCACCCCGGTCATTGATCGAAATGTAAGTCGGGATTCCGGCAGCAAGACAGACTCTCTGGTCGTCTTCGCCATAGGCAGGCGCCTGGTGAACGATGCCGGTGCCATCGCCGTCACCAACATAGTCATCAACCAACACAGTCCAGGCATTAGCGGTATCAAATTTCGCTGGGTCTGAGTAGTAGTCAAATAGACGGTCATATTTCAAACCACCGAGTTCACTACCAAGATAAGTTGCAATAATCGCGGCATCAAGTTCGTCAGCAGAATCGAAACCTAGGTCCTTGGCGAACCCTGCAAGGACATTCTTTGCCAATAGATACTTTGTCCCGGCCGGGCCGCCATCGGCAGCACCATTCGGGCCGGCAGCCACAACTACGTATTCAATCTCTGGGCCGACGGCTAAAGCGAAGTTGGTGGGTAGTGTCCAAGGGGTGGTGGTCCAGGCTAGGAGTCGAACACCCTCAAGTTCTTGACCCTCAGAAACCGGGAACGTGACAGTTAGGGTTTGGTCTTGACGGTTCTTGTAGACCTCATCATCCATGCGAAGTTCATGGTTGGAAAGTGGAGTCTCGCACCGCCAACAGTATGCGAGAACCTTGAAGCCTTCATAGACCAGACCCTTGTTGTGCAGCTCCTTGAAAGCCCAAAGGACACTCTCTGTGTAGTCGGTGTCTAGAGTCTTGTAATCGTTCTCGAAGTCAACCCATCGCGCCTGGCGGGTCACATATTGCTCCCACTCCTTGGTGTATTTCAACACGGATGTGCGGCAAGCGTCATTGAACTTGTCGATGCCAACTTTTTCAATCTCGAGGCGGCCTGAAATGCCGAGCTGACGCTCTGCCTCCACCTCAGCTGGTAGACCGTGAGTGTCCCAGCCGAAACGACGCTCGACTCGGTAACCCTGCATGGTCTTGAAACGAGGAACCATGTCTTTCGTGTAGCCGGTGAGCAGGTGGCCATAGTGTGGCAAACCGTTGGCGAACGGAGGCCCGTCATAGAAGACAAATTCCTCGGCATTGGCTGCGGTGCGCTGGTCGATCGAGGCTTGGAATGTGTCGTCGCCCTTCCAAAAAGCGAGAATGCCCTGCTCAACCGCCGGGAACGATGGGCTTGGGTTTACACCCTCGCGCGCGGCTTTTGTCGAGTCATTGTTCTTGGGATACATTCAAGGCTTTCTGGCTTGTAAGGAAATCTCGTTTCAATGTTAACCTTTTATAAACCCGTTTTTTGGAGACTTTCACGTGACTAATGCCCATTCAGGCTCAGCCAACAACTTTCTTGCACCTGCAACCGCACCTGACAAGGTCGGAGTCGAGGGTCTAGAAGAAAAATGGGGGCTTCGCTGGGAGGCTGACGGCACCTATCACTTCAACCGCGGCGTGGACAAATCCCAGGTCTTTTCTATTGACACACCGCCGCCAACGGTTTCTGGTTCACTGCACGTCGGGCACGTCTTTAGCTACACTCACACGGATGTCGTTGCTCGCTACAAGCGCATGACAGGCAAAGAGGTCTACTACCCAATGGGCTGGGATGACAACGGCCTACCCACCGAACGCCGTGTTCAAAACTTCTTCGGAGTCCGCTGCGACCCAACACTGCCTTACATCGAGAACTTCGTGCCACCTTTCGAGGGCGGCGACAACAAGAGTACTAAGGCAGCAGACCAGATTGCGATCTCACGAAGAAACTTCATCGAACTTTGTGAAAAACTAACCACCGAAGATGAGAAGCAGTTTGAAGCCCTTTGGCGCAAGCTTGGCCTATCGGTCGACTGGAAGCAGACTTACCAGACCATTTCTCCAGCGGCTCTCGCGGTTTCACAGAAGGCGTTCCTAGGCAACCTGAAGCGCGGCGAGGCATACCAGTCGATGGCACCAACTCTTTGGGATGTCACTTTCCGCACGGCAGTTGCTCAGGCTGAGCTGGAAGACCGTGAGCAGCCTGGCGCTTATCACCGCGTCGGGTTCAATGTGGACCCTGCACTTTGGGATGGCGGCAAGATCTTTATCGAAACCACCCGACCTGAATTGCTTCCTGCTTGTGTGGCCTTGGTCGCGCACCCAGATGACGAGAGATACCAGGGACTGTTTGGCAAGACCGTCCGCACTCCCCTATTTGACGTTGAAGTTCCTGTCGTTGCACACCGCCTGGCCCAGATCGACAAGGGTTCTGGAATCGCCATGATTTGTACTTTCGGTGACGTAACCGACGTGATCTGGTGGCGTGAACTAGACCTTCCAAACCGCGCAATCATTGGCTGGGATGGTCGAATCAACGACGAGATGCCAGACGTAATTACCTCGGACAAGGGTAAGGAAGTCTTCGGCGAATTGGTTGGCAAGACCATCTTCTCGGCCAAGCAGACCATCGTCGAGTTCCTAAAGGAATCTGGCGACATGGTTGGCGACCCTCGCCCAATTCAGCACGATGTAAAGTTCTTCGAGAAGGGTGACAAGCCTCTCGAGATCGTTTCGACTCGCCAGTGGTACATCCGCAATGGTGGCCGCGATGCAGCCATCCGTGAGCGTCTGATTGAGCTTGGCAAGCAGCTGAACTTCAGCCCCGACTTCATGCGTGTTCGCTATGAAAACTGGGTAAATGGTCTAACCGGAGACTGGCTGATTTCTCGTCAGCGTTTCTTCGGTGTTCCGATTCCGGTTTGGTATGAACTGGACGCCAACGGCGAAGCCAACTACGAAAAGCCGCTGGTTCCAGATGAATCGCAGTTACCGATCGACCCATCCACGGATGTTCCTGCCGGATTTATTGAGGCTCAACGTGGTGTCGCCGGCGGTTTCATCGGTGAGATGGACATCATGGACACTTGGGCAACCTCTTCGCTCACCCCGCAGCTAGCGGGTGGCTGGATCGAAGATCCTGAGAAGTTCGACCTTGTCTTCCCTTATGACTTGCGCCCACAGGGCCAGGACATCATCCGAACCTGGTTGTTCTCAACAGTCTTGCGCTCTGAGCAGGAATTTGGCCAACTGCCTTGGTCTAACGCGGCTATTTCCGGCTGGATTCTTGACCCTGATCGAAAGAAGATGTCGAAGTCAAAGGGCAACGTAGTTGTTCCGGCGGAACCAATTGATAACCATGGTGCAGACGCGGTTCGCTACTGGGCGGCTTCAGCTCGTCTTGGCACCGACGCCGCATTCGACGAGGGTCAGATGAAGGTAGGTCGTCGCCTAGCGGTGAAGTTGCTTAACGCCGCTAAGTTCTCACTTTCGTTTGAGGTTCCAGCCGGGCACACCGAAGTCACCGAGCCAATCGACCAGGCTCTACTCCTCGGCCTTGCAGACGTAGTTCGCGGCGCCACTGCAGCTTTCGAAAGCTATGACCACACCAAGGCCCTAGAGCTTGCCGAGCACTTCTTCTGGAAGTTCACCGACGACTATCTCGAACTTGTAAAGGATCGCGCCTACAACGCTAATGGCGACCTGACCTCGGCACAGCAAGCATCTGCCGCGATCACACTTCGACGCGCATTGCACACCATGTTGCGACTGTTTGCCCCATTCCTCCCGTTCGCAACCGATGAAGTTTGGAGCTGGTGGCAAACCGAAGCCGGTTCGATTCACCGAGCAGCCTGGCCAACCGCCGAAGAGCTGACCGAAGGCTTGGACGGGGCCAACGCTTCTCTGCTCGGCCTTGCCTCTAGTGCGCTAGTTGGTGTTCGAAAGGCGAAGTCAGACGCCAAGGTGTCGATGAAGGCAGCCGTTGAATCGGCTGTTCTAGAGGCGCCGGCAGCGGTGCTAACCAGTCTTAGACTTCTTGAGACAGACCTAAAGGCTGTTGGTCGCATCGAAACCCTTGGCTATGGTGAAGGCGAAGAAGTGGCCATGGTCGACGTAATTCTGAAGGCAATAGAAGAGGCATAAATGAACCCGTTCGCGCATCGATCAGACCTGCCGTATGAACTACCTCCGTTTGAAGCGATACGTGACGAGCATTACCTGCCAGCGTTCTACGCGGGCTGTGAAGAGCAACTTGCCGAAGTAAACGCAATTCTCGAATCTGGCGCTCCGACATTCCAGAACACCATCCTTGCTCTCGAAAAATCTGGACGAATGTTGTTCCGTGTTCTCGCGGTCTTCTATAACAAGTCAAGCGCAGACACCAATGATGAAATTGACAAAATCGAAGAAGAAATTGCACCGAAGCTTTCGGCGCACACGGATGCCATTAATCTGAACGCTGAACTGTTCGAGCGAATTCAACATGTTTACGAAACCCGAAACGATCAAAATCTAGATTCCGAATCTGTGTGGCTAGTCGAGCGCTACTACCGCGATTTCGTCCACGCGGGCGCGAACTTGGGTGTCAATGAACGCGATGAACTAAAGGCCCTTAACGAGAAACTCTCCAAGCTCGGAACAAAGTTCAGCCAGAACGTTCTAAACGACACCAATGATCTTGCAATCTTGGTCGAAGACGCCGCTGAACTCGATGGGCTCGAACCGGGTCAGATCGATGCCGCAGCTGCTGCAGCCGAAGCACGCGGCCACAAGGGCAAGTGGTTGATAACCATGGTCAACTACACCGGCAACCCAGCTTTGGCGTCTCTGACCAACCGCGATCTCCGCGAGCGAATCATGAAGGCTTCACTGTCCAAGAGTGGTCGCTCAAACGAAAACGATAATCGAGGCCTAATTCTAGAAATGGTTCGCCTGCGTGCCAAACGTGCCAAATTGATGGGGTTCAAGAGTCACGCAGAATACGTTCTTTCCGAACAGACTGCGGGTCACCCTGACCGCGTTCATGAAATGCTTCGCAAGATTGCACCATCGGCCGTCGCTAATGCTCGCTCGGAGGGCGCAGCCATCCAGGCCATGATCGATTCCGAACACGGTAACTTTGAGTTGGCCAGCTGGGACTGGTCGCTTTTCACCGAGCGCGTGCGCCTGGCCACATACAACGTCGACACAACCAAATTCAAACCGTACTTCGAACTCGAGCGCGTCTTAAATGACGGAGTTTTCTGGGCCGCAACCAAGCTATTCGGTATTAGTTTTACTCTTCGAAGCGACCTTAAGGCCTATCACCCAGAGGCTCGGGTGTGGGAAGTTCACAACGAGGACGGCTCGGCCTTGGGTCTTTACATCGGTGACTTCTACACCCGGGATTCCAAGCGTGGTGGCGCCTGGATGTCTGCATTTGTTGAACAAAATCATCTGCTGGGTCAATTGCCTGTTGTGTTCAATAACATGAACGTGCCGAAGCCTTCGGAGGGATTGCCAACGCTCCTCACCTTTGACGAGACGGCGACACTGTTCCACGAGTTCGGACACGCGCTACACGGATTACTTTCGAACGTCACCTATCCCCGTTTCAGCGGCACCAGTGTTGAACGTGATTTTGTCGAGTTCCCATCTCAGGTGAACGAAATGTGGATGCTATGGCCCGAAGTGCTTGCTAACTATGCAAAGCACTTTGAGACAGGCGAACCCTTGCCCGCCGAATGGGTGGAGAACCTGAACCGAGCTGAAACTTTCAACCAAGGTTTCGAAACTACGAGCTACCTTGCGGCTGCCATCTTGGACTTAGCCTGGCACTCGCTAACCGTTGACGACATCGTCGAAGACGTTGAATCATTCGAATCCGGTGCGATAGCTGGTTATGGGCTTGACTACGCCCCAGTTCATACTAGATACCGCAGCACATATTTCTCGCACATCTTCGATGGTGGATATTCCGCAGGCTACTACGGTTACATCTGGTCAGAGGTTTTGGATGCGGACACAGTCGATTGGTTTAAGACCAACGGAGGTCTAAGCCGAGAAAATGGTCAGCGCTTCCGAGATTCATTACTTTCACGCGGTGGATCAACAGATTCGATCGGAATGTTCCGCACCTTTACGGGACGCGATGCCAAGATAGAGCCTCTTCTGAAGCGTAGAGGGCTTATTTAGCCTTAGCCCGAAAACTAAGCCAGCCCCAAACGGCCAGGCCGGCGATAAGCGCCCAGAAGGCAGAGCCGATCCCAAAAGCTGAGACGCCAGATGCTGCCACTAGGAATGCGACCATTGCTGGCATTCGCAGTTCAACAATCTCTACGGCAGAGCTAAGCGCTGACACTATCGTGCCAAGCAACGCAAGGCCGGCTGCTGCCAAGACTAGATCTTTCGGTGCCTGCAATACGAAGGCGACAGTTGGAACGGCGAGCACAGCAATAATCAAGTAAACGTAGCCGCCGTAAACCGAAGATAGCCACCTGCGTTTTGGATCTTTGTGGGCATGATCGTTCGCATTTAGTGCAGCAGTTATCGCAGCCAAATTCATCGAAAATCCACCAAAAAAACCAGCCAGGATTGCGGCAATTCCTGTTGCCGTCATTACCTGCTTGAACGGAACCTCGAAACCGAAGCTCTTCATGATTGCAACACCAGGGATGTTTTGACTTGCCATTGTCACGAGGTATAGCGGGATACCGATTGAAATAATCGCTGCAGGATCAAACGTTGGCCAAACGAGTTCTACATGCGGCAAGAAATCGTTCGTGCTGAACGAAATGCCTCGATCGATGGCAGTTAGCGTGAAGATTATCACCATAGCTGCTGGAGTTGCCCAGATTGTCGCGTACTTAAATAGAACTAACCAAACGAGAATCGCAGGAAGGACTATCCAAGGGAAGTCTGCCGCTGATTTGAATGGTGCGATGCAAAAGTTGAAGATAACTCCGGCCAACATCGCAGAGGCGATTGGCTTTGGGATAGCCGAGACTAAGCGCCCCAGTGCCGGCCATAAGCCCGTGAGAAGAAGCAAGGCACCGGTAACAATGAATGCACCGACGGCGCTCGAAAAAGGCAAGTGAAGTTTGCCGGAAGAAATCAAAAGCGCAGCACCTGGAGTGCTCCAAACGATTGAGATTGGCATCTTATAACGAGTGCTGAGAAAGATAGATAGCAATCCATACATGGCGATCAGAACGAAGATTGCCGAAGCAGTCTGAGTAGTTGTGGCTCCAAGAGCAGTAAGTGCGGTTAGCACCAGCCCTGCGCTAGCCGCTGTGCCGGTTATCGACGCAACTGTTCCGGCGAGTATAGGAGCTTTATGGTCACTGAACCGGCCCATTGTTTATGCCGACTTTTCTTGGCGCATGCTCTTGAACGGCAATATTGCTGGCTCTTCACCCTTGGTCACCACGGCTTCAGAGATCTTGACTACCCCTTGAATTTCTGACCCGGGGATTTCGAACATAATCGGGCCAAGAATTTCTTCCATGATTGCACGGAGCCCTCGGGCACCCGTTTCACGGGCGACCGCGAGGTCAGCAATCGCTTCGAGGGCATCCTTATCGAATTCAAGCTCAAAACCGTCTAGTTCGAACATGCGTTGATATTGCTTGACCAATGCATTCTTTGGCTTGGTCAAAATTTCCATCAGAGCACTCTGATCTAGCGGAGTAACCGTTGCGATTACTGGAAGGCGTCCGATAAATTCAGGAATCAGACCAAACTTACGGAGGTCTTCAGGTTGGACCTCGGTAAAAATCTCAATGTTGTCGTTTTTTCCGGCAATTGGAGCACCGAAACCGATGCCCTTTTTGCCAGACCGTGCCGAAATAATTTCTTCGAGTCCGGCAAATGCTCCAGCCACGATGAACAGAACGTTAGTGGTATCAAGCTGAATGAATTCCTGCTGAGGGTGTTTGCGACCGCCCTGTGGCGGAACAGAAGCAACCGTGCCTTCAAGTATCTTGAGAAGTGCCTGCTGCACTCCCTCGCCCGAAACGTCACGAGTAATCGATGGATTTTCGGCCTTTCGAGAAATCTTGTCAATTTCATCGATATAAATAATTCCCGACTCAGCGCGCTTTACGTCATAGTCAGCGGCTTGAAGGAGTTTCAAAAGTATGTTCTCAACGTCCTCGCCAACATAACCAGCTTCGGTTAAGGCTGTGGCATCGGCCACGGCGAAAGGAACATTCAGCCTCTTCGCTAGGGTCTGAGCCAAGTAGGTCTTTCCGCAACCGGTTGGCCCAATCATCAAAATGTTTGATTTGGCAATCTCAATCGAGTCGTGGTCCTTGCCGGCCGCAGTTAAGGTTCCGCGTGAGCGAAGGCGCTTGTAGTGGTTATAAACCGCAACCGCCAAGGCCTTTTTAGCTTGATCTTGACCAATTACATACTCATCCAGGAAGCCCTTGATTTCACGAGGCTTCGGAAGATCGATGTCTTCGACACTTTCGGCTGCAATGCCGCCGAGCTCTTCTTCAATGATTTCATTACAAAGTTCGATGCACTCATCACAGATGTAAACACCTGGTCCAGCAATTAGCTTACGAACCTGCTTTTGGCTCTTTCCGCAGAAAGAACACTTGAGCAGGTCGCTAGATTCGCCGAGCTTAGTCATAACAAAACCTTATAGCCCGGCAGTGACAAAGCGGATGAGCCTCGCCCATCCGCTTGTCATAGCTTTTTACCTAAGCGTTTTTACGTGAGGTTAGAACCTGATCGATCAAACCGAACTCAAGTGCCTCTGGCGCTGTCAGGATCTTGTCACGATCGATGTCCTTGTTCACTTCGGCAACTGAACGTTTGCTGTGCTTTGAAAGAGTTGCCTCTAGCCAGTCGCGAAGACGTTGCATTTCGTTTGCCTGAATCTCAATATCCGAAGCCTGACCGCGACCTGAGTCACCCGACGATGGCTGGTGGATGAGTACTCGCGCATTTGGCAAAGCCAGGCGCTTTCCCGGAGCTCCGGCGGCAAGCAGAACTGCAGCGGCCGATGCCGCCTGACCAAGGCAGACGGTTTGAATTTGTGGGCGGATGTATTGCATGGTGTCGTAGATTGCAGTCATCGCGGTGAATGAACCACCCGGAGAGTTGATGTACATGGTGATGTCTCGATCAGGGTCCTGGGACTCGAGAACCAACAACTGAGCCATGATGTCATCTGCCGACGCATCATCGACCTGGACGCCCAAGAAGACAATACGGTCCTCGAAAAGTTTGTTGTATGGGTCTTGGCGCTTGAAGCCATACGAGGTGCGCTCTTCGAAGGTAGGAAGAATGTAACGTGCATCTGGGCTAGTGAAAACGTTTGGATTAGTCATAGTTTCTCTCCCTGACCTTAGTTGGTGCCTACACCGGTGGCGCTGGCGGCATACTTCTGAATGTGGTCAATGAAGCCGTATTCCAAGGCCTCTTCGGCGCTAAACCAACGGTCACGGTCACCGGCAGCCATGATCTCGTCAACAGTTTTACCGGTCTGTTCGGCGGTGATTGCCGCCAACTGGCGCTTCATCGAGATGATTAGCTGAGCCTGGGTTTGAATGTCGGCAGCGGTTCCACCGAAACCACCACTTGGCTGATGCAGCAACACTCTTGTGTTCGGCGTTGCATAGCGCTTTCCCTTGGTTCCCGATGAGAGCAGGAACTGACCCATTGAAGCGCACATGCCGATGCCAACGGTAACGATGTCGTTCGGAACGTATTGCATCGTGTCGTAAATTGCCATGCCAGCGGTGATCGAACCGCCCGGTGAGTTGATGTAGATGAAAATGTCTTTGTTGGAGTCTTCTGCAGCAAGCAAGAGGATCTTTGCGCAAATTTCATTAGCCATGTCATCGCGCACTTCAGTGCCTAGCCAAATAATTCGATCCTTTAGCAAACGGTCGAATGTGCTACTTGGTGCCTTTGCCTGTTCGGCCATTTAGAGCTCCTAAATCTTGAGGTTGCTTGTCAAAGATAACGGCAGCCGACACGATTTCCGTGGTGTGTTCGCCAGTGGCTAAAGAGAAATGGCCCAGACCGAAGTCTGAGCCATCCCTGAAATTGAAAACCGATTAGTGATTGTGACCAGCGTGGTCGTCAGCTGACTCAACTGCCTCGGCCTTGGTGAACTCACTTAGGTCAACGGTCTTGCCCTTAGAGTCAGTGACGGTTGCAGCCTCGAGCACAATGGTCAATGCCTTGCGACGGGCAACTTCTCCAACGAATGCAGGCACCTGGCCGTTTTCGCTGATTGCCTTGATGAAGTCGTTTGGCTGCATGCCATACTGCTGTGAGCTTTGAACCAAGTACTGGATTAGCTCCTGCTCGCCAACCTGGATGTCTTCCTTTTCTGCGATTGCATCAAGAAGCATCTGAACCTGGAACGACTTGTTGCTCTCCTCGGTGACCTCGGCGCGGTGCGCGGCGTCCTCGAGTCGGCCTTCGCCTTCTAGGTGGCGGTGCACATCAGCCTCGACAAGCTCGGCCGAAACTGGAACCTTAACCAGTTCAAGTAGAGCACTGGTTAGCAATTCACGTGCCTGAATGCCCTGACCAAACACCTTTGAAGCCGCAAGCTGCTTCTCAATTTCGGCCTTTAGCTCGGCAATGGTGTCGAATTCTGATGCAAGCTGAGCGAAAGCGTCATCTAGCTTTGGAAGCTCGCGCTCCTTCACAGCTAAAAGAGTTACTGAAACCTCAGCTTCCTGGCCTGCCTTCTCGCCGCCAACAAGCTTTGACTTGAAGGTCGTTGACTCTCCAGCGGTTAGGGTGTCAAGCGCCTCATCGATGCCGTCAAGAAGATTGCCCGAACCGATTTCGTAAGAAATATTCTCAGCTGAATCAATGGTCTTTCCATCGATGGTTGCAGTTAGGTCGATGGTCGTGAAATCACCCTTCTTTGCAGGGCGATCTACGGTCTTGAGAGTGCCGAAGCGAGCGCGAAGTGCGTCAAGTTCTTCTTCGATGTCCTTGCCGGCAACCTTAACTTCGTCAACCTTCACCTTCAGGCCCTTGTATTCAGGAAGCTTGATTTCCGGGCGGGCCTCAACTTCGATCTCGACAACCAGGTTGCCTTCAAAGGTGTTCTCATCTGGAGACTGCTTTACATCGGCCTGTGGTTGGCCTAGAGGGCGAACCTTGTTCTCCTCGATTGCCTGGCGATAAATGGTGTCGAGACCATCGTTGATTGCGTGCGCCAGGATTGCAGGACGGCCAACGCGCTGGTCAAGAATCGCAGCAGGGACCTTCCCCTTGCGGAAACCTGGGATGTTTACACCCTCGGCAATGTGCTCGTATGCGTGGTCAAGACTTGGCTTGAATTCGGCAGGGGTTACCTCGATGGTTAGCTTCACACGGGTCGGGGTCAGCTGTTCAACAACGGTCTTCAAGGTGTTATCTCCTGAAAAGAAGGGCCCGCACCTTTAAAGGAACGAGCCGGATTATTTTTTGCCCAAAGGATTTTTAGGCCGATACACACCATCCGGCCGGCACATCGCCTAAAGATTTTAGTTTTAGACGACTTGCCAGACCAGACGATGGTGCATGGTCGGGGTGACAGGACTCGAACCTGCGATATCCTGCTCCCAAAGCAGGCGCGCTAGCCACTACGCTACACCCCGGTTGATTTTCCAGTGAACTGGAACAACCTCGTCGAGTCTATCCCATAGAATAGATACGTTGGTTCGATTTTGAAAAAAATTATTCAACAAATGCGGATGCCAAATGCGGATGTAGCTTAGTGGTAAAGCCTCAGTCTTCCAAACTGATGATGCGGGTTCGATTCCCGTCATCCGCTCCAAAGAAACCGGGCCCAGTAGGGTCCGGTTTCTGCTTTAAAACTTGGATTCTAGAACAGACCAATGGGCTAATTTTGGCAGCCCGGACACCAATAAAGTTTTCGCGCCGCCATAAGTTCAATCGCGATGTTGGTTCCACAGACTCGACAAGGCAAGCCCTCACGTTTATAGGTGAAATACCGATCTGATTTTTTTGGCTTCTTTTTGAAAAGCTCATCTCTGGTAATCATCACGCCAGTTGCAACTCCCACCCGCAAGAGTTTCACTGAATCGTCCCAGATAGCCTGAAGTTGCTCCATTGAAAGCATGTTCCCAGCCAAATGTGGGCTAATGCCGGCTCGAAACAAGAGTTCTGCGCGATAGACGTTGCCGATCCCAGAAATCACATCCTGGTTCATAAGTTGTATACCAATTGATGTTTTTGATTTCATTACTCGGTCAATGAATCGATTGGCCTCTCGGTTTTTTGGGTTAGCGTTCAACGGGTCTGGCCCAAGGCGACGTTCGACCACTTCGACTTCATCGGCTGTGATCACTTCGCAAACGGTCGGACCACGAAGATCTGCGACAGCCTTGAGGTTTGAGAATCGGGCCCTGACCTGTCCTACAGGATCGGGGGCCGTTGAATTCGAATCGATGAGTTCGTGAAAGTTCCACTTTCCGTAGATCCCGAGGTGGATTCTCAGAGTTAGATCGTTGTCGAAAAGTAGGAACATCTGCTTGCCTATTGCTCTCGCGGCGATTAACTTGCGACCATTTATCAGCCTGGCACTTTCAGCAAATCTCCCCTGCGGCGAAAAAACCGAGAGCGTGTCGCCCGCGAACAGTCGATTGAATTCATTTGCCGTTCGGTGAACGGTATGGCCTTCAGGCATTTACTCGACGATGTCACCGGTCTGCTCGTAAATGCCGATCTTTCCAATTCGGCGAACATGCCGTTCATCCTGGCTGAATGGTTCGGCAATGAAAAGTTCGATTAGGTGAAGAACTTCATCTTGGGTGTGCTGGCGAGCCCCGACAGCGATTACGTTTGCGTCGTTGTGTTCACGAGCAAGCTTTGCCGTTGATTCATTCCAGGCAAGTGCCGCACGAATTCCCCTGACCTTGTTCGCGGCAATCTGTTCACCATTGCCAGAGCCGCCGAGAACGATTCCCAATGCCGGAACGCCGGCCTGTTGGTCAGCGACCACAGCAAGCGCAGCGTTGATGCAGAAGCTCGGATAGTCGTCCAAAGGCTCGTATGAAGCTGGCCCATGATCGAACACATCATGCCCTTGCTTGGTCAATTCACGAATAAGAAAGTGACTAAGTTCAAGCCCGGCGTGATCGGTAGCAATGTGGATGCGCATGTGACGATTTTACTGGTTTAGGCTACTTACATTGTCACGACAAGTCATTGGAGACTGCCATGCCTGGAGAAAACCTAACTCGCATCGAAGCAGGCGTTCGCGCTGAGCTTTTGAAGGTTCAAAGCTATGAGATAGCTCTTGACCTCACCACTAGCGAAAAGACCTTCCGAACGACCACAAAAGTTCGATTCTCAGCAAATGAGGTGGGAGCAAGCACATTTATTGATGCGATCACAGCTCAGGTTCACTCAGTGGTGTTCAACGGCGAAACTTTAGATGTTTCCGTCGTTTCCGATGGAACCCGTATTCAACTTGAAAACCTAAAAGCTGAAAATGAGCTAGTCGTTGACGCCGATGCTTTTTATACGAACACTGGCGAGGGGCTACACCGCTTCGTTGACCCAGTCGATAACGAGGTTTATCTCTATTCGCAGTTCGAAGTCCCAGATTCACGACGCGTTTTTGCAGTTTTCGAGCAACCATCACTCAAGGCGACTTTTAAATTCACAGTGACCGCGCCTGAAAATTGGAAAGTTGTGTCTAACCAGGCAACACCAGCACCGACTCTTCACGGGGATGGCAGAGCCACTTGGGCCTTTGAGCCAACACCGGTTATCTCTAGTTACATCACCGCGCTTATCGCTGGCCCATACAGCGAAGTGCGAAGTGAACTCACCAGCAGTGACGGCCGGATCATCCCTCTTGGAGTATTTGCACGTGCCTCAATGACCGAATTCCTAGACGCTGACTACATCCTCGACAAGACTCGCGAAGGTTTCGAGTTTTTCGAGAAGGCGTTCGACTATCCGTATCCGTTCGACAAGTATGACCAGCTCTTCGTACCCGAGTTCAACGCTGGGGCCATGGAAAATGCTGGAGCGGTCACGTTCACCGAAACCTATGTTTTCCGTTCCAAGGTCACAGACGCAATTCGTGAACGCCGCGTCATCACGATCTTGCACGAATTGGCTCATATGTGGTTCGGAGACCTAGTAACCATGCAGTGGTGGAACGACTTGTGGTTGAACGAATCTTTCGCTGAGTATGCATCTCACCTTGCAGTTGCTGAAGCAACCGAGTGGAAGAACACTTGGTCAACCTTCGCGTCACTAGAGAAGTCATGGGCTTTCCGTCAGGACCAGCTACCTTCTACTCACCCAATCGTCGCCGAAATCAATGACCTTCAAGACGTTCAAGTGAACTTTGACGGCATTACCTATGCCAAGGGAGCCGCTGTACTCAAGCAGTTAGTTGCCTGGGTCGGTCAAGATAAATTCCTGGCTGGTGTCTCGCAATACTTTAAAAAGCATGCGTTCAAGAACACTGAGCTAAAAGACCTCTTGGTTGAGTTGGAAAAGACCTCGGGTCGCGAGCTCAAGAGCTGGTCAAAGCTTTGGCTAGAGACAGCTGGTGTCAACACACTAAAGCCAGAGTTGACCATCTCTGAAAACGGCACCATTACTCACTTCGTAATTCAGCAGTCAGCGATCGCAAGCCAGCCAACAATTCGTCCACACCGCATGGCAATTGGGTTCTATGACCTAATTAGCGGCAAGCTTCAGCGAACTAGCCAAATCGAGTTGGACGTTGACGGCGAACGCACCCACGTATCTCAGCTGGTTGGCCTGAAGCAACCTGCCTTGATTCTGCTCAACGACGGCGACCTGGCCTATGCCAAGATTCGCCTCGATCAGACATCATGGGCAACAGCACTAGAACACCTCAGCGACATTGAGGACCCACTTGCGCGCACCATCGTTTGGGGTGCCGCGCTTGATGCATCCCGCGATGCAGAAGCAGACCCGGCCGATTTCGTTCGTTTAGTGTTGGCCCACATCGCCACTGAAACAGAATCAACGACGATGATGACGCTTCTTCGTCAATTGGTAACGACAGCAAATCTCTATGTCAGTGTCGAAAAGAGGCAATTGGCTCTTATTCAGATCGCAGATGGTTTGCTTCATTTGGCTCGCACCGCCGTTGCCGGCAGCGACGCACAGTTGCAATTCACGAAATTCTTTGCCCTATTCGCGCGTTCGGGAGAACAGCTCACGGCTCTTCGGGCGCTGCTCTCCGGCGAGGAGACACTCGAAGGACTAACCATTGACGCTGACCTCAAGTGGGAATTGCTCACGGGATTGGTGGTTGCCGGTGAAGCTGGAGAAAGTGAGATTGCCAAACTAGTCGAATCAGATCGAACCGCTAACGGCGAAAAGGCCGCTGCCGGTGCGCGCGCCGCAATCCCAACGGCCGAAAATAAGGAAGCGACTTGGCGCCTGTTGACCGAAACGAAAGAATTGTCGAATGCTCACGTTCAGGCTGCGAGCATGGCATTCAATCGTGTTATCGATACAGAGCTTCTTCGCCCTTACGTTCAGAAATATTTCGACAGCGCTCTTGCAATTTGGGAGCTGCACGCTTTCAAGATTGCCGAGTACTTATTGGTCAACCTCTTCCCAATACAGCTTGCCGACGAGGCAACGGCTGAAGTGGCGCGGAGAGCAATTGCCGAACCTAAATTCAAGGCAATCCCAGCATTGCACCGTATTTTGGTGGAGAATCTAGACAACCTTGAGCGAGCGCTCAAGTGCCAAACTCAGAGTAAATAAAGGGGCGTCCGATGATCGGCTTTCTGACCTGGTGGGGTGCAGTTTGGGATGTCTGGCACACTCCGATTCGCATCCTTACAATCCTGGTCGTGGCCGTGATCGCTCGCAGTTTGCTTCTTCTTTCTGTAAAGCGCGTTATCCGCGGAATCATCTCGGGTATGAATGGCAAAGCGGCTGTTGCATCTGGTCTGGTTCAGAACGCACGCGTGGTTCAACGCGCTCAGACTCTGGGCTCGGTGCTCAGCAACTTCATAACCTGGACAGTTGTATTAGCCGCGGTTTCATCAGTTCTAAGTGAGCTTGGTGTTGCCGTAGGAGCCTTGGTTGCCGGAGCGGGCATCCTTGGTGCGGCAGTCGGTTTTGGAGCACAGAGCCTCGTTCGCGACCTCATCAGCGGTTTGTTCATCGTCTTTGAGGACCAGTATGGCGTTGGTGACAGCGTGGACCTCGGGCAAGCAACGGGAGTGGTCGAATCGGTTGGTCTGCGAGTGACACAGGTGCGAGATGTTTCCGGTGTGCTTTGGTATGTCCGGAATGGCGAAGTAGTGAGAGTTGGCAACCAGTCGCAGGGTTGGTCTCGCGTGGTTCTCGACATACCTATTGCGTATTCGGCTCCGCTGGACAAAGCGCGAGAAGTGATCTTGCATGCTGCACACTCCATTTCTCGGGATGAGCGATTCACCAAGCAACTTATGGGAGAACCAGAAGTTTGGGGCATTGAGTTGCTCTCCGGTGAGCAAGTCGTGCTGCGACTTGTCCAGCAGGTTGGGCCAAGCCACGCGGATGAAGTTGCACGGGAACTTAGGGCAAGAATCAAGATCGAGTTAGACCAGAATGAGATTGCTTTAGCGACAACCAAGACGCCGATTCACATTGAAGTCTCGGGCAAGGCCGTGAATTAGTGGCAAACGGTTTTGACGATGAGGCCAAAATTGAGCCAGTTCGAATCAAGGGACTGAGCGGCGAGGCGGTTGGCGGAAACTTCTATGAATTGGTCGGCGGTAAGGAAACTTTTAGAAAATTGGCAGCCAAATTCTATGAGGGTGTGGCTTCTGACGAAGTTCTAAAGCCGATGTATCCCGAGGATGATTTGGGTCCCGCCGCCGAACGCCTACAACTTTTCCTGGAGCAGTACTGGGGTGGTCCAAGCACTTATCAGGAACAACGAGGTCATCCACGTTTACGAATGCGCCACATGCCATACAAGATCAACCGTGATGCTCGTGAAAGATGGCTGAAGCACATGCGTGCGGCAGTCAACTCACTTGAACTTGCGCCAATTCTCGAGGCAGAGCTTTGGGGCTACCTTGATCGCGCCGCCATAGCCATGCTCAACACCAACGAAGACTGATTTTCGGAGCGGGACTAGAACTTAGTTGACGCCTTCGCTAGGACGTGCCCGTGCTCACTGCTTAGACGAACCCAACCTTCGGCTTCAAAAAGACCGACTTCTTCGTTTTCGGTTAGGAAGCCAAGGCCGGCGGCTGCAAAAGCGGCACCGGTCGGAACGCGAGTCTCAAGATCTATTCCGCGACCCCAGATTTCACCTCGGATGCGAGCGGCAATTGGGCCGCCAACTGATTCCGGTAGGCTTCCTGCGACTTCGGCAATTCCATCCCTGGCTATTTGGGTAAGCCGTGACTCATTGATAGAACCGACCTGTGTCCAACCCTGACGAGGTGGCGAAATTCCAGCCCACACTGCTCTCTGAGAGATGGGCATCTGAATTGTCAGGTCGAGGAAATCTTCATTGATCACCTTTGCGATTCGCTCAAGGACGGCTGCGATGGGAACCACTCCGTCAACCTCGGCAACCTCTTTGAGTTCACAGGTGCGCAGGCCCAGGATGGTTGGCCCTGAATCCATAAGATTTCCCGAAAAAATCGGCGCGACGTAAGCAGCTAAGACAGGCCCAAAAGCGCGAAGTCTTACCAGACCCTCGGGGTCAAGTCGTTTCGCTCTTTGCAGGAAGGCTTTTAAATCGGTGACGGTCTCGGCGTCTGCCAGCGTGAAGGTATCGTTCATGTCACCTTCTAAACTAACCTGTGTGGGGCATCTTGCCCAACAGAACAGGTGGAGTCGTGAACGCATTTATCCCAGCTGATCCCCTAGCTGAGCTTCTGAAGGCTCTTGATTTGGTAGATGCGGAAGGCGCGCGGACTACGGAGGACATCTTCACCGGTCCATCGCAGTGGATGCCACACGGTAGGGTTTTCGGCGGACAGGTGCTCGCCCAAAGCTTGATAGCCGCCCAACGCACCATCCCGGATGATCGTCCGGCGCACTCTCTTCACGGGTATTTCCTGAGAGCCGGGGACATCAACCTTCCAATTACTTTTTCAGTTGATCGACTGCGTGACGGTCGGTCGTTCAGCACTCGTCGAGTACAGGCTTTCCAGAGTGGTGAAGCCATTTTCTCGATGATAGCTTCATTCCAGACGCATGACTCCGGCCTGGATCACCAAGATGTGTTTCCCGAAGGCATTCCGGGCCCAGAAACTTTGCCATCGGCCGCCGAACTAATTGGTGAAAGCCCTCATCCAGTTGCTCAATACTGGGCAAAGGCGCGCCCTTTCGATATGCGCTACGTGACGTCGCCAATCTATTTCAAAGTTGATGGAGAGCACGTCGCTCATCAGGCGGTGTGGTTGAAATCGATTGGTGAGCTGCCTGATGACCCGAGCATCCATCGCGCCGCCATAGCCTACGCGAGTGATTATTCAATTCTTGAAAGCACCTATCGCCGTCACGGCATTGCCTGGACTCATCCGGGCTTGAAGCAAGCCAGTCTGGATCACGCCATGTGGTTTCATCGAGATGGACGTGCCGACGAATGGATGCTTTATGTTCAGGAGTCACCAAGCGCTCAGGGCGGCCGCGGGCTTTCACTCGGAAAGATCTTCAGCCACGAAGGCGTCTTGCTCGCCACGGTGGCCCAAGAGGGCATGATTCGAGTACCCGAAGTGGCAAACTAAACGCATGATTAACCGCGATCGACTAATCCAACTGAACAACATCGAACTGGCAACTTTTGCAGCTCGAAACCCGAAATCCAAAGCTGCTTTTGAAAAGGCCGACCACCTATTTGGCCGTGTGCCCATGACGTGGATGAATAAAAAAGCCGGCGGATTCCCTATCTACTTCGATCGCGCGGTAGGAAATCGAATCTGGGATATCGATGGAAACGAATACATTGACTTTGCGCTTGGTGACACTGGGGCTATGGCTGGACATTCGGCGCCGACAGTCGTAGATGCGATCACAAAACGAGTAAAAGACCTTGGTGGTATGACCACAATGCTTCCAACCGAGGATGCTGAATGGGTTGCAGCCAACCTCTCAGACCGCTTTGGAATGGCTAAGTGGAGCTTCTCGCTGACAGCTACAGACGCCAACCGCTGGGCCATTCGCTTGGTTCGCGCAATCACAGGTAAGTCCAAGATTCTATTCAATTCTTACTGCTACCACGGTTCGGTCGACGAGGCCCTAATTGTGGTCGGCCCGGATGGTGAAGGCATGAGCCGGCCGGGTAACGTCGGTTCACCGGTAGATGTCACCGAAACTTCTCGCGTCGCCGAATTCAATGACCTCGTTGGTCTTGAGAGACAGCTACAAAACGGTGATGTTGCAGCCGTTCTCATGGAGCCGGCAATGACCAATATCGGCATCGTGTTACCAGAACCTGGATACCTCGAAGGTGTTCGAGAACTAACGCGAAAATACGACGCTCTGCTGATCATTGACGAGACTCACACTTTCTCTGCCGGTTATGGCGGAATGACAAAGCGCGACGGATTGGAACCAGACGTATTCGTGATGGGCAAAGCGATTGCAGGTGGTATTCCAACCGGCACATATGGACTCAGCGAGAGTTTTGCGACGAAAGTTTTGGAGCGGACAGACCTAGACCTTGTCGATATGGGTGGCGTTGGTGGAACACTGGCCGGCAACCCCCTTCAAGTTGCGGCGATGAGAGCAACTCTTGAGCATGTGCTTACCGAAGACGCCTTCGCGAAAATGATTGACCTTGCCACCTATTTCACTTCGGGCGTCAACGAACTCTTCGAGAAATACGATCTGCCTTGGTCAATTAATCAACTCGGAGCCCGCGCAGAATATCGCTTCGCAAAGCCATACCCAATCACCGGAACGGCAGCGTTTGAATCGGCCGATGGCGAACTTGAAGATTTCCTGCATCTTTATTTGGCTAACCGCGGAGTCTTGCTGACACCTTTCCACAACATGGCGTTGATGTGCCCAACCACAACCAAGGATGACGTTGATAGGCACCAACTCGTGTTTGAAGAAGCGATTCACGCTTTGGTTGGCTAGTTTCTCTCTAACCAGCAATCAAGAAAGCCCCCACGTATGAGCGGGGGCTTTCTTGATTTAATAATTCCTAGTCGCGAGTGAGGCGACGGTAGGTTGAGCGGTGAGGCTTGGCTGCGTCCGCCCCAAGTCGAGCAATCTTGTTCTCTTCATATGCCTCGAAGTTACCTTCGAACCAGTACCACTGATCTGGGCTCTCATCAGTACCTTCATAGGCAAGAATGTGCGACGCCACGCGGTCGAGGAACCAGCGATCGTGTGTGATGACCACTGCACAACCCGGAAACTCAAGTAAGGCGTTCTCAAGGCTGCCAAGGGTTTCAACATCCAAGTCGTTTGTTGGCTCGTCGAGGAGCAAGAGGTTTCCACCTTCCTTGAGAGTCAGAGCGAGGTTTAGACGGTTACGTTCTCCGCCCGATAGAACACCTGCCGGCTTCTGCTGATCTGGACCCTTGAAGCCAAATGCGGCTACATAAGCTCGTGAAGGCATTTCCTGGTTTCCAACCTGGATGTAGTCGAGACCTCCGGAGACGACCTCCCATAGCGTTTTGGCCGGGTCAATGCCGCCGCGTGATTGATCGACGTATGAAATCTTTACGGTTTCACCGATTTTCAGATCTCCTCCATCGAGCTGCTCGAGTCCAACGATTGTCTTAAATAGCGTTGACTTTCCGACACCATTGGGGCCGATTACTCCGACGATTCCGTTTCGAGGAAGGCTGAAACTTAGGCCATTGATAAGTGAGCGCCCGTCGAAACCCTTTTGCAAGTTCTTCGCCTCGATGACAATGTCGCCTAGGCGAGGACCCATCGGGATCTGAATTTCTTCGAAGTCGAGCTTTCTGGTGCGGTCAGCTTCGGCAGCCATCTCTTCATATTTTGCCAAGCGCGCTTTGGACTTGGTCTGGCGAGCCTTAGGGCTGGAACGCACCCAGTCGAGCTCCTCGCTGAGGCGCTTGGCCAACTTGGCATCCTTCTTTCCTTGAACTTCAAGTCGCTCACGCTTCTTTTCAAGGTATGTCGAATAGTTGCCTTCGTATGGATAGGCGCGACCGCGGTCGAGTTCCAGAATCCACTCGGCAACGTTATCTAGAAAGTAACGGTCGTGTGTAACAGCCAAAACTGCGCCTGGGTATTTGGCCAAGTGCTGTTCAAGCCAGAGAACTGACTCGGCATCGAGGTGGTTAGTTGGCTCATCAAGCAGCAAAAGATCTGGTTTCTCAAGTAGAAGCTTGCACAGTGCAACTCGGCGGCGTTCACCACCGGAAAGATTAGTTACCAAGGTGTCACCAGGAGGGCAACGAAGCGCATCCATTGCCTGCTCGAGCTGCGAGTCAAGATCCCACGCGTCAAGGTGATCGATTCGCTCCTGCAAGGTGCCCATTTCTTCGAGCAGTTTGTCGAAGTCGGCGTCAGGCTCGGCCATTTCGGCAGAAATCTGGTTGAAGCGATCGAGCATGGCCTTCGTGTCTTTGACCGCTAGCTCAACATTGCCAAGTACGGTCAAGGTTTCATCGAGAGGCGGCTCCTGAAGAAGAATTCCCACAGTGTGCTCAGGGCTGAGACGCGCTTCACCGTTGCTCGGCGTATCCATGCCGGCCATGATCTTAAGAACAGTGGATTTACCCGCACCGTTCGGACCAACGACGCCAATCTTTGCTCCTGGATAAAACGCAAGAGTCACGTCATCGAGGATTACCTTGTCGCCATGCGCCTTGCGCGCTTTGATCATCTGATAGATGAATTCAGCCATGAAAAATCAGTCTCTTTCGGTAGATTTACCTCAAGTTTAGCCTGATGGGCCGGGCCAGGATTGAGGGGGCGCACCTGACCCGGCTGCTTTCATGATTAGCTACTTTTTCTTGGTGCCAACCAACTCTGCCTCCACCAGGAATTCCTCGCTGAGGTTCTCCACAGCGAGCTCATCGACATGAGTATCTTCAGCTGATGGGTCAGTCTCTCTGACAAGGACAGTGCGGGTGAATTTTGAACTTCCCCAACTTAAATCGTGACCGATTGAATCGGCTTCAATTTCAACCGACGTACCAGCTCGTTCACCGTTATCCCAGTCGCGAACGCGTAGCTTTCCGACTACTACGACTCGATCCCCTTTAGAAACCGAGTTCGCAGAGTTGATCGCAAGCTGACGAAAACCGGTGATGGTGAACCAATTTGTTTCCCCATCGAGCCACTTATTTTGCGCACGGTCAAATCGGCGTTGAGATGAGGCCAATCGAAACGATGTGATTGGCAATCCATCCTGGGTTACTAGGTGACGTGGACTGGTCGCAACCAACCCTGTCACATAAAGGTTTTCTGACATGTGATGCCTTTCTCGAATGCACCAAAAAGCTTTTGCCAATCGGTGATGCATCGAGTTTGACGATCTTGCTACGGCGAGCGCCTTCAGTCTAAATAATCTGTGGAATTTCAGGAAAGTTAATTCATCTGTTGAAACTGCTCTTTGGCACTATGCGTGATCTGCAAATTCCCAAACGTGACCATCTGGGTCGACAATGCTAGCCGTTCGGACACCCCAGGGCCTGTCCATTGGCCCGTTTAGCGGCACTACACCGGCAGCAATAAGTTCTTCAACAACTTGATCAACATCTTTGACTCGAAGGGTGTAGACGGCCTGAACTCCAGCGTTGGCTTCTGATAGCGCGTCTGGCGTTACTAAATCAAGAGCCGCCGACTTTTGCAAAAGATTGATTGCGGTTGATCCCGCTAGATAGATTGATGAAACTTCGTCGCCAAACGCCTTCGGAAGACCTAAAAGATCACCGTAGAAGTGTTCCGACTCAGATAAGTCACCAACGAAAAGAGTGATGGCGAATATGCCACCTGAAAAGGACTCCGCGATCTTGCGCACTGCGTCACTACTTAACGTAGCTTTGGAACGCCTGCCGTACCTTCGCCATCTTTGGAGAGACGACGGCGTTGCAGTATCCCTGGTTCGGGTTCTTGGCAAAGAAGTCTTGGTGATACTCCTCCCCCATCCAAAAGGTCTCGACCGGAACTATATCGGTTACGAGTTCGCCATCCCAATGATCCTTGGCCCTCTCTAATGCGGCACGGAACAACTTGTGCTGTTCTTCGTCTGCGTAAAACATTGCGCCGCGGTATTGCGTGCCGATGTCGTTGCCCTGTCGATTGAGCTGTCGAGGGTCGTGAAGGGTGAAGAAGATGTCGAGGATTACCTCGGCCGGAATGACGTTTTCATCAAAGTGCACTCTTGCGACCTCGGCGTGTCCTGTATTGCCATCACATACGGCTTCATAGCCTGGGTTATCGATGTGTCCACCCATGTAACCGACCTCTACGTCGGTAACACCTTTGAACTGCATGTATGAGCTATCTAGGCACCAGAAACAGCCACCGGCAAGAACGAAACTAGTCATGTCTCTAGCCTAGGCTGGTTTCATGACCTACAAGGCAGAAGCAGCTCGTTACGAGTCCATGAAATATCGCCGCACCGGCAAGAGTGGATTGCTATTGCCGGAGATCTCCTTGGGTCTTTGGCATAACTTCGGCTCTGGCGACTCGATGCGCACGCAAAAGGCTATTTTGCGCCGCGCCTTTGATTTAGGTATTACCCACTTTGACCTGGCTAACAACTATGGGCCACCGGCAGGCAGCGCCGAGGAGAACTTCGGGGTGCACTACAAGCGTGATTTTGAGCGCTACCGTGATGAGCTGATCATTTCGACCAAGGCCGGTTATGACATGTGGCCTGGCCCTTATGGCGAGTGGGGTTCTCGCAAGTACCTGCTCTCCTCTCTTGACCAGAGTTTGAAGCGCATGCAGCTCGACTATGTGGACATTTTCTATAGCCACCGTTTTGACCCAAACACTCCCCTCGAAGAGACAATGGGCGCGCTGGCAACTGCCGTCCACTCAGGTCGCGCTCTTTATGCAGGAATCTCCTCTTATGACGCTCACCAGACTCGTGAAGCGAAGCGCATCCTGGCTGGAATGGGGGTTCCCCTTCTTATTCACCAGCCTCGCTATTCGATGTTTGACCGAACCCCCGAGCAATCACTGTTCGACACTCTTGGGATGGAGGGGGTTGGCTCGATAGTCTTCTCGCCACTGGCCCAAGGGATGTTGACTGACCGCTATCTGTCTGGTTTGGTCCCGAGAGGTTCTAGAGCAGCAAAAAACCACTTCCTGAAGCAATCCCAGATTGATCCGACCTATCTTGAACGGGCAAACGGCCTGAACCAGATTGCCGCGGCTCGCGGGCAGAGTCTCGCTCAACTTGCACTTAGCTGGGTGCTTCGCCAACCCACTGTTACCTCAGCTCTGATCGGCGCAAGTAGCGTCAAGCAACTCGAGCAGAACCATGCGACCATCCATGCTCCAAAACTGAGCATGGATGAGCTCCGCGCCATTGATGAGTTCGCCGTTCATGGAACCGGGCTTTAAGCTTCCTCATGACTCAAAAACGACCACTTTTAGGCGCAGCCATGATTCTGATGGCAACGTTTCTATTTGGTCTAAACGGCAGCACTGCAAAAACGGTGATGGCCACCGGTGTTACGCCTGAGCAAATTACTCTCTTTCGTTCACTTTCGGCTTGCCTGATTGCTGGAATTTTCGTATTGATTCGCAACCGAGCGGCGTTCC
The DNA here is from genome assembly GCA_947452675.1 of Microbacteriaceae bacterium. Taxonomy (GTDB): domain Bacteria; phylum Actinomycetota; class Actinomycetes; order Actinomycetales; family Microbacteriaceae; genus Rhodoluna. The sequence continues at coordinate 54,976 of CANGDL010000004.1, read as the reverse complement.
GGTTAGTGAATGGCGAATGGAAGTGGTTAGTTCTTTTAGGAACCGCCGGCGTGGGATTGATGCAATGGTCCTACGCGAATGCAGTCGCTAACTTGCCGGTAGGAGTTGCACTTCTGATTCAGTACACCGCGATTATCTTGGTTCCAATTGCAAGCATTATCCTGTTCAAAACCAAGGTCTCACCCAGACTTTGGCTAGGTGTGGGATTTGTCCTGGTCGGACTGGTGGTTGTTTCTCACGTCTGGGAAGCTGGGCTTAACGGTGTTGGTGTGGCGTTTGGCGCAATCGCTGCAGTAGCGACGGCAACCTATTACATGGTTGGCGAGCACGTTCACCGCACCCGGGACGCATTTTCGACGCTTTTCTATTCGATGGCAGTCTCCGCTTTGATGTGGTCTGGCCTGAGCCACTTCTGGACCTTTGACTTCGGGCGCTTCGCAGCCAAAGTGGACTTGGGTGGAAATCTTGCCGGCACCGTAATCCCTGCGTGGATTATTTTTGCTTGGCTCGGAATCATGGGCTCGTTTGTGCCACTTTTCCTCACCTATGCGGCTTTGCCGCATTTGAGTGCAACCGGTGTTGGCATTTTCTCAACGACCGAAACGATTTTTGGGTTCATGTTTGCCTATTTCTGGCTTGGTGAGAAAATTGATGGATTACAAACGCTTGGCGGATTGTTAGTGATAGCGGGCATTATCGTCGCCCAGATTTCAAGGAGAACTACCTCATGGCAACCATCGAACTAGGCGCTGCGAACTTCGGAGACACCGTTGTAACCGACGGAATGGTGATCGTCGACTTTTGGGCTGAATGGTGCGGCCCATGTCGCCAGTTTGCGCCTATCTTTGAAGAAGCTTCGACAAAGCACCCAGACATTATTTTCGGCAAAGTAGATACCGAAGCCGAAAAGCAGCTTGCCGGCGAGGCTGGGATCAGTTCAATCCCTACCCTGATGGTCTTCCGTGATGGCATTCTGCTTTACAACCGAGCCGGGGCACTTCCAGGTGCAGGCCTTGAAGAGCTGATTTCAGCGGTAAAAGGCTTGAACATGGATGACATTCGTTCTGAAATCGCGAAACAAAATGACGAAATTGGCGACCTTTCAGAGGTCGAATAGTGACTCGGGTAAGCAACAATTCAATGGCAATGCTGGCAACAGTCAGCTTGGTGGGGATTTTTGCGTCCACCCTCGGATTCTTCAACTCTGACCTTTGCACGGTAAAACAGCTGGACGACTGGACAAGTTGTGCGGCTATTGAACAGACGCGTCAACTTGGCAGTTGGGCCTTTTTATTGCTGTCTGTGATTGGGTTTGCGATTTCGATTATTCGCGTCAAGAAACACAAATAGACTCGTCTTGTGCACAAGCCCAATGACGCGACTGTAGCCCTTCGAGAGGGCATTTTTGAATACGCCCGCAAACGTCTCGAGTATGACCCAGCCCCTCTCGATGCGCCTCAAACATACGAGTTTCTCTCCACTCAAGCTGGCCCAACAGTTACCGAGGAAGGCCTAGGAGGCCTTACATCCTTGAAGCTATTCGAGAATGTTTTGGCACCGGCCACCATCTCAACCGATCACCCGGGTTACCTCTCCTTCATCCCCTGCGCGCCTACCGAGGCGGCCAAGCTTTTCGATCTCGTAGTTTCTGCTTCTGCTATCTATGGCGGTTCATGGATGGAAGGTGCCGGAGCGGTTTACGCCGAAAACGAGGTCCTTGCTTGGTTGGCAAATGAAGCCGGTCTTCCTGCCAGCGCCGGCGGAGTTTTTGTCCAAGGCGGAACCCTTGGGAACTTGAGTGCATTGGTTGCTGCCCGGCATCGAGCAGCCCAAGCCCTTAAGGTTCAGGGAAAGCCAAAACCGGAATCTTGGAAGTTCATCTGCAGTGCCGAGGCGCACTCATCCCTTAAGGCGGCTGCCGCTGTGATGGATGTTGAAATAATCAAAGCCGAGGTCGGTGACGATGGGCGTCTACGCGGCCAGGCGGTTCAAGCAGCGCTGGATGCCGCTGGAGACGGTGTTTTTGCTATTGTTGCCACCGGCGGAACGACCAACTTCGGAATCGTCGACAGGCTTGATGAGATCGGTACGATCGCAAACGACAACAACATTTGGTTCCATGTGGACGGCGCATACGGTCTTGCCGGCATCCTCGCGCCAATCAGTAAACCGCTATTCAATGGCCTTGAAAAGGCTGACAGCTTCATAGTTGACCCGCACAAGTGGCTGTTTGCACCATTCGATGCTTGCGCGCTTATCTATCGCAACCCAGAAGATGGGCGCCAGGCGCACACCCAGCACGGTGAGTACTTAGACACTCTGACCGAATCTGGCGATTGGAACCCAAGCGACTATGCCTACAACCTGACCCGCAGACCTCGTGGGTTGCCTCTCTGGTTCTCTCTTGCAACGCACGGAATCAAGGCTTATAGAAACGCGGTGCACCAAAATGTTGAGCTGGCTCACCGAATCGCGGACGAAATAACTCGCCGGCCAGGCTTGAACCTTGTGCGTGAGCCCGAACTTTCTGTTGTGGTTTTCACTAAGGATGGTTGGAATATCGACGACTACAACCGATGGTCGGAAAAGCTCTTGCAGGATGGTGTCGCGTTCGTTGTGCCAAGTTCACATCGCGGGCAGCCAAACACCCGCTTCGCCATTGTGAACCCGGAAACCAACTTTGAACTTCTCACTCAGATTCTCGATTCAATGGAGAACAATTGAGCCATTGGTTTATGCCGGCGGAATGGGCTCCACATGAGCGAACTTGGATGGCTTGGCCCTCAAGTGGATACACGCTAGGCGAATCAGAAACCGAAGCCATGGAAGCACGCGAAACCTGGGCTGCTGTTGCCAATGCGATAGTTCGCTTCGAACCAGTTTCGATGCTTTGCGAATCCCAGGATTTAGAGATCGCAAGTGCGTTTCTGAACCCTGCGATTGAACTCATCCCTGCCGAACTAAACGATGCTTGGATGAGAGACATTGGGCCAACATTTGTAAAGGACGAGGCCGGCAAACTCGCGGGGGTTAACTGGGTTTTCAATGGCTGGGGAGCACAGACTTGGGCAACCTGGGATAAAGATGCACAAGTTGCCAGATTTATCGGAGATGCTATTTCGATTGAAACCATTAACTCGGGTTTGATCAACGAGGGCGGTGGCATCCATGTCAATGGTGCTGGCAAGGTTCTCTTGACCGAAACTGTCCAGCTGGGCGAGGGAAGAAATTCAAACTGGTCAAAAGGCGAGGTGGAGTCAGAAATCCACACCCGACTTGGCACAAACGAGGCGATTTGGTTGCGTCGCGGCCTAACCCGCGATTACGACGAGTTCGGCACTCGCGGACACGTTGACATTGTTGCGTGCTTTGCGAACGAAAACACCATTTTGTATCACGACCAAGAGAATCCTGAGCACCCAGACTTTAAAATCAGCCAAGAGGTGCGCGAAACTCTTGAAAAAGCGGGCGACTTCAACTTGGTTCCAATTGCCGCGCCGACCACTCTTCGCGACGACGAGGGTTTTGTCGATTACAGCTACATCAATCACTACGTCGTTAATGGCGGAGTGATTCTGTGCGGCTTTGGCGATGCCAACGATGGTCGCGCTATTGCGACCCTTCAAGCCGTTTACCCAGAGCGCGAAATCGTCCTGGTTGATGCCAGGCCACTATTTGCGCGCGGCGGAGGCATCCACTGCATAACTCAACAACAGCCTGCCTAGAAATTTCTTGAGCTAAAAGCAAAAAAGCCCGACGAGAAAGCGTCGGGCTTTTTTGCTTAGGGTGCCTAGGCCAGAACCTCGGCAAGAGACTTGAAAGGCACGTCGGCAAACGCATGCTGAACACCCGCATAGGTGACATAACCCTGGTGAGTGTTTAGACCAAGCGCAAGCGCACCATCTGCCTGAAGCGCGGTCTTCCAGCCCTTCTCGGCTAGAGCGATTACGTATGGCAAAGTTGCATTGGTTAGCGCGCGCGTCGAGGTTGCTGGAACCGCACCTGGCATGTTGGCAACACAGTAGTAAGTGCTGTTGTGAACCTTGTAGGTCGGGTTGTCGTGTGTGGTTGGCTTCGAATTCTCGAAGCAACCACCTTGGTCGATAGCGATGTCGACAAGAACTGAACCCGGCTTCATCCTGGCAACCATTTCATCGGTGACTAACTTTGGTGCTTTCTCGCCTGGGATGAGGACCGAGCCGATTACTAAGTCGGCGTCCTTCAATTGTTCTGCGATTTCATACGCGGTTGAAACGCGAGTCTTTACGACTCCGCCGAAACGGGCATCAAGTTCACGGAGCTTTGGAAGTGAGATGTCGATGACGGTTACATCAGCTTGCATACCAAGCGCCATAGTTGCGGCGTGCTCGCCGGCAACACCGCCTCCGATGACGACAACCTTGGCCTTAGGAGCTCCCGGAACACCACCCATCAATACGCCTGGGCCACCCTCGTTCGACATCAACTGGTAGGCGCCGATCTGCGCTGAAAGACGACCTGCAACCTCAGACATTGGCTGAAGGAGCGGAAGAGCACGGTTCGGAAGTTGGACGGTCTCGTAAGCGATAGCCGTGGTTCCCGCGTTAACAAGTGCGTCGGTGCAAGGACGTGAGGCGGCGAGGTGAAGGTATGTGAATAGGACTTGGTCTTTGCGAAGAAGTGGATACTCGGCCGCGATTGGCTCCTTGACCTTCAATAGCAGGTCGCCCTTTGCCCAAACATCTTCGGCGGTTGCCAACATGGTCGCACCCTCGGCAACGTAGGCAGAGTCGGTGAAACCAGAACCGATTCCGGCACCGGCCTGGATGAATACCTCGTGACCGCGACGAACCAGCTCGTGCACACCAGCCGGGGTGATTGCAACTCGGTTCTCGTTGTTTTTGATTTCTGTTGGAATGCCTACGCGCATCTTTAACTCCTTGGGTTGATCTAAATCTCCCTCCAGATTGCATTAAATTCATTACAAACGTGTAAACATTGCAGATTATTCGGTCAATGCTGTAATTTAGTTACTAAATTCAGTAATTGTTAGGAAACCTACGGTGACTTCGAAGAATCTGCAGTTGAATTCTCAGCTTGACGACATTGACCTAGATCTCATCCGCCTGCTGCAGCAGAATGCGCGCATGACGAATGCCGATCTCGCCAGCGCTGTGGGCATCGCCCAATCAACCTGCATCACGCGTGTGCGAGCACTTGTGACTCGAGGCATAATTTCAGGCTTCAGTGCCAATGTCGAGCCGAGTCAGCTTGGTTTGGGGACCGAAGTCTTGATTTCCGTGACACTTCGAGCTGGTGCTCGGGCACACCTCTCTGACTTCATGCAGCAAATGCGGGAGCGACCTGAAGTCATCCAGGTGTTCTTCCTTGGTGGCTCCGAAGACTTTATCGTTCACCTCGCGGTCAAAGACTCTGATTCCGTCCGAGAATTTGTTCTCGAGAATCTATCTAATAACGCGACCGTTGCGTCTACTCGCACAAATTTGGTCTTCGAACACTTCCACAAGGGTCCTCAGGCATAAGGAGCGCCCCCGGCAGGAATCGAACCTGCGACCAAGAGATTAGAAGGCTCTTGCTCTATCCACTGAGCTACGAGGGCGAACCCCACTAGTTTAGTCAGCCACATGCAGTATCGCTTTGAAGTTTCTAGATAGTATGGGTGAAACAATGACAGAGAGGTCATAGTGGCAATTTCAATTCGCGGCTTATCGAAGAGCTTTGGCGAGTTCGTAGCGGTTGAAAACCTGAACGTGGAAGTAGCCGCCGGTGAGTTTTTCTCAATGCTTGGGCCCTCTGGCTCCGGCAAAACTACCGTTCTTAGAATGATCGCCGGTTTTGAATTACCGACTTCAGGCCAGGTGACTCTCTTTGGTGAAGATGTCACCAACAACGCGCCTTTTGATCGCGAAGTAAATACTGTCTTTCAGGACTATGCCCTCTTCCCGCATATGTCAGTACTTGAGAATGTCGAGTATGGCCTCAGAGTGCGCAAAGTTTCGAAAAAGGTTCGCACAGCTCTAGCTCTTGCAGCTCTCGCGAAAGTTCATCTCTCTGATTTTGTTGATCGCAAACCTGCGCAACTTTCTGGTGGGCAGAGACAGCGGGTTGCTTTGGCTAGAGCGATTGTGGTCAAACCTAAGATCCTCCTGCTCGACGAGCCTCTTGGCGCGCTCGACCTAAAGCTTCGCGAGAAAATGCAGATCGAGTTGAAAGAACTTCAGCGCGAACTTGGCATCACTTTTATCTTCGTGACCCACGACCAAGACGAGGCTCTTACGTTGAGCGACCGCATCGCGGTCTTCAATAACGGCAAAATTGAACAAATTGGCACACCGCAGGAGCTTTACGAGACTCCGGCAACGGAATTTGTCGCCAGATTCATTGGCACTGCAAATATCTTCAGCGCCGACGAAAGTCTTTCGATGTTCGGTCTTGGCACAAAAACGATGATTCGTCCTGAAAAAATCGAAATCGGCAACGAAGGCCCTGAGGGTACCGTTATGGAGTCAATCTACCTAGGCTCCTCAGTGCGGCTAATCATCGATCTAAATGGCATCCGGTTGGTGGCCGAACTATCTGCAAGTGACAACCTTGCGAAGACTTACCATCGCGGCGCGAAGGTAAATGTAAATCTGAGTAAGTCCGACTTGGTCGAACTCAAATAACAAGGAGAGAAAGTGAACCTGAAAAAATCAACAGGGTTGTTGATCGCCATTGCGGTGTCACTCACCCTAACTGGATGTGCGGCCGGCACCAGCAACAGCGCTGGAACAATGCTAGACAAACTTGGAAAAAGTGAGACCAGCCTCACCCTTCTCGGCTGGCCAGGATACGCAGAAGATGGCAGCAATGACCCTAAGGTCGACTGGGTCACTCCGTTTGAAAAAGACACCGGTTGCCAGGTGACATTTAAGCCGTATGGAACCAGCGATGAAGCACTAAGCCTATTCAAGACCGGACAGTACGACGCTATCGCCGCATCAGGTGACGCGACTCTTCGTCTGGTCGCTGGAGGTTACGTGCAACCGCTAAACACGAGCCTGATTCCTAGCTATTCCAAGGTATACGACTTCCTAAAGAACCGCGCGTGGAACACTGTTGACTCAAAAACCTACGGTGTACCCCACGGCTATGGCGCCAACCTTTTGATGTACAACACCAAAGTGGTCAAGCCGGCACCGACATCGTGGAGCGTAGTGTTCGACGGGGCCAGCGCTTACAAGGGCAAGGTAACCGCCTATGACTCACCTATTTACATTGCCGATGCCGCACTCTACTTGATGAAGCACAATCCTGATCTAGGAATTACCAACCCATATGCTTTGGACGCCACCCAGCTTGCAGCTGCCGTCACCTTGCTAAAGGCACAGCGAGCCAATGTTGGCGAATATTGGAGCGATTACCTAAAGTCAATCCAGTCGTTCGAAACAGGAAACTCAGTTGTCGGAACTACCTGGCAGGTAATAAAGAATTCCATGTCGACGAAGGCGACTGTGGACGCAGTTCTGCCAAGCGAGGGTGCTACCGGCTGGTCTGACTCTTGGATGATTTCTTCTACCTCGAAGCACGTTAACTGCGCTTACAAGTGGCTTGATTACATTGACAGCCCTAAGGCAAATGCAGCAGCCACAGAGTACTTTGGTGAGGCACCTGTTACAAGTGACGCATGCCAGTATGCATCAGACAAAAACTTCTGTGCCACGTATCACGCAGGAGATGCAGCCTATGCAGCCAAGATTTGGTATTGGACGACTCCTATCAGCGCCTGCCTAGACGGCCGCAAGGATGTCAAATGCACCGATTACTCAGCTTGGACAAAAGCATGGCAAGAGATTAAGGGCTAACCCAAATTGAAAAATGAGCTCAGCGCTGCCGGAGTTACCGCTATAGCGGTGACTCCGGCGCGCCGAGTATCGAGCTTTTTCTACAAGTACCCCAAGAATCGCCTTAGGGCATTGATTGCACTACCGGCTCTTTGGCTGGGCCTGGTCTATGTAGCGGCTCTACTAATGCTTCTTGTCACGGCATTCTGGACTGTGGATGAATTCACCGGCAACACTAGAGTTGCGTTGAATTTTGATAACGTGATCTCGTTGTTCACCGACCCGCTCTATACAACGGTCACTCTCAGAACCATCGGTATCGCACTCGGCGTCACGATTGCCGACATAACACTCGCTTTGCCGATAGCGTTCTTTATGTCGAAGGTTGCCGGGCCCAAACTAAAAACCATCATCGCCATTTCGATACTTTTGCCCCTCTGGGCTAGCTATTTGGTGAAAGCCTATGCTTGGCGCTCAGTCCTTTCCGATAAGGGTATTCTTCAATGGCTGCTCGCACCTTTAGGGCTTAACACGCCGGGCTACTCACTCTGGGGCGCCGCAATAACTCTCGGTTACATTTGGTTGCCTTACGTTATTTTGCCAATATATGGCGGCCTCGAGAAAGTTCCCGGTAATTTGCTTGAGGCGAGTAGCGATCTAGGGGCCAAAACTTTCACAACATTGCGCCGTGTCATCTTTCCGATGATTCTGCCAAGCATCATTGCAGGTTCCATTTTTGCCTTTTCTCTAACTCTCGGTGATTACATCACGATCAGCATCGTTGGAGGCCCAAACCAGATGCTTGGAAACTTGATTTATTCAAATGTTGGAACCGCAAATAATCTGCCAATGGCAGCCGCTCTTGCGCTAGTTCCGATTGCTATCATGTTCGCTTATCTAGCTTCGGTTAAGCGAACGGGAGCGTTGGATAACCTCTAATGCGCATCAGTAACTCGGCAAAAATATTCTTGGGCACCGCTACTGGCGGAGTTCTAGCCATAATCTATTTGCCTCTATTCATCGTTCTTATTAACTCGTTTAACAAATCCATGAACATGTATTGGCCGCCACCAGGCTTCACTTTTGACTGGTGGGCGAAGGCTTTTGGTTCGGGAGGGCTACTTGCCGCTCTTGGTACAAGCGTTCTCATCGCAATTTGCTCATCTTCCATTGCCTTAGTTCTTGGGACACTTCTGGCGCTCGCACTTTCGAGATATAAATTCTTCGGGAAGCAAGCCGTCGGCCTCATGGTTATCTTGCCAATCGCGCTTCCCGGCATCGTGACAGGATTGGCTTTGAACAATGCCTTTAGAACGGTCTTAGGGTTGCAGTTGAGCATGGCGACCGCGATTATTGCGCACGCCACGTTCTGTGTTGTGACTGTTTACAATAACGTCCTTGCCAGATTGTCTCGAACCAACAGGAACTTAGAAGATGCCTCCGCTGATCTTGGAGCAGGGCTCTTCACAACCTTCCGACTCGTGACGCTTCCCCAGATTGGTTCTGCGCTTATAGCTGGAGGCCTGTTGGCGTTCGCCCTAAGCTTCGACGAGATTATCGTCACCACCTTCACCGCCGGTTCGGGGGTCGAAACGCTCCCTATTTGGATTTTGAACAACATGTTCAGGCCAGGCAAGGCTCCAGTAGTTGACGTGGTGGCCGTAACCACCGTGCTGATCTCAATCGTGCCGTTGTACTTTGCCCAGCGGCTTGCGAAGGAAGACTCTAAGTAAAGGGCTGCGCCTCTAGCCGCGGCCGGTCAGCCTATCGATGTCACCAAGAATTTGGTCAAATTCGGCGGCGCTCAACAGACCCATCTCAATAACCACTTGCCTTACCGATTGGCCGGTTTCTTGGGCGCGTTTGGCAACTGCGGTCGCATTTTCATAGCCGATGCGAGGTGAGATTGCAGTCACTAGACCAATTGAATGCTCAACGGTTCGACGTAGAAAATCAACGTTGGCCGTGATTCCAGTGACGCAAAAGTCAGTGAGCACTTTGCAACCCCGTCGAAGGTAGGTGATGCTCATTAGCAAGGACCTTGCAATAATCGGCTCGAAGGCGTTTAACTCGAGTTGACCAGCCTCGGAGGCCATGGACACCGTGGTGTCGTTGCCAATTACGGTGAAGGCTATTTGATTGACGACCTCAGGAATTACTGGGTTTACCTTTCCTGGCATTATCGAAGAACCTGCCTGGCGTGGCGGCAGGTTAATTTCACCGAACCCGGCGCGAGGGCCGCTAGAAAGCAAACGAAGGTCGTTCGAGATCTTTGAAAGTTTGATCGCAAGACGCTTTAGGACACTAGATGCGGTAACGAACACTCCAGTATCCTGCGTTGCTTCAATTAGATTTTCGGCCACAATAAACTCGTGGTCACAAAGGTTGCTCAGGTGTTTACAAACCGCTTCTGCATAGCCTTTAGGGGTATTTAGCTGCGTGCCAATTGCGGTGCCGCCTAGGTTAATTTCGCTGAGCAATCGAATTGCCTCGCGCAATCTTGCCTCGTCTTCCGCAATGGTCACTCCATATGCGGCGAACTCCTGCCCGAGTGTCATCGGCACTGCATCCTGAAGTTGGGTTCGCCCCATTTTGATCACCGAGGCAAATTCAACCCCCTTGCTCGCAAAAGCTAATCTGAGCCGATCCAATTCATCCAACAAGGCCAGGATTTCAATAATCAAAGCAACTTTGATTGCCGTCGGATAAACATCGTTTGTAGATTGAGACATGTTCACGTGATTCAGCGGGTGAATCAGCTCATAGTCACCCTTGTGTGAACCCGCGAGTTCTAGTGCGCGGTTTGCAATAACCTCATTCGCGTTCATATTTGTGCTGGTTCCGGCTCCGCCTTGAATCGCATCCACGACAAATTCTGTGTCAAAGGCGCCGTCACGGACTTCAACGCAAGCAGCGCGCAAAGGTTTGAAGATTTCATCAGAAAGCTCCCCCAACTCAAAGTTCGCCATCGCTGAGGCTTCCTTGATGTAGCCCAAGGCTCGAACCAAGGAGCGATAGTGGCCAATGGGCACACCGGAAATGCCGAAGTTCTCAACGGCCCTGGCCGTGTGCACGCCCCAGTATGCTTCGTCCGGAACTTCAAGTTCACCCAAAAGATCGTGCTCGAGCCTCATTGCTAACCCCTTTCAGTTATTGGAATCATTACAACATCATCCAAGTGCAAACCAGAGGAGATTAGAAGAGTATTCTGAAATTAGAGATAAGAAAGGCGGCAAACAATGATGTCAGCTGAAATTCAGGGATCATACGAACCCAAATTCGAACGCTTGGCCGCTCTCTTTGCAAAACAATGCGGAGAAAACCCGGCAGGTGGCGCCTCATTAGCAGTTTTCAAGGATGGGCTTCCCGTGGTGAACCTTTGGCGCGGCCAAGCGAAGCCTGATCAAGATTGGTCTAGTGAGACCGTTTCAGATGTGTTCTCTTGCACTAAAGGCATCATTAGCATCCTTGCTACGAGGCTAATTGAGCAAGGCCTGCTCGATCTAGAAGCCCCGGTGGCGAACTATTGGCCCGAGTTCGCCCAGAATGGCAAAGCCGAAATCAAGGTAAAGACGTTACTTCGGCACCGTGCCGGCCTCAGCGCACCACGACGAGACATTTCGCGGGCCGAGTTACTTGATGGCCACACTGTTGTCGAAGAGCTTGCGCGACAAGAACCACTCTGGGAGCCGGATTCGAACTACGGATACCACGCACTAACGTTTGGCCACCTCGTAAGCAAATTGATTCACTGCGTCACCGGTCTCAGCGCCAATGAATACCTGCAGAAGCATGTAACCGGGCCTCTCGGTGTTGATATGTGGATTGGAATGCCTGCTGAAGAGCTTCACCGAGTCGCTAACTTGATAGATGACGGCAATTTCAAGTCAATGCATCCGGAATTCGGCACCGACCAGTATTGGGTGGAGAAGGCAATGACTTTCGGTGGCGCTCTCCCGACAAACCCAACCGACGAAGGTGGATTCAACGACCCAGAAACTCTAGCCATCGAGCTAGCTGGGGCGAACGGAGTCACCAATGCTTTCGGGCTTGCCAAAATTTATTCGGCGGCAGTGATCGAAACCGATGGCATTCTCTTGGTCGGTGATGAGGCACTTGAAACGGCTATCAAACCAGCCTCATTCGGCATGAACGTCTGGCACGAGCCTGCGCCGCACCCAGTTTGGGGAAATGGTTTTATGCTCCCTTCGCCACCGCACTTCGAGTTCCCCGGTGGCAAAGGTTTCGGTCACAATGGTCTTGGTGGGCAGGCCGGGTGGGCAAGCCTCGAGGCTCGTGTCGGCTTCGGCTACACCACTTCATACCTGCGCAATAGCCCCGAAACCCAGACGCACCAGCAAGAACTAGTCAAAGAACTTCAGAATTTACTGCGGTCGAAATAACCTCCGCAGGCAAAATAAACACTAAAAGGGGATCCAAATGAAGGTCAATGGAAAAGTAGTAGTCGTCACTGGAGCGGGCAGTGGAATGGGTCGCCAATTGACTCTCGAACTCATCAAAAGAGGCGCTTCTGTGGCCGCTGTTGACATGCGTGAAGATACTCTCGAAGAAACGAAACGGTTGGCCATTACCGCGGGAGGAAAAATCGCAACCTTCATCTTGGATGTAAGTGATGACGCAAAAGTCCTCGCTCTGCCGGCGCAAGTGGAGGCAAAGCTTGGTGCCGCCGATGCTCTCATTAATAATGCTGGGATCATCCAGCCGTTCGTAATGATCAAGGACCTCACAGTTGAAGCAGCAGCCAAGGTAATGAACGTTAACTTCCACGGACCTCTGATGCTCACGAAAGCATTTTTGCCCGGGCTTCTTGCTCGCCCTGAGGCTCACATCCTGAATGTTTCTTCGATGGGAGCCTACGCTCCAGTTCCTGGACAAAGCGTCTATGGCGCATCCAAGGCTGCCATCAAGCTTTTTACTGAAGGCCTCCGATCAGAGCTTTTGACGACAAAGGTTGGTGTCACGGTAGTTTTCCCAGGTGCAATCAACACAAACATCGCGGCAAACTCAGGAATGGACGTTCCAGCCGCCGGGTCGGCCGAGGCATCTAAATTCAAGATGACTGAGGCGCCGATAGCCGCGAAGCTCATGGTCGATGCGATTGAAAAGAACAAACCACGCATCACAGTCGGACAGGATGCGCGAATGATGGATATCATGACGCGCATTAAGCCGGTTTGGGCGGCAGGCGTAATCTACAAGCAAATGAAGTCACTGCTCGGTTAGCCGTAAACTTGAGGGTATGACTAAAGTTCTTGCATCCCTCCCTGTTGGTGAAAAAGTTGGCATCGCCTTTTCTGGCGGCCTCGACACTTCTGTAGCTGTTGCGTGGATGCGCGAAAAAGGCGCTGTGCCTTTTGCCTACACGGCGAACCTTGGTCAATATGACGAGGATGACATCGACTCGATCCCATCACGCGCAAAGCTTTATGGTGCCGAAGAAGGCCGTCTAGTCGACTGCCGCAACTCGCTAGCCGAGGAAGGCCTAGCCGCAATTGCCTGTGGCGCGTTCCACATTCGCACCGGCGGCAAGGTTTACTTCAATACGACTCCCCTTGGTCGTGTTGTGACTGGAACAATGTTGGTCCGTGCAATGCACCAGGATGGTGTCGAAATTTGGGGAGATGGTTCGACCTACAAGGGTAACGACATCGAACGCTTCTACCGCTATGGCCTTCTTGCCAACCCAAACCTGCGCATCTACAAGCCTTGGCTTGATCAAGACTTCGTCACCGAACTCGGCGGCCGTCACGAGATGAGCGAGTGGTTGCTCGAGCGCGACCTCCCATACCGCGCATCTGTTGAGAAGGCATATTCAACCGACGCCAACATGCTCGGCGCCACGCACGAGGCGAAAACTCTCGAAGAACTAAATACCTCCTATGAAATCGTCGAACCAATCATGGGCGTCAAGTTCTGGGACCCATCGGTCGAGATCGCGACCGAAGATGTCAAAATCACCTTCCGTCAGGGACGCCCTGTGGCCATCAACGGCGAGAGCCTCGAGAATGCGGTTGACCTTATTATGAAGGCCAATGAAATCGGTGGTCGTCACGGCCTCGGCATGAGCGACCAGATTGAAAACCGCATCATTGAAGCCAAGAGCCGCGGAATTTATGAAGCGCCGGGTATGGCCCTGTTGCACATCGCGTATGAGCGTTTGATTTCTGCTGTTCACAACGAAGATACCGTTGCCGCTTACCACGCCGAAGGCCGCCGTATGGGCCGTCTCTTGTATGAAGGTCGCTGGTTGGACCCACAGACGCTAATGCTTCGCGAGTCGCTAACCAAGTGGGTCGCCTCGGCGATCAACGGTTCGGTGACCCTGCGTTTGCGCCGTGGCGATGACTACACAATCGTCAATACCGAGGGCGAAAACTTCAGTTATCACCCGGAGAAGCTCTCTATGGAGCGCACGGAGGATGCCGCATTTGGCCCCGGTGACCGCATCGGCCAGTTGACCATGCGCAACCTAGACATCGCCGACACTCGCCAGAAGCTCGATATGTACCGTAAGCAGGGACAAATCGAGGGTGGCCAGTTCGAACTAGCCTAAAAGCAGCACTTGTATGCACGTCGCCCTGCCTTTTTGGTTCGAATCCACCGCGCTTGTGGTGCTTACGCTAATTCTGATTGCCGATGTCCTAATAATTTTCAAACGCCCTCACATCCCGAGTGCTAGGGAATCTACCCTTTGGATAGCCACCTATGCGATCCTCGCTTTGGGTTTCGGCTCACTTATCGCCCTGCTTGGAAATCATGAGGCCGCAAGTCAGTTTTATGCCGGCTGGCTAACCGAATACAGCCTGAGCGTAGATAACTTGTTTGTTTTCTTAATTCTGATGAGCCGCTTCTCAGTGCCAAAAAAGTATCAGCAAGAAGTCTTGATGGTAGGTGTGATCACGGCTTTGGTCTTACGAGGATTATTCATCCTCGCCGGTGCCGCGCTGATCGATGCATTCAGCGCTGTCTTCTATCTTTTCGGCGCATTCCTTCTCTACACGGCCTATCACCAGGCCTTCCGCACCGAGGACGCGGACGAAGAATCGGAAAGCAAACTGATCCTCTGGTTGCGTAAGCGCATTCATGTTTCAAAGGATTTTGACGGAGCTCGCATACGAACTTTGGTTAATGGCAAGAGAGTTTTCACCCCAATGATTGTGGTTTTCACGGCAATCGCGCTCACCGATGTGATGTTCGCTTTTGACTCAATTCCTGCAATTTTTGGAATCACCACTGATGCGTTCATTGTTTTTGCAGCGAATGTTTTTGCCCTGATGGGCTTGCGTCAGCTCTACTTCTTGCTCGGCGGGCTGCTAGACAAACTTGAGTATTTGAAATATGGAATCGCATTCATCCTGGGCTTCATTGGCTTTAAACTCGTGGCTCATGCAATGCATGTCAACGAGCTTCCTTTTATAAATGGAGGCGCTTCGATCGAATGGGCGCCGGAAATTTCGACGAATGCGTCCCTGACTGTGATTGTTTCAGCTATTGGTGTCGCCGCTTTAGCCAGTGCAATCAAACTAAAACTCTCAGCAAAAACTCAGGGATAGTTCCGCACACAGGAATCTAAAGGCACTCTGCTGAGTTAGCCTAAGTATTACCGTTCTCAAAGGGGATTTCCGTGCACCGTCTCGCCAAACTAAGCCTCGCTAACCGTTCAGTCGTAGCACTGATCACAATCATCATCGCCATCTTTGGCCTGATTTCGGTTGGAGCGTTGAAGCAAGAACTTATCCCAAGCTTTGAAACGCCTCAGGCGGCTATCGTCACCACCTACCCCGGCGCATCACCTGAGGTCATCGACAAGCAGGTCAGCCAGCCAATCGAGACTGCTGTTCGAGCATTGGATGGGCTTGTGACATCTTCTGCAACCTCGCAAAACAATGTGTCTATCGTGCGAGTTGAGTTTGATTACGGCACGAGCACCGCAAAGGTAAAGGAAAACCTGAACGCCGCGCTGGCAACCCTGTCGCTACCGAGCGAGGCAAGCGCAAAGGTGCTTTCGGGAAGCTTTGACTCGGTTCCAGTTTTAGCACTAGGCGTTTCGGCCAACAGCGGCAACAATGAGGCCATCGGAAAGGTCCTAGCAGACACCGCAACTCCATTGCTTTCTTCGGTCTCAGGTGTTCGTGATGTCACAATCTCGGGTGTGGTCGAGAAACGAATCAACCTGACCCTGAAGCAAGCGGTTCTCACCGCTAACGGCCTTTCATCGCAGTCAATCACCACCGCATTGCAGGCTAATGGCTTCGTAATTCCAGCTGGAACCATCGATGACAACAAGGGTTCAATCTCGGTTGAAGTTGGCACACCAGTCAACTCGCTGGCTGCATTCAAGGCGCTTCCGCTAATCGGCAGCAAGACTACGGTGACGACGACCAAGGCACCGTCCAACAGTGGTGTTCCAGCCGGTATGACTGGTCAAATTCCGTCGGGTATGACTGGTCAAATTCCGTCAGGATTCAAGATTCCGACCACCAGCTCGCCAACCGTTTCTTCATCGATCACCGCACTGACTATTGGCGATGTGGCAACCGTGGCGTATGAAAATGCACCGGTTACTTCGATTGCACGCGTCAACGGCAAGGCCGCTCTCACCATTTCGATTACCAAGACTCAGGATGCCAACACCGTTGCAGTTTCCAAGGGAATCACTGGAAAAATTGACGAACTTAAGAAAAAACTTGGCGATGTGACAATCACCACAATTTTTGATCAGGCCCCCTATGTGAGTAAGTCTCTTGAAAACCTAAGCACCGAGGGTTTGCTTGGGTTGGGCTTTGCGATCATCGTGATCCTGCTGTTCTTGCTCTCGGTTCGGTCGACTCTTGTGACAGCAATTTCCATCCCGACCTCGGTGCTAATTACGTTCATCGGCCTCGGCTGGTTTGGCTACTCGCTGAACCTATTCACTCTGAGTGCGTTGACAATTGCAATTGGTCGAGTCGTTGATGACTCGATTGTCGTCATCGAAAATATCAACCGCCACCTGGCCTATGGGGAGCCAAAGCGCAAAGCAATCCTCCGTGCAGTGCGTGAAGTTTCGGGAGCAATCACCGCGGCTACGATAACCACAATCGCTGTGTTCCTGCCGATTGCTTTGGTAGGCGGCATTGTCGGAGAGCTATTCCGCCCATTCGCTTTCACTTTCGCCATTGCGTTAGCTGCGTCGCTATTTGTTTCGCTGACCATCGTGCCGGTCTTGGCCTACTGGTTCTTGAAATCACCGGCGGCTTCGGCGCACAAGGATGAAGCCGAGGCAACTGCTCACGCAACTCGCGTTCGCCTCGAAGAAGAAACTAAGGAACGCAAGAACATCCTGCAGCGTGGCTACATCCCGATTCTGACTTGGACACAAAAGCGCCCTGTCATCACGCTCATATCCGCTTTTGTCATCCTTGTTTTCACCTTTGGGCTAGTTCCACAGCTAAAAACGGACTTTATCGGGTCATCCGGTTCGAACAGCTTCGTGCTGAACCAGGAGCTTCCTGCTGGGCAAACTCTTGCTCAGAAGGATAAAGCTGCCGCGAAGGTGGAAGCGATTCTGCTGACCCACCCTGAAATCGAGGTTGTGAATACTACCATCGGATCATCGGGTGACGGCCGAGTGGCCTTCGGCGGCTCAGCTGGTGGAACCTCTATCCAGGTGACCACCAAGGAGAATGTAGACCAAGCCGCTCTTCAGAAGACTCTTGAGAAGGCATTTGCAGCCGACGCGAGCCTGGGAACTGTGAAATTCAGCTCGGGTGGTGGCTCTAGCTTCGGTTCGTCAAGCACCATCGACGTCAAGGTAGTCGCTCCAGACGACGCAAAGCTCAACGCCGCAATCACCGCTGTCCAGAGTGCCATGAAGGGCACAAAGGATGTCTCTGAGATCACAAACTCACTCGCCGAAAAGCAGCGAACCTTGAGAGTTACTGTCGATCGCAAGGCAGCTGCCAAGAAGGGCCTCACCGAAATCACCGTTGGTGGTCTAGTTGCAGCAGCGATGAAGCCTTCGAGCATCGGTAAGGTCAACATTGATAGCGTCGAAACTTCGATCTACGTGGTCAAGACCGACATTCCTGACACCGTTGCCAAGGTAGCAAACATTCAGATTCCAACTGCAACCGGGCTAACCAAGCTTTCAACGATCGCAAAGATTGAAGAAGTTCGAGTGCCTGTTTCTATCACCAGCGAAAAGGGAGATAGAACTGCAAACGTTTCACTCACTCCTACTGGTAAGAATCTCGGTGCCATCTCGGCTGATGTAACGAAGCGCCTAGGCTCTGTCAATTTGCCACTAGGCACGACCGCGAGCATCGGTGGTGTTAGTGCATCACAGGCGGATTCCTTCAGCCAGCTAGGTTTAGCGCTGCTAGCCGCCATCGCAATTGTGTTCATCGTGATGGTTGCTACCTTTGCAAGCATCATCCAGCCGCTGATCCTTTTGATCTCTATTCCATTCGCAGCCACCGGCGCACTAGTCATGCTGCTAATCACCGACACAGCTCTCGGCGTTCCGGCTCTTATCGGAATGCTGCTGCTCGTCGGAATCGTGGTAACGAATGCCATCGTTCTGATCGACCTCATCAACCAATACCGAAAGGATGGCCGGGCCATTCAGGAGGCGATCATGGATGGGGCACGCCAGAGACTCCGCCCGATCTTGATGACAGCACTCGCGACTATCTTCGCGCTAACCCCAATGGCTCTTGGAGTGACCGGAGGCGGTGGATTCATTTCGCAACCACTTGCGATTGTCGTAATCGGAGGCCTGTTCTCGTCCACGATCCTCACCTTGGTAATCGTGCCGGTGCTTTACTGGCTAATCGAAGGTCGCAAGGAGCGCAAAGCGACAAAACGTGCTAAACGCTTGGCATAGTCAAACCGTTTAGACTTGGGAGGTCTTCGACAATGTCGGAGGCCTCCCCTATTTTTGGAATGTGATTGAGATTTCTGACAACCTAGTTTGGATCGACTGTGAGATGACAGGGCTGAACCCTGAGTCTGACTGCCTAGTCGAAGTAGCCGTCGTGATCACCAATTCAGAACTTGAAATCCTGGATGAAGGCCTAAACATAGTCATAAAACCGCGACCTGAGTCCTGGGCTAATATGAACGACTTCGTGCGCAACATGCATACCGAATCGGGTCTGATTGACGACGTCGAAAATGGTCTTGATCTAGCCGATGCCGAACAACTTATCCTCGATTATGTGAAGCGATTTGTTCCTGAGGCCCGCCAGGCGCCCCTCGCAGGCAACACCATTGGAACCGACCGAATGTTCTTGAATCGCTACATGCCTGCACTCGACCAGCACCTCCACTATCGGAACATCGATGTTTCATCGATCAAAGAACTCACTCGCCGTTGGTATCCGCGAGCCTACTTCCAACTTCCGAAAAAGGAGGGTGGTCACCGCGCTCTGGCAGACATCCTCGAATCAATTACCGAACTTCGCTATTACCGAAACACGGTGCTGGTGCCGCTTCCCGGGCCAACTTCTGATCAGGCAAAGCAGGCTGCGGCAAATGTAAAGTCGTCCGAGTCCATCTAATCTGATAGACTTTTCCGGTTGTTGCGCTTCGGCGAAACACACATGGTGGGTATAGCTCAGCTGGTAGAGCACCTGGTTGTGGTCCAGGGGGTCGCGGGTTCAAGCCCCGTTACTCACCCCATGAAAAAAATCCCCGGTCGAAATGACCGGGGATTTTTTTATCTTTGAAACTTATTGCGCATTCGCCTTTTCAATGAGCAACTCACGCACGCGACCGGCATCGGCGGAGCCCTTCATTGCCTGCATAACAGCACCGATTACGGCTCCTGCTGCCTGCATGCGGCCCTCACGGATAGCATCTAGAACATCTGGCTGTTTCGCTAGCGCTGCGTCGATAGCGGCGATTAGCGCGCCGTCATCTGAAACAACCTCTAGCCCGCGGGCCGCTACAATCTTGGTCGGCGAACCTTCGCCATTTAGAACGTAGGTTAGAACCTCACGCGCCAGACGGTCGTTCAACTTTCCTGCATCAACGAGTTGAGCAAGTTCGGCAACGTATGCTCCCGAAATCTCGAGCTCGGTTACATCCTTGTCTTGGCTGTTTGCAATGCGAGCGAGCTCGCCGGTCCACCACTTGCGGGCAGCCTGAGGCTTAGCTCCGGCTCTGACAGTCTCCTCGATCTGGTCAAGAAGATCTGCGTTGACAACGTCGCGGAACTCTAGGTCAGCGAAACCCCACTCCGCCTGAACGCGCTTGCGTCGGTCAGCTGGCTTCTCAGGTAGCTTTGCTCGAAGTGACTCAATAAGCTCCTTCGAAGGCTGAACCGGAACCAGGTCTGGCTCTGGGAAGTAGCGGTAATCGTCGGCATCTGACTTTGGACGTCCGGCGCTGGTAGCGCCCTTATCCTCATGCCAGTGGCGGGTCTCCTGAATGATTGCAGTGCCCTTGGCCAGAAGTGCAGCCTGACGCTGAATCTCGTAGCGAACCGCACGTTCGATTGAACGAAGTGAGTTGACATTCTTCGTCTCGGTGCGAGTACCTAGCTTTTCCTGCCCGTGTGGGCGAAGCGAAACGTTGGCATCACAACGGACGTTTCCGCGTTCCATCTTGGCGTCTGAGACACCAAGACCCTTGACGATTTCACGGATTGAACGCACGTATGCCGCTGCAAGCTCTGGGGCCTCAGCTCCGGCGCCATAGACCGGCTTGGTCACGATCTCAACTAACGGGACACCTGCACGGTTGTAGTCAACTAGTGAATACTCCGCGCCCTGGATGCGACCGGTCGACCCACCGATGTGAGTCAGCTTTCCGGCGTCTTCTTCCATGTGGGCACGCTCGATCTGCACGGTGTGAACCGAGCCGGAAGGAAGCTCGACGGTCAATTCACCTTCAAAGGCAATCGGTTCGTCATACTGCGAGGTCTGGAAGTTCTTGGCAAGGTCTGGGTAGAAGTAGTTCTTTCGAGCGAATCGACCGTTAGGTGCGATTTCACAGCCAAGTGCTAAGCCGATCGAGATGCTCGATTCAACAGCGGTGCGGTTCACTGCTGGCAGCGCTCCAGGAAGGGCAATACATATTGGGCAAACGTTGGTGTTCGGCTCGTCGCCAAACTCGTTGCGGCAACCACAGAACATCTTGGTCTTCGTGTTCAACTCAACGTGAACCTCCAGACCGATGACAACCTCGAACATCTCGAGGGCCTTTTCATAGTTCATTAATTCGTCTTTAGCCATTAGCCGCGAACCTCCAACTCAGGCGCAAAGTCAATCATTCGCTTACCCCAAATGTCTTCGTGCATCTTCTCGAGTGCAGCACCCACCTGGTATAGACGTGCATCGGCGCGGGCAGGTGCAAGCAACTGCAAACCAACCGGAAGCCCATCCTCGTCGGCGAGGCCGTTCGGAATAGACATTCCCGGAATACCGGCAAGGTTAGCCGGGATGGTCGCGATGTCATTGAGGTACATAGCCAATGGGTCTTCCAACTTCTCACCAATCTTGAAAGCGGTGGTTGGAGCGGTTGGTGAGATTAGAACGTCGGCCTTCTCAAACGCAGCAGCAAAATCTCGCTGGATTAGAGTACGGACCTTCAGAGCAGCACCGTAGAAGTGTTCGTAGGATCCGCTGGAAAGTGCATAGGTGCCAAGGATGATTCGGCGCTTTACCTCTGGGCCGAAACCGGCCTCACGGGTTGCGGCCATGACGCGTTCGATGGTCGGGTTGCCTTCTGGGGCGACGCGAAGACCAAATCGAACCGAGTCAAACTTCGCGAGGTTTGAAGAAGCCTCGGCAGGAAGAATCAGGTAGTAAGCCGCAATCGCATACTCGAAGTTCGGGCAAGAAACCTCAACGATTTCGGCTCCGGCCTGCTCGAGCAGTGCGATGCTCTCCTTGAATCGGTTCATTACCCCAGGTTGGAAACCCTCACCCATTAGCTCCTTGATGACGCCGATACGCATGCCCTTTACGTCGAGCTTGCGAGCAGCGTCGGCCATTGACCCAAGCGACTCAGGCAGTGAAGTGCTGTCATGTGGGTCGTGGCCTGCGATTAGGTCTTGGATCAACGCAGAGTCAAGAACGTTGCGTGAAACCGGGCCAACCTGATCGAGCGAGCTGGCTAGCGCAATCAAACCGTAGCGTGACACCGCACCGTAGGTTGGCTTGTTTCCGACGGTTCCGGTGACTGACGCTGGGAAGCGGATAGAACCACCGGTGTCAGAACCGATTGCAACCGGAGCCTGGAACGAAGCCACTACTGAACTAGAACCACCACCAGAACCACCTGGGATGCGGGTTAGGTCCCATGGGTTGCGACTTGGACCAAAAGCAGAGAATTCGGTAGATGAACCCATAGCAAACTCATCAAGGTTTGTCTTACCAAGAATTGGCAGACCCGCTTCACGGATGCGTTTCACAACAGTCGAGTCGTATGGAGGAATCCAGCCCTCAAGGATTTTTGAGCCTGAGGTGGTTGGTGCATCAGTCGTGGTCAGGTTGTCCTTGACCGCGATTGGGAGGCCAGCAAGATCGTGTAGCTTCTCGCCAGCAGCACGGCGACGGTCGATATCAGCCGCGGCAGCTAGCGCAGTCTCCGGGCTTTGATAGAGGTATGAGTGCACATCCTGATCTACGGCCGCGCTTCGGTCCAGGTGAACCTGAGTGAGCTCAACAGATGAAACCTGGCCGGTCTTCAGCAGCTCTACGAGCTCGCTGGCATTCTTGCGAATCAGTTCAGACATGGTCTACTCCTCATCCAAGATAGCGGCAACCCGGAAGCGGCCCTCGCCGCTGTCAGGCGCCCCAGAGAGCGCCTGCTCCTGGGTCAGCGACGGCTCGACGATGTCTTCACGGAACACGTTCGCCATAGGAATTGGGTGGCTTGTTGAAGGCACATCGATGCCGGCAAGGGCTTCGTTGACCTTGGCGACAGAGTCGACAATCAGCGAAAGCTGCTCGGTAAAACGTTCGACCTCTTCGTCGGTCACAAGGATGCGGCTAAGGCCGGCCAAGTGACGAACTAGATCAGGGGTGATTTCAGACATGAATCTCTCTCAAAAGCGGGAGTTGTATACCTAAGAGTTTAGTCGGCGCTTAAATTCTTCTTCGTCGATAACCTCAATGCCGAGTTCTTCAGCTTTGGCTAGTTTTGAGCCAGCATTGGCTCCCGCGACCACGAATGTCGTTTTCTTCGAGACTGAAGATACAGCCTTACCACCATTACTGATGATTGCTTCTTCAATTTCCTCTCGAGTGAACTGCTGGAGGGATCCGGTGGCCACGATGCTCAAACCAGTGAACTTACCACCCTCGACGGCACCCGACCCCGGACCATTGTGCCCTGGCGTCTCCAGTTGAACTCCGGCGGAACGCCAGCGCTCAACAATGTCGCGGTGCCAATCAACTGTGATCCATTCGCGGAGTGACTGAGCCAGGATGGCACCAACGCCGTCAACTTCGGCAAGTTCAGTCTCAGAGGCAGCAAAAATGCGGTCGAGCGAGCCAAAGTGCGCAGCGAGAGAGCGGGCTGCAACCGGACCGACGTGTCGAATAGACAGCGCCACCAAGATGCGCCATAGCGGCTTGGTCTTGGCGTCTTCAAGGTTTCGCAATAGCTTCAGAGCAACCTCTGCAGGGCTGCCATCTTTCTTGCGGAAGAAGTCGACGACCTTTGCCTCGCCGTTGGCATCGAGCTTTGGTAACCCGGTGTCCGGGTCTAACACCTGAGCTTGGATTGGAAGCAAGTCTTCGAGCGTTAGGTCAAAAAGGTCGGCCTCCGAGTGAAGTGGTGCTGCCTGCGGCGCAAGCGGTTGCGTCAAAGCAACAGCCGCTACATAACCCAGCGCCTCAATGTCGAGCACACCTCGAGAACCGAGATAGGCAACGCGCTCGCGCAACTGAGCCGGGCAGCTTTTGGCGTTCTGGCAACGAAGGTCGACGTCACCCTCACTCGACGGCGCCAATGGCGCACCGCATGATGGGCACTCGGATGGCATGACGAAGGCACGCTCTGCCCCGGTGCGAAGTTCGATTACCGGACCCAAAATCTCTGGGATGACGTCACCGGCCTTGCGAAGCACAATGGTGTCACCGATAAGCACACCCTTGGCCTTGACCACATCCTGGTTGTGCAGTGTGGCGAACTCGACAACCGAGCCGGCTACCTTGACCGGCTCGACCACTGCATATGGGGTGGCTCGACCGGTGCGACCGATTCCGATTCGAATGTCAACCAGCTTGGTGTTGACCTGTTCAGGCGCATATTTATAGGCGATTGCCCATCGCGGAGCGCGGCTGGTGAAGCCAAGTTCGGCTTGTTCAGCCAGGGAATCGACCTTGACCACGACACCGTCGATTTCGTGCTCAAGGCTATGGCGATTCTTTTCAAAATTATCGATGTAGGCCAAAACCTCATCGGCCGTGGCGACAACTGCGAAGCGTTCGGAGGTTGGCAATCCCCATCCCGCGAGAAGTGCATACATTCCCGATTGGGTGGTGATTGGCGTGCCTGCGGCCACTGGGTTTGGCCAAGCCCCAATGCCGTGGACCAGCATTCGCAATGGGCGACTAGCCGTAACTTTGGCATCTTTTTGACGCAGCGAACCACTGGCTGAATTGCGAGGGTTTGCAAAAGGCGCTTTGCCTTCCGCAACTAGACCCTCGTTCAATTTGGCAAAGTCTTCGACACCGAAGAAAATCTCTCCACGAATTTCAACAACTGGCGGGTGACCGGCGCCCTCGAGCTTCCGAGGAATCGACTTGATGGTCAGCACGTTTTGAGTCACGTCTTCGCCAACAACGCCGTCTCCACGGGTAGCGGCAGAGACAAGCGAGCCATTTTCGTAGCGAAGGTTAATAGCGAGACCGTCAATTTTGAGCTCACACAGGAATGGGCCCTGACTCGTCTTAGCTAACCAGGCTCGCATCTCCTCGTGACTGAAAACGTTGTCTAAGCTCATCATTCGGTCGAGATGCTCGACAGGTGCAAATGCTTGATTTGCAGAACCGCCAACGGTTTGAGTCGGGCTATCCCCCGAGATTAGTTCTGGATGCTGCGCTTCAAGCAATTCAAGTTCGTGC
Organism: Microbacteriaceae bacterium; assembly: GCA_947452675.1. GTDB lineage: Bacteria > Actinomycetota > Actinomycetes > Actinomycetales > Microbacteriaceae > Rhodoluna. Next base: position 30,069 of record CANGDL010000004.1, on the reverse strand, counting down.
ATCAGCGAGTCATATTCAGCATCAGCAATCAGAACAGTGTTGCCCTCGTAGTAGGCGCGACGGTGCCTGTTGATCTCATCGACCAGCGCTTGGATACGGTTAGCCGCGGCCTGCTGCAATAAATCCATTAGGCACCGATGAGACTTTCGCCAGCCAACTCGTCTTCGACCGAGACCGCGCTAACCGTGCGATTGATGGTCGTTTGACCAAGCACTCTCGTGCCTAGGTAGAGCACTGCTGTCTGGCCAGGTGCAACACCAAGTAGCGGCTCTTTCACCCGGATCACCATCTCGCCATCGACGATGGTGAAATCTGCCGGGATTGCATCGCCGTGAGCGCGAACCTGGACCAGTATGTCGGTCCATTCATCCGTGAATTTGGGAGGCTGACCACACCAGGTATAGCGAGTTCCGGCCATTTCCGAAATCGCCAATGCGGCCTGCGGGCCGACAACCACCGTGTTGGTCTTCGGGCGAATTTCGAGCACATATCGGGGTCTACCGTCCGCAGCCGGACGGCCAATGGCTAGACCCTTGCGCTGCCCGACGGTAAAACCGTGTGAGCCCTCGTGCGAACCAAGGACATTTCCAGCACGGTCGATGATTTCACCGGTTTGGTTGCCAAGCTTGTCGGCGATCCAATCCTGGGTGTCACCCTCCGGAATGAAACAGATGTCGTAGCTGTCGGGCTTATTTGCAACTGAAAGGCCTCGAGCCTCCGCCTCGGCACGAATAAGATCCTTTGAAGCAGATGCACCAAGTGGAAACATCGAGTGCTTTAGCTGTTCTTCGTTCAAAACTCCTAGAACGTATGACTGGTCCTTCGCGAGGGCGTTTGAACGATGAAGCTCTAGGTTTCCGTCTTCGTCGGTTAGAAGAGACGCATAGTGCCCGGTGCAAACTGCGTCGAAACCGAGAGCCAAGGCTTTTTCCAAAAGAGCTGCGAACTTGATCCTCTCGTTGCAACGCATGCAAGGGTTTGGAGTTCTGCCCGCTTCATACTCGGCAATGAATTCGTCAACCACTTCTTCCTTGAAGCGCTCTGAGAAATCCCAGACGTAGTAAGGGATCCCTAGAACGCTGGCGGCGCGCTGCGCATCCATCGAATCCTCGATCGTGCAGCAACCCCGAGAACCGGTTCGAAGTGTCCCTGGCATGCGCGAAAGGGCCAGATGTACTCCGACAACTTCGTGTCCGGCCTCGACCGCGCGAGCTGCAGCCACAGCCGAGTCAACTCCGCCAGACATTGCCGCTAAAACCTTCATGAATACAGTCTACTTTGAGGGTAGGCCAGCCTTCTTTGCCGCCGAGTGGACCGATGGAAACGCCTCGAGGAACCGATCGACATCGGCTCTAGTCGAGGTGTAGCCGAGGGTTATTCGAAGCGCACCGGTTGCTTCATCCTCAGTGCGACCCATTGCCAACAAAACGTGTGATGGGCGGTTAACTCCCGCGGTGCAGGCGGAACCGGCAGAGACAGACACACCGGCGGCATCCAGAAGGAATATCATCGAGTCGGCGCTGCAACCCGGAAAAGTGAAATGGACGGTTGCCGCCAAACCATTGGCATCTCCCCTGCTTAAAACAGCGTCAGGCGCAATCCTAAGAATCTGGCCAACGAGCACCTCGCTTAGTGCGCTGATACGAGCGGCCTCACCGGGAAGTTCCCGGAGGGCAAGTTCAGCGGCCAAGGCAAATGCCTGTGCGCCTGCTGCATCCATCGTTCCCGAGCGCATGCCTCGCTCTTGCCCTCCACCGTGAACCAGCGAAGTTAGCTTGACAGAACGTCCAACTATCAAGGCTCCCGTGCCGACCGGCCCGCCTATTTTGTGGGCGCTGATAGAGAGTGCCGCCAAACCGCTCGAGGCGAAATCAATCGGAATGTGCCCAAAGGCGGCCACGGCATCCGAGTGGACAGGAATTTCGTATTTTTTTGCCAGCGCAGTTATTGTTTGCATTTCGGCGATTACGCCTGTTTCGTTATTGATCCACATGAGGGAAATTAGGGCAACTCGGTGAGCATTTTCCGCTAAATAGGTCTCAAGCCAGCCAAGATCGAATACGCCACGTGAATCAACCGGGACAATTTCAACCTCTGCACCCTGATTGTCGGCAAGCCAATAAATCGGATCAAGCACCCCATGGTGTTCGGTTGCGGCGGTGATAATAACTTTTCGTTCCGCATCCGCCCAGCTTCTCTGCCAGTAAAGGCCTTTGATTGCGAGGTTATCGCTTTCGGTTCCCCCTGAGGTGAAGATGATTTCGCTGCGGTTGGCTCCCGTGCTTCGTGCCAAAGATTCTCGAGCGGCTTCTAGGTGGTTTCTGACTTCTTGACCGAATTTGTGGACCGACGAAGGATTCCCAACAGAAGAGAGAGCCGTCGTGAATGCAATCAGAACCTCGGGTCTGATTGGCGTGGTCGCGGCGTGGTCTAGGTAGGTGGGCATGAGAACAAGCGTATTTGAAGGGAGCCAGTTAATCAGCCCGAAATACGTGAGCGAGTAGGATTCATCTATGTCTGCTGAGATTCCTGCCCCGGGGGAAATGGGAGTCACCGTCATTGATGGAGTGGGCACCATCCGCGTCTATTCAGAAAACGCAACCAGTATTCAATTGGTGATTTTTGAACCCGATGAAGTCACCCAAATTCGTCGAACTATCGAACTCGAACGCGGTGACGGCCCGATCTGGTCGGCGACTAGCCACCACCTTCGTCCAGGGATAAAGTATGCGCTCAAGGCAGATGGCCCAAACGCACCCAGAAACTCGTTCAATAATCAACTGTTTCTCATTGACCCTTACGCACGCGGCGTAGTTCGCCAAAATGCGCGCGAATATCACTGTGTAGTGATTGAAGACTCTTTCGACTGGCAAGGCGTCACGAAGCCAAACATCCCATTGGATGAACTCATTGTGTATGAAGCTCACGCCAGAGGTCTAACTCGTGGAAACCCTAAATTGCCCGACGAATTGCGCGGCACATATGCCGCACTTGGCCACCCGGCCACAATCGAGCACTTGAAGAAGATTGGCGTAAACGCCGTCGAGCTGCTGCCGATTCACATGTTCATTTCTGAACCGCGACTTATGAGCATGGGGCTAATTAATTATTGGGGTTACAACAGTATTAATTTCTTTAGCCCTCACCCTCGCTATGCAAGTTCCACCGCTTGGAGCCAAGGACCACAAGCGATCCTTGACGAACTCAAGACATCCATTCGCGAACTTCATCGAAATGGCATCGAAGTCATACTGGACGTTGTTTATAACCACACCGCTGAAGGCGGGGGCGGCGGGCTCACCTATTCATATCGTGGTCTTGATAACTCGAGCTATTACCGGATGGACGACAACGGCCATTTCCACGACACGACCGGCTGCGGTAACTCGCTCAACTTTGGTAACCCCCACGTTGTGCACATGGTGCTCGAGAGCCTTCGCTATTGGACCACTGAACTACAGATAGACGGTTACAGATTTGATCTGGCCGCAACCCTTGCTCGTAACGAGATTAACCACTTCGACCCAAACCACCCACTTCTTCGTGCGATCGTCGAGGATCCAATCTTCAAAGACTCAAAGATGATTATGGAACCCTGGGATGTTGGCCTGGGCGGTTGGCAGACGGGGAACTTCCCAGATCGCTTCAGCGAATGGAACGACAGATATCGCGACGATATTCGGAGATTCTGGCTTTCAGACGTTGCAGCGGCGAGAAACAGTGGGAATCACTGGAATGGCGTGGCTGACCTGGCAACTCGTCTGTCTGGTTCGAGAGACATTGTCGACGGCCCGAGCGGCCCGCTTGGCAGCGTCAACTTCATCACGGCTCATGATGGTTTCTGCCTAAAAGACCTGGTCAGTTATGACGTAAAACACAACCAAATGAACGGCGAGAGCAACCGCGACGGAACAAATGGAAATCACTCATTCAACCACGGCTTCGAGGGTTCGGGCTCGGCACCGGAGATAGCTGCTCAAAGACGTAAAGCGGCACGAAACCTTATGGCCACGTTGCTCTTTTCAGCCGGAATTCCAATGATCACGGCGGGAGACGAGCGTCTAAAGACTCAGAACGGCAATAACAACGCCTATTGCCAAGACACCGTGATGAGTTGGGTCAACTGGGAGCTCAGCAGACATCAACGCGACTTCGAAGAGACTTTTGCCTATTTGACTAAATTGCGACGAGAAAACCCTGTCCTGCGCCCTAAGGCCTTTGGAAATTTCAACGAGGCGAATGTTGAACACGACATGGTCAAGTGGTTCAACTCGTTTGGCGAGATCATGACTGACGAAAACTGGCACGACACCGAGTGCCGAACCGTGCAGCGCTATTCGGAGCAAAGAGATGCTCAGGGCCTGCCATCGGGAATGCTCCTGGTTATTCACGGAGCCGAACGCGTGCAAGAAGTTACCTTGGCTAACCCGGATGGGGTTTCAGAGCTTGAATTGCTCTGGAACAGTGCCTTTGATGTTCCGTCTGATGAAATTGAAAACTGGCTGCCACAGGCTAAGACTCTTGTTTCTGGAACCTCGATGCAGCTTTTCCGGTGCGTTTTCTAAAGAATTTGGAAATGCGTTTAACTAACATCTGGGTAAAGCCTTCTGAAAGCGCTTATATCAGCGTCAAATCTTCACTAAGTTATGGAGTGTGAGCAAAATTAGCGGAATCAGTTACCTCCACGAGAACCCGATCGGCCGAATTCCAATCCTTGGAGTGAAACCGTCGGTTGAATCCGGACGCTGGCCTGCTAAGGCCTTCAAAGGTGAAGTCATCCGCTTTAGTGCGAATGTTTTTCGAGAGGGCCACGACGCCCTCGGCGTTGAGCTGCTGCTGACAGACCCGAACGGGAAGCAACAAGTGCATCGCCTTGCCTCCGGTTCGCTGGGAAGCGATCAATGGCACACCAACGTACAACTAAGTGAGCAGGGAGTTTGGCGTTTTCAAATTCGTGCATTTGGTGACGAGTATGAAACGTGGCATCACAATGCAAGCGTCAAATTGGCCGTGGGCATCGATGAAGAACTGATGATGCTTGAGGGTATTGAAGTTTTTACCCGAGCAGCAGCCGAAAAATCACGAACCGCAGCTAACGCGAAACTTCTCGTAGCCCTAGCCGAAAAACTTTCAGATACCTCCCGCCCTGCCAAAGATCGCCTAGCCGAAGCGGAAAATGCGGCTATCGTCAAAGCCATTTCGGCGCAACCAATTCGTTCACTGGTAACTCTGAGCGATGAGTTTCTGATCAACTGCGAAAGAGAGCTAGCTGGTTCTGGCGCTTGGTATGAGTTTTTCCCTCGATCCGAAGGCGCTGTTTTTGATACAAAATCAAAGACCTGGACCTCGGGGAACTTCAAGACCGCCGCCAAGCGACTCCCGGCCGTAGCCGCCATGGGCTTCGACATTCTCTACATGCCACCCATTCACCCAATTGGTGTTGCATTCCGCAAGGGCCCGAACAATACGCTCACCGCAGGACCGCAGGACCCGGGTTCACCGTGGGCTATTGGTTCATCCGCCGGAGGTCATGACGCAATTCATCCTGACCTTGGTACGGAGAAGGACTTTGCAGCATTCGTATCGAGAGCAAACGACATGGGGCTAGAAATAGCCATGGACTTGGCTCTCCAAGCATCTCCAGATCATCCTTGGGTGGTTTCGAACCCTGAATGGTTCACTACCCGCGCAGATGGCACTATTGCCTATGCCGAAAATCCACCAAAGAAATATCAAGACATCTATCCAATAAACTTCGACAACGACCCGGTGGGCATTCATTTCGAAGTTCTTCGCGTTGTAAAACTATGGATTTCCCGTGGAGTGAAGATTTTCCGCGTTGATAACCCTCACACCAAACCTGTCGCTTTTTGGGAATGGCTGATCGGCGAAATCAATCGCGAATTTCCTGACGTGATTTTCTTGGCCGAGGCGTTCACTCGCCCATCGATGATGCATGCGCTGGGAAAGGTAGGTTTCCAGCAGTCTTATACCTACTTCACCTGGCGCAACTCTAAGCAAGAGTTGGAATCATACCTAAGGGAACTTGCTCACGATACGGCTGATTTCTTCCGCCCAAATTTCTGGGTTTCCACTCCTGATATTCTCACCGAATACCTTCAATTTGGAGGCCCCGCAGCTCACAAGATACGTGCCGTGCTGGCTTCGATGTGCACCCCCAATTGGGGAATGTATGCGGGCTATGAGCTTTGCGAATCGGTAGCTCGCCCTGGTGCCGAAGAGCACATCGACAGCGAAAAATTTGAATACCGACCGCGCGACTGGGAAGGGGCTAAAAAGAGTGGTCGAAGCATCGCAGATTTCATCACCAAGTTGAATCAAATTCGCGCTAACCACCCAGCGATTCGTCAGCTCCGCAACCTCGAAATTCAACACACGGATGACTCCGCCATCCTTGCCTTTTCGAAACATTTAGACGCAGAACACACCTCGAATGGCAAGTCAGACACAATCCTGGTCATCGTAAACGTTGACCCACATGCTGTGCGTGAAACCATGGTTCGTTTGGATCTTGAGAAGCTTGGACTGCCGAGTGGTTCTAAGTTCGAGGTAATCGACCTGCTAAGCGACGAAAAATATCAATGGGCGAGCGACAACTATGTTCGATTGGATGCCTTCACCCAACCGGCTCACATCTTCCAAATCGGTAAAGTCCTCTAAGGAGACAGCAAAATGGCCATCCGTAAAAAAGTTACCGAGACCTTGCCTGAGATTGCCAGCGACTTTGTGTGGGCTGTTAGCAGCGGTTCACATCACGAACCGCACTCTCTCCTTGGAGCGCACCCACACGAAAAAGGTTGGGTCATCCGAGTCATTCGCCCACTTGCAAAATCAGTAGTAGCCGAGATTGGCGGCGACCGCGTTGAACTGTCGCACCTCGAAAACGGACTTTGGCAGGGCTTTCTCACCGCGAAGAAAGTTCCTGACTACCGTATTTTCACCACTTATCAGGATGGATCCGAGTGGAAGGCCGATGACCCATACCGGCACCTTCCAACTATCGGCGATCTGGACCTTCACCTAATCAGCGAGGGTCGCCACGAAGATCTTTGGAATGCCCTTGGGTCACACATCCACGCCGTGAAAGGTGATCTTGGAGTTAGCCAAGGCACTCGTTTCGCGGTCTGGGCTCCGAACGCACAGGCGGTGCGTGTGGTTGGCGATTTCAACGGCTGGAACGGCATAACGCACGCGATGCGCGTCATGGGGTCATCCGGTGTTTGGGAGATATTTATCCCAGGGATTGGTGCCGGAACTAAATATAAGTATGAAATCTTGACCAGAGGATCGGGCTGGATAACCAAAATCGACCCTCTGGCACAACAAACCGAGGTGCCACCTTCGACCGCCTCAATTGTCACGAGCTCGAGCTACAAGTGGTCCGACAAAGTTTGGCTTGAGGCGCGCTCAAAGCGCGATGCCCTTAAGTCTCCAATGTCAATCTATGAACTCCACGCTGGTTCATGGCGTCAGGGTCTGGATTATCGATCCATGGCAGATGAGCTAATTCCTTATGTTCTCGAGCTCGGTTTCACACATGTCGAATTCATGCCACTTGCAGAACACCCATACGCCCCATCCTGGGGCTATCAGGTGACTGGCTATTACGCGCCAACATCACGATTTGGCTCACCCGACGACCTTAAATACTTGATTGACCGGCTTCACCAAGCGGGAATCGGAGTGCTTTTGGATTGGGTCCCCGCGCACTTCCCAAAGGATGAGTGGGCGCTTGCAAAGTTTGACGGTCAGCCGCTTTACGAGCACGCCGACCCAAGAAGAGGTGAACATCCAGACTGGGGCACTCTGATCTTTGATTTCGGGCGCAATGAAGTAAAGAACTTCCTTGTCGCAAACGCGCTCTACTGGCTTGAGGAGTTCCACATCGACGGCCTTAGAGTCGATGCTGTTGCCTCGATGCTTTACCTGGACTACTCGCGCGAAGGTAATGAATGGCTACCCAACCAGTATGGCGGTCGAGAGAATCTCGATGCCATCGCATTTATGCAAGAGGTCAACGCAACCGCCTATCGTCGCAACCCTGGCGTCATGATGATTGCCGAAGAATCAACCAGCTGGGGCGGAGTCAGCTCGCCAACAGACGGTGGTGGCTTAGGGTTTGGTTTCAAATGGAACATGGGCTGGATGAACGACACCCTGCAGTACATCGAGAAGGATCCCGCCTATCGCAAATATCATCACGGTGAACTCACCTTCTCGATGCTGTATGCCTACGACGAGAAATTTGTGTTGCCAATCAGCCACGATGAAGTAGTTCACGGCAAGGGCTCCCTGTTAGCTAAGATGCCGGGTGACCGATGGCAGCAACTGGCAAATGTGAGGGCATATTTGGCATTCATGTGGGCTCACCCGGGCAAGCAACTCTTGTTCATGGGATCAGAATTTGGTCAACAATCTGAGTGGAATCAAGAGCGCGGGCTTGAGTGGTGGATTCTTGATCAACCAAGCCACAGAGGCCTTCAGAGCCTAGTCGGCGCGTTGAACAAGGTCTATGTTGACAATCCATCCATGTGGGAACTGGACCACCATCACAGTGGATTCCGCTGGATTGATGGCGGCAACGCCGATCAAAATCTTTTGTCCTTTTTGAGATATGACGAAGCCGGGAACCCAATCGCTGTTGTCATCAACTTTGCGGGTCACCCATATCACGATTTCAAACTTGGCCTTCCAAAATCCGGACCATGGGATGAAATTTTAAACACCGATGCTGAAGTCTATGGCGGCTCGGGTGTCGGAAACTTTGGCAGAATCGACGCCAATCGAGAAGGAAGTCATGGCCAGCCGCACTCGGCCAATATTTCTATTCCGCCACTGGGTGCCGTTTGGTTCAAGCCGGCGAACTAATAGAGCAACGCCGCGAGCTGACGTCTAGCGTCGGCCAGTTCTGGCTGTTCAGGCGGACAAATCAAGAAAAGTTCCAGCAGGTGTTTGCGCAGAACCTCACGCTCTTCACCGTAAACGGTGGCAAACCTTGTGAGAATTGTCGAAAAAGCCTGTGCCGAGTGCCCCACTGCCATGCACGCATCGGCCTTCAGTAGGACTTCGGCAAGGGAACCAGGAGCAGTGCCGATGGCTTTTTCAAAATCGATCCCATCGGTGCGCATCAGCAATCGTGCTTGTGCCAAACCCGACGAAGCAACAGAGTCGGCTGGGTTTTCGTTGAGCGCAAGCTCATACTGGTTTGCCGCTTCCGCATAATTACCCGCGTCAATTGCATCGAACGCCGCCTGGTGACGAGGTGGAAGCGGAATTACTGGAAGTTCACCCTTTTGCTCGTCAATTTCAATGACGCCATTCATGCCGTTTTCTAAGGCGATTTCTAGCACTCGATCAAAAACGATTTTCACGTTTTCTTTAGGTTGGTCACCTTCAAAAAGGGGCACTGGTTGACCACGAAGCAGAGCCAGGACTGTCGGAGCTGAACCGACTTTGAAAGCCTTTGCCACATTTATGTTTGAATCTAGCTCGATTTGCAATAGGAATATTCGCCCTGAAAACGCCTCAACCAACTTTGTAAGTTTCGGAGACAAGGCCTTGCTCTGCTCGCTCCAACCAGCATAAAACTCAATAATCACTGGCAAGTGGTTCGAAACCTCGACGAAATTTCTCATATTCGTTTCGTTACCCTGGGCCGTTAGCGAAGGCATCTTCAGTATCTCGCCCACATTAGTAGACATCGAATTTGGTGCGGAGGTTGCAGCCACCGGCGCCGACTCTGGCTTTCTCAAAGATGAGAGGTCAACGGCACCGGCCAAGCTGGCTCGAGACATAAAATCAGACATTACAAACCTCTTACGCTTACTAGTCCCTGAGTTACACCAATAAGACGGATCTTGCCGGACTCAGATAATGCGGGCACGAAAAAAAGCAACATGTTTCCGTAAATCGAACGAACGCCTTTGGTAGAACCGTTTGCCCCCAAAATCAGCGCCTCTTGACCAGAAACACCGACCGCTGTGCCCACCTTTGTGGGCCGGATCAAGTAGGTGTCAGTCATGTATACGGCCACTAGAGCGCCTGCCTGCGAAGTAGAAAGTCCAATCACGTTTGGATCACCCAGTTTGTGAGTGAAGGAAATCTTTCCATTCTTCAGGTTCGAAACCTGGGCAATCTGACTTGAGGACACCTGCTTATAAAACTCATCATTGCTGATGTCGAAAAGTTGAGCGCTGAGGCTGCTGTCACCCTTGTTGATTAGGTCACCATAAGTTGCCGGCAAGGACAGGGGTGGAACCTTAAGAAAGAGGGATTTTGCGTCCACCGGAATTGCTCCAGTGTCTGCGGCCGGGACTGCAGGAATTTTTGCACCGGGCATTAGTCGGACTGTGTACCAAACCTGGTAATTCTCACGCGGAGATTTCTGCTGGAGCACAATCAGCTGTGGCAAGGCAGATTCGCCAACCTCATCTGTGACTGCCATGATGCTGCGAGGCCACGCAGTTGTCGCTGCAGGCAGGCTGAACGCAACGGGCTTGTCGACGATAGCTGGTAACGCGGCAATCTTTGGGTCCTTGGAACGCAAGAAATAGTGGACCGCACGAAGACTTAGAGCCGGTCCGGCGAACCTTGGCGACAGGAATTTCTTGTTGTTGCTCTCGTCAGCTTGCTTAGCCGCAGCCGCAATCTGCCCGAGAATTCTGTTTACTTGAATTGCTGTAACAACCGGAGGGGCAACCTCTGCAGCCTTAACTGTCGGCGAGGCACTCTGGGTGACTCGCGATTGCCCGATACTGCAGCCACTTAGCAGAGCAACAGTGGTGAGTGCGGCAGGGATTAATAAGGCGTTTCTTCCGGCCGCCCTTCGTCCACGGGCAGGAGCGAAGCGTGCTTTTCGCTTGGCCTTGTATTTCGGGCCGGTTGGCGCTTTGGGTATACGTCGACGGGGTCCACGTTTGCGACGCCGCTCGCCGAAGTGCCAGATCCACAGCACCAGCGCAACCACAAACAAAACTGTGCCCAGGATTAGTGCCAAGTTCGAAAGGGTTAAATCGTGAAGGATGGGCCAAGTAATTTCAACTCGGTTTGGGGCGGCCTTATAACCATCGCTGGCAATCAAAACCGCAGCATCCTGGGAGGTAGTTGTGGTCAACGAAGCACTTGCCGAACCTGTTGATAGGTCTCGCCACAGGTCTAGCCCTAAAGGCGAGAAACCTGCTCCAGACCCAAAAACCTGCGTTGATTCAATTGAGTTCTTTTTTTCATTTAGGTTCAACATCACTGATGGACTGCTGCCAACAAATGCCTTCACGTCGGACTCTCGTCCGCTTGACAGAAATGCTCCGGATGATGCGCCACTGACTTTCACTGTTGGCGTTCCGGGATGCAGTGCCAAAGTTGCGTGTGGGATTACGGCAAACGGACTGCTGGAATGAACCTCAACAGACATCGATACGCTCACCGGTGGCGCCCAAATAGTTCGTTGGGCGAGCCCTAGGAACACTAGGACAGCAGACACGACAAACATCGCAGCGGCGATCAAAAGGCGCATGCGATATCCAATCAGGCTAAACTTGAGGCGGGTTACCTGCCCGTGACCATTCTACCGAAGCGCCTAGGAGCAGCATCTTGTCAGTCGAAGATACCGAATTCCCCGTAGCCCTTCGCGGCTATGAGCGTGGCCCGGTTGACGATGCACTGCTTGACCTTCGCAAGCAGGTTCTGCAGTTGTCAGCACAGAATGCTCAATTAGCAAACGAACTTAGAGAAACCTCAAAAGCGCTGGAAACTGCCCGAGAAGAACTTCAGGAGGCTGGAAAGCCCACCTATACCGGTGTTGGTGCACGCGCGGCGCTAATTCTTAGTACAGCCGAAGACCAGGCGGCACACCTTCTAGCCGAGGCCGAAAGAGAGGCCGAGCGAAAGCGCAAAGCGTTGCAGCTCGAGGTTGAGGCCCAACGAGGCGAAGCAAAGGGATACTACGATTCACTTGTTTCTGAGGCTCAGCGCCGAAGCGATCGAATCATCGGCGCTGCTCGCAGTGACTATGACGAGATCATTGTTAAAGCCAAGCAAGAAGCGGCTCGCATCGCAGATGAGGCCACTCGCGAAGCTGGTTCCATCCGAGGTGCGATTTCAACAGAAGTCGCGAAAATGCGCGCAGCAGCTCGTCGCGAAATTCAATCCATAAAGACAGAAGTTGAGCGCGATTTGGCTGAACGCAAACTCATTGCCTTCCGAGAAAATTCACGAAACCTTGATTTCGATGCAGCCGCGGCGCTTCTGACCGAGCAGGCGCGTATCGACCTCGAACTCGAATTGACCGCTCGCAGAGCCGAGGCCGAAGCGGAGTACTTGAAGAAGCACCAAGAGGCAGTTGCAACCACTCAAAAATACTTGGATGACGCGAACTCGCAGCTCTCTAACGCGCTAACCAGAGCCAACGCTGCAAGGCTTGAGGCAGAAACCCTGGAGGCGGCGGCCATTTCCTTCAACCAACAAACGACCACCTTAAGCCGCCAGAAAGCTGATGCAATCATTGCTGCTGCAGACGCGGAAGCAAGGAGTATCGTTGCCACGGCTCAAATCGCTGCCGCTCGCGAAATCGCCCAAGCCACCGAGGCGACAGTTAAAATTTCTGCGGAGCGAGATTCCGTTGATGTTTATCTCAAAAACCTGCGTGCGGTGCTAGACAATGCCGGCAAGCAGCAAGCCTAAACAGCATTTGCAGAGTAAGTTTGTGAACATGCAAGGGCAGACAAAAATCACGAACGCATTCCAACTAGGTTTACTCGGCGGATTAGGCGTTTTGACTGCAATCCTCATCGGTGGAGCGGTCCAAACGCTAGCAGACATCATCACCTATGTTGCTGCGGCAATTTTCATTGCACTCGGACTAGACCCTATAGTCACCAAACTTGAATCATTTAATCTAAAACGCCCGATAGCCATACTTGTAGTAGTCCTAGTACTTATCGGTGGACTGGCTACACTGTTCTGGGCGATTTTGCCAACGCTAGCGTCACAGGGAGCCCACTTCATCGCAACGGCTCCAGCCGTCATTGCAGGATTTGGCGACCTTCCACTGGTGGTTCGCCTCGACAATCAACTCGGTGGAGCCATTTCAAATGCCATCTCAAGCACCTCGACTTTCCTCAGCGCCTCAGCAAACTGGCCAAAGATGCTCGGAGGCGTAGTACAGGTAGGAGTAAATATATTCAATGGCTTCTTCGCAGGCATAGTCATTCTTATTTTGAGCCTTTACTTCATGGCTTCACTTAACCGATTCAAGGGTTTTGTCTACAGCCTGGTTCCGGCTTCACGACGCGAGAAGTTCCATGACATCGCCGAACAAGTTGCGACCTCGGTCGGAAGATACGTAATTGGACAGTTCACCATCGCGTCGATCAATGCAATTCTTAGCTATGTCTTCATGTCAATTTCAGGCATCCCTTTTGCACTTGTATTGGCTTTTGTTGTCCTACTTCTCAGCTGCATACCTCTAGTGGGCACAATAACCGGGGCAACGATTGTGAGCCTCGTTGCGTTGAGCGTTTCACCGACCATTGCCTTGATTTCGGCAATCTACTACCTTGTCTACATGCAGGTAGAGGCATATGTAATTAGTCCGAGAATCATGAACAAGGCGGTCTCAATTCCCGGCGCGGTTGTTGTTGTTGCCGCGTTGTCGGGCGGTGCTCTTCTGGGTGTTCTCGGAGCCTTGGTAGCTATTCCTGTGGCCGCATCAGCGATTCTTATCATCCGCCAGATTCTGGTGCCGCATCAGGATGCCAAATAGCCTAGATCTCGACTGTGTCTGGCAGCGGATATGCCGCCGGGTTCACTACCTTGACAATCTCGTTCAACACGCGTTTAGTTGACGATTCACCAACCCATAGATGTTTTGCGCCTTCTACGCCAATAAGATCAATGCCCTCGACCATACTGAATCTTTCGCTTGCATCGCCAGGCTGCAGATAGTCGTCAAACTCTGGAATCAAGGCGGTTAACTTTTTGCCGCTTCCATTCCAGCGAATCAACTCAGCCACCGAAGTGCGATGCAATGGAGGAGAAAGCAGAATCGCGCCGCGAATTGCATGATCGACACCATATTTGAGCGCCAACTCAGTGCCAAAAGACCAGCCGACCAACCAAATATTTGGCAAACCTCGATCCGAAGCAAACTTAAATGCAGCTGCAACGTCGGCTACTTCGGTGTCTCCGTGGCCGAACTCCCCCTGGCTTGTGCCCTGCGGAGAGGATGTGCCTCGCGTATTGAAGCGTAGTACCGCTATGTTGGCAAGATAGGGAAGTCGGTTTGCCGATTTACGCAAAATGTGGGAATCCATAAAACCACCGTGAGTCGGCAAAGGATGCAAAGTAATCAGAGTGGCAACGGGATGCCCCGAAACCGGCAGCGCGAGTTCACCAACGAGCCGCAACCCATCACTTGTGTTCAGAGTTACAACTTCACGGATGGCGGGCAACTCGACGCCTGAACGGATTTCTAAGTGACGAGTCATAGCAATGGCCCTTGGAAGGACTTCCAGCAGGCAGTGTGGAAGTGACGGCGAGTTTCAACGCCTCGCACTTCATCCCAAGCGACAATGTGGCTCAAGCCTTTGGAAATTTGGAGGTTGCAATGCGGACAAACCCATGTTTTACCATCATCGGCATTAGCCCCAATGCTTGTTTGCGTCGTATATTCGACGCCACGCTTAAGTTCAGACCTGCGTAACCCTAATCTGACAGTATTCAAATCAAGTTCTTCAGGCGACTCATTCTTCACCTTGCTCCGCTTTGGTCGGTTGCTTCGAGGCATTAGTACCAACCATATTTATCTGAATGGGCAAGCGCGCCACAAGGCGCCCCAAATCGCGCCTTGATGTACTTCACACCCCAACGAATTTGCGTTTCCGGGTTGGTTAGCCAGTCAGCACCTTCACTGGCCATTTTTGTACCTGGAAGCGCCTGGGGAATGCCGTAAGCCCCTGATGATGTGTTTGCGGCGTCAATACGCCAGCCCGACTCTCGTTGCCAAAGTTTAACTAGGCAAGAGTATTGATCTTCACCGAAATTTAGAGATTTAAGCATTGAATAGGCGAAAGCCTGGGCTGTGCCCGGATTCGGCGCCGAAGCAGACTCGACGAACATAGCTGCTGCATCGCTTCCAGTAATGATGTTGAACCCACCACGAGTAAAAAGAATCTTTTGAGTGCTTGCATAACCATAGGTCTGCGTTGGGTCTTTGTCGTGTTCGAAGTCGAAAGTCATCATTGTGCTCGCGCTCGCCATCGTTCCTGAATACGGGTCAACAATATTCACCAGAATGAAGGAAACCGAGAATAGGAAACCCCAGAACGGGCGGAAGAAGTCTCGTTTAAGTTTTGGAATCGAAGGACGACCAAGAGGAGTTTTATCGAAGGCAAGGTCAGCAAAATGCCCAACCTTTTGTGACAGCGATGGCTGCAAAGCCTCGTGTCTGCCCATGAAATACCTCGTAAATTCAGTTGGATTGCCAAAATGTAAGTCTACCCGAGCCCAGTTTTCGACGCCACGCGTGCCCTGTCGCTCTCAGAACTCACTCAGCTAATTTGTAGGCAATTTCTGCCCCGGGCAGCTGGCCAGAATACGCTGAATAGCCACTTTCTCGGAGGCAGTTATCCAGAGGTGATATTTGGCTTTCACTGCCACTTGGCGAGCAACATAGGAGCACCTGAAACCCTTATTTGGTGGTAACCAGGTGGCGGCGTCACTGTCACCCTTTGCACTGTTGGTAGGGCCATCCACGGCTAGTAGATTTAGCGGATCGTTGTAGAAAGCTTTTCTTTCAGACGAAGAAAGTTGTTGTGCCCCCTTTTGCCATGCATCGCTGACAGCGACGACGTGGTCAATCTGAACGGCCAAAGATGTCTTTACCCCTCGAATGAAATTTATCGTTCGGCCAGTGTAGGGGTCGGAGAGAAGTCCTGTCGCCACAATGCATGACTGTCCGGTCCGCCAGGTCACATTACGTAAATCACGCTCAAGAATGAAGTTTCGCACGTCACAGGAACCTATTGACCCCCAACCATCACTAAAGAGACTTCTCGAATAACCAGTTTTTGGGGCCCGCCCCTTGATCAATAGTTTTGAAAGTGTCGAAGTTGCACTTGATTGACTGGCCGTAGCTGGATTTGAACCTACGCCAATAGTTGAGGCGGCCAGTAGCAGCGCCCAAATAAAAGCTAACTTAGAGATTTTGTTCAAGTTGCAGGACTTCAATTACTCGGTCGATAAAGGCATCGACCTGAGCCTCCACGTAGCCTCCACGCTTGGAATTGAAGACAATTCTCCTCGCATCATCAACTGTGATGGGAGCTTGTGAATCAAGGTGCCTGCTCAGGTGTTCACAAAACGCGTCAACTTGCTTGAGACTGTAGCCCCTCAATAAAAATCCGGTGTTGGTGAAACGTTTCTTCTTCGGCCTTTCAAGACGACCTCGGATTAGTTCGACGGCACGTGCATGCCTATCTTCTACGGCATAGTTGCCACGATCTAATTTTTGGCGCTGAATCTCACGCGAGGCAAAACTATCTTCGAGTTTGTCCATGGCCGAATCAATGATTTCGGGAACATACCCGCCGTGGATCAGATCAAACTGAGTGTTGCGAACGTCGTTTGCCGTCACCCCACCGTCAACCGGATTTGTGAACTGAGCCCGCGCTCGAGAGAGGAAAAGATCAACCTGTTCCGGAGAGTAACCCGGCTTCTTTGATTCTGTTCTTGGGAAGGTAAAACTCATTAATAAACTCTCTTGGCTCGAGTTAGTGGGTTAACGGAAAAAAGATGCTCGCGAATAGGTAAGCAATCAGCGCGGCGGGAAGAATTGAATCCATCCGGTCCATCACTCCCCCATGCCCCGGCAGCAAGGCACTCATGTCTTTGACTCCAAGGTCGCGCTTAATTAAAGATTCGGCCAGGTCTCCAAAAACCGCTGCCAACAGCATTAGCGCGCCAAACAGAATCCCCAACCACCAGGCCGCATGTAATCCAAACACGACGAAAAGCACCGCCGAAGTTGAACCGGCCACGATGGATGCGATTAGGCCCTCTATGCTCTTTTTCGGGCTGACTCCCGGCGCCATTTGGTGGCGGCCCAGTTTTCGGCCCACAAGATAGCCAGCTGTATCAATCATCGAAACAGTGACAACGAACGCGATAACCCAAATCGCCCCATCGGGCGGTCTGCGCAAAAGCAGGATGGCAAAACTCGTCATGAGCGGCAAGTAGATAACCACGAAGGCCGCCGCAGAGAAGTCTCGAACCGTGGCCTTGAATGCTTGAATTGGCGCCTGGCGACGTTCCCAGATAACGTGGGCAGCTCGCCAAACAATGAGGGCCGCGACAGTTACCAATGAGATCAACCACTGGGCTTGGGCTCCCCCATAAAATGTGGCTGGCATTATGAGAATCGAGCCAACTACGCTCGGCACCCGAGGCACATACCAGCCCTTGATTCTCAGTGCGGTTGACAACTCCCAGGCTCCAAAACCGGCAGCCGCTGCCGCCAAGATCATGAAGAGTTCTTTGTAGATCAGAACTGAAAGCAGAAAAGCCCCGCCCAGCAACAAGCCAACAGCTATCGATTTCGATAGACTACGGCCGGCTGGAGCATTCTGCGAATTAGACAACTAGACCTCGAGAAGTTCGGCTTCTTTGCGCTTCAAAGCCTCGTCGATTGCATCAACATAGGTCTTGGTGAGTGCATCAAGCTCTTTTTCGGCACGTGAAATCTCATCGTCACCGGCAAGTCCATCCTTCTTGGCAAGGGCCAAGTCATCGTTTCCTTTTCTACGAAGGTTGCGAACCACAACACGGTGATCCTCAGCCTTTCCCTTGACAAGCTTGACGTAATCACGACGACGCTCCTCGGTCAGGTCTGGAAGCGTGACTCGAATTAGGTTGCCGTCGTTCTGAGGGTTCGCATCTAGATTTGGCATCTCACGAAGTGATTGCTCGATAGCCTTCAAAGCCCCTTTGTCATATGGGGTAATTACGATAGTGCGAGCCTCCGGATTGGCAAGCTGTCCAAGCTGGCCCAGTGGAGTTGGGGTGCCATAGTAGTCAACCATCACCTTTTGAAAAAGTTGAGGGTTAGCGCGACCGGTGCGCACGTTTGCAAAGTCTTCCTTAGCTGAATCAACGGCCTTTGCCATCTTTTCTTTTGAAGTTGCAAGGATCTCTGAAAGCATTTTGTTCTCCTGTTTTTCTAAAACACGCTAAACCTATGCGGTTACGAACGTGCCAATTTTCTTACCCTGGATGGCGTCAGTGACGTTGCCAACACCTTGCATACCGAACACGCGCATTGGCATTGCGTTATCCATGCACAAACTAAAAGCAGTAGCATCGACAACTTTCAACCCCTGAACGAGTGCGTCCTGATAGGTAATTGAATCGAGCTTAACCGCTGAAGGATCCTTTTTTGGGTCAGCAGAATAGACGCCGTCCACACCATTCTTGGCGACAAGGACTTCATCTGCGTGAATTTCAAGTGCGCGCTGAGCGGCGACTGTGTCAGTGGAAAAATATGGGAGCCCGGCACCGGCTCCAAAGATTACGACGCGACCTTTTTCGAGATGACGAATTGCACGAAGCGGGATGTAGGTTTCGGTGACCTGCGCCATGTTGATAGCTGACTGAACACGTGTACTGACTCCAGCTTGTTCGAGAAAGTCTTGGAGTGCAAGTGCGTTCATAACCGTGCCCAGCATACCCATGTAGTCAGCCCTGGCACGATCCATTCCACGTTGGGAAAGCTCAGCGCCACGGAAGAAGTTACCTCCGCCGACCACGATAGCCACCTCTGCTGTCTTGGCGCCTTCAGCAATCTCACGCGCCATTTCAGCAACGATGTCAGGGTTCACACCTAGAGTTCCCCCACCGAAGGCTTCACCAGAAAGCTTTAGCAGAACGCGGCGCTTCTTCAGTGTCATGTGAAACCCTCCTAGAGTCCGTGATTTTCTTTTTCTATTGTAAACGAGCGGCAAAAAAGGCCCGGCCGAAATCGACCGAGCCTTTGATGTTTTTAGCTAAAGTTATGCACCGACGCGGAAACGAACGAATGCAGAAACAGTGACGCCAGCGGCTTCTAGAACCTTTGCAACTGACTGCTTGTTGTCCTTAGCGAAGTCCTGCTCAAGAAGCACGTTCTCCTTGAAGAAGCCGGTTACGCGGCCTTCAACGATCTTTGAAAGTGCAGCCTCTGGCTTGCCTTCGTTGCGTGCGGTCTCTTCGGCGATGCGGCGCTCGGTTGCAACGGTATCAGCGTCAACATCTTCACGAGAAAGAACGGTTGGTGAGAACGCAGCAATGTGAACTGCAACATCGTGAGCGGTTTCAGCGTCTGAACCTGAGTAAGCAACAAGAACACCAACCTGAGGCGGTAGGTCCTTGCTGGTGCGGTGAAGGTAAGCGTCAACTGCGACATCCTTTAGAGATGCAACGCGGCGAAGTTCAACCTTCTCGCCCATGATTGCTGCCTCGTCGTTGATTGCCTCTGAAACAGTCTTGCCACCTAGGTTTGCAGCAAGAGCTGCCTCTAGGGTCTCGGCGCCAGCTGCAGCGATTGCATCTGCTACTGAGTCTGCAAGCTCAACGAACTTAGGAGTCTTAGCAACGAAGTCAGTCTCGCAAGCAAGCTCTACTAGGTAGCCAGTGCCACCGTTCACGCGAGCAAGGATGAGACCATTGCTGGTGGTGCGACCTTCGCGCTTGGTAACGCCCTTTAGACCCTTTAGACGAAGGAACTCAAGAGCCTTGTCGACGTTGCCATCAGCCTCGTCAAGAGCACCCTTGCAGTCCATCATTCCGGCGCCGCTGCGGTCGCGCAACGCCTTTACATCTGCGGCGGTGTAGTTTGCCATCTTTACTTTGCTTCCTCTACTGCAACAGCCTCTGCTGGTGCTTCAACGGTCTCGGTTGCTGGTGCTGCAACTGCTTCTGCTGCTGCGGTGCCCTGCTCAAGAAGCTCGCGCTCCCACTCGGCTAGAGGCTCTGCTGCTGCCTCTGGCTTTGCGTGACGAGCAATTAGGCCCTCTGCGACTGCATCTGCGATAACGCGGGTTAGAAGGTGAACTGAACGGATTGCGTCGTCGTTACCTGGAATACCGATGGTGACCTCATCTGGGTCACAGTTGGTGTCGAGAATACCGATAACTGGAATGCCCAGCTTCTTGGCCTCGGTGATTGCTAGGTGCTCCTTGTTGGTGTCAACAACCCAGATCGCCGAAGGAGTCTTGGTGATGTTGCGGATACCGCCCAGTGCCTTCTCTAGCTTGTCCTTCTCGCGGCGAAGGATAAGAAGTTCCTTCTTGGTTAGACCAGTCTTGGTCGCGCCTGAGAAGTCCATGACTTCAAGTTCCTTTAGACGCGAAAGACGTCCCTGGATGGTCTGGAAGTTGGTCAAAAGACCACCCAACCAACGCTGGTTGATGTATGGCTGGCCGACGCGTAGAGCCTGCTCGGCGATTGCTTCCTGAGCCTGCTTCTTGGTGCCTACGAATAGGATGCTGCCACCGTGTGCAACGGTCTCCTTGACGAAGTCATATGCCTTGTCGATGATGGCAAGCGACTGCTGTAGGTCAATGATGTAGATGCCTGAACGGTCGGTCAGGATGAAGCGACGCATCTTTGGGTTCCAACGACGGGTCTGGTGACCGAAGTGAACGCCACTGTCAAGCAGCTGGCGGATTGTTACAACTGCCATGGCAGTCTCCTTTTTCGGCGCGCAAAGGCGCCACTCAGTTTTCTGTTCCAGACGGTCGTCTGGCACACCTGGTGCCGGATCTGTTCCGCCAAGATTTCTCAAGGACTGAGTGGAACGTGGATCTGATTCGGCACGCGAAGTCAACAGGCACGACGAGGCGCACCAGTTGCTACTTATCAGCATACCAGCCTTAGGCTTTGGTTATCCACCTCTTTGTCAATGTTTACGCCACTTTTTGCCCATATCCTCATCATGGAACCATGGTAAAACACGTGCTGGTTTCTATATTTATCGTGCTTCAAGCGGGTTTATCCGGCTCAGGTTCCACACAGAACACCCTGACCCAGGTTTACTCTGCGAACAGCTGGCAAATTCCTTTCGGCGAACCACACAAACTAATGAGGCATTACCTACAACCCACGAGTGATTATTCAGCTGGGCATCGAGGCGTGGACTACTCGGTTCAGATCGGTGATGAGGTTCGGGCACCAGCCGACGGGGTGATTCTTTTCCAACGCCACCTCGTTGATCGAGATGTGATCACAGTTGCCCACGCCTCTGGCATTACATCGGAGTTTGAGCCCGCATGTGGGCTGTTGCCGAGCGGTTCTAGCGTGCGGCGAGGCCAACCAATTGGTAGCGTCTGCTCACCAGACTCGGGCTATAGCTGGCACTGCCAGACTGAAACCTGCCTTCACTTCTCAGTCAGACTAAATGGAAAATACCTGTCGCCGCTGGCTTTTATCGGCGGATTAAATCCTTCTCGCCTGTTGCCCTATGCCCGGGGATGAGCATTCTTGTAGCCGTCCCGTAAGCGTTCAATAGATACGTGAGTATAAATCTGTGTAGTGCCGAGACTCGCGTGCCCAAGAAGTTCTTGAACGGCTCTGAGATCTGCTCCCCCGTCCAGTAGATGGGTGGCCGCGCTGTGCCTAAGTGCGTGGGGGCCGGCAACACCGGTAGATGTCTCTTGAAGTAACCCTGCCACCAGCGAATACACCTGTCGAACGCCGATGCGTTGCCCACGCGAGTTTAGGAATAAGGCCGCCCCAACAGAATCAGTGGCAACTTGGTTGCGACCTATGCGAATCCAATCATCCAAGGCATCTCGGGCCGGCTGGCCAAAAGGTACCATTCGCTCCTTCGCACCTTTACCCATCAACCGAACTATGTTCCTGCTGTAATCGATGTCACCGAGATTCAGGCTTACCAATTCGCTGACTCGTGCGCCGGTTGCATAAAGCAGCTCGACAACGGCTAAATCGCGAAGCCCATTTGGGTTGTCCGTGGTGGCCTTGGATTGAAGCCAACCGAATAGTTGATCGAGGCTCTCTCGAGAGACGACCTTCGGCAGCGAACGGTTGGCCTTCGGCGAGCGCAGTCTCAAGCCCGGGTCAATCTTTAGATTTCCAGACTTGTGAAGCCAGGCGGTGAAAGAACGAACTGAGGCGCTCTTGCGAGCTATCGTGGCCTTTGAGGCTCCCGATTCGCTCACCCGCCATAACCAGTCGCGTAGCAATTCGAGTTCTAATGCTTCGACGTCCTGGTCTGGTTCTATCTTCATGTTTTCGCATAGGTCTCGAATGTCTGCGGCGTAAGCCTTCAATGTGTTAGCCGAGTATCCCTTGGCCGAGCCAAGGTAGGTTGCGTAGTCAACCATTGCTCGCTCGAAGGTAATCGCCATGTTTCAAATCTAGTTGTCGACTTTAGTGCTTGCGCTGCCAACCCCCACTGTGTTGTTCGATCAGGCCCATCAGCGAAAGCCCAGAGACTCCTAAGTTGAGCTCAGAATTCGTCAGACCTGCCTCGGCTCTTATGGTCTCCCAGTTCACGTTGCCGAACCCAATCACATCGAGCACTCTGGTCTCAAGCGCACCTAACCCGGCAATCTCCGAGTTAGCATCGAAGCCGCTCGGTTGAATCATTTCTAGGATGTCTTGTGCGCAGGTGACAAGTTCAGCCTTGCCCTCCCTAATCAAGATATGACACCCGTCTGACCCCGGTGAGTTGATCGGCCCTGGCACAGCACCGAGCGGACGCTCTAGCTCAATTGCTCGGTTTGCCGTGCTCACCGCACCTGAGCGAGGATTAGCCTCAACCACAACGGTCGCTCGCCCGAGGGCGGCAATCAATCGATTGCGTTGCAGGAAACGCCATTTAGTGGGTTCGGCGCCAGGTGGCATCTCACTCAGGATGAGACCTTCGGTTTCGAGCCGCCTAAATAATTCGCGATTACCAGATGGGTATAGCCGATCGAGACCCCCAGCCATCATGGCAACTGTTAAGCCCCCAACGGCAATAGTTGCTCGATGTGCCATAGCGTCAATTCCATAGGCTCCTCCCGAGACAATCGCATATTCGCGGTCGACCAGTGGCGAAATCAGGTCAGGGCAGACTTCATCGCCGTATCTGCTCGCAATTCTCGAACCTACGAACGAGATTGACTTAGAAATATCCTTCAAGCAATCAGGGTTGCCGACACCCCAAAGCCCTCTGGGCGCATGGTTATCAAGGTCGTTCAATCCTGCCGGCCAAGATTGCGACTTGTCAGTTACGAACCACGCCGATTTTGCCGCCATGAGAGCGCAACTTTCAAGCACTCGACCCATGCTGAATCTAGCCGACCAGCGTTGCCTCGCTGCTTCGAGCGTCTCGGCAAACTTCGCGCGGCTGCTGGTGGATGAATCATTCTTCAACTCGGATGAATAGAGATCAGAATCGGCACGTTCAAGTTCGAGTTGCAACGCTCGAGCTGGGCCAAAGTGATTGACCAAAAGACCTGCAATGGAATCCCCTGGTTCGCAAATAACACTCCAAGCAATCGCAGCAAAGTAATCGACCGCCGATTCTTGACTGTCACTGGCAAGTAGAGGCGCAATTGCTGCTTCGATTTGTCGGTCGGTCATCCTGAGGTCGCTGGCCTTCACCATGAAACGGCTCCGTCGCCACCTCGATAGAGAACCGCATTCGAAACATCTTCTTTCGATACTCCATCTCTTCCGGCTAGATCGGCATTAGTCCATGCCAGACGAAGGCAGCGGTCATAACCCCGCATGCTTATTGCGCCGCGTTCAAGTGCAAGATCAATGACCCTTCGCGCTTCCGGGTCGATTCGAAGCGACTTTCTTAGATAAGAGCCCGGTACCTGAGAATTCAGCAACCAAGGAGTCTCTTGCAAGCGATATCTAGCCCTGTCTCGGGCTTCGGTAACTCGATGTCTAATCTCGCCACTTGAACGCCCAACCTGCCTGGCTCCCACGCTCGCTAAAGCAACCTGCGCCGGGTTAGGTGCTTGTAGGTGCAGACGAATGTCTATGCGATCGAGCAGAGGTCCGGAAAGTTTGGCTAGGTAGGCAACTCGAGCCGAGGCGCTGCAGGTGCAGGTGCGTGCTTTGCCGGAGAAATTTCCGCAGGGGCAAGGGTTGGCCGCCATCACCAGTTGAAAACGGGCCGGAAACCTTGCGGTTCCGGAGGAGCGATGGATGAACACCTCCCCCGACTCGAGCGGCTGTCGGAGAGCTTCGAGCGCGTTCCTTTGAAATTCCGGCGCTTCGTCTAGAAATAGAACCCCTTGATTTGCTAGCGAAACTAATCCCGGTCGGGGGAACTTTGCTCCTCCGCCCACCAACGAAGCCAATGTTGCCGATTGATGTGGGGCCTCAAAAGGCCTGGCCCGTTGCACCCCGCGGAGATTTGCGCTTGGTCGGATTCCGGCGATTGACCTTACCGCGGTTGTCTCCAACAATTCGTCGACACTTAGCTCGGGCAAAATAGTTGGCAAACGCTCAGCGAGCATTGTCTTTCCGGCACCGGGTGGACCAACCAGCAGCATGTGATGGCCACCAGCGGCGGCAACCGTCAACGCATTTATTGCGTCGTCTTGTCCAATGACCTCACTCAAATCGATCTGGGTCTGTTTAGGCTCGGCAGGCGCATACATGTCACCGATTGTTGATAGCAGCGGGTCGGCAGACAGAGGCGCACCGTGAAACCTAGCCACCTCGGCCAGACTGTTGGCACCGAACACTGTTACCTCAGAAACCATTTGCGCCTCAGCCAAATTTGCGACGGGCACTATGACTTTGGACCATCCTGCTCGTTTGATGGCCAAAACCGAGGCGAGAACCCCATCGACACCCCTTAGAGCGCCATCGAGCCCAAGTTCGCCCAGGTGAATCCAATCACCGACAGATGCCGGGCGCACTCGCTCATCGGCGGCCAAGATGGCCATCGCGATTGCCAGATCGAAGCCTGACCCCCGTTTCGGAACAGAAGCTGGCGAGAGGTTCACAGTAACTCGACGCCCAGGTAACCCAAGACCGGAGTTATGTGCAGCTGATCTAACCCTGTCTTTGGCCTCGGAGAGCGAGGCATCCGGCAATCCGACCAAAACAAACGACGGGAGATTGCTGGAGATCTCTGCTTCAATTTCGATAATCGTTCCCGAAAGCCCGAGCAGACTCACTGCGTACGCCTTGGTGACCGACATTAGAACACCTGCTTTAGATGCTCAATCGCTACGCGCCCACCCGAGATCAATACTGAAATTGCGTCGAGGCGAACTTGAACCGCCGAAACTTGTCTAAGGGCACACCATTCGGCGGCGAGTCGACGCATCCGCGCAACTTTGCTGGCGGTGATTGCTTCGAATGGATGACCATACCCCGAACCGTTCCTTGTCTTAACTTCTACAAATACGAATCGGTCATCCTGGCGGACTATCAGGTCGATTTCACCCGATGCGCATCGCCAATTGCGTTCGATTATTTGATAGCCGCTGTCTTCAAGGTAGATAGCCGCCCGTTGTTCGCCATAGCGACCGAGGTCATGTCTCTGCGTCATGGAGACAATGTTCCCGCCCCGCTAAAAGGGAGACTCAGACTAAGAGAAATCTGTGCAGAACACCCCAAAATTTGGTGCCTGTGAAGTGCCCGAGGCTAACGCTGAGCCCGGCAAGGTGGAAACTATTCGCCTACTGCTAGTTCCTTTGGAATGTCGAAGGCTTTGCCCGATAGTTCTTCAACGTTTACATCCTTGAAAGTCAAGACTCGAACTGTCTTCACAAACCGATCGGTCCGGTAGATGTCCCACACCCAAACGTCAACCATGTTGAGTTCGAAATAGAAATCCGTAGGTGTGTCAATTCGAACCAGAGTGACCTCGTTGGCCAGATAGAAACGACGCTCGGTTTCAATCACATACTTGAACGTTGCGACGACGTCTTTATACTCGCGATAAAGCGCAAGCTCCGCCTCGCGATCGTAGTCTTCGATTTCGTTCTCGTCCATCTGCCCAGTCTATTCCTCGAAATCAAGCTGATCGGCACTCAATATTTTTGTGAGCCACGTGTGACGATGTTCACTGCTTGGCCCGATGCTTCGGATTGCTTGGATGTGCCCTTCCGATGCGTAACCCTTGTGTCCGGCGAAGCCGAATTCGGGAAATGTCGTTGATAGATTAATCATCAATGTGTCGCGTTTCACTTTGGATACCACCGAAGCCGCAGCAACCGAAACGCAATCTCTGTCGGCCTTGGCCCGAACTATCACGGGGACGCCCGAAGCCTGTGCTCCTAGCCAGTTATGCGTGCCATCGAGGATGATCACCGCGCCGTCCCGGGCGATTTCTCCCCTCAAGCCCGCGTCTGAGAACAGTTCGCCTAAAGCACGCTTAGCCGAGAGCGCCAAAGCGTGAACAATGCCTTGAGCGTCAATTTCATTGGCCGAGGCCATTCCAACGGCATAGCCGGAAACCCAATTTTGGATGGGTTCAAAAATTTCGTTACGGGCCTTTTCACTCAAAAGTTTCGAGTCCTTGAGGTTACCCGGCCACGCCGTTTCTGAGCGATGATCCAAGTGGTCGAGCAGTGCAACGCCTACCGCAACTGGCCCGGCAATAGCGCCGCGGCCAACCTCATCCATGCCGATGACAAATCGAGCGCCCGACGCCCAGATTTCTCTCTCGAGATTAAGGCTTGGGAACGTCTTTGAAGACATCTGGGAAGTTGTCCAGCCAAGTCCAGTGGGTTGTCGGCCAACTAATCACGAACGCGCGTCCCACGATGAACTGCTTGGCCACAAAACCCTTGCTCGGTAGGTCGCCATGGAATCTGGAGTCTTCGCTATTGCCACGGTTGTCGCCCATAACCCAAATTGCGTCCTTAGGCACTGTGACATCAAATTTGACCTCGGATGGCTTTATGCCCTTGCCCAAGTATGGTTCGGTGATCGCCTTGCCGTTGATAGTCAGTTTGCCATCCACGCTGCAGCAAATTACGTGGTCACCGCCGATTCCGATAACGCGCTTAACCAGGTGCTGACTGCTATCTGGGGCTGTGAAACCGAATGAAGACAAGAACCAATCGACCGTTGCCGCGACAGGACTTTGAGCTTTCGTTTCAATTGAACCTAGCCAGCCACCTGGGTCCTTGAAGACCACGACGTCACCGCGTTCGATTGGGATGACATTGGGTACGAGTTCGTTCACAATGATTCGATCATTGATTTGTAAGGTCTCGAGCATGGATCCCGAAGGGACGAAAAAGGAACGAACGAGGAAGGTCTTGATTAAAAGAGAAAGCACCAACGCCGACCCAACGATAACCAACAGATCGATAAGGAAGGAAACAAAAATGTTTTTCCTGAAACGATTCCATTTGGAACCCGGGTGGCGTGGTGCTTGTCTTTTCGGGCTTAGAAACTGCCCAAGGTTTGTCATGTTTTAGAAAGACCTTTTTAGAAGTGGTAGGCCAGATTAGTTCTGGTTGTCGCGCTTCTCGGCAATCTTGGCCTTTTTGCCGCGAAGGTCGCGAAGGAAGTAAAGCTTGGCACGACGGACTGCACCGCGTGAGACAACTTCGATCTTCTCAAGAACTGGTGAGTGAACCGGGAAGGTGCGCTCGACGCCGACCTGGAAAGAAACCTTACGAACAGTGAAGGTCTCGCGAACCGACTCGCCTGAACGGCGGATTACGATGCCCTTGAAAACCTGGACACGGCTGCGGTTACCTTCAATGATGTTTACGTGAACGTTCACGGTGTCACCAACACGGAATGCTGGGATGTCTGAACGTAGTGACGCTGCGTCGACTGAGTCGAGAATGTGCATTTTGAATCCATCTCTGTTACTGCACGCAGGTCAACAACGGGTAAGTTTTTGATGATTTGTGTTCATATGCCTAACTCCCCTGCGGCAGAGCATTCAAGGCGAACAACCTCTTTATTCTAGTGGTTAACAGCTATTCGGGCAATAAGTCTGGGCGAACGCGCTTGGTGCGTTCAATTTGCTGGTCTTTGCGCCACTTGGCAATTAGGGCGTGATTGCCACTCAGCAAGACCTCGGGCACCTCAAGTTCACGCCAAACCGCCGGCTTGGTGTAGCTCGGGTATTCAAGCAAGCCATCCGAGTGTGATTCTTCGACAAGACTTTCGGCATTACCAATCACACCTGGGATGAGTCGAGCAATCGCCTCAACCATTGCGATTGCTGCCACTTCACCGCCGTTTAGAACATAGTCACCGAGGCTGATCAGGCGCACTCGACCTTTGGTTGCGGCGTAGTCGACGACTCGCTGGTCGATTCCCTCATAGCGACCACAGGCAAAAACAATGTGGTCTTCTTTGGCTAGCTCGTATGCGGTTGCCTGCTTGAATTGCTCGCCGGCCGGTGAGGTGAAGATTATGGTCACATTTCCATCCGGAGGCAATATCGAATCAAAAGCCTCGCCCCAAGGTTCTGGCTTCATCAACATGCCGGCACCACCACCATAGGGGCTGTCATCGACGGTCTTGTGTTTGTCATGAGTGAAATCGCGCAGATCATGAACCCGAAGGTCGATGATTTCTTTCTCGCGGGCTTTGCCAAGCAGAGAAATATCTAGAGCCTTGAAGTACTCCGGAAAAATCGAAATAGCGTCAATGCGCACGATTATTCCTCGACTACCTCTTCGAAAAGTCCACCTGGAGGGGTGATAGTTACTTCACCCTTGTCGATGTCCACGGTTGGCACGAAGGCCTTGATGAATGGGAGTAAGACCTCTTCGGTGTCGGTCTTAATGGCGAGGCAGTCTTGAGCTGGCAAGTGATCGACGCGGATGATTTCACCGATCTGAACCCCGT
Source organism: Microbacteriaceae bacterium (assembly GCA_947452675.1). Lineage (GTDB taxonomy): Bacteria > Actinomycetota > Actinomycetes > Actinomycetales > Microbacteriaceae > Rhodoluna. Next base: position 1,221 of record CANGDL010000004.1, on the reverse strand, counting down.
CACGAACTACCTTTAGGCCGATTAGCTGGTGATCATACCAGGCGTCCGGCTCTTCAGGAAGCACTTCAACATCTGCGTTTACCAGCAGAATTGCCTTGATTAGAGTTTCTGCCGCGTTGCGGTCATCCACGTTCTCAAGAAATAGCACAGGCTGCGCGTTGTAATAGCGGAGTTCCTTGACCGTTACGGTCTTACCGAACCAAGGAGAAGTATCTGGTACTTGCAGGTCTAGAACCGCGCCAGTTTTGAACCGAGTCTCAGGACTGTCGGTATATAGTTCGAGTTTGAAAGCTCCCTTTAGGCCATGCGCCTTTACAAGGCGGCCAACTCGGAGCGTGGTCTTGCTAGAAATCGGTGTCCACCACGTCTACACGAACCTTCTTGCCGTCGGCAAGAGCGTTTACTAGAGTTCGCAGAGCCTTAGCGGTGCGGCCGTTGCGCCCGATCACGCGGCCCAGATCGTCTGGGTGCACGTGAACCTCAAGCAAGTCTCCTCGCGAGGTTGAGCGTGCAGTCACGGTTGCGTCGTCTGGATTGTCGACGATTCCCTTGACCAGGTGTTCGAGCGCAGCGGCTAGCACTTACTTAAGCTTCTTCTGCTGGAGCGGCAACTTCTTCAGTTGCCTCTTCGACAACGGCTGCTTCTTCTGCTGCAGGAGCCTCTACGGTCTCCTCTGCTGCGTCTGCAACTGCGTCTTCGATCATTTCAACAGCTTCTTCAGCTGCATCTGCAGCCTCAGCGATTACGTCTTCAGCTGCTGGAGTCTCTTCAACCTTTGGAGCAACCTTGATCTCAGCCTTTGGCACGAGAACAGTCTTCTTCTTTGAGTCGACTACGTACTCTGCCTTAGCTTCCTTCACCTGGACGGTGTTCTTAGCGTTCTTGTCACCCTTTGACTTCTGAAGGTCACCGGTTAGCTTGAGGAGAACTGCTACCTGCTCGGTTGGCTGTGCGCCAACGCCAAGCCAGTACTGAGCGCGCTCAGAGTTGATCTCGATGATTGATGGGTTCTCGGTTGGCACGTAGCGACCGATCTCCTCGATTGCGCGGCCGTCACGCGCGGTGCGTGAATCAGCTACGACGATGCGGTAGTGAGGTGCACGGATCTTGCCCATGCGCTTGAGGCGAATTTTTACAGCCACGATTGCTCCTGTTTTTCGTAATGGTGCGAACGTTCAACCGTGAGCGTGGGGGCACACTCGGTGAAAAAGCTCTAGGGG
>CANGDL010000003.1 GCA_947452675.1 Microbacteriaceae bacterium | reverse complement strand
TCGTGAGAAGGAACTGGGATTTCGTGCACCCCCTCGGACTTGAACCGAGAACCCACTGATTAAGAGTCAGTTGCTCTGCCGATTGAGCTAGAGGTGCGTGCCACGGAGAACCGCAACGAGAGAAAAGCCTAGCATATTCGCCTAGACTCATAAACATGTCAGATGGAGAAAAATTAGTTGCTGGAGTGGAAGCTCCAAACTTCGCGCTTCTGAATCAAGACGGTAAAAGCGTTTCACTTGCCGACTTCCGAGGCCAGAAGGTAATCGTTTACTTCTACCCTGCCGCTTCAACCCCTGGTTGCACCAAAGAGGCTTGTGATTTCAACGACAACCTGAACCCACTCAAAGCCGCGGGCTATACGGTTCTTGGAATCTCACCTGATCCCGTAGCCAAGCTAAAGAAATTTGAAACCGAGCAAGACCTAAACTTTCCCCTGCTCAGCGACTCGAGCCTAGATGTTCACAAAGCATTCGGCGCATACGGAACCAAGAGCCTTTATGGTCGCGTTTATCAGGGCGTTCTTCGCTCCACCTTTGCGGTTGACGAGCAGGGAATCATTCAACTGGCGCTTTACAACGTTAAGGCCACCGGCCACGTTGCAATGGTGCGCAAGCTTCTCGACATTTAGTCGTTAGGGATTTCTCCCTGAGTCGCGGCGAACACTGACTTTTCGAACAGCAGACCAATCACAGCGAGTGACGGCAGGATTAGCCCTATGCCTATAGCCGCGTTGGCAAACTCACCGGTAAAACTGCCCCAGGCAATGGCAAGCTGAACTAGCTGCCAAAAGATTGCTCCGTTTCTGGCCCAACGACGACCACTCCAAAGTGCCTTGATCACAAACGCCAGCCAAACCGCCAGCAGCAATCCAAGTGCTGTCAGAGCCAGCATCGTTGGCAGGCTTTTCACTTCGCCAGACAGCGTTGCCACGACATACGTGACCACAATGGCGATTAGCACACATAGTTCAATGCCGAGGATGCCCAAAACAGCCTTTAGGCCTAGCGGTCGAGTTAACTTTGCTGCCATGTTAAAACCAATCCCATGTATTGCCTGCCGATTTTGGGTCTTGCCAAACCGACCAGTCTGTGAAACGATTTTCTCAGGAAAGTTCGCGGTAAATTGCTCATCTGAGTGAATCGCCCATCCGAAGAAATCTTTTTCTGATGTGTTTCTACTGTGCCATAAGGCACGAGCCGAGAGGCTCTCCGAACCGCCAAGACAAAGGAATAACAGCACATATGGACATGCAGTGGCTGAACGAAGCTCGATGCCTTACCGAAGACCCAGAGCTTTTCTTCCCTGTCGGAAACACCGGTCCTGCTGTTGACCAGATCGATCAGGCAAAGTCTGTTTGCCGCGAGTGCGGAGTTTCAACCAACTGCCTTGAATATGCAATCAAGGAAAACCAGGACACCGGCGTTTGGGGCGGCCTAAGCGAAGACGAGCGTAAGTCGCTAAAGCGCAAATATGCACGTGCCCGTCGCGCAAGCTAAAAACTTTACGAAAAGCCCCCGCTTCGGCGGGGGTTTTCATTTCTTGTTCAAACTAGAGTGGCAGGGCAATTGCCACACGGGTTCCACCCTCGTGTGGAGAAGACCAGTGAATAGTTCCTCTAAGTTCGCCCTCGATGAGCGTGCGAATAATTTGAGTACCCAGGCCAGCGCCAACTTGTCCATCAGCAAGCCCCTTGCCGTTGTCTGAAACGGTGATCAGAAGCTGCCTCTGCTTGCGCTCGGCATTCACAGCAACCACACCACTACGCTCGGCCAATCCGTGCTCCACAGCATTAGTGACAATCTCCGTCAAGGCAACGGCAAGTGGTGTGGCCATGTCGCTTCTCAACTGACCAAAGCGACCATCAATAAGCGTTCGAACCGAGGTACCGATGCTCGAGGCAACCTCGCTCGCAAGCATCAAAACGCGGTCAAATACTTCATCGAAGTTAACGTCCTGGTTCAATCCCTCAGAGAGGGTGTCATGAACCAGCGCGATTGCGGAAACGCGACGCATCGCCTGGTTGAGAGATTCTTTGGCTTCTTCACTGGTGCTGCGACGGGCCTGGATTCTAAGGAGGCTGGCAACTGTTTGAAGGTTGTTCTTCACTCGGTGATGAATTTCCCGGATGGTCGCATCCTTGGTGATTAGTTCTTGTTCTTGGCGCCGGAGTTCGGTGACATCGCGACACAGAACGATTGCTCCCGTTCGCTGACCGCCTTGGCGAAGTGGAATAGCTCGAACGGTGAGAGTCACATTGGGCGACTCCATGTCGGTTCGCCAGGGAGCTCGACCATTCAGAACAAGGGGCAAAGACTCGTCGACATTCATCTGCGACTTTAGAAGCGGTGCCGCAGCAACAGCCAGAGCTTTGCCTTCGAGTTCACCCTTGATCCCAAGTCGGTTGAATGCCGAGAGTCCGTTTGGGCTAGCAAATTCAACTACGCCGTCAACATCAAGTCGAAGCAATCCGTCGTTTGCTCGTGGAGCACCGCGGCGTGGGCCGGTTTGATTGGTGAAGTCTGGGTACGCTCCATCCGCCATCATATCCAATAGGTAATTTCCGCAGCTGAGATAGTTCAACTGCAGCTTGTTAGGCGCCTTAGCTTCGGCCAAGTTCGTGTGGCGAGTTACGACGGCAACCGGCTTTTCGGTGACTTCGTCGGTCTTATTGGAGATTCGACGTCGGATTGGGATTGCGCTGAATCGGGTCAACAGCCCATCATAGGTATCTGGCGCACCAAGGTGCTGTGACAATCCTGAATTGAAAGCTTTAGAGATCGCACCTGCCCACTCCTTGCGAACTGGTTCGCCCGAAATGTCACGATAGAAAATAGTTGCCGCACTCGAAGGGCGCGCGTGCCCGGCCGCGACAAATGAGCCGTCACTGGTAGGAATCCACAGCACTAAGTCGGCAAACACTAAGTCGGCAACCAGCTGCCAATCTGATAGCAGCAAATGCAGCCACTCGATATCGGCGTTACTCGCCTTACCGTGTTTCTTGTAGAGATCGCTAAGTGTCGACACCTAATCGAGTTTAGCCACGCGAAGACGCATGTGTTCTTTGTCGGCAAGAAAGTTCAGGCGTGTGAACTGAGCTATCGCTTGCCTTGCTGGGGAAGAGCGTTTCATCATCGCCAAAGGAACCATTTCAAATAATGCCTTGTCACAGGCTTCTGAATCTGAAGGAATTGTGGCGGCTATTTCACGCTGGAACGCGGTTTTTACAAGATCGTCGATCTGCTGCCTGGGTTTGGCGCCTAAAGCTGAACTTCGAAGTCGATTGACGACGATTTGAACATTTTTACTGAGACTCAAAACGTGATCGAATGCATCTAGAAAGCGCTTCGCCCCAACTGGATCGGCGGCTAGCAACGCAATGGTTTTCGTGCTGATTTCAAGCGCCGACCGTGCGGCTACATTACGATCCACGGCTCCCCCAACCTGCCTTATTGCAACCTCCAAAGGAGAAGCAACATCCATCACCACGAAGTCAAAGTGACGCATCGCCTCATCGAGAAGACCCTCAATTCGCTCCCGGGTGATCTCTGGCCACCTTGCGCTCGACCGTAAACCCGGTAGAACAGCCAGCTTGCCGGCACCGGCCGAGAATTGAATGGCAAGTCGATCAATTTGATCGAGATCGAATCGACCTTGCCCCACCAACCTTGCCGCGGCAGAGAGCCCAGGTGACCTTTCGGTCGAACCCAAAAAGTCAGCCATCGATGGCGCATATGTGTCTAGATCAATAAGTAAAACTCGGTGGCCGGCTAACGCCAATTCACAGCCTAGATTCACCGCAAAGGTTGTTTTTCCCGGTGATCCCGTTGGACCCCAAACGCAAATAGTTGCCTTCTGAATTTCTATGTTTGGTTGCAACTTTCGCTTTCGGGCTCTATTCATCGGCCAGATTTCTTTTGAGAACAATTGACAGCGCATCCTTGGACGCGATCGCACTGAGAATTGCGGGAACGGCCTCGGTTGGCACTAAAAGCTGAACCTTGGGCTCCTGATTACCGATGACACCCGAATCTTGGATTATGCCCTCCACCTCTGCCCCAAGAACGATGGAAACCGGCGTGGAAAATTTATTGTTAGCCACCGCAGTCGAGATCCAAACATCCACGTGGTCTCCAACCTTAAGACTCAAGGGCACGGGCATAACTGAACGAATGATTACCGGTTCGCGTGCGTCGACGATATTCGACGAGACCAAAGATTTCGGAATCAACTGGCCAACAGCAAGACCACCGAGCAGATAACTGCCCGAGTCGAGTTGCCCTGGTTTGAGGTAAATGTCTCGAGAGTCCGAAAGATTCAGGTGCTCGACTCGGAAATTGGCGGCAGTCACGATCGAACCACTCGCAATGGGATTCGCAGCGACAAGGAAGTCTTCGGTTTGATTGTTTGAGTCGATAACCAGCCGGACACCAAGAAGTGACAAGACCACGAGGATGATGCCGATAATCAACTTTTGTCTGCCCGCTCGCTGAGGCATGCGCAGTCTTCGAATTTTCTCAACCATACGTGGAGTTTTACCTGGTTTAGTCAGTTTCGCTGAAGTTGTCCACAGAGCCAACCAGTAGTTCTTCAATTGCTGAGATTGGGACTCCTTGAGGGTGCTCAAGCCCGAGAACTTCGAAAATCAATAGCTCGCCAATAACCTCAACTAGGGTTCCCCTTTTCAGAGTCGAAGAACCGCTTGAATTCCAACGCACTTGCAGGTCAACGGGTAGACGCCGGATGAACTTACCTGCATTGATGCCGGTTAGCTTTAGCGTTGGCAAATCAAGTTGTTTTAAGCGGTGAAACTCTAAGGTTGAAGCCGAAGCCAATCTTAAGAGCTGAAAATCATTGAAACCGATCCTCATTCCTGCAACAAAATCGACTCCAAGAAGCGGCAAAATCAACTCTGACATCTGCCCGTCCGCACGCCGGACTCGGATTAGGTTACAAGCGTCAAGAATCGAATTAGGTTGCGAGGCGCTGAGTTCAGCGTCGAATTGGGCTTCAAGGTCTTCAAAAATATGATCGAGCTGCATCCCGCCATTCTTCTACACATTATTTTAAAATCAATGGTTATCCACAGGTTATAAAAACCCCTTTACAGAACCCCTGACGTCCAGATAGCGTGAAATTCCTTTCCAATTGTTGGGGGAGAAAGTGACGGGGGAAATGTCACAGGATAAAAACGGCTCGGCCGATGATGAACTAGGAAAAGATCCTGGCTCGGTCGAAAGTCAAACCGGCCAAACTGCACAGGCGAAACTTCCTAGGACAAAAAAGCAGAAGAAATTGAGCAAAGAACCCGATGAGCCAATCGCCCCAAAAAAGGCTCGGAAAGTGCGCAATCCAATCGAGTCTGAAGAATATTTTGGGGTTCAATATAGCAAATCGAGCGAACTTCCAGACCCGGTCGAAAGCCTTAAGGTCTTGGCAACCGGCGTTGTCGAAGTGATTGCAGGAACGCGACAGGTCGAGCAACTAGCAAGATGGCTAAGCGACGAGGTCTACCAGCGATTGCAGTTTCGAGCCCGAAGAGCCGAGGCGCAGCGAGTCGAGCAAGGCATCAAAGCCCATTACCAAAATCTGAGTGTTGGAGGCCTTCGAACAAGTTCGCCGCGGGACGGCGTAATTGAATCGGTGATTTTGTTGAGTTCAAAATCACGAACGCGTGCGGTGACCATACGCCTTGAAGGCATAAATGCCCGCTGGCGCGCTACCTCGGTGTCCGTGCTTTAGCTTCTAAAGAACGAACTGCCCTGGCCACCCGACTCAGGCTTCTGAGTTGGTGTGGCTGGGGCATCTTTAGGTGCACCTGCTCCATGCACCTCAGTAGTACCGTCTTCAGATGGCGCCGAGTAAGTAAGTTGAGCCTGGTCAACAACAGGAGCCGGAGCTACTTCCACCTCAACCTCAAGGTTGAACAAGAATCCAATTGATTCTTCCTTGATTGAACCCATCATCTGCTGGAACATGTCATAGCCCTCGCGCTGGTATTCAACAAGCGGGTCGCGCTGTGCCATAGCGCGTAGGCCAATGCCTTCCTTCAAATAATCCATCTCATAAAGGTGATCGCGCCACTTGCGGTCGACCACTGACAACACGACGTTTCGCTCGAGCTGACGCATGGCCTCAGGCGTTATTGCCTCTTCACGCTTTTCATAGGCAATCCGAGCATCACTGGTGAGTTCACGAGTCAGCCAAGCCTTGGTCAACTTCGAACGGTTACCCGCTTCAACCAGTACTTCCTGGATCGTCAGCCCGACCGGATAAATGGTCCGTAGCTCAGCCCAAAGCGCCTCAAGGTCCCAGTCTGAACCAGAAGTGTCCGAGATGTGACTATCGATGATTGCAGAGATTACGTCACCAAGGAAACCTTCGGTGCGTTCCTTAATGTCATCGCCTTCAAGAATGTGACGACGGTCACCATAGATTGCCTCGCGTTGACGGTTCAGAACATCGTCATACTTCAAGACATTCTTTCGAATCTCGGCGTTGCGACCTTCGACCTGGCTTTGTGCACTCTGAATAGCGCGGCTAACCAATTTTGACTCAATAGCTGTCTCGTCCGGAACACCAGGACGGTTCATCAACGCGCTTGCCGCTCCCGAGTTGAACAATCGCATCAGGTCGTCAGTTAGCGATAGGTAGAAGCGAGATTCACCCTTGTCACCCTGGCGACCGGCGCGCCCGCGCAACTGGTTGTCGATGCGGCGTGACTCATGGCGCTCGGTGCCGAGGACATAGAGGCCTCCGACTGCGAGAACCTTTTCCGCCTCGATGGCTACTTCGGCCTTGATGCTTTCAAATTCTGATTGCCAAGCGGCCTCATAAGCCTCTGGGTTCTCATCACTACTCAAACCGCGCTTTGCCAGTGCATCAACCGTCAGGAACTCGGCGTTTCCACCGAGCATGATGTCGGTTCCGCGACCAGCCATGTTCGTGGCCACAGTTACTGCACCGTGCCTACCGGCCTGTGCAACGATGGCCGCTTCACGCGCGTGGTTTTTGGCGTTCAACACCTCGTGGCGGACTCCAGCCTTGGCTAGCAAACGCGAAAGGTACTCACTCTTCTCGACGCTAGTGGTTCCCACAAGCACTGGCTGACCCACTGCGTGACGATTCGCTATATCCTTGACGACCTCGTTGAACTTCACTTCCTCGTTCTTATAAATCAGGTCAGGCTGATCGATGCGAACCATAGGTTTGTTCGTTGGGATTGGAACGACACCAAGAGAATAAGTGCTCATGAATTCGCCGGCCTCAGTTTCAGCCGTACCGGTCATGCCTGAAAGCTTGTTGTAAAGGCGGAAGTAGTTCTGCAAAGTCACAGTTGCCAAGGTTTGATTCTCCGCCTTGACCTCAACGCCTTCCTTGGCTTCAATCGCCTGGTGAATACCTTCGTTGTAACGACGACCGGCAAGGATTCGGCCGGTGTGCTCGTCAACAATTAGGACCTCGCCATCCATGACAACGTAGTCTTTATCGCGCTTAAACAGCGCCTTTGCGCGGATTGAGTTGTTCAAGAACGAAATCAGCGGGGTGTTTGCCGACTCGTAGAGATTGCTGATGCCAAGGTAGTCTTCAACCTTCTCAATGCCAGGCTCAAGTATGCCGATCGTACGCTTCTTTTCGTCTACTTCGTAGTCGATTACAGGCTGAAGTCTCTCGGCGATCTTCGAGAATTCGTTGAACCAGCGGTTTGCGTCGCCAGATGATGGGCCAGAAATGATGAGTGGCGTGCGAGCCTCGTCGATGAGAATCGAGTCAACCTCGTCAACGATTGCATAGAAGTGCCCACGCTGGACTAGCTCCGACTGACTCCAGGTCATGTTGTCGCGCAGGTAGTCGAAGCCAAACTCATTGTTGGTTCCGTAAGTGATGTCAGCGAGATACTGCTCACGGCGCACGGATGGCTCCTGGTTAGCGATTATGCAACCGGTCGTCATTCCAAGAGCACGGAAGACGCGACCCATAAGTTCGCTCTGGTAACTGGCCAGGAAGTCGTTCACTGTAACTACGTGAACACCGCGGCCAGCGATGGCGTTTAGGTAAGCAGGCAAGGTAGCCACAAGGGTCTTACCTTCACCAGTGCGCATCTCGGCGATGTTGCCTAGGTGCAACGCTGCACCACCCATTAACTGGACGTCGAAATGACGCATACCAAGAGTGCGCTTGGATGCTTCGCGCACTGCGGCAAATGCCTCTGGGAGCAAGTCATCCAGGCTCTCGCCGGCAGCGTAACGCTCGCGCAATGCGGTGGTTTCGTTCTGAAGCTCTTCGTCGCTAAGCGAATTGAAGTTGACCTCGAGCGCGTTGATGGCGTCGGCATAATTGCGAAGCTTCGCAAGGATTCTGCCCTCGCCAGCGCGCAGTAGTTTGTCGATGATGTTAGCCAAGATTTTGCTCCAAACCGGTTGTGTTGGTCTATGTCCAATCTTAGACGAAGGGCCCAGCCATGTAGCGGCTGAGCCCCTCGTTCGCTGATAGACGAATCGGGAAATGACCCGAAATTTTCCTAGGAAAGAGTCAGAACTCCATAGTTCCAGCCCTTGCGACGATAAACCACACTCGGCTTACCTGTTGATGAGTCGTGGAAGAGATAAAAGTCGTGCCCGACAAGCTCCATGTGGTACAGGGCATCGTCAACGGACATAGGGTTGCCCGCAAACTGCTTACGGCGAATCACAACTGGGCTTTCACCTAGGTCAGGTCCCGAATCTGTGCTCTCCACCTCAGACTTGCCAAGCAAAACATCGGCGTCTACCGCGTGGATGTCAAGTGCGGCAAAGTCATTTGCGGTGAGTTCGCTCGTGCCGAGTGAGCCATGTGCGCCGTGGTGCACTTTCCGGCGGTCTGATGCCCGGCGAAGGCGCTCTGCGAGCTTGCCAAAGGCGATGTCGAAAGCTGAAAACTTATCCCCTGCATGGGCTTCTGCGCGAATCACATGTCCGGGTTCGATAACAGTCAGCTCAACTTGATCTTCTGGGCCAGAGGTCTTGCTATGATCATGTCGCGTTACTTTTATTTCTAGCGACTGAACTTTGTGGGCCAACTGTTCAACCTTGTGCGCACGTTCTGCAACGTAATCGCGGAATCGGTCTGAAACACTCAAGTTGCGAGCGGTGATGTTGATTTCCATTTTTACCTCCGTTTCAGGCGCCTTTGCCTGTGAAACAAAAGGTATACCCATTTCTAAGATTTAGTTTGCGTTTTCAGAATTGTTTCAGCAAATACCAAGATTCCGACCACTTCACCGCCGACCTCGCGAATTGCACGAGCACCCTCAATCAATGTTGATCCTGTCGTCACCACGTCGTCAAAAAGCAAAACATGTCGCCCCTCTAACGATGCTTTGGAGGTCATCGACCCTCGAAGATTTTCCATTCTCCCCTTGTAATCCAAGTGCGATTGATCGGCAACCACTCGATTGAATCGCAACGCTTCGGAAATTTCTACCTTCCTACCGGTGTCTCTCGAGGGTCGGATTTGATCTGCATCCCGGCGGACCCGGTTGGCCAAGACCTTTGCCGGCTTAAAGCCTCTAGAGATGAAGTTTTCTTTGGAACTCGGCATTGGCACCAAAACGGGACATTCGAAGCCTGCCAACGCCTCCAGGAAAAGGGGAACCATTGGTTCTGCGATAAATCGCGCCAATGAAGTTTGCCCCTGCTCTTTAAAACTCTTCAAGAGTTGACGCTCTTTTGGACCATATTCCGATGCCGCCAGGCCGATAATGCCTGCCCTATCGAATTCACGAGGATCAAAAACCAACTGTTGGTAACAACAGGCGCAAACTGGCGAACCTTGCGCAAGGCAGAGCGCGCATTTGGTTGGCAACACTAGGTCAAGCAGGTCCTGAAAAACACTCATGCCAATAGATTGCCGAGATCCCAAGTCTCGGCGATTAAAAAGTTCAAAATCTGTGAGTAACTAATTGGCGAAGTGCACGGCACTTACATCCGAGCGCACAAGCGACCAGGTGATGTTGCGGTAGGCATAGAGATTATGCGAGGAATCGACGGCGTAGATCTCTGAGGCGGAAGATCTAGATTCAAGGGTTTTCGCAGACTGTATCGAACCAATATCGCGAGTTGTGCCACCGATTGTGTACAGGGTCGCACCGACAGAGTTGTCGCCGAGTGAATGCAACACTGCAATCGTATTTTCATCTGACCAAGAAACCGAAAGCGGGGTGTCGGCAACACCGACAACTTCAATCGGAGCACCGAATGCGATAGGTGAGCCGGTTTTATCTCGGACGATGCTTGAGACATAGGCGTGGATGTTCTGACCAGACCCCACCAAAATAGCCAGGCGTGAACCTTCGGCGCTAACCGCGAATTGTCTCCGAGGAAATGAATCTAGCCAACCGAGATTTAAGTCATGACGGTTGCCGCCCGGCGACACTACTTGAACAGTTTCGCCTGACTTCTTCGTCATGCTCCATAGGTACCCTTGGGTGTCAAACATTGGAGCAAGTTGCCCGGCTCTTGAATCGACCAACGAGGGCGTACTGCCAAAGATATTGATGTGAGCTCGATAAATGCCGCTCGGCCCCTTCAGCGCCACCAAGTCGGATTGTGAAGCGATTGCGAAATCGGTAGCACCGGTGCGCTTTATTAAGTCAGCCGTTCCAGGTATTGGAGTCGCAACCCCCGAATCGTAGTTCTGAAGTTCCCCCGAATTCAGAATCACGGCTTGATCACTTGCGCTAGTCGGAAGTAGGTCTGGCAGGTCGACGATTTCCTGGGGACCGCGTTCAACCGAAATGCTCACACCATAGACGTTGGGTAGCTGAGTCAAGGTGGCTCTGATTTGGGCCTTCATTTGTTGGCGACTTAACGCACTTGAAGTTAGAACCTTCGAGTTCAAATCGACTGCCGCAACACCCTGCGCCACGGTGACAGAATTCAGCGAGAGAGCTGTTCCGGCGGGGAAAGCCGAATTTACCGCGCTAGCTAGCCAAGGGCTCGGACCCTTGAGCGTCGCATTCACCAATCGAGTTGCGGTCGAAGCGCGGCTTGGGAACCAACGAAGATCTGGCACCAGATGTTGACGCTGGGAGTCAAAGAAATAGACCGAGTAGCTTCGGAAAATTACCTCAAAAACGGGTCTGATAAGAATGGTCAGATCCGGTGCGCTGGAAATTCGCCACTCACCGTTCTCACGCATCATCTGGAACTTCAACATCCTCGTGCTTCCGCCAACCAGAACCCTGTAATGCCCATCTGCATCCACCGTGGCCTGGATTTGTACGCTGACCGAGGCCTCTTGAGTGGCATTGAAACTAATCGATGGGTTGCCCTGTTGAATTAGAACCTCGTTATTCGGGTTCCACTTTGTTTTGTAATCCTGGGTCAAAAATTCACGTGCTGCTTCATAGTCATTTTGCGGTCCGGTGCCAGCATTAATGAAGCCGTTCAGAATATCCTGCTGTGTTTCGCCATTTGAAGGCCCGCTTGGAGAGTAATACAGGTAATCACTGGAAATGTCGCCAGTGATTTCAGGGCCAGCCTTTATCTCACTAGAGCGCGGAAGTTGTGCGCAACCTGCGATCACTAAAACCATCATCGAGGTCGCAATCAGCTTGGCAAATTTGCTCATGCGTCGCCTCGCTTTTTGACCTTTTTTGGCGGAAGTGGAAGTGGAGATTGGCTGAATACCATTCCCTTGCGACGAGGCAGGGTCAGACGGAACGAAGCGCCCTCGTTTGGTTTCGCCCATACCTGCAGCCAACCATCGTGCAGGTGTGTGTCCTCAAGTGAAATGGCCAAGCCTAGACCGGTGCCGCCCGTGGTGCGCTTGCGGGCCGGATCTGCACGCCAGAATCGGTCGAAAACCCTGTCCACTTCGGTGCGTGACATGCCAACACCCGCATCCGTGACTGTTACAGCAACAGCCGAGTCGCTAACCCCAACTGCAACTTGGATGGGTTTACCCTCGCCATGTTCAATTGCGTTTGCCAATAGGTTTCGAAGTAGACGCTCGATTCGCCTGCTGTCCATTTCGGCCTCGACAGGCCCCTGCGGTATTTCGATTTGAATCTCCGAACCCTTGCTTCGAGCAAGCGGTTCAATACCAGCGATGGCCATGCCGACTACGCCGTTTAGGTCTTGCATCTCGAGATCGGCCGTGACTGCGCCAGCGTCATAACGCGAAATTTCTAGCAGGTCATTTAGAAGTGTTTCAAATCGTTCAATCTGATCGTGCATAAGTTCTGCGGATCGCTTGACTGGGGGTGACAGGGTTTCTCGGCCGGCAAAAATCATGTCACCAGCGAGTTTGATCGTGGTCAACGGAGTTCGCAGTTCGTGCGAAACGTCAGAGACGAAGCGCTGCTGCATCTTCGACAAACTGGCGAGCTGTGTGATTTGGCTTTGTAGCGACTGGGCCATCTTGTTGAACGAACGGGCGAGGATTGCGATGATGTCTTCACCGCGTTCTGGCAGGCGACGGTCCAGTGCCCCCTCGGCAAGCTGTTCTGAAACCTCGGCCGCGAGACGAACCGGTCTCACCAGCCAGTCGGTCACGAAGAAGCTGATGGCACCAATGACCGCCAACAGGATCAACATTCCCCAAAAGAGCGTGCGTTGCACGAAGTCAAGAGTTTGCTGCTCGCTATTTAGGTCGAAGACTAGGTAGAACTCGTAATTGCCGGCTAGAGGAATTTGAACTGGCGCGCCGACCACAATCCCAGGGTGTTCCGTGTCACCAATCGGAATCGAGATTGATTGGTAGAGCAACTTTCCGGTTGAATTTCGAACCTTCGCTCGAAGCCCTGCAGGAATAATCGCCGTGTCAAGATCGGCCGAGATAGGGCTCTGCAAAACCTGTGCCGTTGCCTGACCTGGGCTTCGAAGCAGTGCCACCTTGCGGGAGTTGGAGGTGCCAGTGGTTTCAATGCTCGGAACAATGGTGTTCATTAAGGTCTGGAGGGCCACGTCATTGCTCACGCTAGAAGCAGAGAAAGTGTTTTGTACTTCAACGACAGCGCGAGCTGATTCAGATAGGACCTGGGCTTGACGAGTCGAATAGAGGCCGCCGCCAATCGAATAGCTAAGGAAGCCACCCACTATAGTCAGGGCTATTCCAGAAATTACAACGGTTGAGAAGACCGCACGAACCTGAAGATAACGCCGAAAAAGGCTTATCGCCCAAGAGGCGACGCCACGAAAACGCACTTAGCCCTGGCCCGCCTTGTAACCAACACCGCGAACGGTCGTGACAATCTTCGGGTTGTCTGGGTCGTCTTCAATCTTCGAGCGAAGTCGCTGGACATGCACGTTTACTAGGCGGGTGTCGTCGTTGTGGCGATAACCCCAAACTTTTTCGAGCAACATAGCTCGACTGAAAACCAGATTTGGCTTCTGGGCAAGTGCGAGAAGCAAACTGAACTCGAGTGGAGTGAGTGAAATCTTCTCTTGGCCACGACGAACCTCGTGACCCTCGATGTCTAATACCAATGGACCAATCTTCACGGTTCCCTCGTCGCTTGCGCCGCCAATCGGACGCAGGCGGGCACGAATGCGCGCAGTTAGGACTCCCGGATCGAAGGGCTTGACCACATAGTCATCTGCCCCGGCTTCTAACCCAAGAACGACGTCGTCACTCTCGGTTTTGGCCGTGAGCATGATGATTGGGGTTCCCGAAACAGAGCGAATTTCCTTGCAAACTTCGATGCCAGTCTTGCCCGGCAACATGACATCCAAGAGCACTAAGTCGGGGGTCTCTTCATTGAATCGGTCGAGTGCTCCAGAGCCTGCATCGTGAAAGGCAACTGTGAAACCTTCTGATTCGAGAACGATGCCGACCATCTCACGAAGGGCGTTGTCATCATCCACAACCAAAATCTTGTGTGACATTCAGTTTCCTTTATCTCTGGTTAGGCCGTTGCTCAGTAGCGGTAGTGATCGACCTTATAAGGGCCGTTTACCGGAACACCGATGTAATCGGCTTGCTCTTTATTCAACTGTGTCAGTTCAACACCCAAGGCGTCAAGGTGCAAGCGTGCCACCTTCTCGTCAAGGTGCTTAGGCAGAATGTGAACGCCGAGTTCATATTGGCTTGCCTTGGTGAACACTTCGATCTGAGCAAGCACCTGATTGGCAAATGAGTTGCTCATGACAAAACTTGGGTGGCCTGTCGCATTTCCAAGGTTCATCAGACGACCCTCGCTCAAAATCAAGACCGATCGGCCGTTTGGCAAACGCCACTCGTGCACCTGAGGCTTTATTTCAACCTTTTCGATGCCAGGGATGCGGTTGATGCCTGCCATGTCGATTTCGTCGTCGAAGTGACCAACGTTTGCCACGATAGCGAGATGCTTCATCTGCTGGATGTGATCAGGTGTGATGATGCCCTGGTTTCCAGTGGCGGTAACGAAGATGTCGACCGTCTCAATGACTGACTCGAGTCGTGCCACCTGGAAGCCATCCATGGCAGCCTGAAGGGCACAGATTGGGTCGATTTCACTAACGATCACGCGTGCGCCCTGACCGCGCATGGCCTCAGCCGAACCCTTGCCCACATCGCCGTAGCCCGCCACGAAAACAACCTTGCCTCCGATGAGCACGTCGGTTGCCCTGTTCAGACCGTCGGGCAGGGAGTGACGGATTCCATACTTGTTGTCGAACTTCGACTTGGTGACGGAGTCATTGACATTGATTGCTGGGAAAAGCAGCTCACCGCGCTTGTGGAACTCATAAAGTCGGTGGACACCGGTGGTGGTTTCTTCGGTAACACCTTTGATTTCTTCGGCGATTTTGGTGAAGCGACCCGGATTGGTAATCAGGTTGTCTCGCAGCAAGTTCAGTATTACCCCGTACTCTTCAGAGTCGGTTGGCTTTGTGGCCGGAACCTCTCCGGCAAGTTCGAATTCACGACCCTTGTGAACCAATAGAGTCGCGTCTCCACCGTCATCCAAAATCATATTTGGCCCTACGAAATCCGCCCCCGCAGAAGCAGCCTCCGCAGACCAGTCGAAGATACGGTCGGTGCACCACCAGTACTCCTCAAGGCTCTCACCCTTCCAAGCAAAGACCGGGGTTCCGGCTGGCGCATCAACTGTTCCAGTTCGGCCGACGACGACGGCCGCAGCCGCTTCATCCTGGGTTGAAAAGATGTTGCATGATGCCCATCGAACCTGGGCGCCAAGGTCAACCAAGGTTTCGATTAGAACCGCGGTCTGAACTGTCATATGCAACGAACCGGTTATGCGAGCGCCTTTGAGTGGCTGGCTGGCAGCAAATTCACGGCGAAGTGACATCAGGCCAGGCATTTCGTTTTCGGCTAGTCGAATCTGGTGACGACCTGCCTCGGCAAGGCCTAGGTCGGCAACCTTGAAATCAAAGGCGGTGAGAGTTGAAGACATTTTTTAGGCTTTCTGCTGGATGAGGTTGAGAACCTCATTGCGAATCTGGGTCATGGCGTCTTCGTTCGAGGCTTCGACGTTTAGACGCAGCAACGGTTCAGTATTCGAAGCACGAACGTTGAACCACCACCACTGGCCAGCTTCGGCAGGCTTGCCTTGCGCTGTGATGCCGTCGAACTCATCGAAGATTGCGCGATCGGCAAAAGCCTCAACTACGCGCGCCTTCGCGGCCGCGACATCTGAAACGGTCGAGTTGATCTCGCCGCTCAAGAAATATGGGTTGTATTGTCTTGCAAATTCTGAGAGTGGCTTCTCTTGGTTTCCAAACTCTGCCAACACGTGCATGGCGGCCAACATTCCATTATCGGCACCCCAAAAATCTCTGAAGTAATAGTGAGCGGAGTGTTCGCCACCAAAAATTGCATTGGTTTCCGCCATTTTATCTTTGATAAGCGAGTGACCAACGCGGGTTTTGACGGGCGTTGCACCATCAGCTTCGATTACCTCTTCAACAATTCGCGAAGTAAGAAGGTTATGCAGCACGGTGATTGAAGCGCCTGGGTTTGTCGCCTGCTCTCGAGCGATTTCGCGGCGTGCCACAATTGCCGCAACGGCTGAAGGTGTGACGGCATCGCCGTTTTCATCGATTACGAACACACGATCGGCGTCTCCATCGAACGCGAGCCCGATGTCAGCACCGTGTTCAACAACTGCGCGCTGCAAATCAACCAAATTCTTCGGGTCAAGCGGATTTGCCTCGTGGTTCGGGAAAGTTCCATCGAGCTCAAAATACATCGGGATGATTTCAAGAGGAAGTGGGTGAAGATCGGTTCCGGTGCCGAGCACTGCCGGCACGGTCATGCCACCCATGCCGTTTGCCGCGTCCACAACCACGCGAAGTGGTCGGATGCCATCGAGGCTAACCATTTCACGAAGGTAACTCGCGTAGCGAACAAGGATGTGCTCCTCGCGAAATGAGCCTGGGTTTTCAACTTCGTCCAAACCGTTGGCGAGGTAAACCTTCGCTCGGTCACGGATGGCTGCGAGACCGGTGTCGAGGCTAATGCCCCTCGCGCCCGCACGCGAAAACTTGATGCCGTTATAAGCAGCCGGATTGTGGCTCGCAGTGAACATTGCCGCCGGAGCATTGAAAAGACCTGACGCGAAGTAAGACTCGTCAGTCGAGCAAAGCCCAATTGAAACAACATTTGCGCCACGAGCCTGAGCGCCCAAAGCGAAGGCATCTGCGAACTCCGGTGAAGAATCGCGCATATCGTGGCCTACCACCACGTCTTGGCCTGCAGCGCCAAGTTCATCAACGAAACCAGCCGCCAAAGCAGTGACGATCTCGGTTGTTAGCGCAGTGCCAACCAACCCTCTGACGTCATAGGTTTTGACAAGTGAATCCCAGTCGATTTTCATGTGTTCCGTTCTTCAAAAGTAACCTCTCTAGGATACCAGCGAGAGCTCAGAAACAGCAGGTCGTAAAGGCTGACAATAGACTTGCTACATGGCAGACAAAGGCACTTCGCGAGGCGCATTTCGTGATCGTCACGGCCGCGGAATTCGTAGGCCGGTGCTCAGTAATCTTTATCGCCACGGGGAGACCCGATTGGCCTCTTTCAACCAGATCGTCGCATCAACATGCGAGTTTTTACAAGCTACCTGGCCAGATGAATTGGCAGATCTTAAGTGGCAGGTGATGGACTCTCCAGCAATTCGCGATGAGTCAAAAACGGTTCGTCGCTGGGCCACTAAAAGGGCCGAGATGACCATTTGTCTTTTCAGAGTCCCGATTGAGCGCCTTGGCCACGCAAAGAGAGCCGACCCACTTCACGAACGCATGCACATCGAAGAATATGTTTTCGCCGCAGTAGCGCACCTGATCGATAAAGAACCTTGGGAGCTTGTTCCAGAGAGATATCGGCCCGAGTGACTCTGATGAGCTCTAGCGAACCATCACGTCGACTTGACCGCCGGCATTCTTGTAGTCCACAAGTGGAATAGCTGCGATTGAACCACTCACATCAACGATGAGGTTGCCAAAAATAGCCTTTGCCCCTCCCGAGATTTGCACCTTCGCACCCGGCGCGAAAGTCAATGTGAGTTGCCCGTCAGCAGGCACCTTGAATGTTGCAGGCGCTTTACCCGCCTGAACAAGATTCAGATCAATTGGGCTGCTTTCTGGGTTAGCGATGCTGAGCTTTGAAATTCCAGAGGTTGGCACAGAGAACGCAACCGGGTTTGATTGGGCTTGTGCCGCAATCAACCAAGCGAAATCTACCTTCGATTTGACCACCCGGTGCAATCGAATGGCTGAACCAATCGGCACATCAGACTTGACCATGGCGACGAAATCGCCATCCTGCAATCCAGGTAAGGCAATGTCAGCAGTGGTGCCACCTGCGATGGTTTGCCGAACGACCGTGCCATACGTTTTTGGCGTTGAGCCAAGCACCTGAGCGGTGACAGTCGCCGCTTTCGAACCAGGAACGAACACTCGTAGGGTCGGCACAAGATCGGCGTAGTCAGGGTTCTTGGAAAGTTTTGCAGCGTCTGCCGAACCTCGAATGAACACGCCTGGAATCACCTGCGTGGTTCCAAATTCAGACGCCGGTGAAACATAATCGACGCCACCGGTGGCTAGCCCACGGATTGTCTTCTGCTGAAGCCATGCGGCGACTAAGCCACCGTGACTGATTAGGTGTGTGGTGAAGGTGTTTGTTTTTGGCACATAGCTCGCCAGCGGAATTACCGTTGTCTTGCCTGCCGGCACGGAAATGCCAGTCATGCCGGAACCGGTAATTTTGCCCCGCTGATTGAAGATTTCAAGGCTAACCGTCGAATCGACCTTGGTTGGGTTCTTCACTATCAAGAGTGATTCCCGACCCGTGCTGGTGTCTCCGCCAACAAACCAAAGGTTGTTTGACGCGGGTTGGCAGGCGCTGCCGGTAAGACCGCTTAGGCCATCGGCGGCGACGGATTGGATCTGGTTCGCGTTAAGCAGCAAAGAATTCTGTTCAGCCATACCGGCAGGGTCTATTGCGGTAAGTTGGCTGCCGTTAACGACCATCGAGGTGCCAATCGGGCCGTTGAAATCGGAGTTGACTTCGGGATTTCCAACCGGGGCAAAAGCACCCACCTTGGTCCCTGATGCGCCGCCGGTTTGATAGGCCCCGCCTGGGCAAATGAGACTTAGGTTTTGAGCCTTGACCTTTAGAGTGTCGGCCTTCGGTAGCTCACCCACCGTGAAGCTAAATTTTGGTGCAAACCAAACAAGGCTCGCGATTCCCAGAACGACGAGAGCAAGTGCAATGATTCTTTTCATCACTGGGCGTCCTCCCCCGACTCAATGAAGATTTCTTCACTACCGCGACGGCGCGAGGTGCGCGATGGTATCGCCATAAGAAGGAATCCCAACAAGATTGCAACCTGGAGCCCCTTGGTGATTGACCAAGGAGAAGAAGGATCAACCGCGGTTGCTTGCTGAGGCTCACGAACTCTCCAGAGCCGTCCGAAATCGGTGGTTCCAACCGTTTCAAGTTCAGACACCGAATCAAGGGCCACGCCAAGGTCGGCAAGTTCAGCTGATGCCCCGTTTGGCACTAAAACATAACCGATGTGCTCACTCTGAAGACGACCGGCTATGGGAGTGCCGTTTGCTGAAACAAGATCGGCTACCAGTTGTGCTATTCGCGAATACTTTTGCCCCGCAAGGGATGAGATTGAAAAACGATAAGCCAAACTTAGGTCATCAAGGTGAACCCCGTCACCCGCTACCAATTCGGCTGCCAGTCGCTTTTTCCCACTCGAATCAACGCTCGGCGTAAGTTCCAACAGTTTCAAATTCGAACCTTGTGTTGCCTCAGCCTCAACAATCGATGGAACAACTCGACCGTCTGAATAGGACAGCTGAGGAGACGCGGTGAAGGACAAGGCAACGCCAGGGATGACGACCAAAGCAGCAGTAAGCGACGCAATAAGGCGGCGAGCGTTTCTAGCAGGAATGTCATCCACGGCAATAGCTACCAAAATCACCAATGCCAGCCCCACACCAATGAGGAGAGCTGAAGGCGAGCCATTGACCGTCTCCAGAGTTGCTTGACCGACTCCGACGGCTGGGAATTTTAGACAGGCGACGATATAGGCGGCGAGCAGCGCTACCAAAACCAAAGCCCAACCGATAAAAGCTGCGCCGACTCGCTTGCGTAGCAAGGCAAACAGGGCAACCATCGCAACTCCGCCGCAGACAAACAAGCCAGCCAGCGAAAGGAAAGGAGCCCCAGCGGAAGGCTCAGCGAAGCCAGGATCAGCAAGGAGAGCGAGAGGATGAGCGAGGCCCACCACATAAAAAAGAGTGGTTGGCCCGAAAATAGCGGCGATCGGCAACCCGACCCAAATTAGGTAGCCAAATCTCCGAACTCTGAAAATTGCCAATAGCACGATTACAACGACTATCAACGGGACCAGATTTGGAGTCGAAGCCCCTACCATCGCGGTGAGCAGACCGGCAGTGGCGACCCAGGTCCACGATTTGGCGGAGTTTTTGGCCGTTTTTCCTAGCTGCGCCACTCGGAGGAGTGCAATGGTGAGCCAGGGCAATAATAGGCCCGAAATAAGGGCAGAAAGACGACCTTCTTGCTGCGCAAGCGCCAGCGCAGGCCAGAACGCAAAACCCAATCCGGCCACAACTCGGATCCAAGTGGCATTGCTCACCTGAGCGGCCAACTTCCATGCACCGATAAAGGCCAGAGGCTTCACGACGAAGACGAGGATGGCGATCGAGAGTGAGGGAGCCCAAAAAGTGAGGCCTGCTAAACCAGTTAGCACCCATGCAAAAGGGTCGCTAGGGCCGTAGAACCCTAAACCAATCGGTTGATAACTGGCACCTGCCCGCATGAACACATCCCACCAGGTTGCGCTCAATGGAATGATTCCCTTGGCTGTAAGTGCGATGTCGCGCGGCCACCATTGGAAGCTTGCGACGGCAAGGGCTAGCATCCACCAGAAGCCCCCGGTGTCAAGGAATCCTCTCGAGATTGACCCCGTTAGGCCATCTATGTCGCCTCGATCAAAGGCATTTAAGTTGTCAATAGCTTCTGCGCGCTCAACATCAGCTCGGCGATGTGCCCGGACCTCTGTGCCCGTGGCACGAAGTACTTTTAACTCACGGATGTGCAGCTTGCTGGTCCGAGAGATATTGCGACGTGAAGATATTCGACGCCCAACGGTTACAAAACCCCAAAACGAGGCAGATACTTCTGCCCAAATAAAGTCTGGACGTTTGCGGGCAATCTGACCGATTGCACGAAGTAAACCGGTAAGGGGCAGGAATAGCCAGAAAAATGGGAGCCAAAATGCCCGCCCGTAAGCGAATCTGAGATGAATCGATGCTCTGCGGATCGAAGTCTTTGGGGACGCCCCTAGCCACCGGCGTTGCCGTTGGCCCCTAAGCGAAAGTTCGGCGTGCTGCACCTTGGCCTTTGGCACAACGATTACTCGGTGCCCGGCCAAACGAGCGCGAATTGAGAAGTCAATGTCGGAAGCAAGCAAGGGTGCTTGAAGATCAAAACCGCCGAGCTGTTCAAAAACATCGAGCCGAATGAGCGAGGCTGCAGTACCGACCGCCATGACATCATCCACGTCATCGTGCTGCCCCTGGTCGAAGTGATCAGAAATCGGTGAGAACGGCGCATCAGACGGAGTGAGGGTAAGCCCCATTTGTGAAATTATTCGCGGCTGTTGCCAACGAACAAGTTTTGGCCCAGCTATTGCGACCGAGGGTGAAATCTCAACAGCCGCGACTAATTCGGCCAGGGCAGAAGGCTCGGGCGCGCTGTCGTCGTGCAACAACCACAGCCAATGACCCGGTTGGTAAGCGCCATCGATGGCGGCGAGGATCGAGTCTTGAAGTTTGGAATTCGAGGCAACCTGGACATAGTCAAAACCAGCAGCAACGGAGATTTCACGAGAAAAATTGTTGTCATTTTCTGAGCTGTCGACAACCAGGATTCGATCTGGTTTTCGAGTTTGGCCAGCGACTGCCTTTGCGGTTGCCGCAAAGAATTCTTCGGCGTCGTGACTAACGACGACTGCGGTCACAAAAAGATTCATGCCGGCTCTCTAGTTGGGATGCGGGCTATCGGGTAGCACCCAACTTTTTGGTTAGGCGCGCTTCTTCAGCTTGCGACGTTCACGCTCTGAAAGTCCACCCCAGATACCGAATCGCTCATCGTTTGCAAGGGCATAATCAAGGCACTGAGCCTTGACGTCGCAGCCACTGCAAATCCGCTTTGCGTCTCGGGTTGAACCGCCCTTTTCAGGGAAGAACGCCTCTGGGTCAGTCTGTGCGCAAAGCGCGTCAGCCTGCCAAGCTAGCGGGTCACCTTCGGCATCTGAGTATGCCCCTGCGACACCGAGTCGAATTGGATCGATAAACCAGTTCTCTGGCACACGACTACGACTGTCCATAACTTTCACCCTTATCTCAAACCCATTTGCAGTCCCCCTGCAGGAGTTTGCGAAATACTTTCGTGGTTGTAATTACACCGGTGTAACTCTCTCTGTGTCAAGTTGACTTGTAACCCCGGGCGTGCCGGATTATTCCCAGGGGATGCCCATTTTTCCCTGTATTCTTGGGGATATGAGCGTTTTAGTCACTGGCGGAGCAGGTTACATCGGTTCACATGTTGTCCGATTGTTACATCAGCGTTCTGAACCCGTATTAGTGGTGGATGGGCTATCGAACGGGCTTCGAGACCGCCTCGGTGCCTCCCAGTTCCTGCAACTAGACCTTGCCGCGCCGAACTCTAAGCAGGCCTTAACGGACGCCATCCGGGAACACGGTGTCACCTCAGTGATTCACCTTGCCGCCCAAAAGCAGGTTGGCGTGTCAGTTGAGCGTCCAGAGTTTTATTACGAGCAGAACATCGGGGGCATGTCCAGCCTACTTTCGGCCATGCGCGACACCGGCGTTGACCGCCTCGTTTTTTCATCGAGTGCGGCCACTTATGGAATTCCCGACGCGGAAGCTGTCACTGAGGACAGCGAGTGCCACCCAATCAATCCTTATGGTGAAACAAAATTGATTGGTGAATGGATGGGTGCGAACGCCGCTCGTTCGTGGGGTTTAAGAGTGGCTAACCTTCGCTATTTCAACGTTGCCGGAACGGGCTGGCCCGAACTTGCCGACACCGCCGTGATGAACCTAGTGCCGATTGTTTTCTCGGCCCTCAAGGCGGGCAAGTCACCAATCGTGTTTGGCGATGACTATGCCACACCTGACGGCAGTTGCGTTCGTGACTATGTGCATGTGCATGATCTCGCCGATGCCCATCTAAGCGCCCTCGACTACCTCGAACGTGACGAAAGAAAGCACTCAACTTTCAACGTGGGCACTGGCCAAGGTTTCAGCGTCTTCCAAGTCCTTGCCGAAATCAAGCGAGTAACCAAAATTGACTTCGACATTGATATTCAACCGCGTCGAGCAGGCGACCCGCCATATCTTTGCGCAGATGTTTCGCGAATTAAAGAGGAACTCGGCTGGCAATCGAGCCGCGGTTTGAACGAAATTATCGAGAGCGCGTGGTCTGCAATTAAGTAGTGAGCTGTCAGTTCCCGCTGGTCGCCATGAAGGCTGTTCCGCTGCCAGCCAGCGAGAACTTTTTGGCATCTGAGCCCATGAAGGCAGCCTCGCCTCGATGCAAAACAACGCGCTCCTCGATGCTGTTGCTCACCGCGATTTCGCCCGCGGTACAAAGAACGATGCTGGCTCCCGGAATGTTTAGGTCTGCCAAAACTACCTCACCAGAAAGTTCTGCTCGGTAGAGAATAAAGTCGTCAACGGGTGTCTCGAACTTCACGAGACCCTTTGAAAGCTCGTGAGTTTTGACTAGCTCGACTGGCCCACCAACAAACGACAAAACCTTTTCAAGCTCGGCCACGTCCACGTGTTTAGGTGTTAGCCCGCCACGCAAGACATTGTCAGAGGAGGCCATTACCTCTATGCCAAGGCCACTCAGATAAGCATGGATGTTGCCGGAAGGTAGGAAAAGCGCCTCCCCCGGCTCGAGCCAAACATGGTTCATCAGGAGCGCAATGATTACGCCAGGGTCACCGGGGTAAAGGAGGTTTAGTCGAGCGGCCAGCTCGAATTGCGCCGAAAGATTTGCCTGCTGAGTCAATTCGGCGGTCACCCCATCGAGATTGCCACGACGGTTGGTGATGTCTACGAATAATTTCTGAAGGCCATCCTCGCCTGCGAACAGGTCAAGCCAGTGCCTAACAACTGTCCGCATCCCCTCCGAGACATCGGCTGGGTCAAGCATGCTCTCGAGAAGGTCGCGGATTTGCTTGTCACTTTTGAAACCGCAGAGAGCCTCAAAGTCTGAGAGGGCAACGATCATTTCAGGCTTGTGGCGATCATCGCGATAGTTTCTGTCGGCGGCGTGAAGCCCAATGCCGGCTGCATTTTCGCGAGCAAACCCATCCAAGGCCTGAGCGGAGTTTGGATGAGCTTGGATTGATAACGGCGTTTCTGCCGCCAAGATTTTGAGCAGGAACGGAAGTTGTTCGCCAGCGAGCACGGCTGAGAGCGCCTGGCCGCTGTCGGCCTGTTTTGCGGGCGAACCCTCGTGGGTGCCGAGCCAAATCTCCGCCATAGGCCTGCCGGTTGCCGGTAGACCAAAGTAATCGGGAATTAGTGTCCTTGACCCCCAGGCGTAGTCGCGGGCGCTGTTGGTGATCTTGAAAAGCACGAGTCTCCCTTCGACCTAACTAACTTCCCCAAACGCAACTTAGCCTAATCCAGTCGAAATAGACTTGACGCACCGCAGCTTTAGAGAAAGACGGCATGAACGCACTGACGCAACCGATTCGCGTGATCTTCAATACGCGCGAAAAGGGCTACCGGGCCAAAACCTGGGTGGCCTCGATTGCTGTGTTCACGCTAATGGCCGGCGACGCGGTTCGCTACTCGATTGGCTGGTATGGCTGGGGCGTCGTGCTTGCCTTTATTGCCGTTAGCTCACTAACCATGTTCTTCAAGAATGAGCCAATGGTCGCTCTCAGAACTGTGCCTTGGCCACTTTATGCACTTCTAACCTGGATGGGCGCAAGCACCATCTGGTCGGCCTACCCATTCTGGACGGGTCTTGCCACGATTTCGCAGGTACTCACCACGCTCTTCGCCTTATTCTTGGTTTCTCGCTTCAGCTGGCGCCATCTACTTCGAATCTTTTCAAATGTCATCAGGTTCATCCTTGGAACCTCACTCATCTTTGAATTCATCGCAGCCGCAATTGTCCGAGGGCCCATAGCTCCTATCTTTAAGAACTACAGCGGAAACAAACCTCCGGCTGCAGCCTATTACTGGACCCAGGGGCACCTTTTCGACGGCAACAGAATCCAGGGAATCGTCGGCAATTCAAATTTGCTTGCATTCACCGGGATGCTCGGGCTTGTCGTATTCGCAGTTGAATACGCGATTTTGGGAACCAGACGCTGGATTAGTGCAGTGAGTTTCATCGCCAGCGGGCTTTGCGTCTATTTGGCGAAGTCGGCTGGAATCAGTTTTGCGCTTTCAGCCGTGGCCGTCGCAGCGTTTGTGTCGATTTTGACAGAGGGAAAAGACCGCGAGACTCGCCACCGCTACTACCGTTTCACTTGGGTGGCGGCAGCAATTGTTGCGGGCTTGGTGCTGCTTTTCCGTGCTCAAGTTTTTGAATTCTTTGGAAAAAGCCCTGACATGACCGGTCGAAGCGGCATCTGGAAGATTGTTCTCAAAATGATTTGGCAACATCCATGGACGGGTCTGGGCTGGATCAGCAACTGGGTTCCGGGCGTCAAACCTTACGAAGGTTTGGTCGTAATTGACCGCGTGCCTTATTACCAAGCGCACAACGCCTATCTTGACGTTTGGATGCAACTTGGCCTGGTCGGGCTGATCTTGTTCTTGACACTTATCGTGTTCACATTCGTCAAAGCTTGGCGTCTCGCTGTGAGGCACACAAGCGCGCTTTATCTTTGGCCGGTTTTGTCATTCATCGGCTTGTTGGTTTGGAGTGCAACCGAAAGTCGAATGCTGATTGAAATCGGATGGGTTCTGCTAGCCCTTTTTGCAGTGAAGGTTTGGGAACCTGAAGAAACTCTTGAACCACGCGGAAGCAGTACTAAAAGAGTTCGTTTGCTCGGTCGAGGTCCTCTGGGAAGTCGACTTCGACAGCGTAAAGATCGCTGATGTCAACGGCCTTAAACTTTAGGCCGTCTTGTTCAATGGCGACTTCGATTCCTCGCTCGAAATAATCCTGGTCCTCCACCTCAACTAGCCGCGAGATAAGAGCAGCTTTGTCTTGAGCCGCCACAAAGTTGATGCCCACGGCCTCGCCCAGTGCAGGCTGAACCTGCTTCGAAAGCTGATCAATGTAACCAGCGGAGTCCAAGGTGTACTTAACTTCTTCGTCGCTTACTTTCGAAGTGTTTACCACCACAAAAGACTGGTTTGCATCCATGTGAGGGGTCACGCGAACCAAGACTTGAGGGTCAAAAACCACGTCGCCGTTTAGCCAAAGCACTCCCCCGTCACCAGAGGCGCGAAGTGCCTTGAGCAGGCTTTTTGAAGTGTTGGTTTGGTCATAAAACTCGTTGTAAACGAAAGTTGCCTCAGGGAACCGTTCAATAATGGCCTCGAGCTTGAAGCCAACCACGATCATGACTCTGTATGTTTCTGCAAAAGCGGTCGTCAGGTTGTCCATCTGCTGCTTCATGATCGATCTTCCGTCACGAAGTTCGGTTAGCGGCTTTGGCAGAGGGCGGGCGAGACGTGTTCCCATTCCCGCGGCAAGGATGACGACCTGTTTAGACATGGGACAAGTCTATGGAATGACTAGCTTTTGACCGACCTGAATCGAGTTCGGGTTGGTGATTTTATTGGCAGTCATGAGGGCCGTTTGGGTTATTCCGAAGCGGGTCGCGATCCTACTAAGGGTGTCACCGGCGGCAACCGTATATGAAGTGGGCTTAGCCGGAGAGGTTTGAGTATTCGATGGCGTTGGCGACTTGACCGGCGTGGCTGAAGGTGTCGGGGTCGGAGACTTTGTGGGGGTCGGAGACTTGGTTGGGGTTGGCGTCTTCGTCGGCGTTACCGAAGGTGTCGGTGTCGGAGACTTCGTGGGGGTCGGAGTCGGGGTCGGAGTCGGAGTCGGCGTGGGAGTCGGGTCGGCCGGTATGGTATTTGGGCCAATCACAATGCCGCCCAGAACCGAGGGTGCCTTGGGGCCAATTGGAAGTTTGAGCTCAAACGCCGCGTCAACAGCGATTAGCGGGAATCGGTCGCCCTTCAAAATGAGGTATTGCTCGTTGTTTGCAATTGGTCTGCGCTTCCCCCCGGCAACCAACCACAAGGCCTTATCTGGAGTGCGAATAAACCTACCAAGCTGTGCGGCTGACTTTGGTAGTTGGGCACAGGTAAGCGCGTCAAGGTTGGTTACTGCACCTGGATAAGCCGAGGCATCAACCGGATCAACCACATGGAACTTGCCAGCAATCGGAATCAAAATCGTTCCATCGCAACCAAACTTCATGCCATCCGCGTTTGCCTTCTTGTTGTATCCCTTGAGGTAATCGGGCTTCAGAATGCGTGGCTTGCTGAGCCCCAAAGTTTTGGCCTGAGCGTCGGTTGAAACCAGTAAGGCACGGTTGAAACCATCGATCAAATAGGTTGCAGCCGCATTATTGACCTTCACGAAGGCTCCCGGGGCAATCACGGCCTCACCGAGCGCAATCTGATCGTAGGCCGAAGGCGACACCGTCTCAACGACATCTGAGGCCAACCCGAACTTACTTCGGTCAGCGCCGGCCAGGGTGAGTCTGCGCTGAGCAGATCGCACAAGGTAAACCATCGAATCGCTCGAACTTCTTACCAAAAGCGGTGCCGTAAGCGGAGTCTCGAGAGTGTTTGGCATAACAGTCAGAAGCTCATCCGGTACCGTCGGCGTCGTCACTGTGAAGTTATCGACATTGGTGATTTTTCGCTTGCCTACCGGGCCAAGGAGGTATGCCTGACCTGTCGAGTCGGTCACGATTGTGCGAATCGGTGAAAGCGCGTTGATAGTCGAAACACCGTCGGTAGAAAGTGATCCGGCACTCGGGGTGAACCATTGCGTGAAGTCAATGTCCAGACTGGTTCTCGGATTGATCTCAAAGTATTTGCCACCGATGATGAGAGCCTTGCCGCCAGTGGTGCGATTAACCACGAATGAATTGTTCTTCGCAATCGGAGCGCCCCAAGGCAAATATTTGAAAGCGCTGATCGACACACTGTTGATCGGCGGCAGGGCGATGCCGGCAGCCTGAACTGACGATTGGTCAAGGATTTCATGCTTGGCGCCATCCTTGATCAAATAGGTAGCAGAGCTATCACCCGGAACATAGCTGGTCATCGAGCCACCATTTGCAAAAGCGGCCAACTGGGATGCGGTGAGCTGCACGGCGGTTGAACAGTCGAGGCCAAACTGGTTCACCAAGTCACAGCTACTGAAAGTGAATTTTTTGCCTCCGTCGACAAAGTAGTACTGACCGGTAACCGACTTGACCACGCGACTTAGGGTTCCCGAGTCGGTAAAGCTGTTGAGGTAATCCTGAGAGATTGTTCCTACCGGGCCGAGCGGTGAAATGGCTGCAAGTAAGTCGGGGTCTGAAACAAGATACTTGTTGTTATCGACGATTAGATATGTGCCGCTCGAGGCACTCTTCAACAAAAAGCCACCGCCAATCGTGCTGCCGAACCAGTCTGTGTAGAAACGCCAGAAATTTCGGTTGCCATAGGCGCTGCAGGAATCGCCGCTGCCGTAAAGGTTCTTCAAGGCGGCATCATTCGGAGTGTATGGCGTGTAGTAGTAGAGCGCCGTGGTGGCAATACTCTTGATCAGCACCGGTTTGGTGCCACAGCTCGCGGTCGGACTATAGCGAATATTCGAGGTCTTCCCTACCTTCATGTAGGTGAACGAACTCCGCGGGTCGCCGTACCACTGAAGTTGGCCGGCAGCCTTATAAAGCTGATTGAACAGCCCAGAGTGGACCTTGCCACAGATTGCTGGGTCGGAGTCTGGACAACCGAACCCCATTGCCGCGTTATACATATACGGGGTGGGGTTGACCGACTGAATTAATCCCTGCTCTTTTTGCAGAACTACCAACAGAACCTTTGGATTAATGCCACAGGCGTGAGCCACGTCATAGATGATTTGAGCCGCGGTTTGCGATGGCTTAGCTACCATCGGAAGACATTTGCCGTCTTCGCCAGGCTTATCTAGTTCATCGGTAACGTAGTTCCGCAAACAGGTTGGGTCGCCGGCCTTTGCTTTACAAACGGGCACTTTGCTCTCGAGAAAACGTTGTATGTCGGCAACCTTCATGGTGCCAAAGTCATAGAAGACGCTGTCGCTAATGATCAGCCCGGGATCGAATCGAGATGCGTCGGCGGCACTCGCGGATGGGGCGGCCACGTCTAGAGCGGTCACGCCAATGAAGGCCAACAGCATCGCAGCCGCAAGCCCAATCAGCTTTGTGAGACCGCGTTTCATCAAGGAATAGTTACCGCCACCGCTGCCGAGGTGCCCTTGTGAGTCGGTGATTCGTAGCTAATCGTGATGAGCCCGGCGCCCTTTGGTAGCCCAGCCAAAGCAATCTGCAACGGGTGGCACTGGGTGTCGGTGGCATTGGCTTCGGCGGTTCCGCTCACCGTTTTGGTCTTACCAGCACCAATGAAAGTTAATGTGCAAACACCACCATCCTCGACAACGTTGGTGACTTCGCCGACTGCATAAACGTTTCCGCCCGCCACATCGACACCCGAATCAAGTAGCGAGATCTGCGCCTTGGCCTGAGCGAGTGTCGGAGAAGGCGAAGCGGTTGGTGTGACGCTTGGCGCAACCGAGGTGCTGGCCGATGGCGAAGCTGAATCAGCCGGCTTGGCGGTTGTGCCCCAGTTTGGGTAAAGGATCGAGCAGCCGGCGAGGCTCGCAGTCAACAGAATCGTGCCCGCGACACCAGCGAAACCCGAGATCAGGTGATTCTTTTTCATTTCGATACCTCTCGTAGAACCTTTAGCGTTTGCTCTCGTGAACCGTGCATGGCAGCCCAAACCACCTGACGATATTTGCCCGTGCTTGATGCCCAGTCTTCACCAATGGCATCGCTGAGCAAAGCATTGGCACTCGCCTTGAAGGCAAGGAAGAATGCTTCATCAGCGCGCTCTAGCTGAGGTGCAAAAAGCTCAAAATCAAGTGCAATCATGTGCCTTACATAGGACGTATGAACCTCGCTCTGAATCAAACCCTTAGCCACCGCTGCACGCACATACTTGTCGATCAATGTGATTGCATGGAGGCGGTCTTTCAAACTCTTCAATTCGGTTTTGCGCTGGGAGAGAGACTGCCCCTCGGCGCGAACCCGCCAGAAATAAGAGCGACCAGAGATGAGGTCGAATTGGCCAGCTGCAAGGTATGCACTCGCCATCAGCGCCATGTCCTCATAGGCAACGCCCTCGGGGAAACGAAATTTGTATTTCTGCCAGAATGCCCAGTCGAAGAGTTTGTTCCAGGCTGTCACGTCACCCAAAACCTCGGGGAATTCATCAACCGTCGCAGACTCTGAGTCGCGCTCAAAAAGCACGGCCGATGACGCTCGCTCAAAGTAACGCGCACCATAAAAGCAGAAGGTCTTGCCGACCACCAGAGGGTTGCCACTCGCCTCGGCCTGCCGCACAAATCGCTCGATTGAACCGAACGGAAGAAGGTCATCCGAATCAGCGAACATCAGATAGTCGGTGGTTTGGATGGCATCGAGCCCGGTGTTTCTCGCCGCGCCAAGCCCTCCGTTGGCCTTACTAATTACTCGGAGGTATGGGGTACTGGCAGCAAAGGTCTCGAGGATCTCAAGTGAGGAATCGGTCGAGCCATCGTTCACCGCGATGATCTCGAGGTTTGGCCAACGCTGCGCACGGATGCTGAGCAGGCAATCAGATAGGTAATCTTCGACGTTGTAAACGGGAAGAATCAAGGTCACCTTTGGCGCGGTGCTATCGGTTTGCCTGGCTTGAAAGGAAAGCTTCCACAAGGCTCTCAAGACAAGGTATTTAAGGCCTGGGATTGGACCGGTCGCCAACATTCTTCTTGCAATTTTGATGAACTTCGAGCGCATTAGTTGCCCTCCGTGAAGACCTTGGCGATGACTCTCGAGGCGGCTTTCCCATCCTCGTGTGAGTCAAACTTTAGCTGCCATTTTCTGTATTTGGCCTGATAGTTTCGTGAGATTTCATCAAGACTTTGCAGGGCCGCGAGAACTTCATCCTGGGTGCCTAAAATTGGGCCTGGCGCCTCGGCTTCGAAATTGAAATAGAACCCTCGTTCAGCTCGATAGCGTTCCAGATCAGGGGTCAGGAATATCATTGGCTTGCCAGTAACCGAGAAGTCAAACATCACTGATGAATAGTCAGTGATGAGCACATCGGCAGCTAGATATAAGTCGGTGATGTTTGGATATCTTGTGACATCGATGAAGTTTTTGCTTGAGCCGTCTTTGTGAGCCTCGTGAGTGTTGGTATGACCGCGATAAATGAGCTTGAAACCCTCGGG
Organism: Microbacteriaceae bacterium; assembly: GCA_947452675.1. Classification (GTDB taxonomy): domain Bacteria; phylum Actinomycetota; class Actinomycetes; order Actinomycetales; family Microbacteriaceae; genus Rhodoluna. The sequence continues at coordinate 64,402 of CANGDL010000003.1, read as the reverse complement.
CAACTCCAGATTCTCATCAAGGTAGAAAACCGATTGCCAGTTTCCCGTTGAAGTCCGGCTGTAATCGCGCCAGGTAGGCGCATACATGACCAAAATCACGGATGGGTCATTGACGCCTATTGACTGCCGGATCGCTTGACGTTCAGCCGAACCCGCGGTGCTTAGCTTGTCGTTTCTCGGATAGCCGGTTTCGATGATTTCACCCGCATAACCGAAGGAGCTTGGGAAAATCTCGGTGCAGAAAGCGTTTGGCGAGATGAGGTAATCCCAGGCCTTGGCTTCGCGATCCATGGTGTCGAGATAACTTTTGGTCAAGTTGTTGTTGAGGATGTCACGACCGAGCCGCTTTAGCGGAGTTCCGTGCCAGGTCTGCAAATAAACCTGACCGGCTGCTTTGCGAAAGTAGGGCGGGAAGTTTGAATTATTTACCAGATACTTTGAAGTTGCCAACGCCTGAAGATAGGCACGGGAACCGAAGGGCACTGCCCTCGAACCGGCGGGGGCACTTGTTGCCGGCGCGGTCACCCATATGAACTCAAGCTCAGGCCGTGCATCCCTAAGTCCAACAAAAATGTCGTATGGGCTATCGCCGATTACCTTGCCCTGAAAAGATTCGAAAAGCACCGCATTGGCCAAGCTTCGATTTCGATCGAGTTGATATTGCAGTGCGCGAACCTTGATTGCCGCCCTTCGCTTAGCCGCGCCAACAATCCTCATGGGAGCAAATTTTTTCAATAGCGAAAGGCTGCTCATTTTCCAGCTGCCTTGCCAGAGAGCCGCCCCTTATCGATGGTGTTGCCAGCCCCGTTTGCGTAGCCCTTGATGAAGCCGATGCCCCAGCTAAGGTGCATGGTCGGCAAAACAATCATGAGAGCGATGCGTGATTTCAGGCTCAAGTCTCGAGCCGAGACAGCAAGGCCGAACACTCCTAGCAAATAGAGAGCCCACGGGAGAATGCCGATCAGGCGACCAAAACCCAGCCAAACCAAGCCTGCAAACAAGGCAACCACCAGTGCGGGCGGTGCGAAATATCGCTTGGAGGCGCGACGCAGGTCTCGGTGAGTCAAATCGCCACGCCAAATTCCCGTCGAATAAAACTGTTTCACAAGGTTTGAAAACCTACCTCGTGGCCAATAGGTGACCTTGAGCTCGGGAGAAAACCAAACTAAACCGCCCGTCTTCTTGATTCTCTGAGCTAAATCCCAATCCTCACCACGGATAATTGCCTCGTCATAACCAGAAACTCGAATCAGAGCTGACTTCTTGAAGATTCCGAGATACGCGCTTTCGGCCTCACCCGCCTCGCCTCCGACGTGATAGCTAGCGCCACCAATTCCAAAGCGGCTCTTATATGCCCAGGCGACGGCCTTTTGAAAGGAACTCTTGCCCTTGGCATCCATGATGCCACCGAGCTGATCGGCACCAACCCCAAGCAAGATTCGAATGCCATCCGCGATGTATCCAGGTGCGAGTTCACTGTGTGCATCAACGCGAACGATGAAATCGTGCTTCGCAAGTTTGATGGCGGTGTTTAGCCCCACCGTAGTCAGGCCTCGCGGGTTGTCGATGAAGCGCACGCTTGGCTCGCGCCGGGCTATTTCAGCCGCAACCGCATTAGTTTGGTCGTGCGACGGGCCGAGTGCGAGGATGATTTCAAGGTCGCCTGGGTACTCCTGATTCAGAATGCTCTGCACCGAGGCCGCTAGGTGTGACTCTTCGTTCAACACCGGCATGATGACGGTGACTGGAGGGCTAGACACCACCATGATTAGTCGATCGTGTCAGAGCCGGTGTGCACGTTGTAGGCATTGATGACCTCTAGCGGGTCGCCATCCATGATCAATTCGCCCTTCTCGATCCAAATCACACGAGTGCAGGTGTCGAGAATCGACTTCATGCTGTGACTGACCAAGAATACGGTTCCGGCACTGTCGCGCATCTCACGCATGCGAGCTTCGGAACGGTTGCGGAACTCTTGGTCACCAACGGCCAGTGCTTCATCGATAATCAGGATGTCATGGTCGCGGGATGCCGCAATTGCAAAGCGCAGGCGAGCTGACATTCCAGATGAATAGGTTCGCATTGGAAGGTCGATGAACTCGTCAAGGCCGGCGAATTTTGTGATGGCATCGGTGTTCTCGATCATTTCCTTTCGACCAAAACCCATGGCCAAGCCGCCAAGCAAAATGTTCTTTTCGCCAGAGAGATTCGGCAGCAAGACTGCTCCAACGCCCAGCAAAGCCGGCTTGGCCGAAGCATATACGGCGCCGCCCTGAATTGGGGTAAGCCCGGCAATAGCTCGCATTAGGCTCGACTTGCCAGAACCATTGCTGCCGATGATGCCAACCGATTCACCTTCGAAAACAGTAAAACTTAAGCCCTTGACGGCATGCACCTCACGAAGACCCAGCTTTCTAGAGAAGCTCTTTCGGCCCGTTGTCGCACCCTTGGTTGCACGGCGACCACTTGAGAAAACCTTGTAAATGATGTGAACGTCATCGACAACTACGACCGGCTTGTCGCTCACCGGGCGGGTGCTCTTCTTAATCTTCGCGGCCATAACGCTCCTCCGCCTTCCAGAAGAAAACGATTCCGAGACCAAGTGTCAGGAAAGCCCAACCGAACGCTGCAACCCACATAAATGTTGTTGTCGTGTACCCGGCAACGCCCACTCCGCGGGCCAGGCTCACAAAGACATAAATCGGGTTGTACTTTTCGATTTCAAGCGCAATAGGGTAGTGCTTAAGCACTCGCTCCATGTTGAAGAAAATGCCACTGGTGTAGAACACGATTCGAACGACAAATGGAATCAGCTTGGTTAGGTCTTGCACATGCACAGTTAGTCGCGCCGAAATTAGAGCCAAACCAGTGCTGAACATAACCATGAGCAGAGTGATAGGGACCAAGAGAAGCCAAGCCCACGTGATCGGCTGAGCAAAAACCACCCAGGTCAAAAGCAGCAACACCATCTGAGGAAGTAGGTTGAAAACTTGCTGAATCGTTGCCTGAACTGGCAGCAGCATGCGTGGGAAACTGAGCGAGCGGACCAAACCGAGGTTGCCGGTGACTGAACCGGCACCGGCACCAAATGCACCTGAGATGAATGAATACAAGAAAACACCCGTGAACAAGAATGGGATGTAGTTATCAGGGCGGCTCGAACCCATCAGAACGCCGAAGATTAGACCGTAAACCAATGCCTGCACGGTCGGTAGTAGCACTGTCCACCAGCGTCCCAAGCGGTTTCTAGCGTTGGCAGCCTCGCTGTTGAATCGAGCCATGGTCATCGCAAAATCGCGACGCTTCCAAGCTTCGGCGAGGTATTCGAGCAAAGCCGGGCGAGCGCCAACGCGCTTCAGCCCATGTTCCCGTGCGTAGTCGGCGAGACTCATTCGGGCTCCTTCGGCTCGTTTAGATTGCTAGAGAAAGTCTACCTGCGAGGGCCTAAAAGACCCCTGAAGCAAATGGTCTTAGTTGGTTCCCTCGGCAGCAAAGGCCGACTGAATCATCTGGTGGATTGAATCGAAATTAGGGTGAATCACATCAATGGTCGGAGGCACAAGCTCGAGCGAGACCATCTTTTTCGTCTTGAGCTTGGTGGCAAGGTCAACGTACGAAGCCAACATTCCACTTGGGATGTCGGTCTTGACTAGTTTGCGGCCAGCGGCAGCGATGCTTTGGAATCGCGTGAGCACATTTGCCGGGTCGAACTGATTAAGAATCGCGTTCTCGACCTCGCGCTGCCTGCGCATGCGGTCATAATCAGTGGTGCTGTGGCGACTGCGTGCGTACCACATGGCGTTATATCCGTTCATGTGCTGCTGACCTACTTCGATCCAGCCTGAAACATCCGAGAGGTCAAGTTTTTGACCGCCAATTGGCAAACGTTCTTTGACGTTTATATCTACCCCGCCGAGTGCGTCCACTAGGCCCGCGAAGGCCGACATGTCGACCATCACGTAAGACTGAATCTTCAAACCGGTCACATACTCGACGGCGTCTCGGGTCGCCTCAACGCCGGGTGTGGAACCGTGCTTTTCAGCCATTGGATAGAGATCGGCATGGTTGTCTGTGGTGTCTTTATAAATCGCATTGATGAGGCAAACCTCGCCACAGTTCCAGCCATTTGGATAGACCTTGAGCATTGGTGAACCAGCGACGAATCCAACTCGTTGCAAATTTCGCGGAATGCCAATGTTTACGGCAGCGCCGGTTGCGGCATTGATGCTGATTACCGAAATACTGTCTGGGCGAATGCCAAACCGGTCAGCGCCTGAATCGGCGCCCAACAGCAAGATGTTGTATCGACCGTTCACCGGTTCGGTCATTCCAGACTGGTTGAAGATGGCACCGAGTGCTCCTGCCGAGACACCGGCAAGGTTGCCCGCGTAAGAAATAGCAGACGTGCCCAAAACTCCAGCCAGGACAATCGCTGCGAAGCTAATCCAGCGATCTCGGTTATAAAGTCGACCCAATTTCATGAGCCTCAAGGTGTCGAGGCTTAGCAGGGCGAAAACTATTGCGTAGGCAAAAAGTAGAACTGCAAGTGCCCCATCCACAAAAGGCATTGACACAAGAGAGATAAGCCAACTCTTATGGATTAGCCCAAGGCCGAGCAAGATGACCATCAGGAACCAGAAACCTAAAGTCGCGACCAACCCAAACCTGGCCACTCTTCGATTGCCGGCTAGGAGTTGGACCGAACCAGGGATTAGCAAGGTGAGCAAAATCATCCACCAAGCGCGCTTATAAAGCTGCTCCGGGGTAACTCGCTCGACCTTACGGAATGGACCTAGATTTGAGATTTGAGCTTCGCATTCTTCTCGGCAACCTGCGCCTTGAGTGACTCGCCATAGGCAAGCATGGCCGCAGAAAGCTTTGAATCAAATGAACCAAGGATGCGTGCCGCGAGAATACCCGCGTTCTTCGCGCCGTTGATGGAAACCGTAGCCACCGGGATTCCGGCAGGCATCTGAACGATTGAAAGAAGAGAGTCCATGCCATCCAGCTTTGCCAGTGCAACCGGCACTCCGATGACTGGGAGCGTGGTGACCGATGCCAACATACCTGGTAGGTGGGCTGCGCCGCCGGCTCCGGCAATGATCACTTTTAGACCCCGACCTGCTGCGGCCTTACCCCATTCGATCATTCGTTCAGGGGTGCGATGAGCGGAGAGCACTTCGACTTCATACTCAATGCCAAATTCTTTTAGAACCTGTGCAGCATCAGACATGACTGTCCAGTCTGAATCTGAGCCCATGACTACACCAACGACCGGGTTTGACATGTTTGGCTCCTTAAGAATTGACGACTTTGAAATTTTACCTAGCCAGGTACCGTTATCCGCGTAGCAAAACGGCCGCCGCGCCCTTGGCTTCGGCGAGCGCAAACTTTAAATCATCCGAGACCACAGTGACATGCCCCATTTTGCGACCAGCTCGCGGACCCTTGCCATAGGTGTGCACCTTGGCCGATGGATGCTCGGCGAGAGCCCGATCGTAGGCTTGGATAAAGTCATTTGAATCGTCGACGCCAAGCAGGTTCACCATTACGGCGTGCTTCGCGGTTGGCTCCGTGGAGCCTAAAGGCAGATCCAAAACTGCACGGATGTGCTGCTCGAATTGGCTGGTTACTGATCCTTCGATGCTGAAGTGACCTGAGTTGTGTGGGCGCATGGCCAATTCGTTTATCAGAATTCGCCCGTCGCGAGCCTCAAACATTTCGACGGCGAGCACACCGGTGACCTCTAGACCATCGGCTACCTTGCGGGCTATCTCGGCAGTAGTGTTCATGGTTTGCTTGGTCGCACGTGGGGCCGGTGAGATCACTACCGAACAAACACCATTTTCTTGGATGGTTTCGACCAATGGCCAAGCTTTGAACTCACCGTTAGGGCGACGAGCGCTGAGCTGAGCCAATTCGCGCACGAAATCGACCTTCTCCTCGGCCAGCAGGCTGCCACCGTATTGGGCAAGATTCGCTAACCAATCGCTCGCATCCTCGGCCGAGCGAACGACTCGAACACCCTTGCCGTCATAACCGCCAATTGGTGTCTTGAGAATTGCCACGCCACCATTTGCCTCGATGAACTCTTGGAGCGCAGAGGCATCTTGGATTTCTGTCCAGGCGGGCATTGGCAAACCAAGTGCTCCGAGACGTTTGCGCATCTTCAGTTTGTTCTGAGCGAAGGCGAGGGCTTTGCTTGGCGGGTTTACCTTTACGCCCTCTGCCTCGAGCGCTTCGAGAACTGGCAATGGCACGTGTTCGTGGTCGAATGTGATTACATCAACGGTTTTCGCAAACTCGCGGACCACGTCGAGGTGGGTGTAGTCACCAACCTGGCTTGTGGCCAGTGCCGCCGACGAACCTTCGGATTCTGCAAGAACTTTTAAGTCGAAACCCAAGTTGATCGACGGCGGTGTCATCATTCGAGCCAGCTGGCCGCCACCGATTACGCCCACAGAAGCCATGACACCAATCCCTTATTCGTCTGCCTTTAGTTTAAACCTTGGCGACTAAGACCTGAATCGCACCAACTAGTTTCTTTGCCTTTGGAAGTGCTGGTAGTTCAATTATTTCGCCGCTAACCAGGGTGAGGTGAATCCGTCGTCCATCCCCGAGGCGAACATCGGTGACTTGCGAAAATTGAGCCTCGGTTCGACGTTGCCCCATGAGGCCAGCACGGTAGGAGATTCTTGTCGTGAACAGGTCGACATACGCGCTTAGATATCGAAGCACGGGAATCAACCAAAAAATAAAGGCCAAGGCACCGGCCACGGAATAGAGCGTGATGTACATCCATTGCTCTGGAAGTCTGCCGGTATAAAAGGAAACTCCGAAACAGGATGCGCCAAGAACCAAGAAAGGCAGAAAAAGGCGAATCGCTCTCGGCCTGATGCGCGCGATTCGTCGGGATTCAATAAAACTCTGGCTCATGGAATCAATTGTGTCGCAGATGAACGATGTCGCCGGCCGAAACCGCAAAGAGTTCCCGGGCACCATCGGGTTGAATCAGGATTCTTCCGGTTTCATCCAAGCCAACGCCGTTTCCGGTTATTTCTTGGTCGCCCGGCATTATCGCGCGCACCCGTCGGCCCACCGATGCGCATCGTTGTGCGACTTCATCTCGAATTCCACTAGCCACCGCATCGCCACCGGCGTCAACGAATCTCGAATAGAGCGAACGCAGTTCACCCAGATAGGCCGCAAGCACCTCATCATTCGAAGGCACTTGTTTGGAGTCGAGTTGAATAGCAATAGATGTTGCCGTTTCGATTGGCAGTTGCTCAGCGTGCTGTCTGATGTTGACGCCCGCTCCGATTACAACCCCGGATAGGTCGGGGAGCAACTCACTCAGAATGCCTGAAATCTTTTGCTCGTTTACCAAGACGTCGTTAGGCCATTTGACCGATACCTTCTCGGCTGGGATGAACTTTCCGACAGCGCGAGCCATGGCGAGTCCGGCAATCAGCGGCAACCAACCGAAACAGGTGGGCGTCAACTTTGCCGCGGCACTCGGGCGAAGCAAGACCGAAATTGCCAGCGAACTTCCTTCGGGGGCGATCCATTGGCGACCGGTGGCGCGACCACGACCGGCACTTTGAAAACCTGCCACTAACACCGAGAGATCAGTTCGATCGGCAGCCATGGCGATCAGGTCGGTATTGGTCGAACCTGTCGATGCAAGATAATCTAGCCGGTTTACGAGCTGGCGGCTTAGCGGGAAATCCATGCTCTAAAGGCTAGTCGCTGTAGGAAGTTAACAGCAGTTTGTGAAGTTCATAGTCTCAAACCTTCAACATGTTTCGGGGTTTCGCTGGATAGAGTGGTGTGCATGGCTGAAGAAATGACCTACACAACCGCGATTCGCCTGAACCCAGACATTGCGACCACCGCCGGCAAGCTCGAGGATATGCGCAACCGCTATCACGAGGCCGTGCAGGCCAGTGGCGAGGCGGCAATCGCTAAACAGCACGCAAAGGGCAAGAAAACTGCTCGAGAGCGAATTGAGATGTTGCTCGACCCGGGCTCTTTCGTTGAGCTAGATGAATTCGTTCGCCACCGTTCAACCGCATTCGGCATGGACAAGAACCGACCTTATGGTGACGCGGTGGTGACCGGCGTGGGAACCATCCACGGCCGCCAGGTGGCACTTTTCTCGCAAGACTTCACCATCTTCGGTGGCTCACTCGGTGAGGCAGCCGGCAACAAGATCATCAAGATCATGGACCTCGCCATCGCCACCGGTGTGCCCATGATCGGAATTCTCGACTCGGGAGGCGCTCGCATCCAAGAAGGTGTGGTCGCCCTTGGTAAGTATGGTGAAATCTTCAAGCGCAACACCATGGCATCGGGAGTCATCCCCCAGATTTCAATCATCATGGGTCCTGCGGCCGGTGGCGCGGTTTATTCACCGGCTTTGACCGACTTCGTGATCATGGTCGACAAGACCTCGAACATGTTCGTAACTGGTCCAGATGTCATCAAGGCAGTCACCGGAGAAGACGTTGGCATGGAAGAGCTCGGTGGTGCACGCACTCACAACCAGACCTCCGGCGTCGCTCACTATCTTGCCGAAGACGAGGTCGATGCAATCGATTACGCTCGGTCACTACTTAGCTACCTGCCTGAAAACAACCTCTCCGAGACGGTGGTTTACGCGGCCGAAGGCGAACTTGAGATCACGGATGAAGACCAGAAGCTGAACACAATCATCCCTGACTCACCAAACCAGCCTTACGACATGCGCGCAGTTATCGAATCGATTGTTGACGGTCACGAATTCCTAGAGGTTCAGCCTCTATTCGCTCCAAACATCCTCATTGGTTTCGCACGGGTGGATGGTCGAAGCGTAGGAATCATCGCTAACCAGCCACAACAGATGGCCGGAACCTTGAACATCGAGGCCGGCGAAAAGGCAGCTCGCTTCGTACGTTTCTGTGACGCATTTTCAATTCCAATCATCACCTTGGTTGACGTTCCTGGCTATCTGCCTGGAACCGACCAGGAATGGGCGGGCGTCATCCGTCGCGGAGCTAAGTTGCTTTACGCCTACGCCGAGGCAACCGTCCCACTAGTCACAGTTATAACTCGCAAGGCTTACGGAGGTGCATACATCGTCATGGGCTCCAAGCAGCTTGGTGCCGACATCAACCTCGCTTGGCCAACCGCCGAGATTGCGGTTATGGGCGGCCAGGGTGCAATCAACATTCTCTATCGCAACGAAATCAAGGCCGCCGAGGAGGCGGGCCAGGATGTTGCCGCCGTTCGCGCTCGTCTCGCCGCCGAATACACCTACAACGTTGCCAGCCCATTCTTGGCTGCTGAACGGGGTGAGCTCGACGGAATCATCGAGCCGGCTGCAACTCGCATCCAGGTGATTAAGGCACTTCGTGCACTGCGCACCAAGCGATCGAGCTTGCCACCTAAGAAGCACGGAAACATTCCACTTTAATGAGCGGAAAACACCTCGCCGAAGAGGGCAAAGACGTTAACTTGCAGGATTCCTTGCAAGTGGTTCGTGGCGCTCCGACCCCCGAAGAACTTGCGACGATCATTGCCGTTCTTGCTGCGGCAAACGCGGAAGCGGAAGCGGCGGAAACTGGATTCGAGAGAAAACTCAAGTCATCCTGGTCTCGCAACGCGGCTGTCATGCGCCCTGCGATTGTGCCAGGACCAGGGCAGTGGCGTGGCGCATATCGCTCGGGTCTTAACTAGGTTTCAAGCACCTCGCACCGGCTCAATGCGCTGACGCGCATCTCGGGTCTTAACTAGGTTTCAAGCACCTCGCACCGACTCAATGCGCTGACGCGCATCTCGGGTCTTAACTAAGCAATAAATTCTTCTATTTTTGCGTTTTCTCAGTAGGCTGACATCAAGCCAAATGAGTAAGGAAACGCAATGACGCGCACACCATCAAAAATCGACCAAATCGCCGATGCCTGGGTCGATAAAATCGCTGAACTTCAGCCAACTTTTGCCACCTACATTGGTCGTCCCAGCGGAGATGACAAGCTAGACGACCACTCACCCGAAGCGTCTGAGCAAATGAACGCCGAGATCAAGCGAGTGCTTGGCGAGCTTGCTGTTGCCACCCCCATCGACAAGGTCGATGAAGTCACCTTGGATGCAATGACCCAAGACCTACAGCTTGGTGTCGAGCTGCACGAGGCCAAGGTCGAGCGCAGAAACCTAAACAACATCGCCTCACCGGCACAGGGCATTCGTGACATATTCGACCTTTCGAAGACCGACACCGAAAGTGACTGGCAAAACCTCGTTACTCGAATGAACGCCGTGCCTGGTTCACTCGATGGCTACATGCGAACTCTTCGCCAAGGCATCGAGGCCAAGGATGCGCCTGCGCGCCGCCAAGTCCTAACCAACATCCAGCAGGCTGAGAAGATTGCAGCAGCCGATGGCTTCTTTAAGGCGTTTGCCGCCAATGCCAAGGTGGAATCCGGCGAACTTCCAGCTAGCCTCAAGGTGGACGCTGAGAGGGCAGCTGAAGCTGCGACTCAGGGTTACCAAAAGTTCGTTGACTTCTTAAAGAATGAGCTTCTGCCGGCAGCAAGTGATGAAGACGCGATCGGTCGCGAACGCTATGCACTCTTTAGCCGCAGCTTCCTAGGCGCGAAGATCGACCTTGATGAAACCTACGAGTGGGGCAAGGAAGAGCTTGCTCGCGTAACCGCTGAGCAAGAGGCAGTTGCAAAGCAAATCAAGCCGGGAGCCACGGTGCTCGAGGCAATCGAATTCTTAGATAACGACCCGAGTCGCAAACTCCACGGCACTAAGGCTCTGCAGGAGTGGATGCAGAAACTTTCCGACACCGCAATTGAGAAACTGAGCGGCACACACTTTGACATCGCAGAGCCGCTCAAGAAGCTCGAGTGCATGATTGCACCAACCCAATCAGGCGGAATTTATTACACCGGACCAACCGATGACTTCAGCCGCCCCGGTCGCATGTGGTGGTCAGTGCCGGTCGGTGTCGAAGAATTCGACACCTGGCGCGAAACGACCACGGTGTACCACGAGGGTGTTCCAGGCCACCACCTTCAGGTTGCGCAAGCGGTTTATAACCGAGCAGAACTCAACACCTGGCGCCGGCTGGCATCTTGGACCTCAGGTCATGGCGAAGGTTGGGCTCTTTATGCCGAACGCCTAATGGCCGACCTTGGCTTCTTGGATGACCCGGGAGACCGTCTCGGAATGCTTGACGGCCAGCGCATGCGCGCGGCGCGAGTAGTGCTAGACCTTGGCGTTCACTTAGGCAAGCCACGCTTAGATGGCACGGGCAAGTGGGATTTCGACTACGCACTCGAGTTCATGGGCAAGAACGTAAACATGAGCCCAGAATTCGTGAACTTTGAAGTGCACCGCTACTTCGGATGGCCAGGTCAAGCGCCAAGCTACAAGATCGGTCAGCGCATTTGGGAGCAGACTCGTGATGAATACGCTGCTCGAAAGGGTGCCGCGTTCGACATAAAGGAGTTCCATCGTGAAGCGCTCAATCTCGGCGGCTTAGGGCTTGACACCCTGCGAAAAGCTCTTCTCGGTTAATCAACAAGTAACCGGGTATCCCCCAAAGAGGGGATACCTATCCCCCTACCAAATTTCAGGAACGCAGCGATACTAGAAACATAGGTTGGCTGCTGTTCTATAGGGGATTTGGCAGACATCCTGGGGAGAGAGCTGCAAGGCTCTCATTGGGGATTGTGAAGGTGGCTCTTAGGAGCCACCTTTCGCATTTAACTGAGCTTCAGCCAAAGATCCGGAGCTGCTGTTCCTGGGCGTACTGCGGCAATGGTTATGCGCCAACTCTCACCCTTTGGGGCACGGATGGTTAAGCGACCTTCGTTGACAGTCGCGATACTTGCCGCAGACCTGTTTAGCAAGCTCTCCCTAGCACCTGGCTCTAGCCCGTCTAGGCCACCCTCGTCGAGCACGAGCACTTCAACACCCCGACTTCGGGCAGCTTTTATCGCAGCACGCATCAAGTCATTAAGCAACGCCTCGCCGCGAATTTCGTCGCGCAAACCCGCCTCCAATAGCATGGCTTCAATTTTTTGGCCTTCAGAAAGGTTTCCACCGAGCGCAGCAATCAAATTAAGTGCAGGCAATGCGGTGCGAAGTGTTTTTTCGAGCAAATTGGAGCGGACCAAACTTGCAGCTTCAATCGCTGCAGTCTCAATTGCTGTGATGGCCGCATTTCGGTTCAGTTCCTCAGCGCTTTTCACTGCTCGACCAACTCCAAGCGACACGGCGTGACCTGTAACGACTAGGGAGAGCACGCCAGGCAGACCTGTGCTCGCCAAACTTGCTACTCCACCCCACAAGGCAATTTCAACAATTAGAACTCCTAGCCCAAACCAGGCAAGTGCTCGTTGACCTCTCACTGCCATCGCACCAAGGATGGTGCCGACTCCGAGAACATACCAGGTTGAATAATCGCCCAGGTGGGAGGGGTCGAGTTGGCTGTTTATCGCAAGTGGGATAAGCGCACAGACGATTAGGTCTACCCAGGCCAAGGGCAGCGACATCGAACGTGTTTTCTGGACAGTGATAGTTGGGACCAAAATTGCGAGGTACCCGATCAGAGCGATTATGACGACATCTGGTCGGTCATTTTTACTGATCCAAAGCACCCCAAGTAGGGCGTGGTAAAGCCCGAAAAGGAGTCCGAAAAAACTCAAAATCCAGGTGGGAACTCTAAGCATGGCTGCCCCATTCGAGGATGATGTTTGTGCCGGCACCCGGATGGCTATCGATGAAAACTCGGCCTCCAACGATTTCAACTCGCTGAATAATCGAGATGCGAAGTCCGAGTCGGTTCTTGGGCACGCGAGACATTCGGAAGCCGCGGCCGGTGTCCTTAACTACAATTTTCAAGCCATTGCGGTGGCCCTTTAGATGAAGTTCTCGCTTGGCTGCCGAGCCGGCGTGCTGTTGCGAGTTCACAATTGCCTGCAAAGTCGCTTCGGATAGCGCCGTAGCAACATCCTCGGGCACCCACACCGACTCAAGCTCGGTTCGCGTGACCTTCATCTCACCATCTTGACTAAGAGCAATCTTCTCTAGGGCTGCAAAGAAGCTTGAACCGTTAATGGCATCACCTTTGCCAGCAGTTGGCGCGGAATTTAGAGAGGTGATCGCGGCTATAGCCAAGCCAGCAACTGAGTGCTTTTCTCCCGGACTCGAGGCCTTGGATGCCAATAGAAGAGTGGTGAGCACCTTGTCGTGTACAAGCGCATCAAGTCTGGTTTTTTCGCGAATTTCAGCCTCAGCGCGGGCTTGATCCGCGGCAGCTGCAATCTTTCTGGTAGACGCTTCATCCACCTTGGAAGCCTCATATCGGGTCACCAAAATCAAAGAACCCAGAACAGCTGCGAACAAGAAGGTAAGCACGGTGTCCTGCAGGTTCAACCAGAGGTCGACGGCTCCATATGCCGGAAAGAATCGGGCAGCAAACCAAAAGAGGTCGAGGACTACAAAGAAAGAAATAGCTCGGAATGGCGGCAATCCGGCGAATGCGGAAACCGCAGCTAGACCGACCCCCCACCAAGCCCAGGGATACATTCCCTCGGGCATGGAGTGCCCAGGTGGCATGGCGAGAAACCACGTGATAATGACAATCTCGATTGACCTGGCATACCAGCGTTGCCAGAATCTATTTCGCCCCGAAAAGAACGCGCCATAAATCAATCCGAGCTGCCCGAGACCAACGCCCAAGAAGCCTGGCCAGAAAAACTGAGGGCTAAGAATGTCTCGCTGAGACCAGGCATTGAGCAGCATCTGAACACCAACGGCCAAACCGCCGATCGAAAAAATTCGAGCCAAAAGGATGTTTACGCGACCAACAGCAAAGCGTTCGGGGCCGCTGTCAGAAATGTACTTGAAGGGGTTGAAGTTAGAGAGATTCGCCATCGATCAACCCATCTTCAACCGCACGCAAGTAGAGCTCTGTCTTGGTGCCGGCAGGTCGACCAATATTTGAATACTTGGTCCTTACCCGGTCGATATGCTCTTTCACAGTGCTGTAGCCAACCCCAAGTTCAAACGCAACTTGTTTGAGTGCGAAACCAGAAGCATAGAGGGCCAACACCTGACGTTCGCGAGGCGAAAGGTTGGCCTGCTCTTTGAAATGGAAGTCTGCGTCAATTGCCGCAGCAGCTTCCGGGCTATTCACATAAACGCCGTTTGCAACGAGCTGAATATTGTTGACCAAGTCAGACATGCTTTGAGATTTCTTAACAACACCGGCGGCTCCCGCGCGAAGTGCTGCCGAAACCAAGGCGGCCTTATCGGCGATGCTGAATATCAACACCTGGGCTCCTGCCTCGATGATGGCCTTCACGTTATTTTCAACCTGCGAGCCATCGGCTAGCGAAAGGTCAAGAACTACGACATCGCAACCTAGAGGTTCGCGAGACTCCAAAAGGTCACGGACGGTTCCGGCGCCACCGCAAAAAATGAATCCCGCTTCTTCGCAGGCACCTCGTAAACCAAAGCGAACCGCATCATGGTCGTCAACAATCGCGACGCAAACAGGCTTCGTGACTTCGAAGTGCGGAATCTGGTTCATGACTTATTTGCGAACCAAACTTGCCACCGCTTCAACATGGTGGGTGTGCGGGAACAGGTCAAAGGCACGCAGCGACTTAAGCTCATACCCGCCTTCGATGAATGGTTTGAGGTCACGTGCCAACGCAATCGGATCGCAGGCAACATAAACAATATGCTTCGGCTGAATCGCCAGGATCTGACCAACAACCTTCGCTCCAGCACCCGCTCGTGGCGGATCAAGGACAATCGTGGCGTTTCGAGGGCTCGCTGTCTTGCCACCCTTGTCGAGATTGCTGACTCGCTCATTCAGGAAACGTTCAACGGGTGCACAAACCGCTTTCGCACGACTCAGGTCTGCGAGGTTCAAGGTTGCATCGTCGGTCGCCTGACGAAATGACTCCACCGAAGTAATGCGTAAGTCATTGCCAAACTTCGCAGCTAGAACGCCTGAGAAAAGGCCGACACCACCGTAAAGATCCAGATTGTCAGCATCCTTATCGATTCCTGCGGCAGCAACCATGTCGGTGACTGCACCGGAAAGGACCTCGGCGGCCTTTTTGTGAACCTGCCAGAAACCGCCGCCGCTGATTCGGAACGTGCGGCCGGCAACACGTTCGATCAGACGCTCGTCACCTTTGAGCTTGCTGTCAATCTTCCACTGCACCTGTCCTGTGCTCGAAGACGAAAGTTCAATCTTCTTCACGTTTTGGAAGTTCTTGTTGTGCATTTCAAGTTCGCGAAGGTCTTCCACCGCCAATGGCAAGTCCTTAACCTTGATGACTTCGTGACTGCGCTCGCGGAACGGCCCGACGGTGCCTGCTTCGTCAACGTGCAACTGCATGCGGGTGCGGTAACCGAGACCGTTTGCTTCGTCGTCACCAGGGGCGGCCTCAACCACGGGACGCAGCTTGATTCCAGCCATTCGTTCGAGCGCCTCTTCTAGCACATCGGCCTTAAGCTCGCGCTGACGGGCAAGTTTGATATGGCCGAACTCGGCCCCTCCCGCGCCTTGAGGCCCGGCCTGCTTCCATACCTGAGCAACGCGGTCCGGAGATGGCTCAAGAATCTGAACTGGTTCGGCTCGGCAGAACGAACCGCCGCGGTCTTCATAAACCTGAGCTAAAACCTTCTCGCCTGGCAAAACGTGCGAAACAAAAACCACGCGGCCATCGTGACGCGCGACAAAGATGCCGCCATGGGCTACTTTTTCAATGGTTACTGGAAGATTCTGGCCGACCCAGTTTGTAGTTTTACTCACCAAGCAAGATTACCCTGCCCACCAGACAACCGAAAGGCAAGGGCTCTGGCTGGCTTTTCTGCAACACTTATCTCGTGACCAAACTTATTCTCGCCTCCACCTCACCCGCCCGCCTTGCCTTGCTCCGCGCTGGTGGGATCGAACCTGTCACTATCGCCCCCGGGGTTGACGAGGATGCAGTTGCTCAACTCGCCACCACCATGGGGTTAATCTCAAACACGGCGGAGATGGTTCACGTTCTCGCGAAAGCCAAGGCCGAGGCTGTAATTGACGCCTCTGTTGCTCGCGGCGGACTAATCATCGGCTGTGATTCATCCTTGGAATTCGACGGTGAAGCGCTCGGTAAGCCACACGCACCGGAAGTCGCACGTGAACGCTGGCTCGCGATGCGGGGTCGATCGGGCAAGTTGTATTCAGGCCACTGGGTTATCGACAATCGCAACCCACAACCAGGGGTCACGCCACCGGCTGTCGGGCGTGTATCGGTTGCGGTCGTGCACTTCGCCAACCTCACCGAGCGTGAAATCGACGCCTATGTGGCAACAGGCGAGCCACTCAAGGTAGCGGGAGCTTTCACCATTGATGGTCTCGGCGGAGCATTCTTGAAATCGATCGAAGGCGACGCTCACACCGTAATCGGATTGTCATTGCCAACGCTGCGCGAACTCGTTCGTTCACTCGGCGTGGAATACACCGAACTCTGGAACCGCATTTAGTGGTCTTCACAGTAGTTTCGTGATTTTTTTGTGATTTCAAGCCAATAAAACCGGCCTGTTAGTCAATAGGCTTGGAAGCATGACTACGTCTAAGAAAATCACCAAGGTACTAATCGCAAACCGCGGCGAAATTGCCGTTCGAATTGCGCGCGCAGCCAAGGATGCCGGAATTCTATCGGTCGCCGTTTATGCCGACCAGGATCGCGATGCGATGCACGTAAAGCTAGCCGATGAGGCTTATGCGCTGCACGGCACCACCGGCCCTGAGACCTACCTAGTTATCGACAAAATTCTTGGCGTAGCAAAGAAGTCGGGTGCAGACGCAGTCCACCCTGGCTATGGCTTTTTGGCTGAGAACGCCGAGTTTGCCTCGAAGGTCATCGAAGCGGGTTTGATTTGGATTGGCCCATCGCCGAAGGCAATCGAGCAGCTTGGCGACAAGGTTTCGGCACGCCACGTGGCGGAGCGTGCTGGTGCACCGTTGGCTCCAGGCACGCTGGATCCAGTTTCTGGCGCAGCCGAGGTTCTAGATTTCGTTGCTGTTCACGGCCTTCCGGTTGCCATCAAGGCGGCATTCGGTGGCGGTGGCCGCGGTATCAAGGTGGCTTACAAGGTTGAAGAAGTTGCCGAACTTTTCGAATCAGCAACCCGCGAGGCCATTGCAGCCTTCGGTCGTGGCGAATGCTTCGTTGAGAAGTACCTTGAGAAACCACGTCACGTTGAGACTCAGTGTCTTGCCGACGCTTACGGCAACGTCGTCGTTGTCTCGACCCGCGACTGTTCGCTGCAGCGTCGCCACCAAAAGCTTGTTGAAGAAGCTCCGGCCCCGTTCTTGACTGAAGACCAGGTTCGCCGCCTCTACGAGTCATCCAAGGCAATCTTGAAAGAGGTTGGCTACCAAGGCGCTGGAACCTGTGAGTTCCTCGTTGCCCAGGATGGCACCATCTCCTTCCTAGAAGTAAACACTCGCCTTCAGGTCGAGCACCCGGTCTCCGAAGAAGTCACCGGCATCGACCTGGTTCGTGAGCAGTTCCGTCTTGCCGAGGGTGGCGTTCTGGATTATCCAGACCCACAGGTCAAGGGACACTCGTTCGAGTTCCGCATCAATGGTGAAGATGCCGGGCGCAACTTCATGCCGGCACCCGGACCGGTTCACGTTTTCAAGGCGCCTTCTGGCCCTGGAGTACGAGTAGACACCGGTGTTGAGTCGGGCGACGTCATCTCGGGTTCGTTCGACTCGATGGTTGCAAAGCTCATCGTGACAGGCGCAACTCGAGAAGAAGCCTTAGCTCGCTCACGTCGCGCTCTTGCCGAGATGGAAGTAGCCGGTCTTCCTACCGTGCTTCCTTTCCACCGCAAGATCGTCAACGACCCGGCTTTCATCGGTGACCACAACACCAACAAGTTCGGCATTTACACTCGCTGGATTGAAACGGAGTTTGTCAACGACATCCCGGCTTGGTCGGGAGTAGCCGAGCAGGGTTCAGAGCCGGCTGAGCGCAACAATGTTGTTGTCGAAGTAGATGGCAAGCGCATCGAAGTTTCGCTACCAAAACGCCTGCTCAGCGGCGGCGCTGCTGCAGGACCGGTTGCTCACGCTCCTAAGCGTGCGTCACACGGAACCGCATCTGGCCCAACCTCAAGCGGCAATGCATTGAAGGCACCAATGCAATCAACCGTGGTCAAGGTAGCCGTTTCAGTTGGTGACACTGTCGCCGAAGGAGACCTAGTTATCGTGCTCGAAGCGATGAAAATGGAACAACCGATGAACGCTCACAAGGCCGGAACTATCAAGTCGATTTCGGCTGTGGTTGGCGAGACTGTTCCTGCCGGAACCGTGTTGCTCGAACTCGAGTAAGACTCCCTCAGTTATGCGAAATGGCCACCCAGTTGGGCGGCCATTTCTTTTGTTCCTAGTACCAATCTTTTCTTGAAAAAAGTACGTCAACGGCATCTTTCTTTTGATTGATTCCCAAATTCAAGGCACTGAAATCAACCAAAATCTCGCCATCGCGCCTGCAACCGTCGCCTAGAATCGTTTCCCAGTATTGAGCCTGACCGGTGCTCTTGAACCTTAGAAAGTTGCCAACGCTCGATTTCCATCCTTCGACACAGCCAAAGTCACGACATACGTGCACTGTGTCTTCAACAGGGTGGATGAATTTGGCGCTTTTCATGAGTTCGGAAATTGTGCGCGATTCGAAAATGGCAGGACCCCCGATGAGAGGCCAAATGGCAAGACCGAGGATTGCTACAACGATAAGGCTTGCCCCCGACCAAATGGCGCGCCGTTTTGTTTTCGATGGAGCGGCAGTGCTTGTTTTCGAAGTCATAGCAGCTTTCTCCTAGTAGCGATCAGCAGTCGTCCAGTTACAATGATGTACCGCGACACCGACTGCCCAGTCTCCGTTGAGTCGATTGGGGCGAAACTTTTCTAGGTTCCACTCACCGGCTGCAATTGCCCCCAATGCGTGGCAAGAAAATTGCTGTCGTTGACTTGGCTTATCGAGCGCGGCTCGAATTGAGCCACCCTTACCCCAGGCTTCATCCCAACCAGCCGTGTCCAAAATAGCCTGACCTGCACCAAAACTCAACGGGAGTCCGCCCTGGGCGACACCGGTATAGACAAGCCAACCCCAGGGTGACAAGTTGAGATTCACCACCGGAAGGCCTCCTGTGGTCCAAGGTGCAATATAAATAGAGCTAAACAGATTCACCCCAAGCCATGGATCAGCAACAACGGGATAAGTGAAATTGGCACTCTGATGGTCTACTACTTGTGTGATTGTGGCCCCGGAGACTTCATAATGCGTTGGGACATTTTTACCCTCTGCGTCTATTGCCCAGGCCGGAGCAACCGCTCCTGCAAACTTCCCGTCATTGAAAAGCACTAGGCCCGCCCCGTATTTAATAATCTTCGCGGTGCCATCTAATTGGAATTGATAGTCGAACCGGGTTGGTGCGGTTGCCGCTTGAATGATGGTTGTTACCTGCAAAGACCCGTCGTTCTTGACCACATAACAGACGAACTTCCGTTGTTGTTGTCAAACGCGACAATTCCGTTTGAGACAACCCGCGCCTTACTAGCAATTTTTGAAAAGGGTAGCTGCATAGCAAGGTGGCCAAGCGGAGATTGGATTTCGAGGGCTTCGCTAGATCTTGGTGAAATCTTGATAGCTATATCGTTTACCTTTTGGGCAAACTTCATAACACCAGACGCATCTGGCGATGCGTTGGCTACCTCACTCAAAATCGCCGTTGATTGCGAACTGGATTTATTAGCCACGTTGTTCAGAATTCCCCAGACATCGCGGTCCTGCAGATCCGCAGCTTGAACCGGCACCACCCCCGCACCTATTGCACCCGTAACTAGCGCCATCGAAAACAGCAACTTTTCTATTTTTTCGCATTTTCTCCCCCATGGAGTATTCCTATGTTAGAACAACCATTTGATTGCCCATGCGTGCGAACGTACCAATGTGAAACCACCCAATTCCCCTGTAAAGCAGAAGTCTGTACGAATTTGTCCGAAGATTGTCCAAAATTGTCCGAAAGGCGCCAAAAACAAAAACGAGACCTCCCGAAGGAGGTCTCTTTTTTAAGTTCCGTTGAGCTAGTTCAGCGGGCTGTGCAATGCACGGGCAGCATCGCTGATTGATCCGGAGAGCGATGGATACACCGTAAAGGTTCCGGCTAACTCATCTACGGTAAGACGGTTTTCGATTGCGATGGCGATCGAATAGATGAGGTCTGAAGCGCGCGGTGCCGCGACCACTCCGCCAATAACGGTGCCGCCGGTTGAACAAATCAACTTGATGAAACCCTCGGTTAGTCCCTGCATCTTGGCGCGAGGGTTAGTGGTTAGATCGATCATCTCGACGTGACCATTCACCTTGCCATCCTTGATGTCCTTCTCCATCCAGCCAACCGAGGCAATCTCAGGAGAGGTGAAAACGTTTGAGGCAACATTTCGAAGTTCGGTTGGCACAGCCACATCACCCATGGTGTGGAAGACTGCCGTGCGACCCTGCATCGCGCTTACCGAAGCAAGTGGCAAGAACGTGGTGCAGTCGCCGACCGCGTAAACGTTGGCGCGTGAGGTTCGAGCAACCTTGTTCACCTGAACGTGACCGGATTCGGTCAAAAGCACGCCTGCCTCTTCAAGCCCAAGTCCCTCGGTGTTCGGGATGGCGCCAACTGCCATTAGACAGTGCGAACCCTTGATTACGGTGCCGTCGGCAAGGGTGACCTCGACGCCGGAGCCGGTGTTGACTACCTTGTCGGCACGAGTGTTCGAGTGAATATTGATTCCGTTGCTGCGAAACACGCGCTCGATGAGGTCGGCCGCATCTTGGTCATTGCCAGGCAAGACCTTGTCACGACTCGAGATCAGCGAAACCTCGCTGCCAAGACCGCGGTAGGCGGAAGCGAACTCGGCACCGGTGACACCCGAACCGACCACGATCATGTGCTCTGGAAGTTCATCCAAGTTATACAGCTGCGTCCATGTCAAGATTCGGTCGCCGTCTGGCTTGGCATCTGGCAGCTGGCGAGGGTGTGCACCCACGGCGATGATGATGGTCTTTGCTTCCATCTTTTCTGGCTTGCCGCCGTCGGCAGGTGTTGCGATGACGTGGTGGTTGCCGTCTAGCTTGCCCGAACCGTGGATGACGCGGACGCCTTCTTTGACCAGGGTTTCAAGCATGTCCGAAGAAGATTCTTCGGCAAGGTCGAGCAAACGACGGTTAACCTGAGCCAAGTCGATTTCGATTTTTGGCTTTACCGCCTGGCCGGCGAATGAGAATTTCACACCGAGTGTGGTTGCGTGAGCAACGCGCTGTGCAGCCTCTGCCGTTGCGATCAAGGTCTTGGATGGGACCACATCGGTGAGCACCGCAGCGCCACCGATTCCGTTTCTTTCGATCAGGGTTACGTCTGCACCAAGCTGGATTCCAGCTAGTGCCGCCTCGTATCCGCCAGGGCCGCCGCCGATGATAACAATGTGGTGCTTCTTAGTCTTTTCTGTGCTCACCCTTTTATTCTGCCAGTCGTAGACTCGAACCATGACAAATCCGTTTCACCTAGCCAACGAAGCCGCTGCGAAAATCGCCGAATTGACGGGCGTGCCAAGTCACGATATTGCGCTAACTCTAGGCTCTGGATGGGCCAAGGCCGCCGACCTGATCGGCGAAACGGTGGCCAGCATTGATGCCACTCAAATTCCCGGATTCTTGCCACCTGCCGTTCCCGGTCATGTGGCAACCATCAGGTCGATCAAGCTGCCAAACGGCAAGAATGCCCTTATTCTCGGGGCTCGAAGTCACTATTACGAGGGCCACGGGGTCCGCCAAGTTGCCCACGGCGTTCGAACTGCGGCGGCTACCGGCGCGAAGATCATGATCTTGACCAACGGTGCCGGTGGCATAAAAGAAACTTGGAAGCCGGGCACGCCAGTTTTGATTAGCGACCACATCAACCTAACCGCCGACAGCCCGCTTGAAGGTGCAAAGTTTGTTGACCTGACTGACCTTTACTCGAGCCGGCTTCGTGCCATAGCTCGCACGGTCGACTCTTCATTGGATGAGGGTGTCTACTGTCAGTTCCGCGGCCCCCACTATGAGACCCCGGCCGAAGTCCAGATGGCAAAGCACATCGGTGGTCACATCGTTGGCATGTCTACTGCCCTTGAGGCAATCGCCGCTCGCGAGGCTGGCATGGAGATTCTTGGTCTGTCGCTAATCACCAACCTCGCCGCGGGCATCCAGAAAACACCACTAAGTCACGAGGAAGTCATCCAGGCCGGCAAGGATGCCGAATTGCGCATCAGCGGCCTTTTGGCGGAGATCGTCTCGAAGCTATGAGTCCAAATCTGGCCGATCTTATTGCGGCAGCGAGCGCCTGGGCAGATCAAGACCCAGACCTCGAGACACGCGCCGAACTTGAACAACTGATCGACAATCGTGATGTTGCTGCACTTAGCGAGCGCTTCGATGGGCGTCTCGAGTTCGGCACCGCAGGTTTGCGAGGCGAACTCGGTGCTGGCTCGAACCGAATGAACCGTGTTTTGGTGGGACAAGCGGCAGCGGGTATTGCAAAGTTTTTGCTGAGCCAACCCGAATTTAACTCGGATGTTGAACCGCCAAGCGTAGTGATCGGCTTCGATGGCAGAATCAACAGCGCCGTCTTTGCTCGCGATTCGGCGCAGATTTTGGCTGGCGCCGGCATCCGTGCCTTTCTTTTCGATGGGGTTATCCCAACCCCGGTGCTGGCATTCGCCGGCAAACACCTGAAAACTTCGGCCGCAATCATGGTGACCGCTTCGCATAACCCACCACGCGATAACGGTTACAAGGTTTATCTGGGCGGCAGCAATGGTGGTTCGCAGATCATCTCGCCTACCGACCAGGCCATCGCCGGACACATCGCTGAAATCGCAAAGACCAAGACTTTCCTCGAAATTAATAAGAGCGACAAGTTTGAAATAGTCGGCGATGAGTTGCGCCAGGCATACGTGGCCGAAACCGCATCCTTGACCGGCGAGGTCATCGAAGGGGATAACGTTCGCATCGTTTACACGGCCATGCACGGTGTTGGCTGGAGCACTCTTAAGTCGCTATTCGAATCTGTGGGGTTGGCGAAGCCTGAAACCGTAACGGCCCAACTTTTGCCAGATGGCAACTTTCCGACTGTCGCATTTCCCAACCCAGAAGAACCTGGCGCGATGGACCTTGCGCTTCAAACCGGTCGCGAACGCGATGCCGACCTCATCCTGGCCAATGACCCAGATGCCGACCGTCTCGCACTCGCCATCAAGGATGCGACTTCGGCAACCGGATTCCGACAGCTTACCGGCGATGAGGTTGGCTTGCTGCTCGGGGATGAAATGGCCAGACGCGCGGTCGCTGATCGACGCACAGGTAACCTAGCCTGCTCGATTGTCTCCAGTTCTGCACTCAGCAAGGTAGCCGAACACTATGGCTTCGGCTTCCGTGAAACCTTGACCGGATTTAAGTGGATTTCAAAAGTTCCAGACCTGATCTTCGGTTACGAGGAAGCGCTTGGATATTGCGTCGATGCCGATCACACGCCAGACAAGGATGGGATTTCGGCGGCACTGATTATTGCCGACCTAGCCAACCGGTTGGCAGCGCAAGGCAAGACCATTGGTGACCGTTTAGATGACCTCGGGTCACTTTTTGGCCACTATGCAACCGGGCAGATTTCAATTCGAGTCACCGACCTCTCGGTGATTAGCAACCTGATGGCAAAACTGCGAGGGCAAACCCCGTCTGAGATTGATTCAGTGGATGCCGCGTTTCGCGATCTTGCTTTGGGCGGAAATGGCCTCGCGCCAACCGATGGAGTCAGGTTCGACCTCTCAGATGGGCGCCGTGTGATTGTTCGCCCGTCAGGAACAGAGCCAAAACTTAAGTGCTATCTGCAGGCGATTGGCTCAACGAAGGCCGACGCGCATACCAAACTAGCCGCACTGAACGCGGCGATGCGAGTAATCCTTAGCTGAGCCGCTTCAGGGTGCTTAAAGTAGCGACGCCGATAGTTTTTCGGTGATCTCTTCAAGATCAAAGAAGTGCTCGATTGGCACAATTTCAGACGGCAACCCCTGGAGTTGGTCAACCAAGTCTGGTGTAGTCAAAATTATTTGAGCATCGCGAGATTCGCGTGCGATGGCTACGCTGGTTGCGTCGACGGTTGCCTCGATGCCCAATTGACGCAGCACCTTTTCGGCGTTCATCTTGAGCAAAACAGACGTGCCAATTCCCATCCCACACACCGCAATAATCTTCATACTTCTATTGTCACCCGCGGTTTTAGAACAGCAAGCGAATCTGGTCGCTGTCGACGGCATTTAACACACTATTCACAGAGCCGGCCTCCCCGAGGAAGCTAGCCAACTCAGACATTATGTCGATATGGGAGCTGTGGTCAGTCGCGCAGAGGCCGATTACCATTCGAACCGGATCATTCGCGGCGTTGCCAAAAACAACCGGTTCGGCCAAAGTAACCAAACTCAACCCGATTTCTATAACTGCCTCGGATGGGCGGCCGTGAGCCAAAGCGATTCCAGGTGCGATCACGATGTATGGTCCGTTCTCTTCGACCGCTTCTAACATTGAGAGGGTGTAATCGGGCGTTGACCGGCCGCTGGCAACCAGCAACTCCCCCGCCATTTCAATGGCATGTTCACGGTCAAGTGCAATCGCACCAAGCCGAATCGAGTTTTCGGCGAAGGCGGAACTTAAGGCTGGGTATTTACTCAACGGCCTCGGCAAAGCCATCCGAGATCATGTCCATCAACTCTTCGCGTTGTTCTAGGTCTTGGAAAGCACCTTCGGCCGCGTTCAACTGGAAGGTCTCGAGGTCAGCCAGACCATAGTCGAACGTCTTCACTAAGAGCTCGAGCTCTCGAGTCAAGGTGGTTCCTGACATGAGGCGGTTGTCTGTGTTTACCGTGACCTTGAAACCGAGGTCATAAAGAATGTCAAAAGGATGATCGGCCATCGTTTCACCCAGAAGTGAAATCGCGCCAGTCTGAAGGTTCGAAGATGGCGAAGTCTCGAGGACAATTCCACGGTCATAAACCCAGCGAGCGACGTCACCGAGTTCCACGAAGTCGGCATCTCCCTCGCTGCGCGATAGCAAGATGTCTTCAATGATGCGAACGCCGTGACCTAGACGCAGTGCACGGCCAGACACGATGGCATCCTTGATGCTCTCAACACCGTCGGCTTCGCCCGCATGAACGGTCACCGGGAACAACTCTGATGCCAGGTAGTCAAAGGCAATCTTGTGACGGCTTGGTAGGAACCCTTTTTCGGCACCGGCGATGTCGAAACCGACGACACCGTTGTTACGGTGACGAACCGCCAGCTCGGCGATTTCGAGACCGCGGTCGGCGTGACGCATGGCGGTGACCAACTGACCGGTCCGAATGAATCCACCGTGATAGTCGACGTCTTCCATGCCCTGCTCGAGACCGTCCTGAACGGCTTCGACGACCTCATCCAAGGTCAAACCGCGCTGCAGATGCTGCTCCGGCGCCCAGCGCACCTCTCCATAGATGACGCCATCCTCGGCAAGGTCATGAACGAATTCACGAGCCACGCGCTGAAGGCCTTCGCGGGTCTGCATGACCGCCGTGGTGTGGTCGAAGGTTTCTAGGTACTTCACGAGTGAACCAGAGTTAGCTGAAGTTTCAAACCACTGCTTCAGAGCCTCCGCGTTATCCGCAGGGAGCTGGTGGCCAACGGCATCGGCGAGCTCAATGATTGTCTGAGGGCGAAGACCGCCATCCAGGTGATCGTGCAGTGAGATCTTTGGAAGCGCCTGAATGTTGAAGCGAGCCATGGTGATGCCTTTCGTTTAGCCGTCGATGCGATCGAGCAGAATTTTGCGCGGTGCAGCAATAGCAGCAGCCTCAATCTTAAACGAACCATCGAGAGCTTCCATAGCCCGCTCAAAACGGACCGCTTCGTCGGTGTGCAAGGTCATAAGCGGCTGCCCAGCCCTAACCTTTTCACCGAGCTGAGCGTGAAGTGTAATTCCAGCGCCGAACTGGATTGGGTCCTCTTTGCGAGCGCGACCTGCGCCAAGTCGCCAGGATGCAGTGCCAACCTGTAGCGCATCAAGTTCAGTGATAACACCGTCCGCCGGCGAAAGCACGACGTGGTGCTCTCGCGCAGTCGGCAGCTCGGCATCTGGGTCGCCTCCCTGGGCCGAAATCATTTGACGCCACTTATCCATGGCACGGCCATCCTTGAGGGCAGCGGCGACATCGACGTCGACCTTTCCTGCAAGGCGAAGCATTTCTCTTGCCAGCTCGACCGTCAGTTCAACAACGTCTGCCGGGCCACCGCCGGCAAGAACCTCGACCGACTCCTTAACTTCGAGTGCATTTCCAATCTCTAGTCCGAGCGGGGTAGACATGTCGGTTAGAAGTGCCGAGGTGTTAACGCCCGCATCCTGGCCTAGCTGAACCATGACTCTGGCAAGTTCGCGCGCGCGGTCGATATTCTTCATGAACGCCCCCGAGCCGACCTTTACGTCGAGAACCAAGGATGAGGTTCCTTCAGCAATCTTTTTAGACATGATTGAGCTGGCGATGAGTGGTATCGCCTCGACCGTTCCGGTGACGTCACGCAACGCATAAAGCTTCTTATCAGCTGGGGCAAGTCCCGCACCGGCTGCACAAATCACGGCACCGACCTCGGCAAGTTGTTTATGAAACTCGGCGTTGCTTAGCGCGGCTCGCCAGCCCTTGATTGATTCAAGTTTGTCTAGGGTGCCGCCTGTGTGGCCTAGACCGCGACCCGAGAGTTGGGGAACTGCAACGCCAAAAGCGGCAACGAGCGGAGCGAGCGGCAACGTAATTTTGTCGCCAACACCACCGGTCGAATGTTTGTCTGAGGTTGGGGCCGCCAAACCCGCATAGTCCAAGGTTTCACCGGAGGCAATCATTGCCATGGTCAAATCCTTGATCTCCCGGCGGCTCATTCCGTTGAGCAATATGGCCATTGCCATAGCCGACATCTGCTCATCGGCGACTGCGCCGGTGGTGTAGTTGGCAATCAACCAGTTGATCTCAGCGGTAGAAAGTTCACCTTTCTCACGCTTTTGCATGATCAGTTCGACAGCGGCGAATTCGGCCATTACTTTCTCTCTTCTAAATCGCGTGGGCCGAAGGCATCCGGAATCACTTCATCGATGGTCTTGAAACCAGAAACTGTCTCTAGAACCATCCCCTTTGCAGAGTGCTCAAACAAAAGCTGGCGGCAACGCCCACAAGGCATCAAAATGTTGCCATGTCCGTCGACACAAGTGAATGCCACCAAACGACCACCGCCCGTCATGAACAGGTCGCTTAGCAATGAGCACTCAGCGCAAAGCGTCAAACCGTAGGACGCGTTTTCGATGTTGCAGCCAGAAACTATACGACCATCCTCGGTCAAAGCGGCAGCGCCAACCATGAACTTTGAATAAGGCACGTATGCCTTCGCCATCGCTGCTCTTGCAGATTCGCGAAGGTCAACCCAGTTGATTTCGGTTTGCATGTCCTGCCTAACTCTTTATATAAGCCTTGCCGGAGGCGGCAGGGCCAGTGACCTTACCTACCAAACCAGCGACGGCAACCACGGTCAACGCATATGGAAGCATGAGTAAGAACTCGCTTGGCACCGATGAACCGATGATCGCAAGCCCATACTGTAGGTTTTCGGCGAAGCCAAAAAGCAGTGCAGCAAACGCGGCATAGATTGGGTTCCAACGACCGAAGATGAGCGCGGCGAGGGCTATGTAGCCTGCGCCGTTGGTCATCTCTTTACCGAATGCGCCGACCTGGCCAAGAGTGAAGAAGGAGCCGCCGAGACCGGCGAGTGCGCCACCAATCATCACGCTGATGTAGCGGGTTCGGAAAACATTGATGCCAACCGTGTCGGCAGCCTTCGGATATTCTCCGACGGCTCGAACACGCAAGCCCCAACGAGTCTTGAAAAGCACGAAATAAACCACGCCAACCGCGATGTACATCAAGTAGACAATCAACGTCTGATTGAAGAGGACCGGGCCGAGCACCGGAATCTGGCCGAGCACCGGAATCAGAATGTTCGAGTAACGATCTGGCTGGTCATAAAGCGGAAGGTTGCTGACCATAAGAGTGCTGAAGATGAAGTTGGTTAGGCCAACCACCAAAACGTTTAGCACGACACCAACGATGATTTGGTCAACCACATACTTGATCGCAAAGACCGCGAGAACCCAAGCCACCAACGCGCCGGCAATCATTGCGCCGATTAAACCCGCTAGAAGGTTGTGCGATAGCGAGGTGACCAAAGCCGAGACAAAGGCTCCGGCAAGCAACTGCCCTTCGATTGCAATGTTGACCACGCCAACGCGCTCGCTCAGAACTCCGGCCAATGAACCGAAGATAAGTGGCACAGCCAGAGCCAGCGAACCCTGTAGCAAGGAAGTGAAGGTCATGGTTTTGCCGGCAAATAGGCCAATCAAGATTTCTGCGACCAAAGCAACCGCGAACATAATGACCACCCAGCGAGGCGTCTTATGATTCTTAGCCAAAACCAAATAACCGGAGACGAGCAAACCCGCAATTTGAACGGCGACGGCAAGCCCGCAAATCAATGCAACATTGAGCGCAAAGTCGGGCAATTTGAAAATGTCAGAGTCGGTGGAGATGTTGATCATGGTGACCCCGGATGGCGCTGAGATGAACAACCACAATCCGACTAACGCCATGACTAAAAGTGCGATCGGGGTGCGCTTACTTTGCTTCATGCTGCGACCTCCTTCGAAACTTTGACTCGGAAGATTGCACGCACCAGAGGTGGGGCGGCGATAAACAAGACGATCAAAGATTGCACGACGAGCACGATGTCGACAGGTACTCCTTGGTTTGCCTGCATAGTTACAGCACCGGCTCGCAGTCCGCCGAAGAGCAACCCGGCAACCAGGACACCCCAAGGGTTTGAACGGCCAAGAAGCGCGACTGTGATTGCGTCAAAACCATAGCTGGCAGCAACACCAAGTGTCAGCACTTGCTCAGAACCCAGAATCTGCGAGGTTCCGGCTAGACCAGACAGTGCGCCCGAGATACCCATGACAAGGATGTAGGTGAGACCGATGTTTATACCCGCAACCTTGGCTGCGTTTGGGTTGTGGCCGAGAGCGCGAAACCGGAAGCCCAGTGTTGAACGGTTCAACAACCACCAGGTGAAGACAACAGCAATGATCATCGCAAAGACACCGCCGTGCAGACGGAATTGGTCACCTAGGAAGAACACGTACTTGGCCGAATCTTTTACTGGCGGCGAAATCGGGTTTACAGCGCCTGGGGCCTGCAGGATTGGTGTCTTCAAGAGATACCCAAGCAAAAGAACCGCGATGTAGTTAAACATGATGGTCACGATTACTTCATTTGCTCCGGTGGTGGCCTTCAAGAAACCCACCAGGGCTCCGAATAGACCTCCGCCGAGCACACCTGCCAGGACGGCGAGCGGAAAATGAACATACCAAGGTAGGTCTACATAGATGCCGACCCAGCCTGCAAACATAGCTCCGAAAATAATCTGGCCGGTTGCACCGATGTTGAAAAGCCCCGACCTGAAAGCAACCGCAAGACCCAGACCCGACATTGTTATCGGGGTCGCATAGGCCAAGGTTTCCGTGATTGGCTTGATCATCTGCAGGGTGTCCTGGGCCTTGTAATTGAAGATAGCCCCGCGGAACATCGCATCGTAGGCGCCGAAAACCGAATTCCATAGTGCCTGGAAAAAGTCACTCGGACGAGCAGTCAGATAGGTTGCCGTCGATTGGACTTCTGGGCTCGAAAGAGCGATCAAAATGCCGCCGACCACAAGCGAAGCGATAACGGCCAAAATCGACAAAAATGCACTGCCGCCGGTGAATTCTTTCATTACCCGTTTCATGCGCTGATACCTGCCATCATCTGACCGAGAGTTGCCCTAGGAGTGTTCGATGGGACTATACCCACGATTTTGCCTTTATACATGACCGCGATTCGGTCACCGAGTTGAGTTGCTTCATCCAGTTCGGTTGCCACAATCAACACCGGGATGCCGCTGTCGCGAGTGGCCACAATTTGTTCGTGCACAAACTCAATTGATCCCACGTCGAGTCCGCGGGTAGGCTGTGAGGCGACAAAAAGTCGAAGTTCACGCGACAATTCACGGGCAAGAACAACCTTTTGCTGATTTCCGCCAGATAGCTGAGCTGCCTTTGATTCGATGCCCTGGGCTCGAACATCGAATTGATTCAACTTCTCAAGTGCAAACTTTTTTAAGTAGGCGAGGTTAATGTTCAATCCCTTGGCAAAAGGCTTTCGATCACTTCTATCCAACATCAGGTTTTCGGCAATGGTGAACTCGGCCACCAGTCCATCCTCGGTGCGATCTTCGGGCACGAAGCCGACGCCCAAATCAAGGACCTGCTTTACGTTTTTGCCAATCAATTCGCGGCCATCTAATTGAATTGAGCCGGCTGTTTTGCCGTGCATTCCGATGATTGCCTCGGTTAGCTCGGTCTGGCCATTACCTTGAACCCCGGCAATGACAAGAATTTCGCCCTCGTGAATCTCAAAGTTGATGTCATCCAGAACCTTTGCGCCGGAGTGACTCCAAGCAGATAAACCTTCAACCTTGAAGGTTGGCTTTCCCGGAGTGGCCGGAGCTTTTTCGACATCCAGGTCGACGGCGCGGCCCACCATCATCGAGGCGAGTTCATTGGCTGTTGATTTCGGGTCAGCCTCGCCAACTACTTTGCCAAGGCGAAGCACGGTGATCTTGTCGGCAACCTCTTGAACCTCGCGAAGTTTATGGGTGATGAAAACGATCGCGGTGCCGGCCTCACGCAACTGCTTCATGATGGCCATGAGTTCGTCTGTTTCTTGAGGAGTAAGCACGGCGGTTGGCTCATCAAAAATTAGCACCTCGGCATTGCCGATAAGTGCCTTGATGATTTCCACACGTTGCTGAACACCCACCGGCAACTCGCCAACGATGGCGTCTGGGTCGATCTCAAAACCAAATTTTGCCGACACTTCGCGCACCTTTGCACGCGCCGCTGCCATATCCAAGATGCCACCGAATTTGGTGGGTTCGTGACCTAGCATCACGTTTTCGGCAACGGTGAAAACTGGGATTAGCATGAAGTGCTGGTGCACCATGCCGATGCCTGCAGCCATGGCATCGCCTGGGCCAGAAAATTTGACGACCTTGTCATCGATGAGGATTTCGCCACCGTCAGCCTGATAAAGGCCATACAGCACATTCATAAGAGTTGACTTGCCAGCGCCATTTTCACCAAGCAGGCAGTGAATTTCTCCTGGTTGCGCCACAAGATTCACGTTGTCGTTGGCGACCATGGCGCCAAAGCGCTTTGTGATTCCACGAAGTTCAAGCTTCATCGCTCATCCGTTTCACTAGACCCAGTCGGGTTGTTTTCAGTCTAACTTTTTTGCCCCCAGAAAAGGGCCGGGGATGACCACGGTTGTGGTCATCCCCGGCTTTACTTCTGGTTATTACTTGTTGTAGATCGAGGTGACCTTGATCTTGCCCGAGATGATGTCAGCCTTCAGGCTGTCAAGCTCGGTCTGGATACCAGTTGGGTAAACAACATCGTGCTGGTCAGCGATTGCAACGCCCCCGTTAGCAAGGTTGCCAACGTACTGGTTTGCGTCGCCACCTGCGAAGGTGCCGTCAACGCCGGTCTTGATTACTGCAAGGACCGCCGCAGCCATCTTCTTCTCGATTGAAGTCAAGATGTTCGCCTTGTATGCAGCGTGGGTAGGTAGGTTGTACCAGTCGCTGTCAACACCGACAACAAGGGTGCCCTTCTTGTCAAGAGTTGCCTGGCCTGAGCCAACGCCCACTGGGCCAGCAACTGGAAGAACGATGTCAGCACCCTGGGCGAAGAAGCCCTGGGTCAGGGTCTTACCCTTTGCCTGGTCGTTGAAGTCACCGGTAGCAGCCCACTTTGAAGTGTCGGTGCCGTTAGCGCCAAGAACGGTAACCTTCTTGCCCTTAGCCATGTTGTAAGCGTCAACACCCTGCTTGAAGCCATCCATGAAGATGGTTACAGAAGGAAGAAGCATGCCACCATAGGTTGCAACCTTGCCGGTCTTGGTGGTCGCAGCAGCTAGGTAACCAGCTAGGTACGCAGCTTCAGCGGTGTTGTACTGAATTGGCTTTACGTTTGGCAGACTTAGAGGCGAGTAGTCGTCGTTGCTCAAAGCGGAGTCGATGATTGCAAAGTTAACCTTTGGGTTCTTCTTGGCAGCATCGCGGGTTGCGCTTGCAAGGTTGAAACCAACGGTGACGATGAGGTTACAGCCCTCAGAGATCATTGAGTCGATACCAGATACGTAGTCAGTCTGGGTTGCCTTCTCTGGTGATTCAACCTGTGCAGTCTGAACACCAAGAGTTGCCTTAGCCTGCTGAAGGCCTGCGTAGGCTTCCTGGTTGAAAGAAGCGTCGTTGAAGCCACCAGCGTCAGAGACCATACAGGCCTTGTAGTTCACTGGGGTAGCGGTTGGTGCTGCCGGTGCGGCGGCGCAACCAGCAAGAGCGAGGCTTGCAATGGCTGCAAGAGCTAGGCCCTTAATTGCGGTGGTGCGTGAAACAGTCTTCACTTGTTTTCCTCCCGAAAAATGGCTGTGTCTCTCACAGCCCCGTGCGCACCCAGCCTACGCCGGCAAGGTTAATGAAATGGGCGAGAAGCCGTTTTAGAGGAAATTATTAACCGAAAAGTAACAATTGAGGCCTACCTGCCGTAGGCAGCAAGGGCTTCTTCTAAAGAACGTCGGAGTGGCCGGTGGCCTTCAAAGCATCAACCAGTGACTTCACACGCTGGGCGTGGGCTTTGGTTGTGACGAGGAGAGCGTCAGGAGTGTCAACCACAATGATATCTTCAACACCAATAAGTGCGATTAGCCGGTCTGTGTCGCTGACCAAGATTCCGCTCGAAGAATCGGCAAGAACCTTGGCATTGCCGAGAACAGCAAGATTTCCTTTGCGGCCCTGAGATTGAAGTTCGGCGATCGCGGCAAAGTCGCCGACGTCATGCCACGAGAAGTTTGCTGGCACGACCGCGACTAGTCCTGAGGCGGCGGCTGGTTCGGCTACTGAATAGTCAATTGCCACCTTTTTTAAGGTTGGCCAAATTTTTTCGATCGCCGACTTGCGCTCTTCGGTATCCCATGCGGCGGCCAACTCCATGATTGACGCGTGAAGTTCTGGCTCAGACTTGGCCAATTCGGCCAGCAAGACGGATGCAGGGGCGATGAACATTCCGGCATTCCAGAGGTATTGACCAGACTCCACATACTTGCGAGCTTTGTCGATGTTGGGCTTTTCAACGAATTTGACAACATCGCGCGCATTCGGTGCCGAGGCAAGACCCAGAGACTCGCCCTGCTTAATGTAACCAAAGCCAACTGATGGTTCGGTTGGCTCGATTCCAATCGTGACTATCTTGCCGGTCGCGGCCACCTCAACCGCCTCGCGCACGACAGCCTGAAACTTGTCATCCTCGGTGATCACGTGGTCGGCCGCGAAAGAACCGACGATTACGTCTGGTTCGCGGTTCATCAAAATGGCTGCGGCGAGCGCAATGGCCGCGGTTGAGTCCTTAGGTGAAAGTTCGAGAACTAGGTTGTCGGTCGAGAGGTCTTCAATTTGCTCTAGAACTGCCGACTTGTGAACCTTGCCGGTCACCACCAGGATGCGATCTGGGCCACCAAACGGAGTTAGGCGATCCCAGGTGTCTTGCAGCAGAGTCTGTCCCGAACCGGTTAGGTCGTGTAGGAACTTAGGAGCTGAGGCACGAGATAGAGGCCATAGGCGGCTGCCTATTCCTCCGGCAGGGATGATGCTGAAGAAACGGTCTAGTGGTTCGCGCTGAATGCTCATGTCACTCAAAACACTACCGAACATCTTCAATATCCCAACAGCCAAGTGCGCCAAATGGGGAATTCTCAGCAATTTCTAGGCTTAGACTTAAGTGTCTGTTAATAGGAGGTCTTCGTGCCAACAAAACCAGCCGGAACTTTGTATCGTGGCAAAGTCGGAATGTGGTCATGGGTTCTACACCGCATCACTGGTGTAGCCATCTTCTTTTTTCTCTTGGTGCATGTGCTCGACACATCGCTTGTCCGCCTAAGCCCTGAGGCTTATAACGCGGTCGTAAGCACCTACAAAACTCCAGTAGTCGGTCTTGGTGAGTTGGGCCTAGTCGCCGCAATTCTCTACCACGCACTGAATGGTGTTCGTGTAATCCTCATCGACTTCTGGCGCAAGGGCGTCAAGTACCAGAATGTGATGTTCTGGGTGGTCGTTGCCATTGCACTTATCGCGTTCGCGGGCTTCGCACCTCGCCACCTCATCCACGTATTTCACCTCGGCTAAGCAAGGGAGCTAAAGATGTCTGTAGTTATTGAACAACCACGTAGCCCTCGTAGCCGCCGCGGAGCCAACTGGGAGAAGTATGGCTGGATGTACATGCGTGCATCTGGTGCCCTTCTCGTCATTCTTATTTTCGGCCACCTCTTCACCAACCTTTGGGCTGGCGAGGGAATCAAGGCAATTGACTTCGCCTTCGTCGGTGGCAAGTGGTCTAACCCGTTCTGGCAGGTCTGGGATGGCCTAATGCTTTGGCTTGCGCTCATCCACGGCACCAACGGCATGCGCACCATCGTGAATGACTACACGTCACATGAAGGCATCCGCAAGGCTTTGAACATAGCACTCTGGGGAATTTGTGCGGTGCTAGTTGTGCTTGGCACCTTGGTAATCCTTACCTTCGATCCATGTCCTGCAAACGGCGTAGCCGCTAATCTCCCATCCTTCTGCCCTGCTCGTTAGGAAACAATAAAGTGACCAACGCATCACCAAAGGTTCACCACTATCAGTACGACGTCGTCATTGTGGGTGCCGGTGGCGCCGGCATGCGCGCTGCAATCGAGGCCGGACCGCACGCAAAGACCGCGGTTATCTCGAAGCTGTTCCCTACTCGTTCGCACACCGGTGCGGCTCAGGGTGGAATGGCAGCTGCCCTCGCCAATGTCGAAGAAGACAGCTGGGAATGGCACACATTCGACACCGTTAAGGGTGGCGACTATCTGGTTGACCAGGATGCCGCCGAGATTCTTGCCAAAGAATCGGTTCAGGCAGTTATCGACCTCGAAAACATGGGTTTGCCATTCAACCGCACCCCAGACGGCAAGATCGACCAGCGTCGCTTCGGTGGCCACACTCGCGACCACGGCAAGGCGCCGGTTCGCCGTTCTTGCTATGCAGCTGACCGCACAGGCCACATGATTCTTCAGACCTTGTATCAGAACTGCGTCAAGCTAGGCATCGAGTTCTACAACGAGTTCTATGTTCTAGACCTAGTAATGACCAAGGTCGATGGCGAAGAGCGCCCGTCAGCCGTGGTTGCTTACGAATTATCAACCGGAGAAATTCACGTTTTCCAGGGCAAGTCCATCATTTTTGCAACCGGTGGCTTCGGCAAGATCTTCAAGACCACCTCGAACGCACACACCCTTACCGGTGACGGCGTAGGTATCATCTACCGCAAGGGTCTTCCACTTGAAGACATGGAGTTCTACCAGTTCCACCCAACCGGTCTTGCCGGTCTGGGCATTCTCCTTTCTGAGGCTGCTCGTGGTGAGGGAGGAATTCTTCGTAACTCTTCGGGTGAGCGTTTCATGGAGCGCTATGCACCGACCATCAAGGACCTTGCCCCTCGAGACATGGTTGCTCGAGCAATGGCTAATGAGGTTCGTGAAGGCCGCGGAGCTGGTCCGAACAAGGACTACGTTTTGCTTGACCTAACCCACCTTCCTCCAGAAGTAATCGACGAGAAGCTTCCAGACATCACGGAGTTTGCTCGCACCTATCTTGGTGTTGAGCCTTACACCGAGCCGGTTCCAGTGTTCCCTACCGCTCACTACGCTATGGGTGGAATTCCGACCAACGTTCAAGCCGAGGTGCTGCGAGACAACAACACGGTTGTCCCGGGTCTTTATGCCGCTGGCGAATGTGCCTGTGTTTCTGTTCACGGCGCGAACCGCCTGGGCACCAACTCACTGCTCGACATCAATGTCTTCGGAAAGCGTGCCGGCATCGCTGCCGTTGAATATGCGAACAAGGCAAAGCACGTGCCAGTTCCTGCAGATGCAGCTGACGAAGTAATCGCAATGGTTGAAAAGGTTCGCAACTCAAAGGGAACCGAGAAGGTTGCTGTGCTTCGCAAGGAGCTTCAGGACACCATGGATAAGAACGCTCAGGTTTATCGCACCGAGGAGTCTCTGAACGAGGCCCTCGACAAGATTGCCGAACTTCGCGTTCGTTATGAGAACATCTCAGTTCAAGACAAGGGTCAGCGCTTCAATACCGACCTACTCGAAGCAATCGAACTTGGATTCCTTCTTGACCTGGCCGAGGTTCTTGCGTTCACCTCACGTGAGCGTCGTGAATCTCGCGGTGGCCACTTCCGCGAAGACTTCGAGAAGCGTGACGACAAGAAGTTCATGGTTCACTCGATGGCCTACCTAACTGACAAAAAGGCAAAGAAGCCGGGCGACAACATCAAGCTCGGTTGGAAGCCTGTAACCATTACCAACTACCAGCCAATGGAGCGTAAGTACTAATGGCAACTGAATTCGAGGAAATGGGCGCAGTCCCATCTTTCACCGTCACTCTCTTCGTGCGTCGTTACAACCCCGAAGATGGTCAGGAAGCGCGCTGGCAGGACTTTGACGTGCTTGTTCACGGCACCGACCGCGTACTCGACGCGCTTCACAAGATCAAGTGGGAGATGGATGGTTCACTCACCTTCCGTCGCTCATGTGCTCACGGTGTTTGTGGCTCGGATGCAATGCGCATCAACGGCCGCAACCGTTTGGCATGTAAGACCTTGATCAAGGACCTAGACATCACTCAACCAATCTATGTTGAGCCAATCAAGGGGCTTGAGGTTGAGAAGGATCTTGTCGTCGACATGAACCCGTTCTACCAGGCATACCGAGACATCAAGCCATTCTTGATCGCCAGCGACAAGCCAGAGAAGGAACGCCTTCAGTCGGCGGCAGAGCACTCGAAGTTCGAAGACACAACTAAGTGCATTTTGTGTGCTGCCTGCACGACTTCGTGCCCTGTCTTCTGGACCGATGGGCAATACTTCGGACCAGCCGCGATCGTGAACGCACACCGCTTCATCTTCGACTCACGCGATGAAGCCGCTGAGGTTCGCATCGACATCTTGAACGACAAGGAAGGCGTGTGGCGTTGCCGCACCACCTTCAACTGCACCGAGGCTTGCCCACGTGGCATCGAAGTCACCAAGGCAATCGCCGAAGTGAAGCAAGCGATTCTTCGCGGCAAGCCGTAGTTTTCCACACAACAAGAACCTGCAAAGTTACTGACAAAATCGGTGACCTGCAGGTTTTTTGTTTTCCGTGAGATTAGTTTTTAGGTATGACCTGCGAAAACCTTTGCGAAACATCTGAATTCTCGGCCAGCCCAGCATCTCGAGCTGTTATTGAGATTCCGGCAAACCACCTGAGCCGTCGAGCGATGCTCACTGGCATAGGCGCCGCCTTGGCCGGGGTTGGGCTTGTTGGCCCAGCCGAGAACGCTTTTGCCGCGGCCAGAACTTACACCGTTGGCAAAACCACTGACGTGGCGGTTGGCAGTGCTCGGATGTATACGGTGGCCGGGATTCCGGTCTTAGTTACGCAGCCCAAGAAGGGCGTTTTCAAAGCATTCAACGGTTATTGCACTCACCAGCAGGTGCAACTATCAGGGCTAAATGGCACCAACCTGGTTTGCGAGCAGCACGGTTCTATGTTCAACACGACTACCGGAAAGGTTACTAATGGGCCAGCGCGCACTGGTCTCGCAACCTACAAAACGGTAGTGAGCGGCACGACGCTCAAGGTTTCACTCTAGGCTCCAAGCCAAAGCCAACTCATTCCTAGGCGAGAAGTGAGGCCTTAAGTTGCGGTAGCAGTGCCGAAGAGGCGGAGAGACTGTCGACCCCAAGTTGAATAAATATCTTCGCCGATTCGGGGTCAGATGCAGACTCACCGCAAATTCCAACCGGTTTGCCTGCTAGCTTGCCCGCTGAGATGACCCTTCGAATGAGGTCTAGAACCTCGGGTTTTCGCGTTTCGGAAAGCGATATTGTTCCGCTGACGGCGCCATCTCCAGCCGTGTGCCGACTTTTGCCCAAGGCATAGTGAGTCAGATCGTTCGTGCCAATGCTTAGGAAATCGACCGATTCGAGAATCCCCTCGATTACTCCAGCAGCCGTAACCTCGGGAACTTCAATCATGACCCCCACTTTTCTCAGACCTGCAGCTCGGGCAAGCTTTGCAAACTCCTGAGCCTCGACAACCGATAGCACCATTGGCGCCATGACCCAAAGATCGGTCTTAGGGTTAGCGTTCTGCGCCTTTGCCAAGGCAGCAAGTTGAACTTCTAAAACCTCTGGATTCGCCAACAAGACCTGAAGCCCTCGGTTCGCATACTTTCCCGACCCAGCCTCGCGAAGAAATGGTAACGGCTTATCGAAATCCAAATCGAGCACGCGGACCAAAACCGGCTTCCCAGAGAACGCCGCGAGCACGCTCGAATACTCCACGAACTGCTCCTCTAAACTCGGTGGATCTTGCTGCCCAAGATAAAGAAGCTCGGTGCGAAACAATCCGACACCCTTTGCTCCGGCGGCTAACGCTCCCGCTGCCTCGAAGCTAGAACCCAAGTTGGCCAAGAGCGTCACTGGAGGTTCGCGGTCATCATCGAGCAGTCGGATGACCTTCGTGTCAAGATTTGCCGCATTCGCGTAATGCTCGATGCGTTCGGCTGTTGGATCCAGGAACACTTGTCCGGAGCTAGCGTCCACTAGTAAATCTGCGCCTGTACGGATTAAGCCGGAACCTATTAGGCCAACCACCATCGGCAATTTTGCCGCTCGCACGATGATTGCCGAGTGTGAAGTCGGGGTGCCATCCGAGGTAATTACGCCGAGAACACGGTTCGGGTCAAGTTTGGCTGCATCCATAGGCGAAATTGAGTCAGATACGAGGATGAATGGCTCGCTCGGGAACTCGATTGGGGGCAAATCGCCGGCAAGCTCAGCCACCACGCGATTTGCGAGGTAGCCAAGATCTGAGGCGCGTTCAGCGAAATAACCGCCTAAAGATTCGAGTTGTCGAGCAAAACGGGCAAACGCGCGGCGGATGGCATCGGCGGCTTCGGCTCCCTCGGACAGGTGCGCTTTCACTACGTCGAAAAGCACCGGATCTCGCAAAATCATGGCTAACGCCATCATGACGTCTTTGGCTTCGCCCACTGTGGTTACATTTTCGAGGTCCTCAGCCACCGAGACCATGGCCCGTTGAATCGCAATTAGGCCGATTCTGTTTCCCGGTTTTGAAATTTGAGCTAGCGCGGCTTCAGGGCGAGCCACCACAAATGCCTTACCGTGAGCTACACCGCTGCCCACGCCCGCGCCAACCAAAAACCGCTCTGCCATGGGTCGATTCTATTCCCGATGCTCTCGAGCGTTTCTGGCTCTTCGCTTCAGGCGCAGTCACACGAGGTTAAACTTGTGGCATGTCTATAAATGTGGTCACCGTCAATGTCAATGGCGTTCGCGCAGCCTTCCGAAAGGGTATGGCCGACTGGTTGGCCGAATCCGATGCCGACATCATCGCTTTGCAAGAAGTTCGGGCAGACGATAAAGATCTACACCAGCTATTTGCGGAAAACCCGCCCACTGGTGGCGGCGAGTGGCACATCCTGCATGATGCCGCGAGCGCCAAGGGTCGCGCCGGCGTCGCTTTGATCAGCAAACAGGCGGCCAGCGCAAACCGAACGACTCTCGGCCCTGACGATTTCGACTCGGCCGGTCGATGGCTTGAAGCAGACTATGAGTTCGGCGGCAAGCTCATAACTGTCATCAGCACCTATGTGCACTC
Source organism: Microbacteriaceae bacterium (assembly GCA_947452675.1). GTDB lineage: Bacteria > Actinomycetota > Actinomycetes > Actinomycetales > Microbacteriaceae > Rhodoluna. The sequence goes on along the minus strand of CANGDL010000003.1, from coordinate 24,327 downwards.
GGGCGAAGTTGACACGCCTAAGCAGGTGGAGAAGTACAAATTTCTAGAGGCGATGCAGTCTCGCATGGCCGAGATCATCGCGGCTGGTGGATTTGCTGTAGTTGTTGGCGATCTCAACGTTGGTCACACCGAACTCGATATCAAGAACTGGAAGGGCAACCTGAAGAATGCCGGTTTCTTGCCCGAAGAGCGCGCCTATTTTGACACCCTGATGAAGCAACAGGGATGGGTCGATGTCGGACGTGCTTCTCATCCTGATGTTGCTGGTCCATACACCTGGTGGTCCTACCGTGGGCAGGCTTTCGACACGGATGCGGGTTGGCGCATCGACTATCACCTGGCGACGCCATCGCTCGCTGCGAATGCCTCGAACTACCGGGTTCACCGTGCAGCTAGCTATGATACCCGCTGGACCGACCACTCCCCTGTCTCTGTCGTCTATGCGATCTAGGATTAACCCATGACTAAGCCAAACCTGCTCAGCGGAATGCAGCCTTCCGCCGGTTCTTTGCACCTCGGAAACTACCTTGGCGCGCTGGTGAACTGGACCAAAATGCAGGATGACTACAACGCTTATTACTGCGTGGTCGATCTTCACGCCATTACGGTTCCACAGGAACCCGAGGCGCTTCGTCGCAACACTCGCATCACCGCCGCGCAATATTTGGCAGCGGGCATTGATGAAAACAAGTCCGCGCTTTTCGTTCAGTCGCATGTGCCGGCACACGCCCAGCTTGCTTGGGTTTTGATGACCTTGACTGGTTTTGGAGAAGCTGGGCGAATGACTCAGTTCAAGGACAAGTCACAGAAGAGTGGAACTGACGCCGCTTCGGTTGGTTTATTCACCTACCCGGTGCTTCAGGCGGCTGACATCTTGCTTTACCAGCCAAAAGCAGTGCCGGTTGGCGAAGACCAACGTCAACACATTGAACTTACTCGCGACCTCGCCACTCGCTTCAACTCTCGATTTGGTGAGACTTTCGTGATTCCAGAAGGCGTAATTCTGAAAGAAACTGCCAAGATTTATGACCTTCAAAACCCCACCGCCAAGATGTCAAAATCAGGCGATCCAAAGGGGTTAGTGAATATCATGGACGACTCATCCGTGGTCGTGAAGAAGTTCAAGAGTGCGGTTACCGACCTTGACGGCGTAATCCGCTTTGACCGTGAAACCAAACCTGGAATCTCAAACCTGTTGGGCATCTACTCGGCTATCACCGGTGAGGGCATCGATTCACTGGTAGCGCGATTCGATGGTGCTGGCTATGGCGCACTCAAGACCGAACTAGCCGATGTTGTTGTGGCTCATATAGAGCCGATTCGCAACCGTGCCGAAGAGTTGCTGAGTGACCCGGCCGAACTTGATCGCCTTTTGGCAAAGGGCGCCGCCAAGGCAAACGAGTTGGCCGAGAAAACCTTGGCAACGGTTTACGAGCGCATCGGATTCATCGCCGCGAGTTAGATTCGAAACCCGGCTGTGACAAGCGTTTCGTCCACAGCGTAGGAATAGGTTTTCCATTTCACAGGTTGAGATGGGAAGATAGAAAAGCAACAAAAAGTTCTTCGGGGTCAGTGAAAATCTGAGCCGGCGGTTATAGCCCGCGACCCGATGCTTCAGCCATTTGATTGGCAAGCAAAACCCAGGCAACTGGGCAGAGTGAGGCATCGGTTGAATCTGTGAAATTCAGGTGCCGACGGTTAAAGTCCGGATGGTAGAAGAACAAAACCCGCACTGGTTGTTCCGCAACCGGCGTGGGTTTGATTAGCACGTCGGCTAGCTAGGCGCACTCAGCCTTTTACATTGCCGCCGAGCCTTAATCTCACCCCGAATTACTTCAACTATTGAAGAAACTCGGGGTTATGTCTTTTAACGAGCAAAACGAAGTCGCGATGCGTCGCGCACTCGAACTTGCCTTGAATGGCCCGGTTAAAGGCCTAAACCCTCGAGTTGGCGCGGTTCTGATTAATTCAAACGGCGAGATTGTCGCTGAGGGATGGCACCTTGGCTCTGGCACCGACCACGCCGAGGTTGCAGCGCTAAAAGACCTTCGGTCAAATGGTCGAGCAAGTGCCTCCGGCCCAATAGCTCAGGGTCTAACCGCAGTTGTCACACTCGAACCCTGCAATCACACGGGCAAGACCGGCCCCTGTGCGATCGCTCTGATCGAAGCAGGTGTCGAAAAGGTAATTTTTGCGACCAAAGATCCAGGCGTGAATTCAGCCGGAGGAGCGGCAACCCTGAGGGAAGCCGGCGTGGATGTTGAGTTTGGCCTCCTTCAGGCTGAAGCAGATGAACTCATCCGGGTCTGGGCAACCGCAACCGCACAACAGCGACCTTTCGTGACATTGAAATATGGCACGAGCCTCGATGGCCGAAGTGCCGCAGCCGACGGAAGTTCGAAGTGGATTACCGGGCCAGAGGCGCGACGCGACGTTCACCGACGCCGCACCCAGATCGATGCGATTTTGGTGGGCACTGGAACAATCATCGCCGATGACCCGGAACTGACCGCTCGTCACCGCGATGGCTCGCTTTATTCAGAACAGCCATTGCGAATCATCCTTGGTGAGACTCAACTAGACCCGGGTGCTCGAATTTTTGATGAATCCGAAGGCAAAAGCAAAACCATTCAACTCCACACCCGCGACCTCAACTCGGCAATGGTTCAGCTTTTTGAGATGGGCGTTCGCCACCTTATGGTCGAGGGCGGTGCAATCGTGGCCAGCGAATTCGTGCGCCACGGACTCGTAAATGAGTTCTTGATCTACATGGCGCCAAAACTCATCGGCGGTCCAATCACTTCACTGGGCAACCTGGGAGTCGCCAACATCGGACAAGCAAAAGAGCTCGAGTTTCTCGAGATCAAACCGCTTGGGCCAGACCTAATGATTCGTGCCACCGAAAGGAAGAACTAATGTTCACCGGAATCGTCGAAGAACTCGGTCGCGTCAAAGCCATCGAACCACAGGCAGATGCCCTCCGAATCACCATCGAAGGTCCACTCGTAGTCTCCGATGCCAACCGCGGTGACTCAATTGCGGTCTGCGGCACCTGCCTAACTGTGGTTGAACACGATGCAACCTCGTTCACCGCAGATGTAATGCAAGAGACTCTGAACCTGACTTCGCTAGCCGGAATCAAAGTAGGTGACCCAGTCAACTTGGAGCGAGCAATGACGGCTGCGACCCGCTTTGGCGGTCACGTGGTTCAAGGCCACGTAGACGGATTGGGCGAAATCATCAGCCGCACCCCAAGTGAAAACTGGGAGTTGGTGCAGGTTCGAATCCCAAAGGCACTGATGAAGTACATCGTGCTCAAAGGTTCGATCACCATCGACGGTGTCTCACTTACGGTAAACGAGGTCGGCTCAGATTTCGTAGGTCTCAGTCTTATCCCAGAGACTCTAAAACTCACCACGCTAGGCCACAAGCAGCCTGGCGACAAGGTAAACGTCGAAGCCGACGTGATGGCCAAACACATCGAGCGCTTGCTCGAAGCGAGGAATAGCTAATGTCACTCTCAACTATTGAAGAGGCGCTTACCGCGCTTCGCGAGGGAAAGCCGGTGCTAGTTGCCGATGCAGAGAACCGCGAAAATGAAGGCGATGCCATCATGGCTGCGGAGTTTGCAACCGAAGAGTGGATTGCCTGGATAGTTCGGAACACCTCGGGCTACCTTTGCGCGCCCATGACCGAACAGATGGCCAACCGTCTCGAGTTGCCGTTGATGACCATTGCCAACCAAGACACGTTACGCACTCAATACACCGTTTCGGTAGATGCTTCGTCAGGGGTTACCACCGGTATCTCGGCAGCCGACCGTGCACGCACTCTTCAGGTCCTTGCCGATGCAACCAGCACACCAGAGTCGCTCATCCGACCTGGGCATGTGCTTCCGCTGCGCGCTCACCAGGGAGGCGTTTTGGCTCGCCAGGGTCACACCGAAGCGACGGTCGACCTGTTGAAGCTTGCTGGCCTTACCCCGGTCGGGGTGATTGCCGAGATGGTTTCGGCAGACGGCTCGATGACCAGATTGCCAGAACTTAAAGAAATCGGTGCACGTGAGGGCCTCCCAGTCATCACGATTGAGCAGATCGTCGCCTACCGTCGCGCCCAAGAAGACTTCCCAGAAGAGACGGTCAACGACCGCATTCGCTTTGAAGCCGAGGCAAAACTTCCAACGATTCACGGCGACTTCCGTGTTCGCGGCTACTATGACACCCGCACGACCGCCGACCACGTGGCAATCATCGCCGGTAACCCAACCGGTGATGATGTTCTGATTCGCATGCATTCAGAGTGCATTACCGGTGAGGCATTCGGTTCGCTAAAGTGCGAATGCGGGCCACAGCTTGACTTTGCTCTTGAACAGATTGCGAATGACCCAAAGGGTGGCATCGTGATTTACCTTCGCGGCCAAGAAGGCCGAGGCATTGGTTTGCTAAACAAGCTGAAGGCCTACGCCTTGCAAGACACCGGCCTCGACACCGTCGACGCAAACCTTGCCCTAGGTCTACCGAGCGAGAACCGCGAGTATGGAGCCGCCGTTTCCATCTTGCGTGACCTTGGCGTGAGCAGCGTTCGATTGATGACCAACAATCCTGCCAAGAGCGCATTCTTGAACGATGCAGGTTTGACCGTCAACTCATACGTGCCCATCATTGTTGGCGAGGCAGCACAGAACAAGCAGTATCTTGAAACTAAGCGTGCCCGCATGGGCCACATCATTCCGGAGGTAAAGGCATGAGCGGAGCGGGAGCCCCAAAACTAGAAATCGACGCAAGTGGTCTTCAGGTTGCGATTGTTGTGACCCGTTGGCACACCCAAATTACCGAGGGCCTGTTGGCTGGTGCTGAAAGGGCCCTTCAGGCTGCCGGAAACTCCGAGTATGAGATCTGGCGGGTGCCGGGAGCCTTCGAGTTGCCACTGGGTGCACAGTATGCGATCGACGCGGGTGCCGATGTTGTGGTTGCTCTGGGCGTAGTCATTCAGGGGGATACACCTCACTTCGACTATGTCTGTTCGGCTGCCACGGATGGACTCAATCGCGTTCAGCTCGACAGTGGCATCCCGGTTGGTTTCGGTTTGCTGACTGTAAACACCGAAGAGCAGGCGCTAGACCGCGCTGGTCTCGAGGGCTCAAAAGAAGACAAGGGTGCCGAAGCCGTCGAAGCGGCAGTGCTCATGGCTAGACTGAAATCATGAATCTAGTACTCGACATCACCCTGGCAATACACCTTCTCGCGTTCGCAACCATCCTTGGTGGCGCTCTATCTGAGACCAAGAACTTCAAAACCGGTGCAAAGGTAAACCCTGGCATCCTTCACGGTTCCTGGTTGGCTCTGCTAACCGGTTTGATTATGACCGGCTTGGTTTATGCAATCGGCGAAGAGAACATCAACAACCTTGTGCTTTCAATCAAGGGTCTGTTGCTGACCGGCATCTTCTTCATCGGCTACACCTATCAGAAGAAGGAATCAACCCCGAAGTGGGTTGTGCCGACCATTGGTGTGCTGGCTATTGCAGCTATGAGCTTCGCGGTAATTGGTCACATCGTAGTCAGCAAGTAATCAACTTAAAGTAATCCCCTCGGGCCATTTGGACCGAGGGGATTTTTCTTTGAGGAATCTACTTGGCCACGTAGGTGACCATCGGGCTTGGCGCTGAGAGGCCCACGGCATTTACAGCGATAAGCCGCCAGGTCACGCGTGTAGCTACCGAATCTCTCGGGACAGAAGTTGTTAGCGTTGAACCATCGAGCGTGGCTGAATCAACCCAGGTCGTGCCAACTTGCTTCTGCAGCCTGTAGCTGGTGATTGAAGTTCCTCCATTGTCAGCAGGAGCAAGCCAACTTAACTGCACTGAACCGTCGACCTTGAAGGCTGAAGTAACGTTCGTTGGCGCACTCGAAACAGTTGTCGAAACACTCACGGCAACAGAATTACTTGCAAGACTCAACCCGAATTGGGTCGTCGCCAGCATTCGATAACTCAACGTTTTGCCCTTTGCAGGCGCATTCGTTGAGAAAGCAAATGCGGTGGAGGCAATGGTGCTGCTAGGAACCCAGGTTGAACCGCCATCCGCTGAAGTCTGGAGATTGTAATAAGTTACCGCTCCACCACCAAGGTCGCTAGGTGCAGCAAAGGTCACATCCACTCGCTTGGTGGTCGGATTGAAAACGACACTAAGGTTTTGTGGTGCACTCGCCTGAACGTATGGAGTAATCACCGAAACAGGGTTTGTCGCGGCGCTTGATCCGAGCGCGTTGGTTGCGTAAATGCGGAAACTGTTCATGACCCCGGGTAACGCTCGAGGCGCAATCAAGGTGAGGGTCGAAGCCGGCAATTGCGCCGCCATCACCCAGGCGCCACTGACCAGACGTTCGACGGTGAAACCAGTGAGCGCAAGGCCTCCGGTGTCACCGGGAGCAGACCAGTGAAGCGTCACATCGTTCGAACCAGTCAAGATAACGCTGAAACCCGCAGGAATTGCCGGCACCGTGGATGCCACCGTGACATCAATGGCGGAGCTTGCCAGGCTGGCCCCATATTGCGTTGTGGCGGTCATCCGGTAGCTGTAGGTTTGTCCCTTGTTTGGGGCATAGAGAGAGCCCGAGACGGCTGAGGCAGACAATGCCAGTGCGTTAACCCAAGTGGCACCTCCATCGCGAGAAACCTGGACGTAATAGGACTGCAAGGTTCCTCCGCCGAGGTAGCTCGGTTGCGTGAAGGAAACATCAACTTTATTGGTTGCCTTGTTGAGAGTTGCCGTGAAGTTCAGAGGCGACGACGCTTGGACGTATGGGGCCATCAGAGAGATCGCATTTGAAGAAGGCCCAGAGCCCAGTGAATTGATTGCAGTCACCCGGAAGGTGACGATCACTCCTGGCATCGGTTTCGCACTTGCGAAGCTGAGAATCGATGGCGCGAGCTGCGCGACTGTGCTCCAGGACCCGTTGACCTGACGCTCGATCAAATATCCGGTCAGTGGTGCGCCGCCGTTGTCGGAAGGCGCCGACCATCGAAGAAGAATGCCATCGGTGCCACTGAGGTAGAGCGACTCGCTGGCTACTGGGCCTGGCACCGTTGCCGCGGTTGACACCGAGACCGCGTCAGAGTTTGGGCCGGCACCTGAGACGTTCCTAGCGTTGACAGCGAATAGCCACGTTTGACCCTTGGTTGGTTTTGAAGTGCTAAACGTTACGTTTGATGCGCCGGTGACATTGGCGAGGCTTTGCCATGTGCTTCCATCTCGGCTTATCAAAACCGTGTATTGGGTGATTGTGCCGCCGCCATCATTGGCAGGGGCAACCCAGGTCAATGTGATGGCGCCGTTGGCATTTGGCGCACTCGCAGATAATCCGGTTGGAGCGCCAGGCTTAAGTGGCGCGGTGGTGATTGCTATCGACAGCGAAGGGTCGCTTAAACCGGCAGCGTTCCTAGCCAAAACGCGATAGCGAACGAACTTCCCTGCTGGCGCCGCAGGAAGTGAAATCGAGGTTGCTGCCTGCTCGGCGAACTTGTTCCAAACGTCAACGGTTGTTGTCGTGCTGGCCAGCGGCCCGCTCGATTGGATGACGTAGCCTAGAATCGGTGAGCCCCCGTCGTAGGGAGCAGCCCAGCGAAGTGTCTGCGAACCCGGGTTTCCACTGACCGTAACCGCGATGGGAACGGCCGGTGCCGTGGTGAGAGTTGTGAAGGAACCGATGATGCTCTCCGCGCTGGTGATTGTGCCAACCTGCGAGTGCACGCTGAAAGTGTATTTTCGGCCAGCCGAAAGCCCGGTGAGTTGCGCGCTGGCGGTGCTTGAAGCCACCTGAGTCTTAGTAGCCCCATCGATTCCATAACTGATCACGTATGTGACCGGGGTGGTTGGCGAAGTGCTGGTCACCGGTTGCCAGGCGACAAAAGCCGAGTTGCTTGTGATCGATGACGAAGTCAACTGAGTCGGAACATCGGGAACGCCCGCTGCGGTAGTGAATGAAAATGTCCTGGATGGGCTGCTCGTGCCTAACGCATTGGTTGCCCTAACCCGAGTCAAGTAAGTAGTCGCGGCGGTCAAGCCGCTAAGAGTGAACCCCGTTGCCTGGGTGCTTCCGGCAACCAACCACTTAGGGTTAGCAGCGTTGAATATCTCAATCGAATAGCTGGTCACGGGAGAACCGCCATCATTAGTCAACGTCCAAGTTAACGCTGCGGTGCTGGAACTCGGAATCGCGGCTAGGTTTGTCGGCGCCGCAGGAGCGCCAATCAAGGTCTTGGCCAATACCCCAGCCGACTGCTTGCCAGAGCCGATGACGTTTCTCGCATAAACCGTGAACGTATAAGTAGTGTTCGAATCCAAGCCAGGAACCGTGAAGCTATTAACCCCGGCGCCATTGACTGTGAAGCCGCTGCCAATTGCGGAACCCTGAGGCACAGCAACAATGCCGTGGCTGGTCACCGGTGATCCACCGTCACTCGGACCATCGACCCAAGTTAGGGTTGCGCTATTTGAAGTGGTTGCGCCCACCGCTACCGAAGTCACCTGGTCGGGAGCATTAAGAATTGGGTTGGGGTTCGGCACAACCGGTTCGGCGCCGCGAACAAAATTGTCATTCAGCAAAATGTTGCCGAATTGGCTCTGTGCATTGTTTATTTCGTTGAGGATTCCATGATCTTTTAGTGCCTGCGCGATTTCCGCCGGCTTGGCAGTTGGGTGCTGCGCTAGATAAAGAGCGGCGACACCCGAGACGTGCGGAGTCGCCATCGAGGTTCCGCTCATCGTGGTTGAACCCGCTGGATTCGTGGCACTTGCAGAAACGATATTGGTACCCGGAGCAAAGATGTCGACACAGTCCCCGAAGTTAGAGAAATATGCACGAGTATCGTTGGCATCACTCGCACCAACAGTGAATGCCTCTGGAGCGCTAGAAGGTGAATAGTGACATGCGTCGTCATTCGAGTTTCCAGCAGCAATGACTGGCAAAATCCCGGCGTCATAGAGCTTCTTAACCGCCGCATTCAAGGCTGGTTGATAGCCGCCTCCGATGCTCATGCTCACCACAGCCGGAGTGCCTGCAGGGTTATTGGCGAGAATCCAGTCGAAACCAGAGATGATGCTGGAGGAATAGCCATAACCATTGCAGTCAAGCACTCGGACTGGCACGATTGTCGCGGCCTTGGCAATTCCGAACTTTGTTCCAGCTGCCGTGCCGGCAACGTGAGTTCCGTGCCCGTGACAGTCCGCACCCTGAAGGTTCTGCCCCAAGGCGTCAAAGCCCGGGAGAATTCGCCCATCAAAATCTGGGTTGCTGGCCATCACGCCGGTGTCGACAACATAGATTCGAACACCCTTGCCAGGATCGGCTGGATAGCTAAATGAATTGTCCAGAGTGCTGTTCTGCTGGTCGAGGCGATCGAGACCCCAGGATGGAGTAGGAGTTTCGGTTTCAAGCAGAGACATCTTTTGGTCTTGCTCAATGCTGACTACGTTTGGGTCAGCCGCCAATACACTGGCTTCAAAATCGGTGAGCGGGACGGTGAAGCCATCCATGACGAAATCTAGTTGGTCGAGAGGAACCTCGCCCATTCCAAAAAGCGACTTCAAGACCAAGTCTTGACCTGCCGCCGTGGTTTGAACGATGTAGGTGCTTCGATAAACCGAAGCAAAAGCCTGGCTTGGCAGCATGCTCGCGGTGACAAAAAGCGCCAAAATAGCCGCGAAAACTACACGCAATCGAATATTCAACTGAACTTCCCCTCATAGGTTTCAGCAAACCTTGTTAAAGGGTAGGACAATTTCTACTTCATGAACAGAGCCGTGAGGCGGCGGGTTGTGAAAAATAAACCCAGCACAATCATCACCAAGAAATACACCACATGGACCAACAACCCCCAACCGAGGTTGCCAAGCATAAAAGCGCGCTCAAGTTGGATGGCGTGCCAAAGCGGCATTGCTTGGATGATCGACTGGATCCACTGCGGATAAATGCTCAGTGGATAAAAAGTTCCGGAGAACAGAAACATCGGCAGCATGAAGAAGTTAATCCAATTCATCTGGTGGAAAGTCTTTAGGTATGAGGTGATTGCCATTCCAAAGGAGGCGAATCCAAACGCAATTAGCACCGCGCCAGGGATTGCCATCAACGCCCACCAACTAGGGATGAGGCCGAGTGGCGCCATTACCAGCATGAATCCGATTGCATAGACGAAGCCGCGAAGCAGCGCCCAACCAATTTCACCGATCGCTACATCCAAAGGGCCAAGCGATGTGGCAAGCATGGTCTCGTACAACTTGGCAAAGTGCATCTTGAAAAAGACATTCCAAGTTGAGTCGTAAATTGCTCCATTCATTGCAGAAGTTGCCAACAAGGCAGGTGCAATAAATGCCGCATAAGAAACCGGATGCCCAGAACCATCGGTTACACCGCCAATTAGCCTGCCAACTCCGAAGCCGAATGCCAGCAGATAAAACAGCGGTTCGACGAAACCGGAGAGCACAATGATCCAGTTCGAGCTTCTGAATGCCATGAGGTTGCGTTCCATCGCCACGCGACTGCGACCCGAGTAAACACTGCGACCCAATTTATTGCCGCGACGTTGGGCAATCGAAACTGCACTGTCTGCGGCCAGACCAATCAAACTCATGCTGCCAACCTTTTTGAAACCTGGCGGTAGCCAAGCCCAAGGCCAACCACAATCCAAATCGATAAATAGACCCAATGGGAAATCACAACCCAGCTCTGCTGAGGTGAACCATAGCTAATCACGCGACCGAGGTCCGTCGCATGCCAAAGTGGTGAGATCCAGCCGGCCCACTGAAGATAAAACGGCATTGATTCGAGGGGGTAATAAGTTCCTGAGAACATGATCATCGGGGCAATAATGAAGCGCCCAACGATGGCAAAGAACCCATCATCCTGTTTTATGAAACTAGTTATGGCCATCATTACCGAACCAAAAGCGACGCCTGAAAGCAGCGCCGAAAGGAACATAGGGAGTGCGACGCCAACATTGATCGCGCCGAAGCCCAGCAAAACCGACTCATAGATGCCGACCGTTACAACCGTCTTGACTGTGGAGGATGCCAATAGCCCGTTGACGATATCTACACCTTGAATAGGCGTGGAGTTCATCGCAAAGAAACTCTTATCCCACTCAAAACCCTCCATGATCGGGAATGACATTTCCTCTTGGAACGATTGGATAGCAGCGCTCGCCAGCAAGGCCGGCGCCAAAAACGTTAGGTATGAAACGCCGCCGAGTTGAGCCGAACCGCCATTCTTGTCAACCAAAGCACCGATTCCGATTCCCACCGAGAAGAGGTAAAGCACTGGATTTCCGAGGCTGAAAGCAGCGATGGAGGTCCACCACTTGAGCATGTTTCGAATTCGAGCTTCGGCAACATGGAGCCACGCTAGGTTGCGAGCCCGAGAAACATTTACAAGGTTCAGAGAACCTTGCCATTTAGAGGAATGAACCGATTTCTCAATTGAGGCGGTCGAAGTCATCACTCAACCAGCGTTCTGCCGGTTAGGCGCAAGAAGACATCCTCCAAAGAACTGCGACGAACCAAAGACGTGACCGGCTCAAGACCGAGCTTCAAAATCTCTTGCAAGTCTGCATCGCCATTATCCGAATAAATCAAGATTCGGTCTGGCAAGACTTCCGTGCGGTGACCCAAGTGTGCAATTTGCTCGGCAATTTCTATGTTTCGACTAGAACCAAAGCGAACCTCAAGCACTTCTTTGCTCGCATAGCGTTTGATCAGGTCGGCCGGGCTTCCCTCGGCCATGATCTTGCCCTTATCCATGACAATAAGGCGATCACAGAGCTGTTCGGCCTCATCCATGTAGTGGGTGGTTATTACCAGGGTGACACCCTGCTCTTTTAGTCGAAATAGTCGATCCCACAGAATGTGGCGAGCCTGCGGGTCTAGACCAGTGGTTGGTTCGTCGAGCATCAAAATCTCTGGTTCGTTCACCAACCCGCGCGCGATTGTTAGGCGACGCTTCATACCCCCCGAGAGTTCCTCGGCTTTATTGTTGCGCTTCTCAGTTAATTGCGCGAATTCGAGCAACTCTTCGACTTTATTCTTTAGAAACTTGCGACTTAGCCCAAAGAAACGACCGTATACAAAAAGGTTTTCGTGCACCTTTAGTTCGCGGTCAAGATTGTCTTGCTGTGGCACAACACCTAGGTGAGCGCGAATCTCTGGACCGCGCTTATTTGGGTCAAGGCCAAGGATGGTTAGGTCTCCCCCGGTGCGCTTAGAAACCGACGCAATCATCTTCATTGTTGTCGATTTGCCAGCACCGTTAGGCCCTAGCAATCCAAACGCTTCACCCTTACGAACCTCGAAATCGATGCCGTCGACGGCGATAAAGTCTCCATAAACCTTGGTGAGGCCTCGAGCAAAAATCATGTGAGTTTGGTCTTCTTGTGAAGTCATAGACGCCAATCTACTAGCCTTAAGAAATGCCCTCCACCAAGCACACATCGGCGATTCCTCGCGTGATGCTTGGCAACACCAGGGTCACCGGAAAAGAGCAGTATTACACGCCGGCAGACCTGGCCGAACGACTCATGGCAGAGGTGGATGCTTTAGTGCCTGACCTTGAAGGTCGAACAGTAATCGAGCCAGCCGGAGGCACAGGAGCCTTCATCAACGCGGCTCAAAAATTCGGGGTAACCAATTTCCTATCCTTTGATATCGAACCGAAACACACCTTGGTTAAGAAAGCGAACTTCCTAAATAAACGGATTTTGTCCAAGGATGCCTTGACCATATCGAACCCGCCATTTGGACGCAACAACTCGCTTAGCATCCCGTTCTTTAACAAAGCAGCCGAGCACAGCGAGTTCATTTGCTTCATCGTTCCGCGATCTTGGCGCAAGTGGTCGGTGATCAACCGACTCGATCGCCGGTTTCATCTCGTTGCCGATCACGATATTCTCATCGACTATGTCGATGCAGACGGCGAGCGCCTTTCCAAGCGCACTAGCCTGAACACCTGTTTTCAAATTTGGCAACGAAAAACCAAACTTCGTCCGCTGGTAAAGGTTCAGGATTTGGGTTTAATTGCCAGATGTAGCCCTGAAGAAGCCGACGTTGCTCTGACTATTTTTGGCTTTGGTTGTGGAAAGGTGCGCACCGAGTTTGACCGGAAACCGAACTCCACTGTGATGTTCCTGAGAGTTCTCCACCCAGATGCTTTGTCCGCTCTAAAAAGCGTAGATTTCAATAGGTTCTCAAAAAACACCGCATACACTGCCGCCTTGGCGTTGCCGGAAATCAACTATCTGTTGAATGAGGCAATTTTTGGGAATCCTCACCTAGAAGAACCGAGTTAATAAAGATATGAGCATGATGGGTGGTCGCGGACGCGGCCGAGGCAACAAAGATACCGGACCAAAAGCAAAGTTTTCTCAACTGGTTCCCTACCTCCTAGAACATAAAGGTGCCCTGTGGGTCGCAATGGGGCTGTCGGTATTCGGTGCTGCCATCAGCCTCGCTCAGCCTTTGGTCGTTGGCCAGGTAATCACCGCCGTACAGTCAGGTAGAAACCTTAGCGGTCTCGTCGCTCTCCTTGTCGCTGTCATCGTTGGTGGCTCCATCAGCGGTGGCTTCATGTATTACGTGCTGGCCAAAGCAGGCGAAGGCGTAGTTTTCTCCGCTCGCCAAAAACTGGCTCACCGACTTCTAAAGCTGCCAATTCACGAGTATGACCTGCGCCGGACGGGCGACCTTGTATCTCGGGTAGGTTCAGATACCACTTTGCTGCGAGCGGTGCTAACCCAGGGCCTCGTCGATGCGGTCGGCGGCATACTCATCTTTGTCGGCTCACTAATTGCAATGGCAGTTATCGACCCGCTTCTTTTGGGGCTCACCCTTCTGATGGTAGTTTTTGCCATCGCTTCGATTGCAGTGACCGCTCGCCAGGTTAGATCAGCCACTACCAAGGCCCAGCAACGGGTTGGAGACATGTCAGCAGCGGTTGATCGAGCCCTGTCTGCGGTGCGCACTATTCGCGCGGCACGAGCCGAGAAACGTGAAAGCGATGCAATCGTCAAGGATGCGACTGAGGCTTTCAAGCAGGGCGTCAAGATCGCTCGCATAAACGCGATGATTACCCCGATCGCCGGTCTGGCGATGAACGGAGCCTTCATCGTTGTGCTCGGCGTTGGCGGTTATCGGGTGGCAACTGGGGCCACTTCGGTCGCAAGTTTGATCACCTTCATCCTTTTGATGTTCCAAATGATTCGACCACTCGGCCAGGCTTTTGGGGCCTATAGTTCGGTTCAATCCGGGCTTGGGGCACTCGCCCGAATCCAAGAGATTTTGGACGTGCCTCTTGAGGAGAGCGATGCCGAGGCGCGCAACGCCCAGAAGATTGTTGCAGTGAATGAAATCGCACTCGAATTTGACGAAGTTTCGTTCGGCTACGCTGCACCGGCGGCCACCGAAGAGAACCCTAACCCTGAGAGCCGCGAAGTGCTCGAGAAGGTTTGTTTTGCAATCAAGCGCGGCTCGCGCGTGGCGCTGGTCGGCCCATCTGGGTCGGGCAAGTCGACCATCTTCTCGCTGATCGAACGTTTCTATGAACCTACGAGCGGTCAGATTTTGTTGGATGGTCAGGCAGTGACCAACATTAGTCGCAGTTCTCTGCGTGCACAGATTGGCTATGTTGAGCAGGATGCGCCGGTGCTAGCCGGTTCACTCCGTGCGAACCTGATGATTGGTTCACCCGACGCCACCGACGAGCAACTTACCGCAGTTTTGGCCGAGGTAAATCTCACCGAGGTTCTCGAGCGAGATAAGCGTGGTCTCGACGCCGAGGTCGGTGAGAACGGAATAATGCTTTCGGGTGGCGAGCGCCAGAGATTGGCAATTGCCCGCGCCTTACTTTCGGCACCACCAATCTTGTTGCTCGACGAATCAACCTCATCGCTGGATGGCCTAAATGAGCAAAGGATGCGAGACGCGATCGATGCAGTGGCTAAGAACCGCACATTGCTCGTCATTGCTCACCGACTTTCGACTGTGGTTGACAGTGATCAAATCATCGTGCTTGAAAACGGCAAGATCATCGGAGTTGGCACTCACAGCGAACTTGTCCTTTCGACCCCGCTCTATAAAAAGCTAGCCAAGCAGCAACTGTTGGTTTAGGTCAGCTGACTGCGAAAGCCTGGCCAAGTTCGGCTGGCAACAAACCTTCATCCTTGTAGTCTTAGAAAAGATTTTCAAAGTTGAAAGGTTCGTTCAAATGGCTCTACCCACCGAACGCAGTTACGCCGAAGCTTTAGACGCTGCTGACTCGCTTGCCCACTATCGGAGCCTGTTTCAGATTAGCGATCCGGAGCTTTGTTACCTAGATGGAAACTCACTCGGCCGCCTGCCACTCGCGGCTGTTTCCGCGGTAAACGAATTTCTTACCAACGAGTGGGGTCGTGAGTTAGTTGACGGATGGTCCCACTGGATAGATGAATCGCAAGCCGCGGGAAACCTTCTCGGTCGCGCCGTTCTTGGAGCCGCCGAGGGTCAGACACTTGTGCAAGACACCACCTCAGTCAACTTTTACCAAATGTGTTTGGCAGCAATCAAGGCTCGCCCGGGACGCAAAACGATAATCATTGACGCTTCAAACTTCCCCACCGACCGATACATCCTTGCCGGCATTGCCAAAGATTTCGGCCTAAATCTGGTCACCTTGAATAACGATGGCAGCGGCGGGCCTGGCTCGGTCGACATTGAATCCGACTGCGAGCTGATTTCCCCCGAAGCGCTCGCTCCACACCTGAATGACGACGTTGCCTTGGTCACCCTACAGGCCATTCACTACCGCTCGGGCAGTCGCCCAGACATCAAAGCCATCACCGACTTGGTTCGTTCACACGGTGGTTTAGTTGTCTGGGATGCATCTCACGCCGCGGGAGCCATCGATCTACGTTTCGACGAATGGGGCGTAGACCTAGCCGTCGGCTGCACATACAAGTATGGAAACTCTGGCCCTGGATCCCCAGCCTGGCTCTATGTTGCCAAGCGGATCCAACCAGAGGTAACCCCAACCATTCAAGGCTGGTTTGCCAACGACAAGCAGTTTGAAATGGGTCCATTCTTTGAAGTTGCCGATGGAATTCGCCGTTTCCAGATTGCTAGCCCGTCGATTATCGGCATTCGGGTTATGCAAGCCGCCTACAACATGATCGAAGAAGCCGGCATGGCGGCCATTAGTGCTAAGGCCGCGGCCGGAAGTCAGCTCATCCTAGATTTGTTTGATGCCTGGCTTGCGCCTCTTGGCTTCACGCTGCTAACCCCTAGCGAGGCCAACCGCCGCGGTGGCCACATCACCGTCGGGCACCCCGAAGCGAAAAAGATTGCGGCTGGAATGCGCAAGTTTGCCAACGTTGTTCCTGACTATCGCACACCTGACTCGATCCGTTTGGCTATGGCCCCGCTGCCAACAAGCTACGTAGAAATCTGGGATGGGTTAGCTCGCATGCGCGACCTAGTTGCCTCAAAGAAATATCTTGAGGTCGAAGACAACGGAAGCCGAGTTACCTAGTGAGCGGCGAGCAAAACGACAAAAAAGCCATCACCTACATTTCATATTTAAAGGTCGATGAACTTCTAGAACTTCAACAGCCAGAGTCTGATGGTGAACACGACGAAATGTTGTTCATCATCATTCACCAGACCTATGAACTTTGGTTCAAGCAAATGCTGCATGAGATTGCCGAACTCCAAAATGTTCTGATCAAGGGCGAAACCCACCGCGCCCTCGCCATTTTGGGCCGCGTGCGCACGATTATGAAAACGTGCGTCGGCCAGCTCGACATTCTTGAGACTATGACGCCGCTTCAGTTCAACACCTTCCGCGGCCGCCTGCAATCGTCGAGCGGTTTCCAATCGGCACAGTTCCGAGAATTTGAGGCAGTGCTTGGCAGGCGCGACCAGGCCGGCGCCGGCGCAGATAAGCACACCGGCATGGGCATGGCAGAACACCTGATTCCGGGCTCACCGGCTCGAGCCAGGGTTGAAGCTGCCATGAACCGGCCTTCGTTGTGGGATAGCGCCCTGATCTATCTGGCTGGCAGAGGTCACGCTATTCCGAGTGCTGTTCTCCAACGTGATGTGAGACTTGGTTATGAACCTCAAGAAGGCGTTCAGGATGTTTTGCTTGAAATACACCGTGAAGACTTTGATGCGGCAGCCATTTGCGAACGCCTAGTCGACTTGGATGAAGGCCTCCAGGAATGGAGATATCGTCACGTGAAAATGGTTGAGCGAACCATTGGACACAAAATGGGCTCTGGGGGTTCAGCGGGAGTCGGCTATTTGGCATCGACCCTTTTCCGACCGGTTTTCCCTGACCTTTGGGCGATTCGGTCGCGCTTTTAACCGTTAACCGAAGAAGTTAGCGAGTGAGTCGATCACAAGCTTTAGATTCAGGGTGATCAACACCACCGAAATCACTATTCCCAGTGCAATAGTTCTCTTGTGATTCACTAACTCGGACATGAGCTTCTTCTGAGATGTGAGGTAGACCAGCGGGACCAATGCAAATGGAAGACCGAACGAAAGCAAAACCTGACTCAAGAGCAGAACACTGGTCGGGCTGGCGGTGACCAACATTATGGCGACGGCTGGTACCACGGTTATTGCTCGTCGAATCCATGGGGAAATCGAACGGTTTATCATGCTGCCCATGACCTCGCCGCCCGCGTATGCGCCGACAGCTGAAGATGCCAATCCGCTAGCCAACAGGGCGAGTGCAAACATCACGGCCAGAGCTGGACTCACGGTTTCATAGATGCGGTGGAAGGTTTCATAAATTGGATCGTGAGCCTGAGAACCAGTTTTGAAAACTGTCGCCCCGATGAGGAGGAGGCATAGGTTCACAAAACCAGCAATACCTAACGCTAGAGTCACATCAAGGCGGGTAACCTTCAGCAGCATTCTGCGTGCCGAAGGTAGACTCACAGAACCAAATTTGTCTCTGACAAACGCCGAGTGACTATAGATGGCATGCGGCATCACAGTAGCGCCAAACATACCTAACGTCACTAGAAGCTGCGCCTGCGACTGGATTCGAGGTACTAACCCTGAAGCCAGTTGCCCCAGGTCAATAAGCCCGAAATTTACGGCGGCAATAATTCCTGCCGAAGTAGCCACAGTTAGAACGATGATGAGCCCCGTGAAAAAACCTCGGGCCTTCCCCTGACTGGCCAAAATGATCATCGAGATGCCGGCGGTGATAACCGCACCAACGCCCAGTGGCAAACCAAAGAGTATGTTCAGGGCAACTGCCCCACCGATTACCTCGGCGATTTCGGTTGCCAGAATTACGACCTCAGCCTGCAACCAATAGGCCAGGCGCCCGAAGTTGCTCTTGAATCGAGAGCTAAGCAGACCCGTGAGGCTTTCACCCGTGCCGATGGCCAGTTTGGCAGCCAGATATTGCACGAACCAGGCTGTGGCATTAGCGAGCAAAATCACCCAAACCAATGAGTATTTGAACAGCGCCCCAGAAGCCAGGTTAGACGCGAAGTTGCCGGGGTCCAGGTATGCGACCCCGGCAACTAGCGCCGGACCAAGTTTGCCCAGAGTTGGGCGAAGGCTTACTGTCTTAGAAATCCCAGTCGTCATCGCTGGTCGCCTCGTGCTTACCGATAACGTAAGACGAACCTGAGCCAGAGAAGAAGTCGTGGTTCTCATCTGCGTTTGGAGACAAGGCAGAAAGAATCGCCGGGTTTACCTGCGACACTTCACGTGGGAACAATGGGTCGAAACCTAGGTTCATCAGGGCCTTGTTTGCGTTGTAGTGCAAGAAGTGCTTCACATCTTCGGTCAAACCAAGGCCATCGTATAGGTCGGCGGTGTACTTGATTTCGTTGTCGTAGAGCTCGAGCAAAAGGTCATAGGTGTAAGCCTTGATCTCTTCGCGGCGAGCCTCGGTCTCCTGCTCCATGCCCTTCTGGAACTTGTAGCCGATGTAGTAACCGTGGATGGCTTCGTCGCGGATGATCAGGCGGATCAAGTCAGCAGTGTTTGTCAACTTAGCGCGTGATGACCAGTACATAGGTAGGTAAAAGCCCGAGTAGAACAAGAATGATTCAAGCAAAGTTGAAGCAACCTTGCGCTTTAGCGGGTCGTCACCGCGGTAGTAACCAAGAACGATCTCGGCCTTCTTCTGAAGGTAAGGGTTCTCCTCTGACCAGCGGAACGCCTGCTCGATTTCATCGGTTGAACACAGGGTTGAGAAGATTGATGAGTAGCTCTTGGCGTGCACCGACTCCATGAATGAGATGTTGGTGTAAACCGCCTCCTCGTGCATGGTTACGGCATCTGGAATGAGCGAGATTGCGCCGACGGTGCCCTGGATGGTGTCCAGCAGGGTTAGACCGGTGAACGCGCGCATGGTTACAAGCTGCTCTTCTGGGCGAAGCGTTGCCCACGACTGAATGTCGTTGGCCATTGGAACCTTCTCCGGTAGCCAGAAGTTCGAGGTCAGTCGGTTCCAAACCTCGAGGTCCATTGGGTCCTCAAGCTTGTTCCAGTTGACCGGGCGAGCGATCTTGTGCTTGGTTTCAGCCATTTTGATCTCCTTCTTTGCTTAGAGCATGCAGCTGACGCAGTCGGCAACTTCGGTGCCTTCTAGTGCCATCTGACGAATGCGGACGTAGTAAATGGTCTTGATGCCTGCGCGCCAAGCCTGAATCTGTGCCTTGTTGACATCGCGGGTGGTGGCGGTGTCCTTGAAGAACAAGGTCAGCGATAGACCCTGGTCGACGTGCTGAGTTGCGGCTGCATAGGTCTCGATGATCTTTTCAGGACCGATTTCGTATGCGTCGTCGTAGAACTCAAGGTTGTCGTTGGTTAGGAATGGGGCTGGGTAATAAACGCGACCTAGCTTGCCTTCCTTGCGGATCTCAATCTTCGATGCAACCGGGTGAATCGAGCTGGTTGAGTTGTTGATGTAAGAAATCGAACCGGTTGGTGGAACAGCCTGAAGGTTCTGGTTGTAGATTCCGTGCTTCATAACTGATTCACGAAGCGCATTCCAATCGGCCTGCGTAGGAATGGCAATGCCTGCGTTTGCGAACAGCTCTGCTACGCGAGAGGTTGCCGGCTTCCACTCTTCTTGGGTGTACTTGTCGAAGAACTCTCCTGAGGCATACTTCGAGTTTTCGAAGTTGCCGAAGGTCTTGCCGCGTTCGATTGCAATCAGGTTCGATGCGCGAATCGCGTGGTACACCACGGTGTAAAAGTAGATGTTTGTGAAATCGATACCTTCTTCTGAACCGTAGTGAACGCGCTCACGGGCCAGGTAGCCGTGGAGGTTCATCTGGCCAAGGCCGATTGCGTGTGACTGGTCATTTCCATACTGGATCGAACGAACCGACTCGATGTCTGATAGGTCAGAAACGGCGGTTAGAGCGCGGATGGCTGCCTCGACGGTGCCACCGAAGTCCGGTGAATCCATCGCCATAGCAATATTCATCGAACCAAGGTTGCAAGAGATGTCCTTGCCAATCTCGTTGTAGCTGAGGTCGGCGTTGTAGGTGGTCGGGGTGTTGACCTGAAGAATCTCTGAGCAGAGGTTCGACATGTTGATGCGACCCTCGATTGGGTTGGTGCGGTTTACGGTGTCTTCGTAGACGATGTATGGGTAGCCCGACTCGAACTGAAGCTCCGCGATGGTCTCGAACAACTGGCGAGCCTTGATCTTGGTCTTCTTGATGCGCGCATCGTCAACCATCTCTTGGTACTTCTCAGTAACCGAGATGTCGCTGAATGGCACGCCGTAGACCTTCTCGACGTCATAAGGAGAGAACAGGTACATGTCTTCGTTGTTCTTAGCCAACTCAAGAGTGATGTCGGGAACAACTACGCCGAGGCTTAGGGTCTTGATTCGAACCTTCTCGTCAGCGTTCTCGCGCTTGGTGTCTAGGAACTTCATGATGTCTGGGTGGTGAACGTTTAGATAAACGGCACCGGCACCCTGACGCGCACCGAGCTGATTTGCATAGCTGAATGAGTCTTCGAGAAGCTTCATCACTGGGATGACGCCTGATGACTGGCCTTCGATCTTCTTGATTGGTGCGCCTGATTCACGGATGTTGGTCAGCGAGAGAGCGACACCGCCGCCACGCTTCGAAAGCTGAAGAGACGAGTTGATTGCACGAGCAATTGACTCCATGTTGTCCTCGGTGCGAAGTAGGAAGCAAGAGACGAACTCGCCACGCTGGGCCTTGCCACAGTTAAGGAAGGTAGGGGTTGCCGGCTGGAAACGGCCGGTAATCATCTCTTCGACAAGCTTCATTGCGCCAAGTTCGCTGCCTTCGGCCAGAACCAAGGCGGTCATAACCACGCGGTGCTCGAAGCGCTCCAGGTAGTGTGCGCCATCGAAGGTCTTCATTGCATAGCTGGTGAAGAACTTGAATGCACCAAGGAACGACTCGAAGCGGAACTTGAATGAGAAGGCGTAGTCGTGAATCTTCTCTAGGAACTCGAAGCTATACATCGCGAGCACCTCTGGCTCGTAGTATTCCTTCTCCACTAGGTAGTCGAGGCGTTCCTTCAGGTTGTGGAAGAACACCGTGTTGACGTTCACGTGCTCGAGGAAGTACTGACGCGCAGCCAGCTTGTCCTTGTCGAACTGAATCTTGCCCTCATCGTTGTAGAGGTTCAGCATCGCGTTTAGCTCGTGGTAGCCCAGGGTTGATGCCTGAGTCTTCTCCATCAGTGTTGATTCCATAGTGTCTCCATTTTGTTGTGCACGACTTCGACGTCGTAAGGGGTTCCCAGCAACTCGAACCGGTGGATCAGTGGGACCTGGCATTTCATTGCCACGATCTCGCCGGCCCGACAGTATTTGTCGCCGAAGTTGGTGTTACCCGCGGCTATGACCCCGCGAATTAAATCTCTGTTTTGCTGTTGGTTGAGGAATCGAATGACCTGTTTTGGAACACTGGTTGCATCGTCGCCTCCCCCGTAAGTTGGAACGATTAGAACATAAGGGTCAGACATCATCAGAGGAGTATCCGATGCCTTTACCGGGATTCTGTGGTGCGTAACGCCTAGCTTGTCTACGAAGCGTTTGGTGTTCTCAGAGACATTCGAAAAATAAGCTAGTTCGAACATCCGCGGAGCTCTTTAGGCTGCGGCGAGCTTGGCGATCATGTCAGGGCGGAAGCCTGACCAGTGGTCGTCGCCAGCGATAACAACTGGAGCAGCCTGGTAGCCGAGAGCCTTAACTAGCTCAAGGGCGGTCTCATCCTGGCTCATGTCAACCACGTTGTACTCAACGTCATTGCGGTCTAGGAACTTCTTGGTGCTGTCGCACTGGACGCATGAAGGAAGTGTGTAAACGGTAACGGTCATGGTGTTTCTCCTCTGTTTTTGCCAATTTTCGCTCAATCTTGCAATTTGGCGATTTCCCCGATTATTGGCTTATTTAGTTCAGATGACCAGAGTAAGCCCTAGATGTAGTGCTTCGCAAATAAAATATGGCGTGTCGCGCAAAGATTAATTAAAACTTTCCGTTCCTGGAAAATTCACGAAAATAACACCGCGTGGCGCGAGCAAATTGACCCGTAATGGGTGAAAAATAGGCAGATTATTTTGTAGGACTACCGCGAAGCGACGTCGACAACGTTCTTGACCAGCATTGCGCGGGTCATCGGACCGACTCCACCAGGGTTAGGCGACAACCAGCCGGCAATTTCCGCAACCCGTGGGTCGACATCGCCAACCAAGGTTGCCTTGCCCTCTGCGCCTTCAACGCGAGTGATGCCGACGTCAAGCACAGCGGCGCCGGGCTTGATCCATTCAGGTTGTACGAAGTGGGCGACGCCTAGAGCACCAATCACGATGTCGGCGCGTTTTACGGCTTCTTCGAGATTGCGCGAGGCCGAGTGCAACAGAGTCACTGTTGAATCAATGCCCTTGCGCGTCATCAAAAGGCCAAGTGGGCGACCAACGGTAACACCGCGGCCAATGATTGCCACCTCGGCACCCTTCATTGGCACTTCATAGCGAGACAAAAGTTCGACAATGCCAGCAGGGGTGCAAGGCAGCGGTGAGGTTAGCTCACCCGAAACACCGAGCACTAAGCGACCCAGGTTGACCGGGTGTAGGCCATCGGCATCCTTATCAGGGTCGATGAGCTCTAGCATCTCGTTGGTGTCGATGCCAAATGGCAGCGGCAACTGAACGATATAGCCGGTTACATCCTTGGCCGAATTCAAGTCACGGATGGCTGCGCGAACATCGGCAGATGAGGCCGATTCTGGCAGGTCGATGCGAATCGAGTGGATGCCGACCTCGGCGCAATCGCGGTGCTTTCCGGCCACATACGAGTGTGATCCCGGATCATCTCCAACCAGGAGCGTGCCGAGGCCCGGGGTGATGCCCTTTTGCTTTAGGTGAATGACACGCTCGGCAAGCTCGGCCTTGATCGCCTTTGCGGTGGCAAGACCATCCAGCTTGATTGCGGTCATAGAACTACCAGGTCTCGAGACCGCTGTATAGCGGGAACGCTTCGGTCAACTTGGTGGTGCGCGCGCGAAGGGCGGCGATGTCTGGGTTTGGAACCAAGACACCGGCGATGATCTCGGCCACCTCGGCGAACTCTGCGGCACCGAAGCCACGAGTTGCCAATGCTGGGGTTCCGATACGAACACCGGAGGTGACCATCGCTGGACGTGGGTCGTTAGGAACCGAGTTGCGGTTCACTGTGATGCCAACCTCGTGCAGCAGGTCTTCGGTCTCCTGGCCATTGATTGGCGCGTTACGGAGGTCAACCAAAACTAGGTGGACCTTGGTGCTGCCGGTTAGAACCTGAACACCGTTTGCAACCACATCGGCCTGCATCAGGCGCTTAGCGATGATGTCGGCACCCTCAATGGTGCGCTTCTGACGATCTTTGAACTCTTCGCCCATGGCAGCCTTGAAAGCAACAGCCTTCGCAGCGATAACGTGCATGAGCGGGCCACCCTGCTGACCAGGGAAAACAGCCGAGTCAATCTTCTTGGCGTATTCGGCCTTGCAAAGGATGAGACCTGAGCGAGGGCCGGCAAGTGTCTTGTGGACGGTGGTTGAAACTACGTCTGCAAATGGAACCGGGTTCGGGTGCAGACCAGCAGCAACCAAGCCAGCGAAGTGAGCCATATCAACCCAAAGCTTGGCGCCAACCTCGTCGGCAATCTTGCGGAACTCGGCGAAATCTAGGTGCTGAGAATAAGCCGACCAGCCAGCGATTAGAACCTGAGGCTTTACCTCGTGTGCGCGGGCACGCACGATGTCCATGTCAATCAAGTTGGTCTCGGCGTTTAGCTCGTA
>CANGDL010000002.1 GCA_947452675.1 Microbacteriaceae bacterium | reverse complement strand
GCGAAGCCGTCCTTTACCTCAACAACGTCGCCTGCAGAGCCGAGGCCTGAAACCTCATTGGTCAGAATTAGCTTTGACATGTGATTTCTCCTTAGCGGCCAGCGCCTGCGTATGGCATTAGAGCCATTTCGCGAGCGTTCTTAACGGCACGGGCGATGAGGCGCTGTTCCTGAACAGAAACACCGGTGATGCGACGGGCGCGGATCTTGCCGCGGTCCGAAACGAACTTACGTAGGGTTGCGACGTCCTTGTAATCAATAACGCCAACCTTGATTGCCTTAGCCGGAACGTCCTTGAGGTTCTTTCCGTTACGCTTTGGCTTCTTGCTGTTGCGAGGATCGCTCTTTGCAGCCATGATTTCTCCTAAATTTTTTCTAAAGTCGAGTGATTAGAACGGGGTGTCGTCGCCGCCAGCGGCGGTTCCTGGGTTTGCCCATGCGTCGTCGGCAGGCTTCGATGAGCCCTTCGAAACTGCTGGTGCATCGCCCCACGGATCGCCTGCAACGGCACCTGAGCCTGAGCCAGCTTCGCGAGCGCGACGAGATACTGACGCGGTTGCATAACGCAATGACGGGCCGATCTCTTCGATCTCGAGCTCGAGTGAAGCGCGAGCCTCGCCCTGAGCTGACTGGTAAGCAGATGGTGCCTTTAGGCGACCGGTGACAACTACGCGAGTGCCCTTTGTGAGTGACTGAGCAACATTCTCAGCAACTTCACGCCAAGCGGTGCAGCGAACCCATACGGTTTCGCCATCTTCCCAAGCTGAAGTGGTGCGGTTGAAGGTACGAGGAGTTGAACCTACTCGAACGCTAACAACAGCGACTCCGCCCTGGGTGTAGCGCAGTTCAGGATCGTCGGCTAGATTTCCGACAATCGTGACGTTGACTTCCCCGGCCATGAATCTTTACTCGGCCTTCTTGGTCTTTGGTGCAGCCTTAGCGGCTGGAGCCTTCTTGGCAGGCGCCTCATCGGCAGCAGCCTCGTCAGCTGAAACTTCAGGAACCTCTACAGGCTTGATGTTTACAACTGCCTCGTCTGCGCGTAGCACCTTGGTGCGTAGAACGGCTTCTGAAAGCTTTAGCTGGCGGTCAAGCTCAACAACGGCAGCTGAAGTAGCAGTCATGTTGACTACTGCATAAATGCCTTCGTTGTTCTTCTTGATTTCGTAAGCCAGACGGCGACGGCCCCAGATGTCAACGTTGTCTACAGTGCCTTCAGCATTGCGGATTACGTTTAGGAACTTATCTAGGGATGGAGCGACGGTGCGTTCTTCGATTGTTGGGTCGAGGATCACCATTAGCTCGTACTTATGCATATTGAACCCACCTCCTTTGGACTAGAGCGGCCACGGACTTTCCGTGACAGGAGGGTCTTGCATAGTTGAACGCACAATGTGCGATCGGTGTTGTTGCAGAATGCGAGACAGGGCTCGCGCGCAACCTCTCTAGCCTACCGGCTAATCCACCAAGCTAGCAAGCGTTTTTTCGCTTCATCTGGGCCGATTGGCCCCTCCTCGAGGCGGAGCTCCATCAAGAACTTGTATGCCTCGCCCACCTCGCGTGAAGGCTTTAGGCCCAGGATCTCCATGATCTCTTCACCCGATAAGTCGGGACGAAGCGCATTGAGCTCTTCTTCCTCCATGATTTTGACGATTCGCTGTTCCAAATCGTCATAGGCGTGGGCCAAACGGTCGGCCTTTCGCTTATTTCGAGTGGTCACGTCTGCGCGGGTCAGTGCATGCAGGCGAAGTAGCTGGTCTCCCGCGTCGCGAACATAACGTCGAATTGCCGAATCAGTCCAGGCCTGGTCGCTGTATCCGAAAAAGCGCAGGTGAAGCTCGATCAACCGAGACACAGCCTTGGTGCTTTCGTTGTCAAACTTGAGCGCGCGCATGCGCTTGGTTGCCAGTTTGGCGCCAACAAGATCATGGTGATAAAACGAAACGCCGCCCCCGGGTTCGAGGCGTCTCGTAGCCGGTTTGCCACAGTCGTGGAGAAGCGCTGCGAAACGGAGTGTGAAGTCACCCTCCAGTTCGTAGTCCTTTTCATAGTCGATGGCTTGCTCAACCACGGTTAGAGTGTGCTCGTAAACATCCTTGTGGTGGTGGTGCTCATCGGTTTCTAGCTTTAGGGCCGGCAATTCAGGCAAGACGTGCGCGGCCAACCCGCTATCTACCAGGGCTTCTAGGCCAAGACGAGGGTGGTTACCGAGCATCAACTTTACGAATTCGGCCTGAACTCTTTCGGCACTTATGATGTTGATGCGCTCGGCCATCGAAGTCATGGCCTCGAAGGTCGCCGGTTCAATTTCGAAGCCAAGCTGGGATGCGAATCGGGCGCCGCGCATCATTCGCAGAGGGTCGTCACTGAAAGAGTTTTCGGGCTTGCCGGGGGTTCTGAGCACGCCATCAAGAAGGTCTTTCAACCCCTGGAAGGGGTCGACAAAAATTTTCTCTGGCAGTCGTAACGCCATTGAGTTCACCGTAAAATCGCGCCGGAATAGATCCTCTGAAAGGTCGGTGCCGAATGCGACATGAGGCTTGCGGCTCTCCGGGTCATACTTGTCGGCTCGATAGGTGGTGATTTCAACAGTGTCATCGCCCATGCGTGCGCCGATGGTGCCGAACTCGCGGCCAATGTCCCAGTGCGCATCCACGTGCGGTTTGAGAATCGCAAGGGTTTGGTCAGGGGTTGCCGACGTGGTGAAGTCGAGATCCGGGGACTTTCGGCCAAGGAATGCATCGCGAACCGGGCCACCCACCAAAGCAAGTTCATGGCCAGCTTCGGTGAATATGCGACCGAGCGTGACGAAAAGCGGCGAATCGGTGATTCGCTCGAGATTTGCTAGTGCTTCGGCTGTGGTCTGCATCCCTTCAATCGTGCCACAGTTGGCGTCGCGGGGTTCGTTTTCAGTGTTCTATCAGCCACAAAGGTTTAGAGTTGCCTGTATGAATGAAAAGCGGCCAACTCGCCACTTGACGCGTGTCGAAGAGACATCGTCTGGCGGTTTCGTGTTGGCGGCTGATGGTAGCCCGCGGGTTGCTTTAATCGGCCGAGTTAGTCGCAGCGGCCGCATCGATTGGTGCGTGCCAAAAGGCCACCCCGAAGGTGACGAGAACCTCGAACAGGCCGCCGTTCGCGAGATTGCGGAAGAGACCGGTTTAGAGGCTGAAATAATCACTGATTTGGGTGACATTCACTACGAATTTTCGGCCGGAAATAAACTCATTTCAAAGACCGTGCATCACTTCCTGATGCGTCAAACAGGTGGCCGCCTCACTGTTGAAAACGATCCCCAGCACGAAGCCGTAGATGTGCAATGGTTTGAAATAGACAACTTGGATAAGACCTTGGCCCATGAAAATGAGCGTCGGATGGGCCGCGGTGTCCAAGAATGGCTGGCTCGCCAGTGATTTTCAAGGAATTCTTTAGAAAAACGGCAGTCGTGGTTGCCTCAGCGGCGTTAGCCGCTTCAATTTTTTCACCGAGTTCGGCGAGCGCAGCCTCCGCCCTCACATCAAAATCTGAGCTTCCAACTGATATCCCGAGCGTCCGGATAGTTCCCGGTTCGGTAATCAACTTGGTTTCGAGTGAATCTAAGGTTCCCGTTCGCATTCAAAACGATTTCGATACCGACGTGCGGGTCGACGTTCACATGCTTCCGAGCAACCCTCGCGTCACGGTGCCTAATGCCGTTGAGGTCGTCGTGCCGGCTAACTCGGGCATCAATGCCCAGGTGCCGGTTAAGGCAATCGGAAACGGCAAGGTTTTTCTTATCGTTTGGTTAACCACCTTCTCTGGTTTGCGACTTACCGACAATGCGCACCTACAGATGAACGTAAATGCCGGCATTGAGACTGCAATGTTGGTTGTGTTCGCGGTTTTGGTGGTTGGGTTGGGTTCCGTTGGTGTGCTTCGCACTCGTCGAAAGCTCCGCCATAAATCCAAAGTTGAAGCTGAACAAGGGGTCGAACTTTCGTGAGTGTAGCTAAGTCATCCTTGGTGATGGCCAGCGGCACAATCATCTCGCGTGTCCTTGGCTTTGTGCGTGCTGTTGTTCTAGCTGCGGCAATTGGAGTCACCACGAATGCCGCGGATGCCTTCGGCGTCGCAAACCAACTCCCAAACAATGTTTACGCGATCATCGTCGGTGGAGTGCTGAATGCTGTCCTGGTCCCTCAGATCGTGAAGGCCCGTTCACATGTAGACGGTGGTAAGGGCTACATTGACCGCTTGCTCACATTCATCCTTACTATTTTCTTCGCAGTGTCGGTCATTTCAACGGTTGCAGCGCCATTCTTGGTTGACATCTACACAAAGGATTGGACAGGGCCCGAACTCGCTCTGGCAACTGCATTTGCTTACTGGTGTCTTCCGCAACTCTTTTTCTATGGCCTTTACTCGCTTTTGGGCGAGGTGCTCAATGCTCGAAGCGCCTTTGGGCCGTTTATGTGGGCTCCCGTGCTCAACAACGTGGTCAGTCTCGCGGGTTTGATTGCCTTTATTTTCATGTTTGGCGCAGACCCGACCGGCACACATGCTGCGGCAACTTGGACCCCTGACAAAATTGCTCTTCTAGCCGGCTCGGCCACTCTCGGTGTAGCCGCGCAGGCCTTTATTTTGTTATTCGCTTGGAAACGAATTGGTTTGAAACTGAACCTGAACTTCAAATGGCGAGGCTTCGGGCTAGGCCCGGCTCTGAAAGCCGCATCCTGGTCGCTTGGCATGGTTGTGGTGACTCAAATCGGTGGTCTAGTTCAAACCATCGTGGCCTCAGGAACCCTGGTTTCACGTGAAACAAATTCAGCAATTGCTGGCGTAGCCGCCGCTGGAATTGCCTGGTTGATATTCATGCTTCCGCATTCGGTGGCAACAGTTTCTATCGCCACCGCTTACTTCACCAAGATGGCCCAGCACGTCCACGATGGCAAGATGGAAAGTTTCAAGAAGGACTTTGTCGACGGAATTCGAGCAATTCTTGTTATTTCGGTCTTTGCCACTGCCGCGCTGATTGTTCTGGCCTATCCGATTTCACGCGTGTTTGCAGGCGAACTCTCCGCACTTATCTCACTTGGAAATGTAATCATCGCCATGATGATCGGCCTCATTCCTTTCAGTTTCGTGTTCATGATGCAGCGCGCTTTCTTCGCGCTAGAGGATACAAGATCGCCGTTCTTATTCACGGTCGTCCAAATTGGTCTTCACATCACCGGGGCAATCACGCTTTCGATATTCGCACCGACCGAATGGTTGGTCGTCGGTCTAGCCCTGCTCACTAGCGGCACGGTTGCTATTCAGGCAACGGTCGCCTACCTCTTCTTGGTCAAGCGCATCGGGTCATTGGCCGGCTTCGGATTCCGGGCTTCAACCCTGAAATTCGTCCTTTCGGGGGCAGTTTCGGGCATAGCTGGCTTTGGCATGGTGCAGGCGCTCGGCGGCATCCGTGCCGGCTCTTTCGTTGTCGACAAGGTAATAACTTCCGGATTGAGCGTCACCATCATTGGCTTTGTGATGTTTGCTGTCTATGTGGCAGCCCTGAAGCTTTCACGTTCTAGTGAGATCGACGCGGTCCTAGCGAGTGTCAAGGGAATAGTTCGCCGCTAAAATTGGGTTGACTCTACCAATAAACGACGAATAAGCAGGCGAGTGCCTGAGGAGACCCAAGTGCGCGAAGTAATCATCATCGGATCAGGTCCTGCCGGATTCACCGCCGGCATTTACACCGCGCGCGCTGGGCTCAAGCCGCTCCTAATCGCCAGCTCAGTCGAGATTGGTGGCGAACTTATGAAGACCACCGAGGTTGAAAACTTCCCAGGCTTCCCTGAAGGGCTTCAGGGCCCTGAACTAATGGCGCACTTCCAGGCTCAGGCCGAGCGCTTCGGCACCGAGGTCATGTATGAAGATGTGGTTGAGGTAGACCTCAAGGGCGACGTAAAGATCGTAAAGACTGGCAATGGCGAGACCTTTGAGGCCAAGACCGTCATTTTGGCAACCGGGGCAGCCTATCGTGAACTTGGTTTGCCTCGTGAAAAGGAACTTAGCGGACACGGAGTTTCATGGTGCGCGACGTGCGACGGCTTCTTCTTCCGTGAAAAGACCATCGCAGTGGTTGGTGGCGGCGACTCGGCGATGGAAGAAGCAACCTTCCTTACCCGCTTTGCTTCGAAGGTTTACTTGATTCACCGCCGCGACACCTTCAAGGCATCAAAGATCATGCAAGACCGTGCAATGCAGAACCCAAAGATCGAAGTCATCTGGAACACCGAAATTACCGAGCTAAAGGGAGCCACCAACCTGGAGGCTGTAACGCTGCGAAACACGGTTGATGGCACCACAAAGGACATGGACCTTGATGGCCTTTTCATTGCAGTCGGAAACGACCCACGAGTTTGGTTGGTTGAAAACCAGCTAGAGCTAACCGCAGATAAGTTCATCAAGGTTGACGGTCGAAGTTCGAAGACCACCCTGCCTGGTGTGTTCGCTTGCGGTGATGTCATCGACCCAACCTACCGACAGGCGATCACCGCTGCCGGTTCAGGATGTGTTGCTGCGCTTGACGCAGAGCACTACCTAATGAACCACTAATCGCCGAAAAAGGAGCCCCTAAATGGCAAAAGATGTAACTACCGCAAGTTTTCAGGCTGACGTTCTAGACAGTGCTCGTCCGGTTCTAGTTGACTTCTGGGCAGAGTGGTGCGGCCCGTGCCGTATGGTTTCCCCGATCTTGGATGAAATTTCAACCGAGTATGCGGACAAAATATCGATCGTCAAGGTGAATGTCGACAACGAGCCTGCTTTGGCTGAAAAGTATGGCATCACCGGCATCCCGGCTCTTCAGGTTTTCAAAGCCGGCGAGCTCGTAAAGTCGATGGTTGGCGCCAAGCCAAAGGCCGTTCTAGTCAATGACCTAGCCGAGTTCCTCAACTAACACCTCGTTTTACCTAGAATCCTTCGATAGGCTAGAGCGAATAACGTAATTCGCCCGCGGGGAGCAGCACATGTCGAACGAGCAGCAGCAAGGCAACAACCTGGACTCTTGGTTGGATGCCTATGCCGCGCGCGCGGAGACTCTCGCCGTTTCTGAGGTACGAGCACTTTTTTCGGTGGTTTCACGCCCCGAGGTGGTTTCACTAGCCGGCGGAATGCCGTTCGTCTCTGCCTTGCCTCAAGAGCTATTGGCCAAGGCATATCACGATCTAATGGCCAAAAAAGGCAATCTAGCCATCCAATACGGCGGTGGCCAGGGCGACCTCGTGCTCCGCGACCAAATCCGAGAATTGATGGCACTCGAAGGCATCCAGAGCTCGGTCGAAGACCTAGTCATCACCACCGGCTCACAGCACGGTCTTGACCTACTATCAGGCCTATTCCTTGACAAGGGCGACGTTGTTGTAGCCGAAGGCCCAAGCTACGTCGGTGCATTAGGCATTTTCCGCCACTATGAGGCGGATGTAGAGCACGTTTACACCGACCACGATGGAATGTCACCCGAGGCGCTTCAGGAGACAATCACGAATCTCAAGGCTCAGGGTCGCAAGATCAAGTTCCTCTATCTAGTGCCGAATTTCGCCAACCCGTCGGGTGTTACCCTTTCGGCTGAACGCCGCCCACGCATCCTTGAAATCTGCAAGCGTGAGCACATTTTGATCATCGAAGACAACCCTTATGGTTTGTTGTACTTTGATAAGCCGGTCCCGGAGGCCCTTCGCGCAGTTGAGGAAGATGGCGTTGTCTATCTTGGTTCGTTCTCCAAGATTTTGGCCCCGGGTTTCCGAGTTGGCTACGTTCTTGCCCCGCCAGCCATCCGAGACAAGATGGTCCTGGCCCAGGAATCGGCTTTGCTCTGCCCGTCGTCATTTACTCAGATGATGATCAGCGAATACTTGGCAAACGCAGACTGGAAGGGTCAAATCGACACCTTCCGGGGTGTTTACAAGGAGCGCAAGGATGCGGCTCTGGCTGCGATGCATGAGTTCCTGCCTGATTTGCACACCACTCGGCCAGATGGTGGCTTCTATCTTTGGGTTACCCTTCCTGACGGCGTGGATTCGAAGGCTATGCTTCCGCTTGCTGTGAAGGAATTGGTCGCCTACACCCCGGGGACCGCTTTCTATGGAGACGGCACGGGTCACAACAAGCTTCGCGTTTGCTATTCCTACCCAACCCCCGAGAACATCAAGGTTGGAATCAAGCGACTTGCGAACGTGATTAATCTACAAACAGAACTTCTCGAGACTTTCAAAGGAAGATAGGCCATGATTCCAAAGGGTAAGGCAGCAGCGAAGCTAAAAATACAGGTGCTGGCCGGAGGAATCTCACACGAACGTGACATATCGCTCAAATCTGGTCGTCGCGTGGCTGATGCCCTGACCGAGTTTGGTGCAAGTGTTGTAATTCGTGAGCCTGACTCAAATTTGCTGGCGAATATTGCCAAGGATAAACCCGATGTAATTTGGCCCGTTCTGCATGGGGCCAGCGGCGAAGATGGGGCGCTGCGCGACATTTTGACTCTTACCGGTGTCCCATTTGTTGGTGCCACCCCGGAAGCCGCTCGCTTGGCCTGGGATAAGTCGATCGCCAAGATTTTGGTTGCGCGTGCTGGAATACAGACGCCTCCTTCGATCACGCTGCCTAAAGAGACCTTTCGGGAACTCGATGCAGAGAGCGTTTTGCAATCTGTGACCCAGTCGATTTCGTTGCCGGTTGTCGTGAAGCCTGCCCGTGGAGGCTCAGCCCAGGGCGTCTCGATTGTCATGAAAATCGAAGATTTGAATCGAGCAATGGTGGATGCTTACGTCTATTGCGACGTCGTGATCATCGAAAAGTTGATTGAGGGCACTGAGCTTGCATTGAGCGTGATTGACCTGGGCGCCGGGCCAATTGCCCTGCCCGCCGTTGAAGTTGTGCCACGGAAGGGTCACTTCAGTTATGAGGGTCGATATACCGCCGGGGAAACCGACTACTTCATCCCTGCACGACTCGACTCGAAGACCACTGAGGCTGCGAGAAAAGTGGCTATCACTTCTCACGAGGTTTTAGGGCTCCGTCATCTTTCGCGAATTGACATGATTGTCGATGCGCAGGGGATCGTTTGGTTCCTCGAGGCAAACGTTTTGCCAGGTTTAACCGAAACATCGCTCTTGCCGATGGCGATCACAGCATCCGGCAATTCTTTGGGTGAGGTTTATTACAGTTTGGCGGAAGCAGCCAAGCGCGGATAGCGCTTTTTTGTAACTCGCCAAGATTCTGTAGCCGAGTCACTCAGAGGTGACATAAGCGCCAATTTTGCAAAAAATCGCGGTGGGTGCTCCCAGTAAAACAAAGGGCTGTAGGCCCGCCGTGTCACAGGAGCCGTTTTGCGAGGCATCGTTTGAACTAGTTAGTCTTCTCAAACCCAAGTTCGCGCAGAATGCGAGTGAGGTCACCGTAAGTGGCGAAGTCGATAATCAATTGACCCTTTTTCTTGCCCAAAACGATACTGACTTTTGTGTCCAACTTGTCGCCAAGTTGATCAGCAATTTCCTTAAGGCCATCTTTACGACCGCCCTGAGTAATGGTGGCCTTACCCGGTTTTGCCGGCTTGTCAATCGCTACGATTTCTTCAAGCGATCGGACTGAGAGACCCTCATTCACCACCTTGTTCGCGAAATATTCCATGCGCTCTTCGGTTGGTGCCGAAAGAATGGCACGAGCGTGTCCGGCGCTAAGGACTCCTGAAGCGACCTTGAGCTGAACAGACACCGGCAGCTTTAGAAGACGAATCGTGTTGGTAATTTGAGGTCGAGACCGGCCAATTTTCTCAGCAAGCTGATCCTGGGTGATACCGAAGTCGCTCAAAAGTTGCTGATACGCGCTGGCCTCTTCGAGCACGTTGAGGTTTGCTCGGTGGATGTTCTCGAGCAGAGCATCACGCAACATGTTCTCATCGGCGGTTTCGCGTATCACCGCTGGTATGTTCTTGAGCCCCGCTTGTTTCGAGGCCCGCAGGCGACGCTCACCCATGATTAGCTCATACGTTGGTTGGCCGTTTTCCTCGCCAAGCGGGCGAACAACAATGGCCTGGAAGACTCCAAATTCCTTGATTGAGTGAACTAGCTCTTGAAATGGCTCGTCCTCGAAAACCTTTCGAGGCTGTGCTGGGTTGGGCTTGATTGCATTGACATCGAGGTGTGCCATGCGCGCTCCGGGAACGGCAACAAGCTGCCTTTGGGTGTCAGCATTGGCCTGTGCGGCCGCAATATTGTTGGCGTCTGAGCTGCCTGGGCCTTCGCCTGCACCGAAAAACACATCAATCGGGCGGTCATTGGTAGGGGTTGCGCTTGGAATAAGGGCGCCGATGCCCCTGCCAAGTCCGACTTTTTTATCTGCCATTTTGTGCTCCTCTGAAGGCAATCTCTACCGCTGCTTCCATATATGAAATTGCACCGGATGACGATGGGTCGTGGTTTATCACCGTTCGGCCGAAACTTGGCGCTTCGCTGATGCGCACGTTTCTTGGAATCACCGCGGTTAATGTTTGGCTAGGGAAGTGTTCGCGAACATCCGCGACCACCTGCGAAGCGAGTTTGGTTCGAGAGTCGAACATGGTCAGCAGGATAGTTGACAGAACAAGTTGTGGGTTGAGGTTTTTCTGAATCAGATCGATGTTTCGAAGGAGCTGAGACAAGCCTTCAAGCGCGTAGTATTCACACTGAATCGGGATCAGCACTTCTCGTGCCGCGACAAAGGCGTTGATGGTCAGAAGGCCCAAGCTCGGCGGGCAGTCAATGATTACGTAATCGGGTTTGACATCGATTGTCGCGAGATATTCATCCAAAGCCGTCTTTAAAAGGTTGTGCCATTTATCACGGTCTATCTGGGTGACAATTTCAATTTCGGCACCAGCCAGGTCAATCGTCGCGGGGATGCAGCCTAGGTTTGGGCTCTCGGTGCTTGGCTGAATAACCTTCGCTATTGGGGTTCCTTCGGTCAAGACCTCATAGATACCCTTGACACCCTCTTGGTGAGGCACTCCAAGGGCCGTGGACGCATTTCCCTGAGGATCCAGGTCAATCACCAGAACCTTGAGCCCCTTGGACGCTAGAGCGGCGGCTAGGTTCACCGTTGTGGTGGTCTTACCAACGCCACCCTTTTGGTTAGAAATGGTAAAAATACGTGTGTGGCTCGGTTTAGGTGGATTTTGAGTTGCGAGAGCCTGGAGTCGGCGTGTGTTCTCCCCAAGTTCACGAAGTAGGGGAGCGTCCCAGCCGCTCATTATTTAGTCACAATCTCGGTAAATGTTTCACGTGAAACATTCCACCCGGTGGCTTCTGGAGATGATTCCTTGCGGTCAGCAGGGTAACCAATACCCGCGACCACGGTAGGCGCGGTAACAGCGGCTCGTTCAGCCGCGCTAGATACGCTGTTTGATTCAGTCAATCGAAAATCCCCTAATAGAAGCAGGTTTTCAGAATAGCCTAGTTCGCACCACTCGAGTCGGTTCAGCCAAATGCTGTGCGCCAGTGAAGACAATCTCGAAACTGTGGATATCTAACTTCTTCATGAGGTTTTTCGACTCATCGATTTCTTCTTGAGCTTTAGAGCCTTTTAGCGCGATGATTTCTCCACCATGGCGGGTCAGCGGGACAGTCATTCTCAGAAGCTTGGGGAGGGCGGATACTGCTCTAGCCGTAACGATATCAAAGGCCTCGCCAACCTCTTCTGCCCGCGCGCGAAGCACACGCACATTACTCAATCCAAGGGCCTGAACTTGCTCGATGAGCCAGTTCGAACGACGTTCCATCGGCTCGATGAGCGTGAACTGCGCCTCCGGTTGGGCAATCGCCATTGGAATGCCCGGCAAACCAGCGCCTGATCCTATGTCTGCCACCTTTTTACCCGGCAGAACCAGTTCGGCCACGACGGCTGAATTAAGGATGTGCCTGGTCCACAATTTTGGCATTTCGCGAGGGCCAAGCAGACCCAGTTCGTCGCCGTCCTTTATTAGGGCGGCTGCATAGGCACGAGCCTTGTCGATTCGAGCTCCGAATATGACAGCCGCGACTTCTGGCTCCGTCTCTGGGGTGAAGTCCTGTTCTTCGTTCATCGTTCCCTTAATGTTTCACGTGAAACATTTGCAGTGCAAGCGGACAAATTAGGCAGGCTTGATCACAATGTGACGGTCGCGTCCTTCGCCCTCAGACTCGGACACCAAACCGGCCTCAGAAATGATGTCGTGAACAATCTTGCGCTCGTATGAAGACATTGGCTTCATAGCTACGGCCTCGCCCGAATCCTTAACCTTGGCGATTAGCTTGGTCACGATGCGGGTTAGTTCATCTACTCGAGCCTGGCGTGAGCCACCGACATCGAGAATCAAACGGCTGAACGAATTCGTCTTAACCTGAACGGCCAGGCGGGTGAGTTCCTGCAGCGCCTCAACGGTCTCTGGGTCTGATATAACACGAAGGTTGCTGTCTTGGTTTGCGGTGATTTCTAGGTAAGCGCGCCCCTGACGGACGTCAATGTCGATATCGCCATCTAGGTCGAAAATGTCTAGGAGTTCCTCTAGGTAGTCGGCGGCGATGTCGCCCTCCTCCTCCAGAGCCTTCACTGAATCCTTGGTTGCACCCTCGGCCTCAATAACCTCAACGGTTTCGACAGCTTCGGCAGTTTCGTTCTTTTTTGTCATGAATATGTCCTAGTTCTTAGGCTTGTTAGTTGGCTTTGTGGTTGACGCAGACTTCGTAGCCGGCTTCTTTGCTCGAGCTTTTCCTACTGGTTGCACGCGCTGACGAGGAGTCTCTTCCTCTGGCTCTTCGATTGCTTCCGGCTTTGGTAGTTTGCCCTTCTTGGCGAGGCGTTCTTCGCGAGCTTTGTGCGCAACAGAACCAGGGGTTGGCATGTTTCGGATGACGATGAACTGCTGACCCATAGTCCAGAAGTTCGAAGTCAGCCAGTAGAACATGACGCCTAGAGGGAATGAAATTCCCGAAATGGCAAAGATGACCGGGAAAATGTACATCATGATTTTCTGAGTCTGCATGTACTGGCTTGAAGCCACGGCCGGGTTCTGGTTCTTTGCGATGATTTGACGCTGCGTGATGAACTGCGAAGCAGTCATCGCGATAATCATCACAGCTGCCAGGATCTTAACTTCAAGAAGTGAGCTGTTCATGAAGGTTGCCGATAGCGGGGCGCCGAATAGGTCTCCGTGAGCAAATGACTTCGAAAGCTCGACGGTTAGGAGGCCAACGCCACCTTTACCCTTCTGTGCATCATTCAAAACAAAGAAGAGGCTTGAGAAGATTGGCATCTGCATCAAAAGGGGGAGACAAGAACTCAGTGGGTTGGAACCAGACTTCTTGTATAGCGCCATCTGCTCAGCGGCGAACTTTTCGCGTGATTCACGATCGGTCTTTCCCTTGTATTTCTTCTGAAGCTTCTGAAGCTCAGGCTGCACGATAAGCATGTTGCGCTGGCTCTTGATTTGCTTCACAAAGACAGGAATCAAGGCAGCACGAACGACAAGAGTCAGGCCAACAATTGAAAGCACCCAGGTGAGGCCACCGTCGGCAGGCATACCGACTGCGGTGAAAACAGTGTGGAACATGACGAGCACCAGCTCGACCGCCCATTTGATTGGCCAAAGAATATCCATGACTAGCCCTTCTTAGAGGTTGGTACTACAAATCCAAATTTGTTCACCGAAAAGACTCCGGATCCCGGTTTCACCCTGTCGACGCCACCCTGCGACCACGGGTTGCAGCGAAGCAATCGCCAGGCGGTAAAAACCGCGCCGACTACCACGCCACGTTGCTGCACTGATTCCAAGCCATAAGCCGAACAACTCGGGTAATACCGGCAAACATCTCCATAAAGCGGAGAGATTAGCTTTCGGTACAACTTCAGAAACAACACAACTAAGTTTCTTGGTGCTAACCATAACCAGTAGATGAGAATCACTTTCTAGAAATTCGCATCACTGCTTGACGGTTTTTTTCACTGCCGAATGAAAGTCCGCCTCGAACTCATCCTTCAGGTTTGTCCAGTTGAGCTCGGCCGCTCCGGGGAGGGCGCGAACCACAACATCAGCCTTGACGTCGAGAGGAAGAAGCGTTTCCCTCGAAATCGCTCTCAACCGGCGCTTGACTAAGTTTCTCTTGACCGCGCCACCAACCGTTTTGGCTACGACAAAACCAAAGCGGGCATGAGGCGCTGCCTCATCCCGCTTTAGGTAGATGACTAGGTGATCGGAACCGACCTTGCGCCCCTGCTTCATAGCCGACCTGAAGTCGTCTGCAGAGAGCAATCGATTCTCACGCGCCAACATTTAGCTAGCTGTGCGATCGATTAGGTGGATTAAGCCGAAAGCTCTGAACGGCCCTTGCGGCGGCGCGCTGCAAGAATGGCACGACCCGCACGGGTCTGCATGCGCAAACGGAAACCGTGAGTCTTCGAACGACGACGGTTGTTTGGCTGGAAAGTACGCTTCGACATGGTGATCTTCTTCTGTTAGTGGAACAAAGTATGTGTTTGGGAACACAAGCCGTTTCGCTTCTGCCGTCCCCTATGCAGAGCAACCTGTTAAATCTACGCCCAATTACCGAACTCGGTCAAGTTATACGGGGCCGTTTCGAGAAAATTTTTAGAGTCTGCCATAACTGTTACAAATATTCCGTGAATGACACGCGGGGATAATTTGCTTTTAAGTAACCTAATTGAGTTGAATGTCTCAAGGGACTTTCCACAGGTTTTGCGACTCACCCGTCAAGTTATCCACAGATTCTCCACAGAGTGGATAAGTCTGTGGAAAATCGGCAAAATCAAGTTATCACTGGCTTCCAGACCAGAAAATTTTTTAGAGAGGGGACGCAGTTAATGTCTGATCAAGATGTTGTCAACATTTTGTGGCACACACTTGTCAACAAGCTGAACCTCGACGACCGAATGACCCCCCAGCTCCTGGGATACATAAACCTGGTTGAGCCAAAAGGTGTTTTGGGTGAAACGCTTTATCTTGAAGTACCGAATGAGTTCACGCGCGGAATTCTTCAAGAAAGAATTCGCCCGATCATGCTCGATGCCATGTCGGATAACGCGGAGTTTGGTGGTCCAACCAATTTCGCTGTCGTAGTAAACCCTGAAATTGAAGCAGCCTTCACACAGAATCTTCCTCTAGATGAGCCCACCGCGCCTGAGCGAATTGTTCCGGTTAGCTACACAGAAACATATACAGAGCCAAGTGAATCGACGGGAAATACATCACGTTCCGCCGCAGCTGGTGCGGAAGCACGACTAAATCCCAAGTACACCTTTGAGAACTTTGTGAGCGGCGGGTCAAACCGAATGGCACATGCCGCCGCATTCGCGGTTGCAGAGGCTCCAGCTAAGGCCTATAACCCTCTCTTTATCTATGGTGAATCTGGGCTTGGAAAGACTCACCTTTTGCACGCGGTTGGCCACTACGCGCTAAATCTTTACCCAAAAATCAAAGTGCGCTATGTTTCCAGCGAAGAGTTCACAAACGATTTCATCAACTCGATTCAAAATAACCGCACAGCCCAGTTCCAGGCGGATTACCGAGACGTTGACCTTCTCTTGATTGACGACATCCAGTTCATGGAAGGTAAAGATCAGACCCAGGAAGCCTTTTTCCACACCTTCAACACTCTGCATGGACACAACAAGCAAGTTGTTATTACTAGCGACAAGCCTCCTAAGCAACTAAACGGGTTTGAAGACCGCATGTTGTCTCGTTTCGAATGGGGTCTACTGACAGACATCCAGGCCCCTGAACTCGAGACCCGAATTGCTATTCTTCGTAAGAAGGCTGAGCGAGATAAATTCCAGATTTCTGACGAGATCCTCGAATACATGGCCGCGAGAGTGGCTTCTAACATCCGTGAGCTTGAAGGCACTCTGATTCGAGTGACCGCATACGCTGCATTGAATCGCCAAAGAATAGACATGCCGCTCGTCCAGGCAATCCTCAAGGATGTTGTGCCACTCGGACAGGACAGCGTTATTGCTCCAATCGACATCATCAATGCAGTGGCCGCGTATTACAAATTCACTGCAGATGACCTATACGGATCGTCGCGAGCTCAGGCTGTGGCTTTGGCTAGACAAATCGCCATGTATCTCTGCCGCGAGCAAACCAATCTTTCACTTCCAAAAATTGGGCAGCTCTTCGGGGGTCGCGATCACACTACCGTGATGTACGCCAACAAAAAGGTGAACGATTTGATGAAAGAGCGACGCTACGTCTATAACCAGATCACCGAGATTTTGGCCCGAATCAAGGCTGATCAGCGCAACTGAGCCGAAAGTTATCCACAACTCTCAACCTTCAAGTGAGAGTTCTAACATTTAATTAGCTCCAGACATCAGTCCAGGGGCTATTTTTACTTGGTTTTCAAGAAAACTTACATATGAACATGTCTGTGGATAACTGTGGATAACTTCGGAGATTCGGTTAGTAAAGCCATCCTGATATGTGAATCTAAAAATTAGAATTCACAGGCTGCTCAGTTATCCACAGATTAATCCACAGCTGTGTAAACATCTTTCATCGATGTAGTTCCATGAACTTCACTGGGATATCAGCACTTATCCACAGTTTCCACAGGTGTTAATAATCTTGTTTTAAAGAATTAAATATTGATATAAATCCATAACGATTTACAGAACTACAGAAAACCATGGAAACCGCCAAACAGAGCCGATTTGTCCTCGATCTGTGCCAAGATTAAGCCCTAGAAACCAATGCTTTGATGATCAAAGCAGATTCGGGGAGACCTTTGAAGTTCCAAGTCAATAAAGACGTGCTTAGCGAAGCAGTTTCATTTGCCGTGCGCCTTCTGCCTCAGAGAACCACATTGCCAATTCTGGGAGGCATCCTGATCGAGGCTGACGCAAATGCGCTTCGCCTCTCAGTTTTTGACTACGAGGTTTCTGCCCAGGCAGAGATCGTTGCCAAAGTTGAAGACTCTGGTCGTGTATTGGTTTCTGGCCGCCTACTTTCTGAAATTGCGAGCAAGCTCCCAAATGCGCCAGTTGACTTCACAACTGAAGGGTCGAAGGTAGTTGTTAGTTGTGGTTCCACCAAGTTCTCTCTTTTGACCATGCCCGTCGAGGAATATCCAACCCTTCCTGAGATCCCAGCCATTTCGGGGACAATCACCGGCGAAGCTTTCGCTAACGCAGTACACCAGGTTGCGGTTGCGGCATCCAAGGATGATGTAACTCCAGTTCTAACCGGTGTCCAGCTAGAAGCGGG
The DNA here is from genome assembly GCA_947452675.1 of Microbacteriaceae bacterium. Taxonomy (GTDB): domain Bacteria; phylum Actinomycetota; class Actinomycetes; order Actinomycetales; family Microbacteriaceae; genus Rhodoluna. The sequence continues at coordinate 121,770 of CANGDL010000002.1, read as the reverse complement.
TGAAAAGTCAATTTCCTTCGTCGCAACCGACCGCTACCGCGTTGCGTTGCGCGAAGCAGCCTGGTCTTCTAATCCCGCTGGAGTGGGGGCTGTTGCACTTGTTCCGGCCAGAACTCTCCAGGAAGTAGCTAAAACTTTCGGAAACCAAGGTGAAATATCAATTTCGATCACTAAGTCAGATGACCGCGAAATGATTGCCTTCAAAGCGAATAACCGATCCGTTACATCGTTACTTCTTAAGGGAAACTTCCCACCGGTAAAAAGCCTGTTCCCAGATAACATCGAAAATTACGCCGTAATTGCAACTCAAGATCTGATCGATTCAACCAGACGCGTCTCATTGGTTCTAGAGCGCGAAAGTCCGCTTCGCTACAGCTTCGACCAGGGATCAGTTGCACTCGAGGCCACCGGCAACGAAACAGCGCAGGCCTCTGAAAACATCAGCGCTGAGCTAGAAGGCAAGGAAATTGTGGTCTCGCTCAAGCCTCAGTTCCTAATCGACGGATTAGCCGGTGTTCACTCAGAATTCGTAAAAATCGCTTTTACGAATAATGACAACCCAAACAAGCCTGGCCCCGTCTTGATTTCAAGCCACGGCGCGAAGGAAAAGACAGACTCAGACAGCTATCGTTACCTGTTGCAGCCAAACCTGCTCGTTCGCTAACTAGAACTACAAAAATCTTAGAAAGAGGTCGGTGACGGATGTTTATTAAGCATCTGTCGCTGACCTCTTTTCGTAATTACAAGAATGCCGAAATTGCCCTCAAGCCTGGAGTGAATCTACTTGTGGGTCCAAACGGTCAGGGTAAGACAAACCTCGTGGAGGCAATCCGTTACCTATCGACCCTGTCGAGTCACAGAGTTGCGGGTTACTTGCCGCTCATCAAGCAGGATGAGCCGCAGGCCGCCATCCGAGCTATGGCGAGCCATGCGGATCGCGACATTTTGCTTGAAATTGAGCTAAATCGTGAGAGTGCCAATAAAGCACGAATCAATAAATCGCCCGCACCACGAGTGCGTGACATTCTCGGACTTGTGAATTCAGTAACCTTCGCGCCGGAGGACCTCGACATCGTGAAGCGCGACCCGACCAACCGTAGGGCATTCATTGATGAACTTGTGATTCAGGTTTGGCCAAGATTTGCCGGTGTTTATAGCGATTATGAGCGTGTTTTGAAGCAGCGGAACACACTGTTAAAGACGGCACGTCAAACCGGTGCCAGGGGCAGTGCTTTGAGCACCCTTGATGCCTGGGATCAGAGCCTGGTTTCATACGGGTCTGAAATAATCGCCGCCCGCGTCGACTTAGTTGAACGCCTACGCCCTCACCTCTTTGAGGCATACCAATCAATTGCGATTGCGAATAATGAGCCCCGAATCCTGGTGAAAAGCTCTTTGCTGGGCATCTCGATACCTAGTGGTTGGGGCGATGATGACGATTCGGATGATTTGGAGTACATCCAGACCGCGGATCGGGCCGAAATCGAGGCTCTTTACAGCACCAAACTTGCAAACGTGCGAGTCAAAGAACTCGAGCGTGGAATCACACTTGTTGGTCCACATCGCGATGACCTGGTGCTAATGCTTGGCAGCTTGCCGGCAAAGGGATACGCCAGCCACGGCGAGAGCTGGTCTTATGCTTTGGCGTTGCGTTTGGCGTCCATCGCTTTATTGCGCGCCGAAACCCGGACGGGCGACCCGATTTTGATCCTGGATGATGTCTTTGCTGAACTCGACGCCGGTAGACGTGCTCGCTTAGCCGGCATGGTTGCTGCTAACGAACAAGTCTTAATCACCGCCGCCGTAGCCGAGGATGTTCCGAACGAACTAGTTGCCACAGTGTTCCACGTGAAACAGGGAAAGGTCACTGCGGACGCGGAGGCTGACTCTGGCGCAGAGGTGAGCAATGGCTGAAAACCCCGAGAAGTCAGACTTCGCCCAAGAATTTTATTGGCGAATGCGCGATGCGGTGACAGGTCGACTTAGCCGTGACGCCAAACGCATTGCCGAAAAGGCTGCCAAGAAGAACTCTCGCCCTTTCGAACCCGGACGCGACCCAATCAAGGCGGGCTCTGGCCTTGACGATCTTTTGAAGTCGTTCAGGTGGGAATCACAACTTGCCGAAGCCGAGCTGTTCAACAACTGGGCCCAAATCGTTGGCGACACGAACGCAGCGGCAACTCACCCAGAGGCTCTAATAAACGGAATTCTCACGATTCGATGTAAATCAACGGCTTGGGCAACCCAACTCCGTCTTATGCAGACGCAGATTCTGGAGATGATTCGCGAGGCGCATCCGGGGGTTGATATCACAACTTTAAAGCTGCTTGGGCCAGATGCCCCGAGTTGGAAAAAGGGGCCAAGATCGGTGCCAGGCCGAGGCCCTCGAGACACATACGGATAGACCCAAAAAAGGCGGCTTAATTGCGTCGCAAATTGTTACAAACTAATGGCAAACTCACAGCCCCTACTGCCTTCGATATCCCAATAAATGTCTGCCATTCACGGTAAAATTCTTGTAAGTTAGCCACCCCGAATATCAGTCAGTGCGATCACTGCAGTTCTATAGGGCCTAACGGTGAATGCCCAGGGTTTTTCCCCGGGGGGATTAGAAGGAGCTACAACCGAATATGTCTACCGAAAACGAAAACGCTAAGGGCGGCGACACTTCATACGAAGCCGGAAATATCCAGGTTCTCGAGGGTCTCGAAGCGGTGCGCAAGCGCCCAGGTATGTACATCGGCTCCACTGGCCCACGCGGCCTTCACCACCTCGTCTATGAAGTAGTCGACAACTCTGTTGACGAAGCACTAGCGGGCTATTGCGACACCATTAATGTGACCATCACCAAGGATGGCTGGATTCGCGTCAAGGACAATGGCCGTGGCATTCCCGTTTCAGTTCACCCGACCGAAGGTGTTTCGACCCTTCAGGTGGTTTTGACCATTTTGCACGCCGGCGGAAAATTCGGCGGCGGCGGTTATGCGGTCTCCGGTGGTCTTCACGGTGTGGGTGCGTCGGTTGTTAACGCACTTTCAACCCGACTGAAGGTCCAGGTCGCTCGCGAGGGCTTCCTTTGGAACCAGAGCTACCAGATTGGTGTGCCAGACGCACCCGTTTCCAAGGGAGAGCCGGCCGACTACACCGGCACCATGACCGAGTTCTTGGCAGACCCAACCATTTTTGAAACCGTCGAGTACGACTACGAGACTCTACGCCAGCGATTCCAGCAGATGTGCTTCCTAAACAAGGGCCTTCGCATCTCACTCGAAGACGAGCGCAGTGGCCGAACCGACACCTATCACTACGAGAATGGCCTGAAGGATTACGTCGAATACCTAAACGTTTCGAAGAAGTCAGAGATCGTCAACGAAGAAATCATCTCTTTCGAGTCTGAGACTAAAGAGAAGAACATGTCGGTTGAAATTGCTATGCAGTGGACCAACGCCTATAACGAGAGCGTTCATACCTACGCGAACACCATCAACACTCACGAGGGTGGAACACACGAAGAAGGTTTCCGCGCAGCGTTGACCACACTTTTGAACAAGTATGCCCGCGAGAAGAACTTGCTTAAGGAGAAGGACGAAAACCTTTCGGGTGACGACTGCCGCGAGGGCCTAACCTGTGTCATTTCGGTGAAGCTTGCCGAACCACAGTTTGAAGGCCAGACCAAGACCAAGCTGGGCAACACCGAGGTTAAGGCCTTCGTTCAGCGCGTGGTCAACGAAGAATTCGGTGACTGGTTGGGCCGCAATCCAAACGTTGCCAAGGAGATCATCCGCAAGGCCATCCAGGCAGCAACCGCACGTCACGCAGCTCGCAAGGCTCGTGAGGCAACCCGCCGCAAGGGTCTGCTCGAGTCGGGCGGCATGCCTGGAAAGCTTCGCGACTGCTCAAGCCGCAACCCGGCACTTTCAGAAATCTATCTAGTTGAGGGTGACTCGGCGGGTGGTTCTGCAGTTCGCGGCCGCAACCCTGAAACTCAGGCGATCCTTCCACTGCGTGGAAAGGTGCTCAACGTTGAAAAGGCACGTCTAGACCGCGCCCTTGGCAATGCCGAAGTTCAGGCAATTATCACCGCATTCGGCACCGGCATCGGTGAAGAGTTCGATGTGACCAAGGCCCGCTACCACAAGTGCATTTTGATGGCCGACGCCGATGTCGACGGTCTCCACATCCGCACCCTGATTTTGACCCTGTTGTTCCGCTACATGCGCCCACTTATCGAACACGGCTATGTCTACCTAGCGCAGCCGCCACTGTTCAAGATCAAGTGGTCAAATGCCGACCACCAGTATGTCTACTCAGACGCCGAGCGCGACAAGGCTTTGGCCGATGGCGCAGCGGCCGGCAAGCGTATTCCAAAGGAAAACTCGATCCAGCGTTACAAGGGTCTTGGTGAAATGGACTACGACGAGCTTTGGGATACCACCATGGACCCAGACCAGCGCACTCTGCTTCAGGTAACCCTCGAAGATGCAGCGATTGCCGACGAAGTCTTCTCAACCCTCATGGGTGAAGACGTCGATGCACGACGCACTTTTATTCAGCAGAACGCCAAGGATGTCCGCTTCCTAGATATCTAGGCCGCCGACAAGAGATTTAGAGAAGAGAAATCATGGCTGACGAAACTACCAACGTGCCAGACACAACTCCGGCGGGCGTCCCAGCGCTTCGCGACAACATCGAGCAGGTCGACCTTCAGGTCGAGATGCAACGCAGCTACCTCGACTATGCAATGAGCGTCATCGTGGGCCGCGCCTTGCCAGACGTTCGAGATGGCCTAAAGCCGGTTCACCGCCGCGTTATCTATGCAATGTTTGATGGCGGCTACCGTCCAGACAAGCAGTTCTCAAAGTGTTCACGCGTCGTAGGTGACGTAATGGGCCAATTCCACCCACACGGTGACAGTGCCATCTATGACACCATGGTTCGCTTGACCCAGGACTGGAACCTACGTTACCCACTGATCTCTGGCCAGGGAAACTTTGGTTCACCGGGCAACGACCCTGCCGCTGCCCCTCGTTATACCGAATGCCGCATGGCCCAGTTGGCTATGGAGATGGTTCGCGATATCGACGAAGACACCGTCGATTTCCAGGACAACTATGACGGCCGTACTCAGGAACCAACCGTTCTTCCAAGCCGAATCCCGAACCTGCTAATCAACGGTTCGATCGGCATCGCCGTGGGTATGGCAACCAATATCCCACCTCACAACCTTCGTGAAGTTGCCGATGGCGCCCAGTGGTACCTAAAGAACCCAGAAGCTACCAACGAAGAACTTCTTGAGGCGCTAATTGAGCGCATTAAGGGCCCAGACTTCCCGACAGGCGCACACATCCTTGGTCGTAAGGGCATCGAAGAGGCTTACCGTACCGGTCGCGGCTCAATCACTATGCGCGCGATCATCAACGTTGAAGAACTTCAGGGTCGCACCTGTCTAGTGGTCACCGAGCTGCCATATCAGGTAAACCCTGACAACTTGGCCGAGAAGATCGCCGGACTAGTCAAGGAGGGCCGCCTTTCTGGCATCGCCGACATCCGTGACGAAACCTCAGGTCGAACCGGTCAGCGCTTGGTAGTTGTTTTGAAGAAGGATGCGGTTGCTCGTGTCGTTCTAAACAACCTTTACAAGCTGACCCCGCTTCAGGAGAACTTCAGTGCCAACATGTTGGCCCTGGTTGACGGCGTCCCTCGCACTCTGAGCCTGGATGGTTTTATCACCAACTGGGTTGCTCACCAGGTTGAGGTTATTGTTCGTCGCACACAGTTCCGCCTGAAGAAGGCCGAAGAACGTGCACACATTCTTCGCGGTTACCTAAAGGCACTCGACGCACTCGACGCCGTAATCGCTTTGATTCGCAAGAGCGCAAACGTTGAAGAAGCTCGCGATGGTTTGATGGGCTTGCTCTCAATCGACGAACTGCAGGCTCGTGCGATTCTAAACATGCAGCTACGACAGCTGGCAGCACTTGAGCGCCAAAAAATCATTGATGAAGCGGCCGAACTTGAGGCTCAGATTCTTGACTTCAAGGCAATCATTGCCGACCCAGTTCGTCAGCGCAGCATCATCAGTGAAGAACTCGAGGAGGTTGTTGCCAAGCACGGTGACGACCGCCGAAGCACGATTATCGCCGGCTTTGATGGCGATGTTTCGATGGAAGACCTTATCCCTGAAGAAGAGATGGTTATCTCGCTTACCCGTGGTGGCTACATCAAGCGCACCAAGAGTGACAACTATCGCCAGCAGCACCGCGGCGGCAAGGGTGTGAAGGGCGCCAACCTTCGTGCAGATGACGTGGTTGAACACTTCTTCGTGACCACAACCCACCACTGGTTGTTGTTCTTCACCAACAAGGGCCGCGTTTATCGCACCAAGGCTTACGAAGTTCTAGAAGCCGGCCGAGACACCAAGGGCCAGCACGTGGCTAACTTGCTAGCCCTGCAGCCGGATGAGCAGGTCGCTCAGGTTCTTGACCTCAAGGATTACAAGCAGGCCCCTTATCTAGTTCTTGCAACTCGCGAAGGTTTGGTCAAGAAGACCGCGCTTGATGCCTATGACACCGCTCGAACCGGTGGAATCATCGCGATCAAGCTTCGCGAAGGCGATGAACTTGTTTCAGCACTTCTAGCTTCAGAGTCAGACGACCTTCTTCTTGTTTCGCACAAGGGCATGTCGATCCGCTTCTCAGCCAGCGACGAAAGCTTGCGCCCAATGGGTCGTGACACCTCTGGAAACATCGGCATGCACTTCCGTTCAGGCGATCACCTGCTGTCGGCATCTGTTATCAACGATGCAGATGAGACTTTCGTATTCGTGGTCACCGAAGGTGGCTATGCAAAACGCACCTCGGTTGATCAGTATCGTCCACAAAACCGCGGTGGTCTCGGAATCAAGGTTGCCAAACTCGAAGAAAAGCGTGGCGACCTAGTTGGCGCGCAGATTGTCACCGAAGAGGACGAAGTTCTTGTAGTTCTAGCCTCGGGTAAGGTGGTTCGTTCAGCAGTGAGCGAGGTTCCGGCTAAGGGTCGCGACACAATGGGTGTTGTGTTCGCTCGATTCGAAGACGATGACAACATCATTGGACTTGCTAAGAACACTGAGCGTAACCTTGAAACCAATGCCGATGGCCTAGAAGATGCCGAAGGTGAAGAAGGAGAGACCGAATGAGAGACAAGATAAAGGCAGGAGCCGCGTCGACCATTAGCGCAGTGAAGCGCAACATGACTCCCCAAAAGCAAGTAAAACTGAAGTTGGTGCACATCGACTTCTGGTCTGCGGTTCGCGTGGCCCTGTTGGTGACCGTTGCCATGGGCATCGCAACCATTATCGGTTTCATTTTGCTTTGGGCAGTCGTAAGCCAGACCGGTCTGTTCGGTTCGCTAAACAGCTTGGTCAACTCGGTTATCGGCGGTTCTGGTTCAGACATCGGCGCACAGCTGAGCTTGCCTCGAGTTTTATCATTTGCAACCACACTGGCATTCTTCAACATCGTTTTAGGCACACTGCTGACAGGTGTTTGTGCGCTGATTTTCAATGTGATTGGCCGCATTACCGGTGGAATCTCGATCGGATTCACCAACAACTAAGCTTCCAAAAGCGAGGAAGGCTCTGGGCTTACGGCCCGGAGCCTTCTCTATTTAAGCAAGATTTTGCACTCACAAAATATTTCGTGTAAAGTCATAGAGGTTCTACGGGCCTATAGCTCAGGTGGTTAGAGCGCTTCACTGATAATGAAGAGGTCGGAGGTTCAAGTCCTCCTAGGCCCACCAGGAAGCTTCTTCACCAAAAGAAGGTTCTGAACCGAAGTAACAAAGGCACCACCCAGATTCAAAATCCGGGGACTTAGCTCAGTTGGTAGAGCACCTGCTTTGCAAGCAGGGGGTCAGGGGTTCGACCCCCCTAGTCTCCACCCCTTCGATTACTCCCCCTAGAAATAGGGGGAGTTTTCTTTTACCCTACCCTTTCTGTCGTAAGTCTTGTCGTAAGTGTCCTAGGCCTAGGGCATAGTCATAAGTGACAGGCACCCCGAACGGACAGAGGTAGACACAAAATGAGCAATCCCTCAACCGCAACAGCATCACCCGCAGACGCTCTAGCTGCTGCCCTCTATTCCCACAAGACCGGGCTAAGTCTCACCTTCCAAGACAACGTTCCAGCATCGATCGCCGATTTCTCTATTTCCGACGAACAAGGTGAGGTTGGGCTACTCGAAGTAACGGCCGCGCTGAACTCTCCTATGCTTCAGCTCGGTAAGGCGCTCACAAAGCACAATCGGAACACCATCTTGATCCCGGGCTCTTCCTTCTACTGGACGGTGGTTCTAATCGCAGACCTAAACCCCCAGGCCAAGCCGTTGGCTAAAGCTCTACCTCTGTTGCTTCGGGAAATCGAGGTCAACTTAGACGAGACATGTGATCTTCCCATTCTCCCGCGGGAACAGTATCCACCGGAAACACATAGGTTGTTCTTGGATCTGGCAGACCTAGGCATCGGACTGATTTTAGGCAACAAGGTGAACCCCACAGTCGGTATAGCCACCATCCATAGAGGTGAGTACGGTGGATTTGCCATGGAGGTTTCCGAGGCCGTAGAACTAACCTTCGACTCACAGAACATCGAGAAGCTCCGGCCTGCCACCTCCGTCGGCAAGATAGGCGTTCTGTTTGTCTGGATCGACCGACTACACCCTGCAGCTAGAACGATGTGGGATCAGACGGGTGAAGCCGTTGTAGATAGGCCAGGCCCGGATCTGCCTTCTGAGATATCGGAAGTGTGGGCTGTTCATACCCCAGGTCTAAACACAGGACTCATCTGGATCTGGGACGGGTCCTGTTGGAGATACGACACCTGGAGTGAAATAGAAATCCGAGCCCTGAACCCTGACCTACCGCCTTGGGGATTCTGAACCCCAGATGGGTAAACATGGGTGAGGACGGCTTATCTGGCATAACGGGCGCATAGATGTCTGGGGGTGGTTGTAGAAATGAACTACAGCAAAAGAACCGACGACAGATAGCAGAACCCAGAAACCGAAGCCTCGGACAGAAACCCCAGCCACCTGCCGTCCCCTAACCAGGAGGACGTCATGTCTAATCAGAACCAGACAAAGAAACACAGCAAGTCAAGAGGGAAGCGTAAGCCCATTCCACGTAAGGTCGTGCGCAAACTACCTGCGTACTTGATCGCGGAACACTCTCTGGGCCATGACGATGAAAGCTTGTCAGTCATGGCGGCATTCGAATGGCTGGGCTTCGAAAAGCAAATGCGCGAGCAACTCGGCACCATCGGGATTACCGATCAGGCTGCCTACCTAGACGTTCGTCTGGGCATGAGGCACGGTTCGGCAAACGCCTTCATCGACTGGGCTAAAGAGGTGGGAATCGCGTACGCAACAAGCCATGACGAGCTTGAGACCCGCTTCGATGAGCTGATCCAGGCGCTTTCAGTCGCCGTGCGGTTCCAGAAGTACACTACTGGTATCGACCATGTAGCCAAAGCCCGAGCGGCGACCCGTCACATGAAAGTCAGCAACACGATCCGTGCCCACGAGTTGCCGTCAGGGGCTAAGTTCTACTACGCGCCCTACGAGTTTGCTACTTCTGAGTACATCGTCTGGTTGTTGAAGTACAGCCGTAAGTTTGAGAGGCCATGGAAGGGAAAGCCTTTCGGGTAACGCCGGAGTCTCTACTTGTTGCCCTTGGCCCGGTTGTGGGTCTTACAAAGCATCTGACAGTTCTCGGCAGATGTCGCGCCACCCTTGCTCCAGGCGGCAACATGGTCGGCTTCCATCTCGTCCAACTTCCAGATCTTTGCCCGGTTAGTGTCTTTACCGAGGGCACAGAGCGGACAGTTGGATAGCCCCTCAAGTTGCGCGTCAGTCGTCTGTTTCGCGTGCGCCGCGGATTTTGTAGGCACATCGAACACTCTCACTTCGAGCAGCTTGGTGTCACTCGAGCCGCCCAGGACATACTCCCAGATACCCTTACGGTTCTTGACATACGAATCTCCGTAGAGGGCACTAACCTGTTCGGCCATTTTCGACGGGTTGTAGGCGGTGTTGTGATGCTTCTCGTAGAGACGACCCCACTCAAGGCCCTTCATCTCATTCTCAACCTCAGGGAAAACGGATGACACCCAGTCGATAACACTCGTGAAGTAGTTCTTGACCTCGGTGATGCTGGTATCGGTCCGGTGACCACTCATGTATCCACCGATGTTTTCCTTGCCTTTGCTTACCCACTCGAGCGCACGTTCCCAGTATTCCTGACGGTTGACCGTTCCGCTGATATAGGCACTCCACTTCTGGACGTTCGCGTTCTGGGTGTTGCTGAACTCGGCTTTGCCTAGAGTTACGAACGGGCCCGAATAGACAGCGTTCAAGAGCTCCTGGCTGTTCAAGGGGATGCCTGCGATGTTGATGGTTTGGAACCACTCCTTGATCTCTGATTCCGTGCCCTCACACTCATAGATCAGAATCTCTGAGTCCATGATCCGCTTCTGCTTTTCCGAAGCCAGACCTGAGAAGTACTGTTCCATTCCGTTTTCGTCCTTGATAGCGAACTTGCCAGTAACGAAGCGTCCGAAGCTGGTTATTCTTTGCTGGCCGTCCAGCACCTCGTACTGATCGTCCGCAACCTTGTGGAAGTAGATAAGCCCAAGTGGGTATCCGCGCAGCAGAGAAGTGATAACGGCTACGTCACGCTTGCCATCGGCATAGATGTAGCTTCTCTGATACTCAGGCTGGATCGTCAACTTACCGGACAACCCGAAGAGACCCTTAGCCTCGAGTTCGTTGTACACGAACCCATCTGAAAGTTCACGTACTGTGTAGTGCTTGAGAGTGGTGATCATTTGTTCGGCCCCCTGTGTCGTATGAAGATGCGCTTGTAGACCATCGTTGCCACACCATCCGCGTAGATACCAGCTGTCGGATTTCCTGCCTTGTAAGCCCCCTTGCCACCAGACGCGTAGTAGGCTTCGACGAAGGCTGCGGTGAGACCGGGTGTCGACTTTAGCAAGTCATCAACTAGGCCGTTGTCGCTGGTACCTAGAATCTCAAACTGTTCCGGACTGTACTTTCCTAGGAAGCTAATCGGTACACCCATTACGCCTTGATAGTCGCTAGGTATGGCGTCTGTGAACGGAACGTCTATGGCGTCGTAGTTGTCGTACTTGCGATATCCGACTCCTTTTATCTCTTTGTGCTTGCTGAACTTGACGTTGTCAGATTCGGTCATCAGAGGAAGTGGCTGGTGTCTTCGACCGTGGTCTAGATTAGTGAACCAACAGACGCCAGGGACTCGGTTCACAGCTCGACCATTTTGCTCCCTGTCGAACTTGTAGGTCGAGGCATAGGTGAACCCATCGGGAACGGTGAAGTACATACCCGTGTTGAAGTTGGTCGCCCCTAGCCAGACCTTGTTTTGTTGAATGAGGGGAAAGGTCTCCTTGTAGGTTATGCCGTTCATGTTGCCGATGATCGCGAAATCTTTCCCTCCCGAGGAGATCCAGCTCATAAAATCGCGAAATAGAGAGAACGGAGGGTTCGTCACCACGATGTCAGATTCGTCGCGTAGTGCCGAAATCTCCTCGCTTCGGAAGTCACCGTCTCCCTCGAGATAGGACCACTCTAGATCTTCTACATTCACAACGTTATCGTTGTTCAGGTCTTGAGTGAGCGTATAGATCTTGCCGTTGGCAGCCGACTTACTCTCATCGAACTGCGGGCTCTCAAGCTCGAATAAGGTCGGTTGAATGTTCAGCTCTCGAGGCTTGCTGTTAGGTGCATAGCTCGTGCTGATGAGCTTCTTGAGTCCAAGTCGCTCGAAGTTCTGGGCGAAGTACTTGGTGAAGTTGCTCCACTCGGGGTCGTCGCACGGTAGAAGTACCGTCTTGTCGCGGAACACATCCTGGTTGTAATCCAGATACGCGTTCATTTCCTTTTCGATGTCGTGATACTGCGTGTAGAACTCATCGTTCTTCGCCCGCTTCGCATCCCCCAGATTTTGATTAGCCACCTCACCAGCGTATTCGACAGCCAGGACAGAACGAAGGAAGAGCAGGTCTTAGAAGCGAATGTCGGAGGCAACAGATAGGGTCGGACGTCCTGATCAAGGAGAAACAACATGACACGTCAATCAACCGCGCTTATGACTGTAAGCCCACTCGCCTCCTATCCATGGGGCGACAGAATCTGGAGAATCGCAGCAACAGCGCAACTAGTCGAGGGTTCGGCTCCCTACTGGATTGTCACCCCAACAGAGCCCGCTGCTCATCCTTGTCAGCCGGCGGAAATCGAGGTGGTCGCAGCTCAGCCTGAATCAGTAATCGACAGCATCCTGATGTTCCTCGCCGCACATTTCGGGAGCGAGCACATTCTGGACAGTCTGGTCGAAAGCCACAACATTACGATTCAGGAGGATGTCCGCGAGATCGCCCCGTACTACGAACTAGCCGAACCTGTTCGGTCGCTGCTACCAAGGCAACTCGCAAGTGTTCTGAGACTTGGAATCACGGTCCTTGAAGAACAGAGCCTCGTAGATACGCAAGTCATCTCAGGCCTACGCGCTCTTGGATTCGATGTCGAAGTCTTTCGTTCTGACTTATCTTCGACTAACTAGCGACGTCGAGTAAATCTCGAGACCCCTCATTTGCTCATAGATCCACCAGGTTAGAGCCACAGTCAGGTACTCGGGTGAGGCACTCATAGAACCGAGACTGTCATCGAATGTAAGGAAGTCAAGAGTTCCCTCCACGCCATCCTCTGAGATTGCTATGGTGTCCTGATCGATCATGTGACCGCGAAAAGTACCATCACTTGTGACGATAATCGCCTCATACTCCAGCGACATCAGAACTTAAACCCTTTCCGCTTACCAACCTTCTCCTGAACTGGCAAGGGGCGGAGGGCTAGAAATCGCTTGTAGAGCTTGTCGATGTCTGTCACCTGAATCTCATGCGTCTGGGTTCTTGAGGGTTTAAACGGGGCGGCTTTCGGAGGATTGAGCCCAGGTAAGTGATCTGGGCGAATCCGGACCGAGCGTCTGTTGCCAGGAAACAGCAGGTTGATTATAAAGTTCATGTCTCTCCATTAGATTTTGGGCCTGTCCACGAGTGTGGACAGGCCTTCTAGAAACTGTCAGCGGCCGGGAGGTACCAACCGGACCGTCACGCACTCGATCTCGAGGCGTGAGTGATTGTTCTCTAACCAAGTGCGAACCGCCTTGGTGATGCCATCGGTGGACAGGTCAAGAACGGATTGTCGCTTGACGAGAGGCTCGATTACGGCGACCGAGCAAGCGTTATCGCCCTCGTAGATCACGATCTCGCCGGTTGTGTTGAGATAGGCCGCGAACTGCCCAAGGTTGGTTTCGATCGTGATTCTCATAGTTCACCACCCTCAACGTCGAAGTGGTAAGTTTCAGCTTCAAGACGCTGGCGGTCTCGTTTAGCTAGTCGCGCTGCGACGGCTGACCTGGCCTTTTCGATGCGCTCGGTCTTGGCTGCGATGTGCTCGGCAGCACCGCAGTCGATTCCTTCACCGGGGATTTCTGTCCAGATGCCGGCATCAATCAGGTGTTGGGCAACGGCTAGAACAGACTCGGTGCTGGCTGCTCCGGCAATCATGTGTCGGGCTAGTTCCTGGGTTGTGATGGTGGGTGTTTCGAATCCGATTGAATGGCCTAGTGCGCAGATGTAGAGGCCGATGGCCGGTAGCACTTGATCTTCTGGGAGTGATGCCCACCTGCGATCGTTTCCGATGTTGTGTTGAACTGCCCACCAGCCTGGGGCGGGAACATGGGCGTTGTTTTTCGTCATGTGATTCTCCTAACGTCTGTGGTTTATGACGTGAGGGTTATCGGGGCGAAGTTATTCTCGGGTTTCAGATAGGAAGGTTAGATGATCTAACAGAACAGACCACAACAAATCACCACACAGTCAGAACACCTGTTGCGTGTCATAATCGGTGCGGCTTGGGGGCAGGGGGTTGTCAGGGGGAGAGGACGGCTGAGGTCTGTCGTTTGATGAGTGTTATGTCCCTACGGTCGCTGGAAGCGACCGTAGGGACAAGTCTCAAAACGAAATAACTGCCGGTGGATAGATGAATAGGAAGTCGTGGTTCGTTGTCAGGGGTTATGTTCTCACGTGGTTAGGTCTCTCGACCGGGATGTTTCCGAACTCTCTAGACATCGCGATTTGTGAGGCGCGGGCGTAGTACGCGTCGAGACTGCTCTTTGCGGAGTGGCCCATGAACCTGCGCAGCATCGGACGCTCTACCCCTCGACCGTCCGCGCCACCATAGTTGGCGAAGTACGTAGCACAAGCATGACGGAGAGATCCTGGGGACAGTTCCCGGTAATGGACCTCGTACTTGTTCATGAACTCATGGAATCGCTCGTTGTCGTGGTTGAGCTTGTCAGCCATGCCATCATCACGCAAAAGCACCAAGTCTCTGAACTCTTCGCTTGGGTGCCAGTTGCCAGAGGCCTCGAGCGCTTTGCGGCGTTCGAGTGCGGCAACCAGAAAAGGGCGAGTGATAGAGGTGATTTCGATCGTCCGTGCTTCGTTTGCCTTGAGTCGCTCATCTAGGAAGTCGCCGCGGCCGGGAACGTAGTTCATTTGCCGCTGGACCTTCATCTGGCCGGTGACAAGGTTCACATCGGACCATTTCAGGCCTGTTCTTTCGCCACGTCGGAGCCCCTGGCCGTAGGCGAGTGCCCAGCGAAGCGCCAGAGGGTCAGCGATAACGTCCGGCCGTTGGAGCAGGGCATTCATCTCCCACATCAGGTGATCGATGTCTTCGGGCATTCCAGCCGGTTCGAAACTCATCTGGATACCTACGGACAGGAACTCACCGCTCTTGAGCAATCCCTTGGCGCCGGCGCGGAGCATGCCGGTTCTAAAGACTGAGTATATGTTTCTGATGCGCTTATCCCCGAGTCGACGCTGATCCTTGTTGTCCAGCACGTTCGGCAAGGTTTCGGTGAAGTGGATGCGTACTTGCTCGTGTGTCAGGGCGGTAAGCAGGGTCTTGCCTAGATATGGGTAGATCCACATCTCGAGCATGCCTCGGTTCTTGCGAGCTGTATTGTCAGCCCATCGGTTCTCTGGACGAGTGTTTGGGTTGGTCCTCGATGCCACCCATTCTTCGAGGAACGACTGGACGGTGTAAGCAGCTCGTCGCTGTTCCTTCGTCAGAACGGCGGTCTTGTTCTGGTAGGTTTCTTGCCTCACGCCGTCCAGGCGGTCCATCCAGAACTTCTTTACCTTCTCCCGGCACTTCTCTTCGGCATCCTCGGAACTGCTCGAACTAGATGCGGTCACCTGTGGCCGCTTCCGCTTATCTTCAGCATTTCTGAAAACTTCTGGGATGTCCCAGCAGCCTTCCCAGTACTGAACGGTTATAGGTTGGCCATCCTTGGTACTTGGCCTTGTCTTACTGCTAACCCAGATGCTGAACACGTCGGCCTCCGGGTAGAAGTCTGCTTCGGATACGATCGGCTCGTTGTCTATTTCCCCCATAGCCCGAACATACGCCTTTGTCGTAAGTCTTGTCGTAAGTCTGGCCTGGACGCGCCGTAGCCCTTATAACTGTTGGTGCCGTTTGGACTCCCATAGTCTCCACAGCAAGAAAACGCCTCTCAGAAATGAGAGGCGTTTTTCTTTAACCGACGGGCGTCGAGCTTGGCTCGCCAATAAACTTGAGGCATGACTAACTCATTCGCAGGTAAGCACGCTTTCGTTTCAGGTTCATCACGTGGAATTGGCGCTCAAGTGGCCGGGATGTTGGCCGCTAAGGGTGCAACCGTTGCCATCAACTACCGCGACAAGGTAGTTCGCGCAGAGAAGGTTGCCAACGGAATCATCGAAGCGGGAGGCAAGGCAATCGTTGTCGGAGCCGATCTGACCGACTACTCGAGCATCGACTCACTGGCATCGACCCTCAAAGACCAATTCGGCGGCCTTGACCTCCTGGTACTCAACGCGTCTGGCGGCATGGAGACCGGCAAGGGCGAAGACTATGCAATGAAGCTCAACCGCGATGCCCAGGTAAACCTAGTCAAGACTCTTCTACCGCTGCTTGGCGCGGGTTCAAAAATCGTCTTCGTCACCAGCCACCAGGCTCACTTCATCCGTGAGGTTGAAACCATGCCTGAGTATGTGCCGGTGGCGCTTTCGAAGCGTGCAGGTGAGGATGCGCTTCGCGACATGATTCCTGAACTAACCGCAAAGGGCATCGAATTTGTGGTTGTCTCTGGCGACATGATTGAGGGCACCGTGACCGCAACTTTGCTGGACCGCCTGAACCCGGGGGCAATTGACGCTCGCAAGGAAGCGGTCGGCAAGCTTTATAACGTAGAAGAGTTCGCCGCCGAGATCGTAAAGGCAGCAGAGGAGTCGGCACCGGCCGACAACACAGTTCTCGTTGGCGACACCAAATATTTCACGAAGTAAGGCAAACTCAACACATGACTATTGCACTCTGGATTTTTTCAATTCTCATCGGCCTCGCTTCGACGATGTCTTCGATGGGAAAGTTCACCAAGATGGAGCAAACCCTTGCGACCCTCAAATCAGTGGGTGTAAAAGACTCCCAGATTCCGTTGCTCGGTGCGCTTGAATTGGCTGCGGCGCTTGGATTGTTGATTGGTATCTGGGTTCCGATCCTTGGCCAATTGGCCTCCATCGGACTCGCGATCTACTTCGCTGGTGCCGTAACTGCTCACGCTCGTGCAGGCCACTCGTTCAAAGAGATTATGCCTGCTACAATCCTGCTGTTGGTCTCGCTTCTTACAGCTCTGCTTCAGTTCTCTCGCTAAACATCAGAGCGCAAGTTGAAAAACACGGAGCCGCGCGATAAAAATGGAAACCTCCGTCGCAAGCTCTATGAGATGCCGGCCGATGTTAAGCGGGCACTCGAAGAGAATGCGGTTCGAGCCGACTATGACCACCGCCCACCATATCAGCGCAACGATTATGTTGCCTGGATCGATCGTGCTGTGCGACCCGACATCAGAGCAAAGCGCCTCAACCAAATGATTGATGAACTCAAAAAAGGTGGGGTTTATATGCGCACCGATCACCCGGCTTCTAAGAAATAGGTCTGAAATGCAAGACGAGTACCTGGGGTTATTCACCGTAATGAGCTTCACCGGCTTGAGCATCGGCTCGGTGCTCCTCAGTGTGCTAACCCGTTATAGCAAGGGCAATCGAGCCTTCGCAATCCTCCTCGCTGTCTCCTCAATTGCCTTTGGCTTGTATGTTTGGGTAAACATCACCGAAGGCGGAATCTTGTCGGCGCTATTTGGCGCAAGTTCGCTCGCCATCGCGGTTTGGCCGCGGTCTAAACCTCGCGACTAAACTTCAAACCATGTTCGCCTTTCTGCCAGGATTCTTCACTGGACTCTCTCTAATCATTGCGATTGGTGCGCAGAACGCTTTTGTCATTCGCCAAGGACTCACCAAGCGTTACGTCTTCATAGTGGTGGCAATCTGCACCGTCATTGACGCCTCCCTGATTGCCCTAGGAATCGGTGGACTCGGCGCGGTAATCTCGGGCCTGCCCTGGTTACTCGAGGTAATCCGTTGGTTTGGAGTGGCCTATCTGACTTGGTTCGGAATTAAGTCGTTGATCAGTGCAACCAAAAATCAAACCTTGGATGCCGTCGGCGTCGAAAGCAAGTCTGCCGGCAAGGTGATCACCACAGTCTTGGCGATGAGTCTGCTGAATCCGCACGTTTACCTTGACACGGTGATTTTCGTCGGTGGCGTTGGCAACACCTTTGGTGACAACCGTTGGTTCTTCGCCTATGGCGCTATGTTGGCGAGCCTGGTCTGGTTCACCGGAATCGGTTATGGCGCCAAAGCGGCAGCGCGATTCATGTCCAAGCCCGTGTTCTGGAAAGTCTTGGATGGCGTAATTGCCGCGATCATGTTTACCCTGGCGGTTACCCTGGCCACCTTCAAGTTCTAAAAAAGAAAAGCGAGTCCAACATGACCCAATGCAACGTAGTAGCAATCTTTCAACCAAAGCCAGAGTTTGCCGAGGCGCTGCGCGACCTGCTGGCCGAAGTTGCAGTTGAGGTGCGCAAGGAAAACGGCTGCGTTTTCTATGACCTATTCAAAGAGACCGATGGCCACCTTTGGTTCATTGAAGCCTGGGAGACCCGCGATCTTTGGCAGATCCACAACGGTGCCGAGACTGTTGCGCGCATAAACGCTTTTGTCGAGGGCAAGCTCGAAATACCGGTCTCGGTGCACGAGATGTATTCGGCCAACTAGTCGTGCCGGAAGCAATTCGTTAAAAACTAGGTTGTGCTAAACATGAGCATTCCAAATGTCGAACTAACCATGCTGAACGGAACCAAGGCCAACTTCGCCGATTTCGCCGGCAAGGTCATCCTGGTGGTCAATGTTGCCTCTCGCTGTGGCCTAAGCCCACAGTATGAAGCGCTCGAGGAGTTGCAGAAGAAGTATGGCGCGCGAGGCTTCACCGTGCTTGGAGTGCCATCGGGGCAGTTCTTGCAAGAGCTCAAGAGTAGCGACGATATCGCAGAATATTGCTCAATGACCTGGGGCGTCACCTTCCCCATGACCGAGAAGACCCCGGTGAACGGCCGTGGTCGCCACCCGCTCTACAAAGAGCTAGTCAAGACCAAGGACGCACACGGCTTGGCTGGGCCAATCATGTGGAATTTTGAGAAGTTTTTAGTGCTTCCAAACGGTGAAATTCATCGCTTCAGACCAACCACCAAGCCGGATGACGCAGAGATCTTGGCCCTAATCGAGGCCAACCTTAGCTAGAGCTTGATTCGCCAGAGCACGGCTGCGGCGATCAGGCCAAAAGTTCCTGATATCAACAGCGGCACGGTGCCGAACCCGGCGCCGAGCGACCAAGCCGATCCCGCCCAGATTCCTGCAAACAGGATGCCAAACCCGCCAAGACCTTGAAGTCGCGACTGCACCGTGAGCTGCTGGTGATCGGCGGCCAATTTAGATACCCAAGATTTGCCGACCACGTCGTTTGCGGCCGCGAACCCTCCATAAATTACGATCATAATTACGGCCAAAACCCGGTCATTGGTGAGGCCTAGACCCGCATACGCGATTGCGAAGCAGATCAGTCCGAGAGCATAAACATGCTGTGGTTTGAGGCGGTCGGCGAGCATTCCAAATGGAAAGTTCAGGCTGGCGTAGGCGATGTTGAAAATCAAATATGCTCCGACCACTTCGGTGACGGCCCATCCCTCTTGGCTGAGGTGCAAGAGCAGCAGCGCATCCGGGAAGTTCGCCAGCGCGAAGAACGAAAGAATCCAGATCAGGCGCTTTAGCTTTGGCGCCAAAACCTGGGTGTTATCGGCGTTGAGATCGACTTTGGCTATTTTCACCATTCGCTTGCTGGCCTGATCTTGGTCCTTAACGAACAGCACCGCGAGCGTCGAAAGCACTGCTGGAATCACAGCGACCCAGAGCACATCTCGGATGTTGCCATTGAACAGTGAGAGCAAGATTAGGGCCAAAATTGGGCCGATTACGGCGCCGGTGGTGTCAGCGGTTCGGTGGAAACCGATAACGCGCCCCCGGTGAGTCTTATCTATGCCCTGAACCAGGATGGCGTCTCGCGCCGCCGAGCGCATTCCCTTGCCGAGGCGATCGACAACGCGACCAAGCATGACCACCGGCCACATTGCGGCAAGAGCGATTATCAGCTTGCCCAGAGCCGCTCCGCCGTAACCAAGGAATACCATGACTTTGCGGGGGATCCAGCGGTTCATCCAGGCGCTCGAAAGTTTCGTGATTGACATGGCGCCTTCGGCGAAGCCCTCGATTGCGCCGACAACAGCGGCCGGTGCCCCAAGGACGGTGTTCAGAAACACCGGCATGATCGGGTAAAGCATTTCGCTGGCCGCATCCTGCAACAGGGAAACCCAAGAAATTGCTAGAAGGTTTCGGGTCAACCATACGGGCCGGCGGCGTTTTTCAGTCATGGGCTTAGTCTAGGTAGGTGAATGAACCAATCAAAGTAGACATCTGGTCTGATGTTGCGTGCCCTTGGTGTTACATCGGCAAGCGCAAGCTCGAGACCGCCATCAAAACTTTTGCTGCCGAAGGCACTGAGACCCCGGTGACTGTTGAATATCACAGTTTTCTCTTGAACCCGGAGATGCCAGTTGACTATGAGGGTGGCCAAACCGACTACTTGGTTCAGCACAAGGGTATTTCACGCGAGCAGGTGATTTCGATGACTGCACGTCTAAAGGGCATTGCTGCTGAAGTGGGCCTGGACTATGACTTTGAACACATGCACATGACCAACACTGTGCTTGCCCACCAACTCCTTCAATATGCCAAGACAAAGGGTAAGCAGGTTCAGATGAAGGAGCGCATCATGGCTGCACACTTTGTTGAGGCGCTCCATGTTGGTCGTATTGATGTACTTGCCCAGTTGGCCGCCGATGTCGGTCTAGACCGGACTGAAGTGGTTAAGGTTCTGGAGTCGGGGGAGTTTTTGCCGGAATTCGAGGCCGATCTCGACCAGGCGCGCGCATACGGAATCGGCGGGGTGCCGTTCTTTGTTATCGACGGCAAATATGGGGTGTCCGGCGCACAAAACCCGGATGTTTTCGTAAATGCATTCAACCAAATTCTTGAGGAGAGAAATTAAGTCTCACCGCTTTTATGATTTCGGTCACAGGTGTCTGAGCACTTAGGTAAAGTTTGCTAAGGGTATCAACCAAAAGGAAAACATGTCTCAGGAGCCAAATCACGACGCCGAAAAAGGTGTCGATAGCTGGCTATGGTTCCAGAGCCGAATAACTCACCTCGGTCATGCATCGATGAATGAGTTTGCCAAACGTCACGGTTTTCCAAAATCATCGCTCAGCCGCTATTTTCACGGCGAACGCCAGTTGCCTTCTGGCAAGATAAGTTCACTTTGTGAAGCGCTTCAGGTTTCACCCGAAGAGCTACTTCAGGCGCTAGGTGCCTTAGAGTGGCGTGGTCCCGAGGACTCGTCTTACTAAAAGCCCCTCTGGCAGGTCGAGGTATTCTCGCTTGCAGTCTGGGTTGGCCCAAAGGTCCACCAAATCGTCGAGTTCGGCCGTGGTTAGGTCTTTTAGGCAGGCGTCAATTAACTCGACCGTGGTGTGGCCAAAGTGAATGATTACTCGAACCTCATGGTCGGCAAGGCGTTCGACCTTAGGTTTGTCGGCCGTATAAGTAGCCAAAATTTCCACCATGAACACCTCCCCTGGGGTTTCCTCAGCTTCGAGGGATGTTGTTCCCGTTTGGGAACATAAGAAGTTTATAAAGTACGAGGGAAAAAGTGTGGATATTACGCGTCAGGCTTAGTTTGCCGAATGCCGGCCTGCGGCCAGTTCGAGAATTCCCAAGGCAGCAAGTCTCACGGTTCGCCCATCGGCCGAGTCAATGCTGGCATCGATTTCGGTGAAGTCGACCGAGCGGACTTGCGAATAGCGGCCGACCTCGAACGCCAGTTGGCGGAACTCATCCGCGCTAATTCCGCCTGGTGCAGCCGCCGGACAGGCTGGCACAACGCTTCGATCACAAACATCGACATCAAAGTCGACATGAATTGGTCCGCCAGCGGCACCGGCGATTGACATGGCCTCAGCCATGACATCAGCCATCTTGCGATCACGGATGGCAGATCGCGGAATCACATAAATGCCGAATGCTAGTGCGCGAGCGGCATAGGCCGGCGAATTTGAGAAGTCAGCGATGCCGATTTGAACTATCCGGCGCCCTTCGAGACCTAGTTCGTCCACCAGGCGTCGAACCGGCGAACCATTGCTTTTGCCGTCACGCAAATCGTGGTGTGCATCTAGCGTAATTAGGCCCGCGGTTTCAACGTGTGCACCAAATACCCCGCGCGCCATTGCGAACGTAACCGAGTTGTCACCGCCCAGACCAATGGCCAAACCTGAGCGTTCCGACACTTCGGCAGCGAGTTTGCTGGTGCGAGCCTCGCCCGCCTCAGAATCCGGTTCCGCGACATCGCCAAAATCAGCGAATGAAAGGTCAGCTACATCTGAGTCAATCGACCAGTTATAAGTCGAGTAACGTTGCAATGCGGCGCGAATTGCGCCCGGCGTGCTGTGGGCATTGGTTGGCGAGATTGAAGTCTTGTAGGCAGGAATACCCATCAAACCAAGGTCATAGTTGGGCAGATTCGAACCGAATTGAACAGTATCGACGGGGCGCAGCCAGGCCGAGGCCCTAGGCCACAATTCGTCTTCGAGGGGTGCGGTCATGCATTAAACCTAGTGCTTGAGCAGTTCTGCGGCTGCGGCAAGCTCCGGAGCCAAGAATCGGTCTGGCCCGTTGCCTGGAACAACAGCGCGAAGACGTTTGATCAAGGCCCCAGTAACCGGCGCGGGTTGGTGAGGTGTGCGCAACTCCACAGCACGAGCGGCAGCGGTCAACTCCACAGCCAAAATCATGCGCAGGTTATCCACAACCTTGCGAAGTTTGCGACCCGCGTGCCAGCCCATCGACACATGATCTTCTTGCATTGCCGATGACGGGATGCTGTCGACGGAAGCCGGGTTGGCCAGGCGTTTGTTTTCTGAGACTAAGCCAGCTTGGGTGTACTGAGCGATCATCAGACCGCTGTCAACACCTGCGTCGTGAGCCAAGAAAGGAGGTAGGCCCGAAGAACGG
The DNA here is from genome assembly GCA_947452675.1 of Microbacteriaceae bacterium. Classification (GTDB taxonomy): domain Bacteria; phylum Actinomycetota; class Actinomycetes; order Actinomycetales; family Microbacteriaceae; genus Rhodoluna. The sequence goes on along the minus strand of CANGDL010000002.1, from coordinate 99,077 downwards.
TTCTGATCAAGCATGCGGTCGGTTCGACGCTCAGACATTGAGCCAAGGTCGGTTGCCGGAATCGCCAGGAAGTCGAGAATGTAGGCCACCGGTGCCCCGTGGAAATTTCCATTTGAGGTGACCTCACCAGACTCAAGAACCACAGGGTTGTCGATTGCGGAGGCCAGCTCTCGGCCGGCCACGATTGAAGCGTAGGCTACGGTATCGCGAAGCCCGCCGGTCACCTGCGGTGCACAGCGAAGCGAATAGGCGTCTTGCACCTTGTTGTCGCCAACGCGGTGAGAGGCAACAATGCCCGAACCGGCCATGGCGTTGAACATATTGGCGGCGCTGGTTGCCTGGCCTGGGTGTGGGCGCAGATCATTGTGTAGTTCGGCACGGAAAACCTGGTCGGTGCCCATCAGGCCTTCAACGCTCATCGCTGCAATAACGTCGGCATAGTCGGCCAACCGCTCAAGGTCTGAAATAGCGAGGATTGCCATGCCGAGCATGCCATCGGTGCCGTTGATTAAGGCGAGTCCCTCTTTTTCACGCAGCTCAACCGGCGTGATGCCGGCTTCGGCAAGCAGTGCGGCAACCGGGCGCTCGACTCCGTTGGCGTCGAATGCGCGACCTTCGCCCATGATCACAAGAGCACAGTGGGCGAGAGGGGCCAGGTCGCCAGAGCAACCTAGTGAGCCATACTCGTGAACGAACGGGGTGATGCCGGCGTTCAGGATGGCAGCCATGGTCTCGGCAACTACCGGGCGCGCTCCAGTGCGACCACTTGCCAGAGTCTTGAGGCGAAGCAGCATCAATGCGCGAACCACCTCGCGCTCAACCGGTGCGCCCATGCCAGCGGCGTGCGAACGCACTAGCGATTTCTGAAGCTGAACACGGTCTTCGATTGCGATGTGGCGGTTGGCCAACGCACCAAAGCCGGTCGAGATGCCATAGACCGGAGTCTCGCCGTTAGCCAGCGACTCAATGTGAGCGCGGGTCTTGGCCATGCCGGCGAGAGCCTCTGCCGAAATGACAATCTTTGCGTCGTGGCGGGCAACGGCAATCACATCGGCTGCGGTCATCCCGGCTGAATTGATGTTGACGGTCTGGTTAGTCATGTGAGTGCCCTTGCTTGATTTGCCCGGATGGGGTGATTAGTTTGCCGTTTCGCCAGGTTTGACCGATTAGGTTCACGCCCGGACGGTAGGCGAGGTGTTGGTGAGATGGTGCGTTGAGAATGACAAAATCTGCGGCGGCACCCAGGCCGAGGTGGCCGACATCGGTGCGGCGAAGTGCCGCTGCTCCACCCGCGGTTGCCGACCAAAGTGCTTCGGCCGGGCTCATGTGCATTTCGCGAACGGCAACGGCTATGCAGAACGGCATAGATGTGGTGTAGCTAGAACCGGGGTTGCAGTCGGTGGCCAACGCCACCGTTGCCCCGGCATCGATAAGTTGGCGAGCATCTGGATAGGCGGAGCGAGTTGAAAACTCGGCACCAGGCAGCAGCGTGGCCACGGTGTTTGAGCTGGCCAACAGTTCAATGTCTCGCTCACTCAGGTGGGTGCAGTGATCGGCAGAGGCACAGTCGAGTTCGACGGCCAGCTCGATTGCCCCGATGTTGCTTAGTTGATTGGCGTGGATGCGCGGTGCAAGCCCCGCTGCAATGCCAGCGGTAAGAATTTCTCGAGCTTGGTCGACATCGAAGGCACCGCGGTCACAGAACACGTCGATCCATTTGGAATGGGCAGCCACACCAGAAAGCATTTGGTTGGTCACTAATGAAACGTATTCGTCGACACCCGTTGGGCCGCGCTCGGCAAACTCTGCCGGCACAACGTGAGCACCTAGGAAGGTGGTTTCCGAGGTGTGGGCTGAGGCGATGCGCAGCAAGCGAACCTCGTCTTCAACAGACAATCCATAGCCGCTCTTGGTTTCGAAAGTTGTGATGCCGCTGGCGTGCATCTCGGCAATCAAACTCAGAAGGTTCTCGGCTAGTTCATCGTCGCTCGCTGCACGGGTAGCGGCAACGGTGGTCTTGATTCCTCCAGCTGAATAGGCCTTGCCCTCCATGCGGGCTGAAAATTCGGCGGCACGATCACCGGCAAACATCAGGTGCGCGTGTGAATCAACAAAACCCGGGATGACCGCCTGGCCGCCAACATCGACGCGCGAATCTGCGGCGGGAAGGTCGGCGCTGTCGCCAACCCAAACTACGCGACCATGCTCGACAACTAGCCCGGCATGCGAGCGCTCGCCGATTCTTTTGTCAGCAGAATCGTCTGCGCCGAGCGACTCGTCGTTGGTGACGAGTGACCCAATGTTGGCAAAGGCGATGCTGCTCACAAATCGAACCTATTCGATATCGAGCATCGGCACGTGCACGTGCTTGTGACGGGCCACTTCTTTAGCAATGTCATAGCCGGCGTCAACGTGACGAATGACACCCATGCCAGGGTCGTTAGTGAGCACGCGGTTGATCTTTTCAGCAGCAAGAGCGGTGCCGTCAGCAACGGTAACCTGGCCAGCGTGAATAGATCGACCCATGCCCACGCCACCGCCGTGGTGGAGTGAAACCCAAGAAGCACCTGAGGCAACGTTGAGCATGGCGTTCAAGATCGGCCAGTCGGCAATCGCATCAGAGCCATCAAGCATCGCTTCCGTTTCGCGATAAGGCGAGGCAACCGAACCACAGTCGAGGTGGTCGCGACCGATCACGATCGGTGCCGAAACCTCGCCGCGTGCGACTAGGTCGTTGAACACGGCACCAGCCTTTTCGCGCTCGCCATAACCTAGCCAGCAAATGCGAGCTGGTAGGCCCTGGAATTCGACTCGCTCCTGAGCCATCTTGATCCAGCGGTGCAGGTGCTTGTTTTCAGGGAACAGTTCGAGAATCGCCTGGTCGGTGCGATAGATGTCTTTCGGGTCACCCGAAAGCGCAACCCAACGGAACGGACCCTTGCCTTCGCAGAACAGTGGGCGAATGTATGCAGGGACAAAGCCAGGGAAGGCGAACGGCCGCTCGTATCCACCCTGACGGGCTTCATCACGAATCGAGTTGCCATAGTCGAAAACCACCGCACCCTTATCCATGAAGCCAACCATTGCTTCAACGTGGCGGGCCATCGACTCTTGTGAGCGCTTGGTGAACTCGGCAGGGTCATCGATTCGAGCCTGCGCGGCATCTTCAAGTTTCATGCCAGCTGGGATGTAGAAGAGTGGGTCGTGGGCCGAGGTCTGGTCGGTGACGATGTCAACCGGAACCTCACGGCGAAGCATCTCAGGCAACACGCTCGCGGCGTTGCCAACTAGGCCGATTGAGATGGCTAGCTTTTGGTTTTTAGCCTGGACAGCGCGGTCGATCGCCACATCCATGTCGTCATAGATTTCGTCTAGATAGCGGTCGGCTAGGCGACGGCGAAGGCGGGTTTCATCGACATCGATGATCAAGCAGGTGCCCTCGTTCATGGTTACGGCCAGCGGCTGAGCGCCACCCATGCCACCGCAGCCACCCGTCACGGTGAGGGTTCCGGCCAGGGTGCCACCGAAGTCTTTTTCGGCAACTGCGGCGAATGTCTCATAGGTGCCCTGCAAGATTCCCTGGGTTCCGATGTAGATCCATGAACCAGCGGTCATTTGGCCATACATGGTCAGGCCGAGGTGCTCAAGGCGGCGGAACTCTGGCCAGTTGGCCCAGTCACCGACCAGGTTCGAGTTGGCCAGAAGCACGCGCGGTGCCCATTCGTGTGTGCGGAAGACGCCAACCGGCTTACCCGACTGAACCAGCATGGTCTCGTCGTCATCCAGGTTGGTCAGGGTCTTGACGATTGCATCGAAGCTCGCCCAGTTGCGCGCAGCCTTGCCGGTGCCACCATAAACCACTAGGTTTTCTGGGTGCTCGGCAACGGCCGGGTCAAGGTTGTTGTGCAGCATTCGGATTGCCGCTTCTTGGGCCCAGCCCTTGGCGGTGAGATTTGAACCTGTGGCGGCGTGCAGTGGGCCGCGAGTTGAAGTGGTCATAGGTCAATAAAACTGGCTTTAAGGGCGCTTGCCAACGAGCTTTTTAGTGCTACTGTCTGAAATACGAGATTCGAATTTGCCCCCCACGAGACCATTGAGGATGATGATGACCAACGTGCCAGCAGCCAGCCGAGCGCTGTTGATTCTGCGCACCTTGGCGAAGGCGGGTGCGCCGATGCCGGCTGCGGCGATTGCCACCCGAGTTGGCATTCCGCGATCTTCCACCTATCACCTGCTAACCGCGATGCAAGAGAGCGGTTTCGTCATGCACTTCCCCGAGGATGAGCGTTGGGGTCTCGGCGTTGGCGCCTTCGAACTCGGTTCGGCTTACTTGCGCCACGACCCACTCGAGAGGCAGGCCCGGCCGCTGCTCACCAAGTTAGTGCGTGAAACCGAGACCAAACTGCCGGCGGTTGCCCAGCTTGGAATTCTGCAGGGCTCCGAACTTCTATACCTGGCCCGTGAGGTGCCTCACCGCCCGGTCACTCTGGTCACCGAGGTAGGCGTTCGCCTGCCTGCGCATTTGACGGCGTCGGGTCGCGCCATCCTGGCCGGCTTGGATGCTGCGCAGGTCCGCGCAACCTTCGCGAATAACAAAAGTTTCATCGATCGAACCGGGCTAGGGCCGAAGAACCTTCGCGAACTGACCGCCTTGCTGCGCGATGAGGCCTCCGCCGGTTTTAGTGCCGAGGATGGGTTCATCACCGAAGGCTTTTCTTCGATCGCCGTGGCAGCCAAGAATCACCTGGGGCTGTCGGTCGCAGCGATTGCACTCACTTTTAGGTCGGAGGACGCAGATTCGGGGTTGAGAGCCGAACTCGCGGTTGCTCTCAAGGCCGCCGGAGCAGAACTCAGCAAGCGCCTCGGTGGGCACTAGCCCCCGGCTCATAGCAAAATCGCGAGTATTAGCCCTCGGTAGATTCGGTTCGAACGTCTTGCCAGAGTTCGTCTTCTTCTGGCTTCAAGATCGAATAGGCGATGACTGCGGTCACGGCAACGGCAATTCCAACGGCAGCCCAGCCATACAGCGGACTCTTCGGCTGCTTGGTGACTCGACTCGCAACCTGCTTGGCACGAGCCGCAGTCGCAACGGAGGCCTTCTTCGCGCCGGCGGTAGCGTCATCCCAGATTTCGCTAATAGCGGGCAACAGTTCTAGCAATTCGTGCAGGTCGAGTTTCTTAGCCATGGAACAATAGTAGGCATGACTGCACACACTTCAGTAGCGACCATCAATACCAACCATGGCGCCATCAAAATCAACCTATTCGGCAACCACGCACCAAAGACCGTCGAGAACTTCGAAGGTCTTGCCACCGGTGCAAAGGAATGGCGCGACCCTCGCAACGGTGAGGTTCAGACCGGTAAGCCGCTCTACAACGGCGTAATCTTCCACCGCATTATCAAGCAGTTCATGCTGCAGGGTGGCGATCCAACCGGCACCGGTATGGGTGGCCCGGGCTACCAGTTCGGCGATGAGATCAACTCAGAGTTGAACTTCAACGAGCCTTTCAAACTTGCAATGGCAAACGCCGGCCCTGGCACCAACGGTTCACAGTTCTTCATCACGACCGCGCCGACCACATGGTTGTTCGGCAAGCACACCGTTTTCGGTGAGGTTGCAGATGAAGACTCAAAGAAGGTTGTTCTTGCAATCGAGGGCGTCGACACCGACGGCCGCGACAAGCCACTAGCCGACGTAATCATCGAGTCAATCTCAATCGAAAAGGTCTAATGACCTGTTATCGACACCCAGACCGCGAGGCATACGTACGTTGCCAGCGGTGTGAACGTTTCATCTGCCCTGAGTGTCAGATTGAAGCAAGTGTCGGTTTCTTGTGCCCGGATGACGCTGGCGGGACGGTTACCCAACTGAACCGCCGGCGCACCCGCGCCTCAAGGGTTCGTCAGACCGGGCCTCGCCCGGTTATTACCCTCACACTTATCGGCATCAATATCGCGCTTTGGTTGCTTCAGATCATGCCGGGTTCCTACGTCACCGATCTCTTTGCCTATGTTCCACAGATAACTGCGGTTCAACCATGGCGCATGATCACAGCCGGGTTCGTGCACGACCCTTCAAATGTGTTGCACGTTCTTTTGAACATGTATTCGCTATACATTTTTGGCCAGGTTCTGGAACCTATGCTTGGCCGCGCCAGATTCGCGGCACTTTATATGATTGCTCTGTTCGGCGGTTCGGTGGGCGTGCTTTGGTTGGCGTCACCAGACAGCTGGGTCGTCGGTGCATCCGGCGCAATCTTTGGATTGATGGCAGCATATTTTGTGATTCTAAGAAGCCTCGGCCAGAATTCGGGGCAGATGCTTGGGTTGATTGCAATCAACTTGGTTTTCGGATTTCTGTCGACCGGCGTTAGCTGGCAGGGTCACGTCGGTGGTCTAGTTACCGGTGGCGCAGTCGCCTTGATTCTCGCCAACACGAGAAGGCCTTCTCAGCAAGCAGCCCAACGCCTCGGCTTAGTACTTGTGGTCATTGTCTTGATTTTGCTGACCGTGTTCCGCGCCAACTTGCTCGGCCTTTAGCGCCTGCCAAGCCTTACTATTGCCCAAAAGAAAAACCGCCCAAGTCTCACGACCGGGCGGTTTTTGAATTCTTGAAAGTTTACTTCCAGCGGGTAGACATCATGAAACCGACCATGGCGATTCCGAAGCCGATCAGGATGTTCCAGTTCTGAAGGTTCCACGGGGTGCCGGCACCAAGTGGGAACTGTGCGCTCGACACATAGTAGGTGATGATCCAGACGAGGCCGAGGATCATAAAGCCAAACATGACTGGCTTGAACCAGACCGGGTTAGGCAACTCTTCGGTGTTCTCGGTCGGCAACTTTGGCGCGCGAGGCTTTGAAACCTTTGCAGGCTTCTTACGTGATGATGATTCAGGCATGCGGTAATTCTAATGCCATTGACGGGGACGGTAGGCTTAAATCAACATGACAAAGATTTTGGTTCTCGACAACTACGACAGCTTCGTTTACACGCTAAACGGTTATCTGCAGCAACTTGGCGCAGAGACCGAGGTTTTGCGCAACGACATCGTGACCGAAGCCGAGCTTCCGGCACTCTTGGCTAACTATGACGCGGTGCTTTTGAGCCCAGGACCGGGCACCCCTGGTGACGCAGGCCTGAGCATACCAACCGTGAAGTTGGCGCTTCAAAGTGGCATGTCGATTTTCGGTGTTTGCCTCGGTCACCAGGCAATTGCTGAAGCCATGGGTGCAACCGTGACCAGCGCTGAAGAACTAATGCACGGCAAGACATCCGAGGTGCAACACGACAACTCGCTGGTGTTCAAAGATGTTCCGCAGCCATTCACTGCAACCCGTTATCACTCATTAGCAGTTGTCGACTCGACGGTGCGGGATGACCTGATTGTTACGGCTCGAACCATCCCTGGCCAAAATTCCAAGGGTGGCGTCATTATGGCGCTGCAGCACAAGACCTTGCCAATTTATGGTGTTCAGTATCACCCCGAGTCGGTGCTCACCGAGGGCGGTTATCAGATGCTGGGCAACTGGTTAGAGTCAATCGGCCTAAAGGGCGCAGCCGAGAGGGCGAAGTCGCTTTCGCCTTTGGTTAAGCTCTAGTTACAACCCACGTATAAGATCACGGCCGAACCCTGAGGGGCCAGCCCGGGTGCGACCGACTGGTCAACCACGATGGTTCCCTGAGTCTTGCCAGCCGGGCAGGTGCCACCCTGAACCGCGATGGTCACGGTTAGACCAACATCCGGGGATGACATCTTGCTCTGAGCGTCTGAGGTTGCCAAGTTTCGAACGTCAGGCACGTTCACCTGACCATTTGAAATCACAAGGTTCACAACGCTGCCCTGGGCGACATCGGCGTTTGCCACTGGGTCGGTTTCAACGACCATACCCGCAGGAACGGTGGCGCTATTGGCCTGGGTAATTGTGCCGAGTGTCAGCTTGGCGGCAACCAGTACTGCAGTCGCCTCGCTCTCAGAAAGTCCAATCAGGCTGCTTGGCACCTTGATGGTCGTCTTACCCGAAGAGACATAAACAGTGACCGACGTGTTATCCGGGACCTTGGTGCCAGCAAGCGGATCAGTGCGAATGATGGTGTCAAGTGGGATAGTGTCGTTCGCTTCATAAACCTTGTTGACCAGCAGGTGCTGGCCGGTCAGCGTGCTGAAACCCTCGTCATAGGTCTTGTTGGTGACATCTGCAACTGAGATTCCCGAGGACCCCGGGTTGATGTTGAGGTTGAAACCATTCAGTGTGAACAACCAAACCATGAGTCCGATTAGGACTACCGCGACACCCGAACCGATACCCCAAAGTAGGTTCGCCTTAGGCCGCCCGCTAGGGATGTATTTGATAGTCGGCTGGGCGGCGGTTGGCAGTTCAACACCAAGTTCCGCGAATGGATTGGTCGAAGGACCTTCAGTGTAGGTTGCCGCCGCTCTGTCATCGACGCGGGCAGCATCGACGCGGGAGCCATTATCGATGACCGCCGGCTCATCGGCTGGAATCTGCGCGAAAGACGAGGTTGCGCGCTCTTCGAGTGGAACCTGAGGAATCTCGAACTGGCTCTTGATTTTCTCAGTACTCTCGACCCGCTCGGCACCGGCTGACGCCAAGAGTGCGTCGAATTCATCGAATCCGGTTGTCAAAACCTCGGTTGGAGCCAATGCGGCGTTGGTTTGCTCTTCGATTTCCTCTTGGAACTGCTCCGGAAGGTCAATTGAAGGCGTTTCGATCTCTGGTTCAGACTCAAAAGCTAGGGCGTGTGCTGGCAGTTCAGCCGGCGTGTTTTCAAGAACTACGGCATAGGCGGCAAGCAGGTGCTCACGAAACTCCTCGGCCGACTGGAAGCGCTCGTTGCGGTCTTTTGCCAGGGCTCGAAGAACAACCGAATCCATCTCAGCTGAAACGTTTGGGTCGTATTCAGAAGGTGGAACAACCGCTTCGCTTACGTGCTGGTAGGCAACCGAAACGGCTGATTCACCCTTGAATGGTGGGCGGCCGGCAAGCATTTCATAAAGCAAAACACCGGCTGAATAGAGGTCGGTTCGCGCGTCAACCGACTCACCCTTGGCCTGCTCAGGTGAGAAGTATTGTGCGGTGCCAACGATGCCACTGGTGTGGGCAACGGTAGCTGAGTTTTCAGACACCGCGCGGGCAATACCAAAATCCATGACCTTTACCTGACCGGCCTCGGTGATCATGACGTTTGCCGACTTGATGTCGCGGTGCACGATGCCGGCACGGTGTGAGAACTCCAGCGCGGTTAGCACGCCGGTCTCAAAATCGATGGCCTCTTGCAGGGTCAAGCGACGTTCGTGCAACAGGTCGCGAAGCAGCTTGCCGTTGACGTATTCCATGACGATGAAAGGGTGACGATTGGTGTTGCCGTTTGAATCAACCGTCACATCTTCGCCCGCGTCATAAACGCGAACGATGGTTGGGTGAGCCATGCGGGCCGAAGCCTGGGCTTCTTGACGGAAGCGTGCTTCAAAGTTCGGGTCGTTGGCCAGGTCTGCCTTGAGCAGCTTGATCGCAACGGTGCGGCCAAGTCGGGTGTCAACACCCTCGTAGACATCGGCCATGCCACCTCGACCGATGAGGTTTCCTACCTCATAGCGGCCTGCAATTACGCGCTGGTTTGATGACACCTAATGCTCTACTTTCCGTTGTGACTTGGTCTTTACGACCGGCTTCCCAGTCTACTTATCGAGCCTGAGATTTTCCTTGTGAATTACTGCGTTGGCGTTGGAGTTGGGGTTGCATCCGTGCTTTGCGGGACGTAGTAAAAAACACGGATGTTGGAGCCGGCCGGCATATTGCCCAACGGTGTTGCGTTGTAGACCGTCATAGACCTCGGGTCATCAACCGGAACAGGATCGCCGGCAACGGCTTCAACCACAAGACCCTTAGCCGTTAGGTCGGTGAGCACATCTGCGATTGGCCTGCCCTGAAGGTCGGCGAGCAGCACGGTCACTGGAGCGGGAGCGGTCGGAGTGTCGGATGACCATGATGGTTGAGTCGACGGTGTCACGGTTATGGTCGGCACGGGCACCGGAGTCATCGATCCGATGATTATTGCGACGACGACTGAAATTGCGGTCAGTCCGAGAACCACGATAATCGCAACCCAGGGCCAGACGATTGGCTGAGTCGGCTGCGGGGCAGTGTCGGTAAGGGTGGCAATTTCGGTGGTGCGATCTGTAACCTGCTTGATCTGCTGAATCAACTCGGTGGCTGCCTGTGAGCGAGGCGCAGTTGGCAGAAGAGCCTCGGCTCTCTGGGCCAGAATTAGGGCATTCTCTGGGCGCCCGCTCGCCTTCTTGGCCAGACAAGACATGACCAGTTTGCGTACGCGTTCATCGAGCTCGGCAGGCAGGGCCGGAGGCATGTCGTTGATCTGAGCCATCGCGATGATCATCTGCGAGTCGCCGCCGAACGGCCTTTTGCCAGCAAGACATTCATAGGCAACTATGCCCAACGAATAAATGTCGGTCGACGGTGTCGCCGGCTTGCCGGTCGCTTGCTCGGGCGATAGATATTGAACCGTGCCCATCACCTGGCCGGTAGCGGTTAAACCAACCTGGTCGGCAACGCGAGCGATGCCGAAGTCTGTGATCTTCACCTGACCCTCGGGAGTGATCAGCAGGTTGCCCGGCTTAATGTCACGGTGCACCAAGCCAGCCTCGTGGGCAGCATAAAGTGCACGGGCCGTCTGCGCCACGATATCCATAACCTTGGTCTCAGGCAAGACCTTGTCACGCTCGAGAATGCGAGCAAGGGAATCGCCAGGCACATACTCCATGACCAAGAAGGCCCAACCAGAGTCTTCGCCATAGTCGAAAACGTTAGCGATGCCTTCGTGATTCACCATCGCAGCGTGCTTTGCTTCGATGCGGAATCGCTCAATGAAGCTCGGGTCACCCATGTATTCTTGCTTCAAAATTTTGATGGCAACCTGGCGAAGGATTACTTCATCCTGGGCAAGCCAAACCTCACCCATGCCGCCGATTGCAATGCGGCTGATGAGTTTATAGCGACCGCCGAAAAGCTGATCTACCTCGGGTTTCATTTGTGCAACACCGCCTCCATGACCTTCTTGGCAATCGGGGCAGCTAGCGAGTTGCCTCGACCTGCCTGACCCATGCCGCCGCCATCAGCGACTACGACCGCCACGGCAACCTGAGGGTTATCGGCTGGAGCGAAGCCTGTGAACCAGAGAGTGTAAGGCTCGCCCTGGCCGTTCTGTGCAGTACCGGTTTTACCAGCCACAGACACTCCCTTGATCTGGCCGTTCGAACTGACACCCCGGGCAACCGCACCTATCATCATGTCTCGAACCTTGGCGGCGGTGGCCGAGCTCATCGCCGACCCAAGTTCGGATGGAGAAGGGGTGGTGAGCGCGGCCAAGTTTGAAGAAAGCACAGTTCTAACCAGGTTTGGCTTCATCACGAGACCACCATTGGCAACCGCTGCCGACATCATGGCAACCTGCATCACCGTGACGCGATCGTCAAACTGACCGAATGCCGAGAGGCCGGTCTGAGCATCATCCATGTTCGATGGGTAAACGCTTGGAGTGATTGCCAGCGGGACCTTGATCGATTTTCCAAAGCCAAACTTTTCGGCCTGCGCGCGAATCGCATCCTGGCCAAGCAGAATGCCAAGCTGGGCCATCGGCACGTTGCAAGAGAAGCGAAGAGCATCGGCGATTGAAACGGTGGCCTTGCCACCGCATTTGCCCTCGCCCGAATTTTGAACATAAACATTGGTGCCCGGAAGCTTGAACTTAACAGGGTTAGGCAAGGTGCTTTCTGGGGTGTACTTTCCGCTTTCAATTGCCGCGGTAGCAACCAGGATTTTGAATACCGAACCAGGGGCATAAAGCTCCGTGGTTGCACGATTCTTAAGCGGCTCGCTCTTTGCGTTCAAAAGAGCGCTGTAATTCTTGGTCGAAAGCACACCATCGTGCACGGCAAGAAGGTTGGCGTCAAAGCCAGGCTTGGAAACCAGGGCAAGAATGTTGCCGGTCTTTGGTTCAATCGCAACCACCGCGCCGGTCAAGTTGCCAAGGCCATCCCAGGCAGCCTTTTGCACGGCTGGATCAATGGTGAGTTCGACCGAAGCGCCGGTAACTGGATTCCCAGAGAACAACGCGCTAATCTGCTCGAAAAATTGTGCCGAGTTCTGACCGGTTAGGTATGAATTCATCGCAGACTCTAAGCCTGTGGCGCCCTGGTAGTTGGAGAAAAAGCCGGTCACACCCGAGTACATCGGATCCGAATAGGTGCGGATGTAGTGGTAGATGTCATCAGAAGGTTTTGAATAGGCAATCGGCTGGCCGTTGATCAGAAGAGAACCGCGTTGCTTCTTGTAACTGTCATAAACAGAACGCACGTTTCGTTGATCCTGTGACAGGGTTTCAGCCGAAATGACCTGAATCGAAGTTGTCGCGATAAAGAGAGTCAAGAACATCATGAAAATTACAAGGCTGACTCGGCGAAGTTCTTTATTCATTAGTTCACCGCCCCGATCACACGTTGGCCGCTGCCCATGGAATCTGAAATTCGCAAAAGAACGCCGATGATTATCCAGTTAGCGATCAAGGATGAGCCGCCCGCCGCAAGCAACGGAGTGGTTAGGCCAGTCAAAGGAACCACGCGGGTCACGCCGCCCATAACGATGAACAGCTGCAGGGCAATTACGAATGACAAGCCGACGGCGAGAAGTTTAGAGAAGTCGTCGTTGTGCATAAACGCGATGCGGACGCCGCGAGCAACCAGCAATAGATAAAGCGCAAGGATGGCAAACATGCCAACCAAGCCGAGTTCTTCACCGAGCGAGGCGATGATGAAGTCGCTCTCGGCAAGTGGAACAAGGTGTGGCAATCCACCGCCTAGACCGGCGCCCAACAGGTTGCCGTGGGCCAAGCCAAAGATGCCCTGAACCAGCTGATAGCTACCACCGACAGCGTCATAGTGAGACTGGTCAAACGGGTTGAGCCAGGCATCGAATCGTCGAGTTACATAGTCGGCGACTCGGCTGGCAACCAGCGCGCCAGAGAAGAACATGGTCAGGCCCACAACAACATAGATGGATCTGCCGGTGGCCACATAAATCATCACGATGAATAGACCGAAATAAAGTAGCGATGTGCCGAGGTCGTGCTGCATCACAAGGACTAAGAGGCTGGCAACCCAGATGGAGATGATCGGGCCGAGTTCACGCGCTCTCGGAATGCGCACGCCAAAAATTTTGCGTCCGACGATTGCCAGGGAGTCGCGTCGGGTAACCAGGTAGCCCGCGAAGAAGACGGTTAGTGCAATCTTGGCCAGTTCACCAGGTTGGAAAGTCAGAGGCCCAATGCCGATCCAGAGGCGAGCGCCGTTAATGCTTCGACCGATCACCGGCAGCATTGGTGAAAGCAATAGGCCAACGCCGACGAACATCGACACGTAGACATAGCGGCGCAAGAATAAGTGGCTTGGCACAAAGATAACCACGACGGCTGCGACCGCAATCGCAATGCAGGTCCAAGCAATCTGCTTGCCAGCGAAAAGCTCCGTTCCCTTCACCGCAACCGTGTGGAGATCGAGGCGATAGATCTCGGCGATTCCAAGCCCGTTTAGCACCACGCCAATCGGCAGGATCAGTGAGTCAGCCTCGCTCGCGCGGATGCGCAGAACAAAGTGAATGGCAAGCACCGCCAAAGTGAATGGCACGAAGTAGAGCCAGAAATCGGCACACAACACCTGCAGCACCGAGAGTTGAATCTGAGCTAGCTCAAATGCGAAAAGCCCAAGCGCGAATGCTAACAACCACGCTTCAATGTTTCGATTGCGAGGAATAACCCGAATAATTTTGGGGATGTTAATGGCATCGGTCAGGTTGGTGAAGGTCATTTTTTCACCACCATTTTGGTCAGTTCACCGAGGATGCGCTGAGCGTCCTTGAGGTCGGTGGCTGTGATCGAACGTGAAACCAGGTAGCGCTGGTATTCGGGAAGTTCGGCAATCGAAAGACCCGTGGTCTTATAGACAACCGAGAACTTCAACGGGCCCAGTGATTCCTTGATGCCCTTGTAGATAGTCACGTAGCCACCGTGGTCAGCCACGTAATAGCGATCTTGACTCCAGTTGTAAATGCCGATCACCCCGGCAGCAATTGCCGCAGTTATAAGGATTACCGTGGCCAGTTGACGAACATAACGCCAGCGAATGGTGGTGCGGGTTTCTCGCAGAATCTTCTCTAGATATTCGTCAGACTCTGGCACATAGTCGGTCGGGTCTTCGGTGCGTCGAAGAATGATATCTGGCAGGTTGAGCGGGTTGAGGATCTTAAGGATTCGTCGACCCTTGCGGTCATCGATGACCACATCGTTAGCGCCAGAACCTACGAATCGAGCCGAAGGAATGAATTCCGTTTGAGTGCGTGGGCCGACGATGTCGACAACAACCACGGTGACGTTGTCCGGGGCACCAAATTCGAGGGCTTCGCCTACCAATAATTCGGTTGCTTCATCCGAGTCGATTTTGGAAAGCATTAGGCGATCCATGACGCTGTCTGGAACTACGCCGCATAGGCCATCCGAGCACATCATCCAACGATCGCCTGGCAACACATCGTAGGTTTCGATGTCGATCTCCGGAAACTCTTCCATGTCGCCGAGCACGCGCATGAGCACACTTCGACGCGGGTGGACCAGGGCTTCTTCTGCTGTTATTCGACCGGTTTCAACCAAACGCTGAACGAACGTGTGGTCGGAGGTGATTTGTTTTACCTCGCCATTTCGCGCGCGATAGATTCTTGAATCTCCGATGTGGGCAATGGTTGCCTTATCGCCGACCAAGATCATCCCTGAGAACGTTGTTCCCATGCCAGAAAGCTCTGGGTGTTCTTGGCAGGCATCGCGCAGAACGTGGTTTGCCTGCCAAATGGTGTCTTTTAGAATCTCGCCGGCCTTTTCGGCCGAGTCATATATTGCATCGGCCTGGGCGACCCGCTGAGCCACTAGGGCAGAGGCGATGTCTCCCCCTGCGTGCCCGCCCATGCCGTCGGCAACGAAGAACAAGTTATAGCCGGCGTAGCCAGAATCTTGGTTGCTCGAACGCACGCGACCAATGTCTGAAGCCGCATAGCTGATGGTCTTGATTGCCATGTCTTGGCTAACTTCGCAGCTCGAAAACGGTCTTACCGACTCGAACCGGCGTGTTTAGTTTGACCACTGCCGGGGTGCCAACACGGCTGCCATCTAGGTAGGTTCCATTGGTTGAGTTCAAATCTTGAATCAGCCAGTCATTGTTGATCAGGATCAACTTTGCGTGATGGGTTGAGGCATATTCGTCATCGACAATCAGGTCTGAGTCGGGGCTGCGACCAATGGTGATCTCGCGACGTTCAAGCCGAACCAGTTGACCAGTTTTATCGCCCTCGATGATTACCAGCTTTACTGCACTGCTGCCCGTTGGTTCGCTTACCAGCGGTGACGAACCGGCGAAAGGCGCGGAGTTTCCAACTGGAGTCGAGATAACCTCTGGCGCATTGGCAGCGGCAACACGACTAACCACTTTTTGCCCGAATAAGTCAGCTCGAATAACCGAGATGATGCTGAAGACGAAGATCCAGAGAACAGCCACGAAGCCGAGTCGAACGATGAATAGCGCTAACTCACTCACTGATGGTTCTCGCAATCACTCTGAAGGTGAAGTCACTGCGACCAGCTTGAATCAAGGTGTTGTCGGCGACTGCAACTTCATCAATCTTTTTGCCGTTGACCGAAGTTCCGTTTGTGCTGCGCAAGTCTCGAACGGCTGCGTTTTTTCCATCCCAGATAATTTCAAAGTGCTTTCGGCTAAGGCCGTTGTCATCGATTTGAATGTCGGCGCTGGCATCGCGCCCAACTGAAGTGTGTGATTTATTCAGCAAGAAGCGCTTGCCAGCAACATCAAGGGTCGGCATCCACTCAACCTGAGTGTTTTGGCTTGCCGAGCGGACATTGACTTGACCCATGTTCATGGTCTCATCCTCGACGAGTTTGATCGCGAGTGCGGCACCAAATTGGAAGCCCTGTTTCAAGGCGTGGCGCGTGGTCAGCTCAGTTAATTCGTTGATGAGTGATTCGCCGAGAGTTGCCATGCGTTTGAAGTCGGGGGTCGCCAAACTCACGCTGAAAGTGTTTGGTGCCAGGATGCGGTCGCGGCTTAGAATGCTCGCTTTTGAGTCCATTTCGGCACGGATTGCGGCCGCAATTTCGACAGGCTGAATCTCAGATTTGAAGGTCTTGCTGAAAGCGCCATTGACCACGCGCTCCAAGCCCTTCTCAAAGTTCTCTAGAAAGCCCAATTTGTCCTTTTCCTGTTGCCTCGCCCTAGTTTATCGGGGCATTCTGACAACCGGGGTTAGCTGGGCAGCCTTGTCGGGCCTACCTGAGAGTCACCTGCCAAGACACTCACAGCATCCTGAAATTCAAAGCTTCTGGTTTTCGAGTTGCCTAGATTCGTTCATGGATCCGCAATCCAACGAAAGGAACCATCATGGAAAAGAAAACACTAAAACTGACTGCAGTCGCAGCCGGCGCAGTTGTTCTTGCCGGCGCAGCTTTCGCTGCCCCATCTTTTGCCTCAGTAAAGTACAACTCGTTTAGGGCGGCGTCAGCAAGTTCTACCGGCACCACGCCAGCCGCGCCAACCTTCGGAGCCCCTGGTGCTCGTGGTGAGCACAAGGGAGCCCCGCGTTTCAATGGCGTCGAGTCAACTCTGGCCGCAACCATCACAGGCGTGCCATCAACTGTCACCGATGTCGAGGCCGCTGAACACGCTGGTTTGTTTGTCGCCTATGACTACACCGGCACAGCGCCAACCACTCAG
The DNA here is from genome assembly GCA_947452675.1 of Microbacteriaceae bacterium. Classification (GTDB taxonomy): domain Bacteria; phylum Actinomycetota; class Actinomycetes; order Actinomycetales; family Microbacteriaceae; genus Rhodoluna. The sequence continues at coordinate 82,212 of CANGDL010000002.1, read as the reverse complement.
CCAACAACAGGCGGTCACCCGGCCCACTTTGAGGCAACCACCCTGGCCAATGGCACAGTAACCGGAACCCTAGGTTTCATGACCCCAAAGACAGCGGGCACCTACAACGTGGCCGTCTACAACTCGAAGACCGGCACCTCCCCAGTGCTTGTGACGATTGTTGTTGACTCAGCTGGCGCTGCAACCGCAACCGCGAACGGCCCCCTAACCACCGCCTATGACGCAACACTCAAGGCCCCGGCCTTTGATGGACCTGCTGGCGGCCCTGCATTTGGGCCTGGTTTTGGCCACGGCACCAAGGGCGGGCACGGTCACGGTGATAACGATGGTGACGGACCAAAGGGTGGCGCAGGTTGGGCTCCTTCAACCACCGCAACCCCAGCACCGACCAACGGCTAGTCTCTCTATGCCGTTTTGTTAAAGAAAAAGTCCCTCCCGGAATTGAGTCACCGGGAGGGAGTTTTTTATTTGATTAGTTTTGCTTATAGACCTTGATGCCCACACCGGTCTTGCGAGCCTTGGCCTTGTTGACGACAACGTTGACCGCGGTTACCTGAAGACCAGGGTTAGCCTTCACTGCAAGCGCACAGGCCTGAGTGGCGGTCGCCGCAGCTGCTGCCTTTGCAGACGCTGACCCATTTGCCGCATAGGCAACACACTGAATCGAGTTGTTCGTCATGTTGGCAAATGCAGCCTGTCGAATCTGGTCGGCAAGGGCAGTGGTCACCTTGGTCGAGCCAGCTGCCACCGCGATGTCTCGAATTGGAACTGCAGCAACATCAACAGGGGCAACATACTTGATGCCGTCGATGATGGTGATAGTTCCGGTGTCGAATGTCAGCGTGAGGTCGGCTGCGCCGGTCTGACCTGCAGGAACAGGGATGATGACCGAACCGTTAGCGCCGACTGTGACGCTAACCGGTTTGCCACCAACGGTTACCGACTTTAGTCCCGTGAAGCTGTCGTCCTTAAGAGTGATCTGACCGCCGGCAGTAGTGACCGCCTTGCTCAGGTTTGGCACCTGGTTGACGATTGGGGCTTGCCAGGTTGGAGCCTCTGGTGCGCTCTGTTGCTGTTGGCTGTTCTGCTGCTGATTATTTTGCTGCTGGTTGTTTTGGTTTGAAACAGTTCCGGCTGTGTCAACTGCGGCAGAGATAGCCCAAACTCCATTGTCGAACTCATACCAAGCGAGGTACATGCCCGTCGTAGAGGTCGAAGTTGTGGTGCAAAGGCTCGAACCACCACTTGAAACGCAGTTTGTGACCAAGTTCACGGTCGCTGGAACGGTTAGAGGGTTGCTTTGGATAATGTCGCTGCTGCCGTAGGTCGCGCTTGTAATCGGGTTAGCGATGAAGTATTTGCAAGTACTTGGCGAGAATTGAGGAGGGCTCGCGAAGTAGCTACCTGTAGCTGCGGTGCTTGCCGTTGAGCAAAGCTTCCAACCGCGGGTCAAGCTAACTGAACCAGACCAAGTGCCCTGGGTCACGGTCGCGACGCCGTTGGTAATAACCGGGGTCGAGGGTGCCGCCGTAAGAGTTCCGGATGACGGGGCTCCGCCTCCGCCTCCGCCGCCGCCTCCGCCGCTTGGGGTGGAAGTGATAGGACCGTAGGTTCCAGACAGGTCAGGAACTGTCTGGTTAACCGAGCCCCACCGTAGGTAGCGACCGGTTGAGCTAACTCCGGCGACGGTACAAACCTGACCACAGTAAAAAATTGAAGGAATTGTGTAAGTGGCAGTCGTTACAGCAGAGGTGTCAGAGCTGGAAACTTGAAGGGCGTTGCAATCCATCGGAACGAACACCGAGGGGGCTCCTCCATTAGTGCAGACATACCATTTGCCAGAACCCGAACCGCTTGTCCAGACAGTGTCAGTTGCTGTGATTGTGGCTCCAACTTGGTTGGCGGTTCCTGTTGTGGTTGCAATGCTCGCGTGGGTCGTCGCGGTCGGTAGTGCGGCCTGAACGGCCCCAGTGGTTGCACTCGAGAAAGCGGCCCAGCCACCAGAAACTGAGTCGGTCGCCTTGGTCCAAACGCCGATGTACTTGCCTAGGTAGGTCTGATCAATTACATAGGAGGAGTTTGTCGGAGCACCTACGGTGATTACATGACAGTCGGTGCGGAACGTTCCTGAAGGTGTCGTTCCATCTGTGGTGTCAGTTGCGATTGTTGACTTAGCTGTGTCACAGGCAAACCAAACGACGTCGAAGGTTAGGTTAGACAACTGAACGCCGGAACCGTTGAAGGCAGGGGTGAAAGTGCTGACTCCAAGGTTGGTCAATGAGTTGCCAACGCGAGCGGTCTGACCGCTTGAAGGTGCGTAAGTCGAGCTGACTGTAACATTTAGAGGGTTGGTGTTGGTTGCTTGTGCCGGCAATGCCGAGCCGCCAATTGCGAGCAGCGCGGCCGCGCCGATCGAGATGAATTTTTTGAATGTGTTTGAACTAGTCATCAGACTAGACAACCTTGTCCGGATATTAGACCGGTCCAAAAATAAGGGTTACCCCCAGCCAAAACGCGAAAGCGTGTCGGAAAACTAGGGAAAACCCTAGCCAACCTGATCAGCGTGACGCTTGCCGCGGGTGTGGGTCGGCTTGTGCTCAGAGTGGCTCGGGTCGGCGTAGCAGGTGTCGCAAAGCAAAACCAGGTCCTTACAGCCAACGTTTGCACAGTTGCGGAACGAGTTGGTTGCGCCACCACAGTTTTCACACTCGCCAATGACTACTGCCTCATCGCTGAAGTCCTGAACCATGCGGTCATCAAAGATGTATAGCGAGCCCTCCCAGAGGCCCTTGTCCTTGAAGGTTTCTCCATAGCGAACGATGCCGCCATCAATTTGGTAGACCTCTTTGAAGCCACGCTTGATCATTACCGCAGACAAAATCTCGCAACGGATTCCACCGGTGCAATAGGTGACGATTGGCTTGTCTTTGATGTGGTCATACTTGCCCGACTCAAGTTCGGCAATAAAGTCGTGCGAGGTTTCAACATCAGGCACAATAGCGTTCTTGAACTTGCCAATCTTGGCCTCGAATGCGTTGCGGCCATCGAAGAAGACGACCTCGTCGCCACGCTCTTCAACCAGCTTGTTCACCTGAGCAGGCTTCAGGTGCTTTCCACCGTTGGTAACGCCCGATTTGTCAACCTTGACCTCATCCGGGGCTTTGAAGGCAACAAGTTCCGGGCGGTTCTTGACCGACAGGCGTGGGAAGTCATTTCCGGTGCCATCCGACCACTTGAAGTCGATCTTGCCAAAGCCCGGATACTCGCGAGTCTGACGGACATACTTTTTCAGAGCCATCATGTCGCCGCCGAGGGTTCCATTGATGCCGTGCTCAGAGACGATGATGCGACCCTTCAGGCCTAGAGACTCGCAAAGAGTCTTCTGCCAAAGCTTCAGCGCAACCGGGTCAGCGACCGGAGCGAAGCCGTAATACAAGATGATTTTTTGAAGGTCCACAGTTTCATTCTAAACCCGACCCATTCTGAACGAAATAGAGATTTAGGATGTAGGAATGAGCATGAACCCAGGCATCGACGCCAACGAACTCAACGCAAGCATTCGTCCCCAGGATGACCTCTTCCAACACGTGAATGGCAAGTGGTTCGCCGAGGTGGACATCCCTGAAGATAAGGCCATTTATGGAGCATTCGCGATGCTCGCAGATGATGCCGAGGCGGCGGTTCGCGAGGTGCTCGATGAGGCGGCAGCCAACCCCCAGGCCGGAGTGAGCCAGCAGATCGGTGATCTCTATGCATCATTCCTGGATGAGGACCGCGCGAACGAACTCGGCGCCGCTCCCATCGCTGCCGATCTAAAACTTATTGAGCAGGTTCGTCAAATCGATGACGCAACTCACCTGCTTGGCACCTATGAGCACCTAGGCCTTTCAGGTCTGTTTGGCATTTGGGTCGACAACGACGAGGGCAATCCGGACCGTTACATTCTCAACCTCGCTCAGGGCGGCTTGGGGCTTCCGGACGAGGCCTATTACCGAGAAGAGAAGCATGCCGAAATCCGTGACGCATATGTGCCTCACATCGCGCAGATGCTCACGTTTGCTGGTTGGGATGACGATGAGGCGCTCGCCGGAGCGCACAAGATCATGCACTTCGAGACCGAGCTAGCCAAAATTCACTGGGACAATGTGGCAACTCGCGACGCCGAGAAGACCTATAACCTGACCGCACGCGCTCACCTTGACGCGCTGACTCCGACTTTCGACTGGACCATTTGGCTAACCGCAGCGAAGTTTGACGCCAAGGTCTTGGCCGAGCTCAACGTTTGCATGCCAAGCTTCTTCGAAGGTCTAGGCAAGCTTTGGAACAACGAACATCTCGATACCATCAAGCTTTGGTTGGCCTGGCAGGTAATTCGCTCCACCTCAAGCCTTCTGAGCGATGAGTTTGTGAACGAGCGCTTCGACTTCTATGGAACCAAGTTAACCGGTGCACCGATGAACCGCGCGCGTTGGAAGCGTGCCGTCTCGCTGGTAGAGGGCTCGCTTGGCGAGGCAATCGGCAAGATCTATGTCGACAAATACTTCCCTGCAGAAGCCAAAACTCGTATGGATGAGTTGGTCAGCTATTTGATCGAGGCCTACCGTGACAGCATCAACAAGTTGGAGTGGATGACCGAAGAAACCAAGGTCAAGGCGCTAACCAAGCTAGACAAGTTCACCCCAAAGATCGGCTTCCCGGTTAAGTGGAAGGACTATAGCTCAATCGAGATTCGCCGTGATGACCTAGTTGGCAACGTCCGCCGCGTTGCGGCTTGGGGGGCCGCCAAGGAGCTTGCCAAGATTGGCAGCCCGATCGACCGCGATGAGTGGTTCATGACCCCGCAGACCGTAAACGCTTATTACAACCCGGGCTTCAACGAGATCGTGTTCCCGGCCGCAATTCTGCAGCCACCTTTCTTCTCGCTTTCAACCGACGACGCCGTGAACTTCGGTGCCATCGGTGGCGTGATCGGTCATGAAATTGGTCACGGTTTCGACGACCAGGGCAGCAAGTATGACGGCGACGGCAAGCTCGAGTCTTGGTGGTCTGATGCAGACCGTGAGGCTTTCGAAAACCTTACCGGGGCTCTTATCGGTCAGTACAACGAGCTATCACCTTCGCAGTTGGCCGATGAGCACAAGGTCAATGGTGAGCTCACAATCGGTGAAAACATTGGTGACCTCGGTGGTTTGGGAATCGCATTCAAGGCCTACGAAATGATGTTGGGTGACAACGAAGATGTCGTAATCGATGGCCTTACCGGCCGCCAGCGCCTCTTCATGAGCTGGGCGCAGGCCTGGCGCACGAAGGGTCGAGATGAAATTCTGATTCAGCGCCTGGCAACCGATCCGCACTCGCCGGCAGAATTCCGCTGCAATCAAATCGTTCGCAACATTGACGCCTTCTATGATGCCTTCGATGTGAAGCCGGGGGACAAGCTCTGGTTGGACCCAGCTCTTCGCGTCAAGATTTGGTAAGTCGATGAACCTCTGGTTGCGCCTCTTCTATGAACTCGTCAGTTGGCGGTTTCGGGATAAGTTGCACTGGTCAGATGTCGGTAAGCGCAACTTTAGGGTTTGGCCAAGTGACCTTGACGTTTTTCAGCACATGAACAACGGCAAGTTCCCGGTTCTTTTCGATTTGAGCAGGTATGACCTGGCACTTCGTTCGGGCACCTGGACTCATTGGAAGAAGCTTGGCTGGTATCCGGTGGTGGTCGCCGAAACCATCACCTTTAGAAAATCGCTCATGCCTTGGCAGAAGTTCGGTATGGAGTCGAAGGTTATCGGCTGGGATGATCAGGCCTTTTATTTCGATCAGCGAATGGTAGTCAACGGAGAGATTTATACCCAGGGAATCGTGCGAATCCGTTTCTTGAAGAAATCTCGCGGAATCGTCACGCCGGCCGAAGTTCTAGAAGTAACCCATGACTGGTATGGTCCGGTTCCGGTATTACCCGAATGGGTAAAGAGGTGGGCCGCAGACTCGGCATTGCCTAAGGGCAAGGAGCCTGCGCCAAGTACTTGGTGAGATTTACACTCTGTTCGCAGTTAGTTCACAGGAAACTCCCAAGTAAGCCCGCAAAACTGAAGACATGACAAACCAGGTAACTTTCGTGAAGCCAACGGGCAAGGTCCGTTTGGGCTACAAGAAATTCCTACGTCTAAAGCGCGCTCAAGATGTTATTGAGGCGATTGCGTGGGGAAGCGTTCTCGCTGTAACCCTGATGTTTTTGATCGATGGCGGCCTAAAGGGCATACATGATGTGCCGAGTGCACTGAACGCTGTCAGTCGTCTAACCGCATTGGTCGGCACAGACCTTTTGCTAATCCACATGCTTTTGATTGCCCGTGTGCCATGGATCGACAAATTCTATGGTCACGACCGCGCTACCCTTGCCCACAAAAAGCTTGGCAAACCGGTGCTCTACTTTGTGGTTGTCCACTTCTTGGCTTCGCTTACCAGCTTCGCAATCACCGATGGCAAGAATCTGGTCTCAGAAATGGTGAACCTTTTCTTCAACGTGCCAGACATGTGGACAGCAACCATCGGCCTCGCGCTGATGATTGCCGTAGTCGTCACCTCGCTCAACTTTGCTCGTCGCAAGATGAGCTATGAGGCGTGGTACATCGTTCACATCATGTCTTACGTCGCTGTTCTTGCAGCGGTTCCTCACCAGTTCTCAACCGGCAGCGACATCCATGGAAAACCAGTTCAGACCGTTTTCTGGGTCACTCTTTATCTATTCGTCGTCTTCAACTTGGCTTGGTATCGGGTTCTTGCACCGCTGCTTCGCCACTTCGTGGTTGGCCTCAAGGTTCAGTCGGTTGTTCCTGCTTCGAGCGATAGCTCGTCCATTTATCTATCCGGAAAGAACGTCGCCAAACTGGGGGGAAAGGCAGGCCAGTTTTACATGCTTCGTGTGCTGACCCCAACCCAGTGGTGGCGCCCTCACCCATTCTCAATCTCGGCGGCACCAAACTCACGTTTCGTGCGCTTCACAATTGGTCGCCGCGGCGATGACACCGGATTGCTTCAGCACATCAAGCCTGGAACCCCGGTTTTGCTCGAGGGCCCATACGGTGTCTTCACCGAAGAGCGCCGCACCAAAGAAAAGGTTGTCTTGGTGGCTTCGGGAATCGGCATTCCGCCGATTCGAGCACTGGCCGAGTCGATGGCCGCTCGTCCAGGCGATGTGACTGTGATTTATCGCCTTCGCAATCGTGCCGACGCTGCTCTGCTCGAAGAGATCCAGGTGCTTTGCCGCCACCGCGGTTTCAAGCTTGAGATCATGGATGGCCCTCGCGCCAACCATTCATCTTGGATGAACGCCGACGGCACGGGTCGCTCAGACCAGGTTCGTTTGGCTGACATCGCACCAAAGATTGTTGATTCAGATGTATTTATTTGTGGCCCTACTGGTTGGACGCACAACGTAGAAAAGAGTGTGCTTCGCGCTGGAACCCCAGCAAACCAGGTGCATGCAGAGGAGTTCGCCTGGTGAGAAAAGGTACCAAGTCATTCATTAGTATTCTTTCGCTGGGTCTTGTCGCAGCGGGTTATCAGGCCGGCCAAGCAGCCCAAATCAGCTCAGGTTTTTCGGCTGCAGCTTCGCCACTTACAACTGGAGCAGGGGCTGGCTCGGCAGGCACTTCGGCAATTCCTGCTGGCACTTCTGCAGGTTCGGAGAGCCTGAACACTAGTGCGCCCGTCGATTCTTCTACGCCAACCAGCTCAACCACGCCAGTCACCTCCTCAACCCCAGCGGCATCGGCTGCAACGTCAAAAACCAAATCGACTACCCATACCAAAACCACCAAATCGACAAACACCGGTTCAAACAGCGCCAGCGGCACAAAGCCAACAACATCGGCTGCGTCGCCAGCAGTGACATCCCCAGCTCCGGTCTCCACGCCAGCCGCACCAGCCGCTTCGGCAAGTGTCACCAAGAACGGCTCATCCATCTCTTACCGGTATGGAACGGTGCAAGTATCGGTCACTAAGGCCAACGGCAAGATCACCGCGGTCAACCTGCTTCAGGCAGGGGCGAGCGGAGGCCGCCAAGGCGCTTTCCCATACCTGGTTCAATATGCAGTGCAGGCCAATGGTTCAAGCTTCGGCAACCTTGGTGGCGCAACCTTCACCACCGATGCGTTCAAGCAGTCTCTGGAGTCAGCACTTGCAAAGTTCTAGCGGCAACAGCCCATACACAAACGCGGTTTTACCAAGCAAACGCAAGTGGAAGCTCGGCGCAACTGTTTTTAGCGTGTTGAGCATTGCCGGCGGTCTGTTGGTCAATAACCACCTAAACCCGGCGACCACCTCAACCATCGCGGTTACCCCAATCGGCACCAAAACTGGAGGCGCCGCTAAGCCGAACAAGACCGTCACCAGTGACCCGGTTCCTTATCAATTCGGCACCATTCAACTTTCGGTAACCCGCAAGAACGGCAAAATTTCGGCAATCGACGTGGGCCAATCGACGGCCAGCAATGGTCGCGACCAGGCATTTCCATACTTGGTTCAGTATGCGATCAAGGCTCAGAGCACAAACTTCGCAAACCTAGGTGGCGCAACCTACACGACCGACGCCTTTAAATCTGCGCTAGCCAGCGCAATCACTAAGTTGGGCTAATGACCGAAGTCAGCCACCAACCAAAACAGTTCGAGCACATCGAGCTTGCTATGGGCACGGGCTTCAGCTTTCACGGCCGCAGTTCGCTGAGCGACAGCGATACCTCGATTGTCTTGAACCAAGCGTGCGCGATCCTCCACGAGGCCGATCGAATTTTTAGTCTCTATAAGCCTGAGTCACCACTTTCAAGACTCGCTCGAGGCGAGACCTCGGTTGCCGCGTGCCCGCCGGTGGTGGATGAGATTTGGAACGCCTGCGAACAGTGGGAAAAAACCACGGATGGCTGGTTCAGTGCCTTCACATCTGAGCACACGTTCGACCCATCCGGTCTTGTGAAAACTTGGGCGGCCGAGCGTGCGGCGGAATACGTGCTTGAACAGGGAATCACAGATTTCACCTTGAATGCCGGCGGAGACATCATGATTTCTGATGGTGTGACCGAGGCGATTGACTGGCGCATGGGTATCAGCAAGCCAATTTCAATCGCTGCGCCTGAGGCTGGAGTGTTGACCGTGGTTGATCTCCACCGAACAACTTTCAGGGCGATGGCAACCAGCGGTTCCGCCGAACGGGGAAACCACATCTGGAACCCAAAGGCCGTAGGGCTTGCACCAAATCAAGATTTTGTTCAGGTAAGCGTTATCGCGCGCGACCTAGTCACTGCAGATGTTTGGGCAACTGCAGCCTTTGCCGAAGGTGAGCGAGCCATTGCTCACCTAAATCGCATTGACGACCTTGAGGCTCTTTTTGTCTATGCCGATGGAAACCTGGCTGCCACAGACGGCTTCATAAATCTGTTTGCCAAGTAGTTCGCGTCGGTTTATCAACCGCTAACCCGGATTTCTTATTCTGAACACATGAAAAAGCGGGTTGTAATCGTCACCGAGTCTTTTTTGCCATCGTTGAATGGCGTGACCAACTCCGTTTTGCGCGTGCTTGACACCCTTCACGAACAGGGTCACGAGGCCTTGATCATCGCTCCAACCTCGCCGGTTGACAGCCACCTGGGTTTTCGGGTTATCAAGACCAAGCACTTTCACTTTAAGCAGTTTCCGGTGGCGTTGCCGCTTTTGGCGATGCAGCGAATTTTCAAGGAATTCAAACCCGACGTCATTCACGTTGCAGCGCCATTCGCTCTCGGCCGGCAAGCACTCAGGGTTGCTAGGCGCCAAAACATCCCGGCAATTGCCATCTATCAGACCGATATTTCTGGCTATCTCCAGCGCTACAACCTTGACCTGCTCAAACCCGCGGTCGACGAGTTCGTCGCCAGCATCCACCGCCAGGCATCTCTCACCCTCGCACCCACCCCAGAGTCGGCGGCAAATCTAACGGCGATCAACGCCGGCAAGGTCGATGTCTGGGGCCGTGGCATCGACCTAAATGCTTATCGACCAGATCGCAAACAGACACTCGAGGTTCAGGCGCTTCGAGCCAAGTATGTTCGGCCCGGCAACCTCTTGGTTGGCTTCGTTGGTCGCTTGGCAGCCGAAAAACAGGTTTCAAGAATGGCCGAACTCTTTGGGGTGCAAGGTGTCGACTTCTTAGTGGTTGGCGATGGCCCGGAACGCGCGGCGCTCGAAGAGAAATTTGCCGGAAGGCCGGTGAGCTTTACCGGGCGTCTCGAGGGCGAAGCCTTGGCAAACGCCTATGCAACTCTCGATGTTTTTGTTCACTTTGGAACCGAAGAGACATTCGGGCAGACCATCCAAGAAGCCCAGGCAAGCGAGTTGCCTGTCATTGCTCCGGCGCGCGGCGGGCCGGTGCACCTTATTGAGCACGGTATCACCGGCCTCTTGGTGAATCCGGATGAACCGCGCCCTTATCGTGAGAGTTTGTTGAAACTGCTCGAAGATCCAACGCTCCGCAAGCGAATCGCGAAACAGGCTCGTGAATCTGTTTTGGGTAGAACCTGGGAACGCAATAACGACAAGTTGATGCAGCACTATCAAACTGCGATAGCCGAGCAAAAGGCCAAGAAGGCGTGAACTGGCTTGATGCGCAAACCATCATCAGCAACCTAGGAAACCTTGCTGTTATTGGCGTCGCGGCAATCATATTTTTCGAGACCGCCACTATCCTCGGCTCATTTTTGCCAGGAGATTCACTGCTGTTCATCCTTGGGCTGGCACTGGGCACCTGGCTCACTAGCTATCCGATTGCGGCGGCCCTGTTGATCGTGACGGTGGCCGCTATCGCCGGGTCGCAAGTTGGCTATTTTGTCGGGCGAAAGACTGGTCCGCGCTTATTCAAGCGCAAGGATGGCTGGATTTTCAATCACAAAACTATCGAGCGAACCGAGTCCTTCTTTACGCGCTATGGGGCACGAGCGATTGTGCTGGCGAGATTCGTGCCGATTCTGCGGGCTTTGATTCCGATGCTGGTTGCTATGACTAATTTTGATTCGAGGCGCTTCTTGAGGCTCAACATTATCGGTGGATTCGCCTGGGTCGTTGGGGTGATGACCGCGGGATTCTTGCTCGGTCACATTCCGTTCGTGAAAGATCACGTTGAGTTTTTTGTGCTCGGCTTCGTAATCATGTCCTCGCTGCCTTTGCCAATTGAGCTTTTGCGAGAGCGAATTAAGCAGAACCGCGCTAACTAGAGTCTTTTGGGTTCGGGGCCGCTCGGGCAGGGGCGACCAGGGTTGCCGCGACCGAGTTACCTAAGCTGCGTAGAGTTGCGGCCACTCATCATCGGAATAGTTTGTCCAGTGTGGATATTTTGGCTCGAGCCCATCGCCCGATGAAGCCCCGCGCAGACGGCGGCCAATAAACGGTAGAACATAAACCCAAACCCATCGAATGGTTTCAAAGAAGTTGCGGCCGGGTCCGAGCATTTCGAACTCTTCCTCTTCTTCGAATCGGTGTGAAAGCTGCAGGAGCTCTGCGGCCTTGTTGGCAATGCGCGTGTGCCCATAACCCGAGAAGTGCACCATGTCTTCGGCCCAGAAACAGAGGTCGTTGAACTTTTCGATTCTGAAAACATCTAGCACCGGGACGCCATACTCGGCTGCAGTTTCTTCTATTAGCCGGGTCATGCTTTCGGCCCGCTTGGCTAGCTTGCTAAAGACTTTGAGGTGCAAGGGATTTATGGTGTTAGCTACGACAACCTGGCAGCCCGAAGCAAGTAGGCGAGAGATCGCGCCTCGAAGCAATGCCCGCAGTGCCGGATGCTGGCTTCGAGGTTTCATTAGGTCGTTTGAACCGGCCATAATGGTCACTAGATCGGGTTTCATGGCCAGGGCATCCTCGAGCTGCGCGGTGAGAATGTCGAGCATCTTGCTGCCTCGGATAGCAAGGTTGGCATACTCAAAATCTTGACCGTAAACGGCTGCCTCTTGGCCGAGTAGTGCGGCTAGGCGATCAGTCCAGCCACAACCCTCTCGTCCATGTTCGAATCCCCAGTCGCCTAGGCCTTCGGAGAGTGAATCTCCGATTGCCACATATTTGCGAATCAGAGTTTTTGACATTCTTGAATCCGCGGCTTAGACCAGGGCCGGGATGCGATCTAGGTTTCTGCCGAGTGCGACAACCTGCCAGTTCGCGGCCTGCCAGGCCGAAACATCCAGGGCGTTGCGACCGTCGATAATCAGCCGGTTAGTCACGTGCCGGCCAAGTGAGATCGGGTCGGCCTCGCGATATTGCTTCCACTCGGTGGTCAAAACTACAATCTCGGCTCCTTGCACGGCCGAGTCCAAGTCGTTCGCGGTCTCGAGTTGAGGGTAGACCCGGCGAACATTTTCCAGGGCCTTCGGGTCGTGAATAACAACCTTCGCACCGGCCATCCAGAACTGTTCGGCGACGGCCATGGCCGGTGAATCGCGAATGTCATCGGTCTCCGGCTTGAAGGCGGCGCCGAGAATGGTCACGCGACGACCGGTTAGGTCGCCCAGCTCTTCTTGGGCCAGCTCGATCACGCGTGAACGGCGGCGGAGATTGATGGCCTCGACCTCTTTGAGGAACCCCACCGCTTGACCAACCCCTAGCTCCTCGGCTCGGGCCACGAAACCACGGATGTCCTTCGGCAAGCAACCGCCGCCGAAGCCGATTCCCGACTTCAAGAATTTGTTGCCGATGCGCTCATCCATGCCGATTGCTTCCGAGAGTTTGACGGCATCTGCTCCGGCTACCTCGGCAATTTCAGCCATTGCGTTGATGAAAGAAATCTTGGTGGCCAGGAATGAATTGGCAGCAACTTTCACGAGTTCGGCGGTCGGAATGTCGACAACTAGCAGGGGAACACCCTGGTTCGTTATTGGTTCATAGAGCAGGCGGAGCAATTTCTCTGCCCATGCTTCTTTTACGCCGATGACCACTCGATCGGGCAACAAACTGTCTTGGAGTGCGGTGCCTTCGCGCAAGAACTCAGGGTTCCAGGCTAGGTGCGGTGGGAAATCGACCTTGCTGGCGAGATGTTTGGCTAGCTCGGCCGCCGTGCCAACCGGAACGGTTGATTTGCCGGCAACGAGTGCATCCTCGTTCAGAAAAGGGGCCAAAGCGTCGAGTGCATTGAACAGGTATGTGGTGTCTGCGCCAAGGCCTGTTTTAGATTGCGGCGTTCCGACACAGAGCAAGTGAATCAGGGCCTCGCTGGTCTCTTCATCGTGTTGAGTCTTAAAGCGCAGGTTTCCCGAGGCGATAACTTCCAAAAGTGCATCTTCTAGGCCGGGTTCATAGAAAGGAACTCGACCGGCCGCAAGGCTCTCAAGTTTCGTAAGGTCAGAGTCGATTCCGATGACTTCGTGACCCAACTTGGCAAAGGCAACTGCGGTGGTGGCGCCTAGGTATCCCAGACCAATAACGCTGATTTTTAGCTTCACAAGCCGAGTTTAGAAAGTAAACAAAATGCGAAGTGTCTCGTGGCACGCCAGTTCATTCAGTGGTTTCGAAAAGTTCCACCGGCGGCTATTTTCGACCCCTCCAGTTCACGTTTTGTTTACAAATTAAGTTCCCTCGCTGACCCATCCTTGAAACACGGGCGCAACAACTAGCCACTAACTTCAAGTTATGGGTGAATTATTCGATCAGTATCCGATCGCTGCCAAACCCAAAACTGGGGAAAAAACGGCAGCCTTCGATGAAATGTTTTCTGCGCCTGGCAAGGTGCGACCTAGCTATGTGAAGATTCACGAGGCCCTTGCCGCGATGACGCAAAACGAACTGATTGGCCGAACCGCGGCATTGGCCGATTCATACCTAGCCCAGGGCGTGACTTTCGACTTTGCGGGTGAAGAGCGGCCATTCCCGCTCGACGCCGTTCCTCGCGTGATCGAACGCGGCGAATGGAACGTTCTCGATGCGGGAGTGAAGCAGCGCGTCAGAGTCCTCGAAGCATTTCTTGCCGATGTCTACGGCCCGCAGAACGCCATCCGCGACGGGGTAATTCCGGCTGCGTTGGTGGCGACGTCAGAGCATTTTCACAGAGCCGCGCATGGAATCGACCCAGCGAATGGAGTAAGAATTCAGGTCAGTGGCATCGACTTGATTCGTGACGAGGTCGGCACCTGGCGTGTGCTCGAAGACAATGTGCGTGTGCCATCCGGGGTTAGCTATGTGATCTCGAACCGTCGCGTTATGGCTCAAACTCTGCCCGAGCTTTTCCAGCAGATGCGCATCCAGCCGGTTGGTGAGTATCCGAATAAGCTCCTCGCGGCACTCCGAGCCGCTGCACCGGGTGGCGTCGAAGACCCGACCGTGGTCGTGCTCACGCCCGGTGTCTACAACAGTGCCTACTTCGAGCACACACTGCTTGCGCGTTTGATGGGAATTGAGCTCGTTGAGGGACGCGACCTCTTCTGTTCAAACGGCAAGGTTTACATGCGCACCACCGCCGGCGCCCGTCGAGTCGATGTGATTTATCGACGCGTGGATGACGAGTTCCTCGACCCACTTGCCTTTCGCGCCGACTCGGTGCTTGGCCCTCCGGGTCTCCTAAATGCAGCTCGTCAGGGCAATGTCACTCTCGCTAACGCTGTCGGAAACGGCGTGGCCGATGACAAGTTGGTCTACACCTACATGCCCGATTTGACCCGCTACTACCTGGGTGAAGAGCCAATCATCGAGAATGTGCGCACCTGGCGCCTCGAAGAAGAGGGCAGCCTAGAAGAGGTGCTAGATCGCCTGGATGAACTAGTGGTCAAGCCGGTCGATGGCTCGGGTGGCAAGGGTCTCGTGGTTGGCCCTGCCGCGTCCAAGAAAGAGCTGGACGATTTGCGAAAGCGGCTCATCAAGGACCCTCGCGGTTGGATTGCTCAGCCGGTGGTGCAGTTCTCAACCATCCCAACTTTGGTAGAGGGAGGGCTTCGACCTCGCCACGCGGACCTTCGTCCATTTGCTGTCAACAGCGGAAACGACATTTGGGTTCTACCCGGTGGCCTAACCCGCGTTGCATTGCCAGAAGGTGAGCTGGTCGTGAACTCATCCCAGGGCGGCGGTTCGAAAGACACTTGGATCGTGGGTAGTGACCGTTCAACGGTTCGTCAGTTCATGCCAACTAACTCGACCGTTTCATCGATTGTTGCTGGCCAAACCTCAGCCGACTCGGGCTTCGGTTCGCAGCAGCACGATAACTCGGGTGCCGGTTTCCAGATTCAGCAACAGCAACAGCAACAATCGGCCGGCGCAGCCCTGCCACCACTCGCACAGGGAGGCTCTAAATAATGCTTAGTCGCATCGCAGAATCACTGTTTTGGATTGGTCGCTATGTTGAGCGCGCCGATGGCACCGCTCGTCTGCTTGACGTGCACCTGCAGCTTTTGCTCGAAGACCCGTGGGTCGATGAAGATACCGCGTGCCGCTCGTTGCTCTCGGTGATTGGTTCCGAGTCGGTTTTTCCACACCAGCTAACCCGCCATGACTTGCTAAACATCTTGTCGGTTGACCGAAACGAGCAAGCGTCAATTGCGTCGTCTCTGACTTCGGCTCGTGAGAACGCTCGTCGCGTGCGCGAGATCGTTTCGACCGAACTGTGGGAGTGCCTAAACACCACTCGATCACGGATGCCCCGTAAGGTCTCCATCGAGCGCGCACACGATTTCTTTGGATGGGTGCGAGAGCGAACCGCATTGGCAGTTGGCATCGTAGAAAGTTCAACCTCGCGTGATGAGGCGTGGACTTTCTTCACTCTCGGCCGTTCACTTGAGCGCGTGGACATGACCGCGCGACTTCTGGCAACTTCGGAGTTGACTGAGGCGAGCGGCCCATCCTGGACCACGATTTTGCGCAGTTGCGGCGCCTACGAGGCCTATTTGCGCACCTATCGTGGCGTGCCCTCGGCGACGAACGCCGCGGAGTTCTTGTTGCTCGACCGCATCTTCCCGCGTTCGGTGACATTCGCGCTTTCGCGTGCCGAGCGCTGCTTAAACGACTTGGCACCGAGTTCTGACCGCGTGGGCACTAGTGACGCTTCGCTTCGATTGGCGGCTCAGATTCGCACAAACCTTGAGTTTCGTTCGGCACCAGACATCCTCGCCAATCTCACTCAAGAAATGATTGGGTTGCAGAATGGTGTCAGTCAAATTTCTGAGGCGATCGGTAACCGCTACTTCCCAGCGAATGTAATGCCAACCTGGGTCGGTGAGATCTCATGAGTCGCTATCGGGTAAAGCACACAACCGGTTTCAAATACAGCCGAGAAGTAAGCGCCTCCTACAATGAGGCGCGTTTGTTGCCGGCCAGGGATGATCGCCAGTTCGTGATCTCGAGCAAATTGGACATTCAGCCGCACGGTTCATCACACGAGTACTTTGACTATTTCAAGTCACGCGCGGTGCAGTTTGAAATTCTCGAACCTCACAGCGAGCTCACGATTCACGCCACATCTTTGGTCGAAATTCGCGATTCGATTCGCTCCGCACCAGGGCTCAATTGGGATGACCTCGCGCCCGAAATTGCCAGCAGCTTGGAGTTGACCGATGCTATCGGGCAAACCCGCCGTACCCAGCCGCCGGCAGAACTTTCGAAGTTCGCTAAGAAGACTTCAGAGAAGCACGGACCACATCAAACCGCCCTTGAGATCTGCGCCAAAGTATTCGGTGCAATGACCTACAAGCATGGAGTTACCGGAGTGCACTCCGTGGCAACCGAAGCCTGGTCCGCCAAGATTGGCGTGTGTCAGGATTATGCGCACCTGACTCTTGGGGCATTGCGTGCCGCGGGCATCCCTGCTCGATATGTCTCTGGATATTTGCATCCACATGTTGAGCCCAAGGTTGGCGAGCGGGTTGTTGGTGAGTCACACGCCTGGGTCGAATGGTGGGCAGGGTCATGGTTTGCCTACGACCCAACGAACGACATCGAGATTGGCGAACGTCACATAGTGGTTGGCAGTGGACGCGATTATGACGACGTTGCGCCGCTCCGAGGCGTGTATGCCGGGGCAAGCGAATCGGAACTTTTCGTGACGGTCGAGATCACCAGAGAGGCCTAACCGCTAACCTGTAGCCATGACAAAGTTGCCACTGATTCGCACCTTCACCGACTCTCACGGAGTGGACATCACTTTCTTTGAGTGGCCAGTGGCCAAGCCGAAGGCCATCGTGCAAATTGCACACGGATTAGGTGAGCATGGTCGACGTTATGACCACGTTGCTGAAGCGCTCAACAAGGCGGGCTTCAGCGTCTTCGCGGATGACCACCGAGGCCACGGAGCAACCGGTGTCAATATGCGCGAAAAGGGTTTCATCAAGCAGCAGGGAAATCTCGGCCCGGGCGGAATGCCTGCTACCTTCGCGGCTGTGCGCCAGCTCAGCCACCTGATCCGAGGTGAGCACCCTGAAACACAGCTGGTTCTCCTGGGTCACAGCTGGGGTTCGATGATTGTGCAGCGCACCCTCAACAAGTTCTCAGACGAGTATGACCTTGCCGTGCTAACCGGGTCGACCTTACTTCTGCCGGGCATTTTGCCGAGCGGCGGCTTCAACAAAAGGTATCAGGCCGAGGCCAAGAAGACGGGTGTCGAGATTAGCGGTGGCGAGTGGCTGAGCCGTGACCTCGAGGTTGGCAAGAAATTCCGCGCCGACCCTTTGAATTTCGGCGAAACTGCAATCGGTGTTTTCGGCGTTGCCAATGTGCTCAGTCTGCTGGGCGTCCCGACACGCAAAATGCCGGCCGATATTCCAATTTTGCTCATGGCCGGTAGCGATGATGCCATCGGTGGCGAAAAGGGCAACGTGATGCTCTTGAACGCATATAAACGCGCAGGCTTGTCAGATCTCGAATTGATCATTTATGACGGTGGGCGCCACGAGGTTTTCAACGAAACCAACAAGGATGAGGTAATCAACGACCTAGTCGAATGGATCGATTCGCGCCTCTAGTTGGAAGGCGGAGTTAGGCCAAGCTTCTCGGAGGCTTTTGCCACGTTCGGCAGCCGGCAGGCCGCCGCGGCCTCGTCGATTGGGTTCTTTAGTAGGTCTTGGGTTTCTGGATGCTTCTCCATGTAACGCACGGTGTATGAACACACCGGAACGACCTTGTTCTTGCCCTGCGCACGAACGTCGGCAAGTGCCTCGCGGGTCAAGATAGCAGCAAGGTTTTTGCCCTGATGAGCCGGGTGCACGCCGGTGTGCACAAAGTGAATCTCGCCAAGCATTAGTGAATAATCCAACTCGCCGGCCATGTCATCGCCCAACCAAATCTCATAACGGTGCTCAGCGGTGTTGTGCTTTACCACTGGAGCCTCGGTGATTTCTGCGCCCATACTGTTAATCTCTTTCTGTGCCGGCAAATGTGAACAAAGTCTTCTTCGGAGACAACCTTGCCGTACTCAAATCTATGCCATCCGAATCGGCTCAACTCATATACATCGACCCACCATTCAACACCGGCCGCACTCAGAGCCGTGGCACCGCCACCACCACTCGCGTGACCGAGGGCGGTCGAGTCGGGTTTAAGGGCCGCCACTATGAAACTGTTCGCCAAACCGTTTTGAGCTATGACGACGAATTTGCCGACTACTGGGCTTTTCTCGAACCGAGACTAGAAGAGGCTTGGCGCCTACTAAACGAAACCGGCACTCTCTATTTGCACCTCGACTACCGAGAATCTCACTATGCCAAAGTGTTGCTCGACGCACTGTTCGGCCGCGACTGCTTCTTGAACGAAATCATCTGGGCTTACGACTATGGCGGCAAGAGCAAGAACCGTTGGCCGGCTAAGCATGACACCATCCTGGTTTACGTGAAGAACCCGACCAAATATTTCTTCAACTCGAGCGAAGTCGATCGCGAGCCTTATATGGCGCCAGGCCTAGTCACTCCCGAAAAGGTTGAGAAGGGCAAGTTGCCAACTGACGTGTGGTGGCACACCATCGTTTCACCAACCGGCAAAGAAAAAACCGGCTATCCAACCCAGAAACCATTGGGCGTTCTGCGCAGAATCATCCAGGCCTCGTCGCGCCCGGGCGACACGGTTATCGACTTCTTTGGCGGCTCGGGAACCACCGGCGCTGCGGCGGCAGAGCTCGACCGCAGGTTCATCCTGGTAGACCAAAACCCCGAATCAATCGCCGTGATGCGCGACCGTTTCGGGGCTTTGGGAATAGCTGTCGAATTCGTTTAGTGAGCTGCGGCAGCCGCTGCTTCCTGAACCGCTGACTTGGTGCGAAGCGCCGGCGCCTTGGTGAAAATCGCGATAACGATCGCAACCGCCACAACAACTCCAGCGATGGTGAAAACGGTCACTCCGGCGTCAGCAAAACCAACAAGGAATGGACGAGCCAAACGCGGGTCAAGCTTGTTTAGGAACGATGAGTCGGTGTTCAACTTGCCCGCAAGATCTGCCATGTTGCCACTCTGCAGACCCTTTAGGAAGACCGCGTTGTTTGGATCCTGAAGCACCTTCGGGTCGGCAAGAGCCGACTTTAGGCCAGCCTGAACATCCGCGCGCTTGAAGGCGGCTGGGATGGTGTCGGCAAGGTTGTTGAACAGAATCGAGATGAATACGGCAACACCGAGAGTTCCACCCATCTGACGGAAGAAGGTGGCCGATGCGGTTGCAACGCCTACCTCCGATGCCGGCACCGAGTTCTGAGCAGCTAGGGTCAGGGTCTGCATTAGCTGACCTAGACCAAGTCCGATCAAGATCATGCCGATCGATGCCTGCCAATACTGAGTGTCGGCGTTGAAGCTAGTCAAGTAGAAGTAACCAAGGGCCAACAGGGTTGGACCGATGACCATGAAGATCTTGTACTTTCCGGTCTTGCTGGTGATCTGACCGGAGATGATCGTTGCGGTCATCATGCCGGCAACCATAGGAAGCATCATGAAGCCGGCCTGAGTCGGGGTTGCACCCATCACGATCTGCAGCAGCAGCGGAAGGGTCATCATTCCACCGAACATGCCAACACCGACAATGACACCAAGGATGGTCGCCATAGAGAAGGTGCGTGACTTGAACAGGCTTAGTGGCAAAAGCGCCTCATGCTTTGCAGCGCGCTCAGCAAGGATGAACAAGATGATGCCGACGCCACCAGTTACATACATGGCGATTGATTCGGTACTGCCCCAGCCCCAACCGCGGCCGTTCTCGGCAACTAGAAGCAATGGCACAACGGCGATAACGATGGTCATTGCGCCAAGCCAGTCGATGCGGTGCTTCTTAGGGGTGTGTGGCACGTGAAGGAACGAGACCACCATGAATAGGGCAACTATGCCGATTGGTAGGTTGATTAGGAACACCCAGCGCCAGCCGCTGATCCAAAGGATCTGGTTTGCACCAGCAAAAAGACCACCGATGATTGGGCCGAGCACCGACGAGGTTGCGAACACACCAAGGAACATGCCCTGGTAGCGCGCACGCTCACGCGGCGGAACGATGTCTGCAAGCACAGTTAGCGCCAGGGTGAATAGACCACCGGCGCCGATTCCCTGAACCGCACGCCAAGCTGCAAGTTGGAACATGTCAGCGGCAGTGCCACAGAGCAACGAACCGAAGATGAAGATCGAGATTGCCACGATGAAAAGGCGGCGGCGACCAAGAATATCACCGAGCTTTCCATAGATTGGAGTGGTGATGGTCGATGTAATTAGGTAAGCGGTGGTAACCCACGCCTGAAGCTCGAGACCCTTGAGGTCGTCGGCGATGGTTCGCATTGCAGCACCAACCACGGACTGGTCGAGGGCCGACAGGAACATTCCTGACATCAGGCCGACCAGGACCAACATGATTTGTCGGTGGGTCATTACACCCGAAATAGCTGAGGCGGCCGCTGCCGCCTTGCGTTCTGCACGTGCCATGGATGGCTCCGTTTCTGTCTCTAAAACTGAATCGCGGGAGTTTGCCCCCGGATGTGATGCCTATCGAAGTTAGGCTTGAACTTATGTTCCAGCCTAAACGCCAATCCGGCTCTATGCCAGTCAACCGCCTCTTGACTTTGTTTATTTCCGGAGTCGTTGCCTTCGGTAGCCTTTCATTCGCTGGAACGGCGGCTTTGGCTGCTTCGCCTTCTGCATCGCCCAACCCGGAGGTTTCAATTCCGGCTGGAGAAACACCGGCGCCACCGCCAGGTGAATCAACGGCACCCGAGACTTGTGGTTTTTGTTTCAATCCGAGCGCATACTCGCTCGTAAAAGGCAGTTCCCTGTGGGTTGTGGTGAACAAACAGCGCCCGCTCAACCCGATCACCTACACCCCGGCGCAGTTCGGTTCGGTGAACCTTTCAAAGCCAGCGGCCGATGCATTCTTAAAAATGAAGGCCGGTATGAAAAAGGCTGGCATTGGCACCTTGATTTTGAACAGCGGATTCCGCAGCTACAACACGCAGGTCGGTGTGCACAGCAAGCAGGTTGCCCGCCTCGGTTTGAAAGCTGGTGAAGCTTTGGCTGCGCGCCCGGGTTATTCAGAACACCAGACCGGTTTGGCGGCCGACGTCAGCGCGCTTGGTCAGGGTTGCACCATCCAGGTTTGCTTCGCAAAGACCAAGGGCGGCAAATGGTTGGCCGCCAACGCTTGGCAATACGGTTTCATCCTGCGTTACCCCGCTGGCCAAACGGCAACCACCGGCTACCAATTCGAGCCCTGGCACTTCAGGTTTGTTGGCATTAATCTTGCGGCTGAGATGAAATCCAAGAACATCACCGTGCTCGAAAAGTTCTGGCAGTTGCCTGCCGCACCTAGTTACAGCTACTAGATGGCTTAGCCAAGCACCCCGTCAACTAAGGTCTTGGCCTCGGCCTGAACCTGCTCCAGGTGAGCCTGCCCCCTAAAGCTCTCGGCATAAATCTTGTAGACGTTTTCGGTGCCAGATGGACGGGCCGCGAACCAAGCATTTTCTGTCTCAACCTTTAGGCCACCCAGTGCCGCGCCGTTGCCGGGGGCATGGGTCAAAACGCCGGTGATCTGCTCGCCGGCCAGTGAGGTTGCCGAAACATCAGTGGCCGAAAGCTTGCCGAGTTTGCTCTTTTGGTCGAGAGTTGCCGGAGCATCGATCCGCTCATAAACCGAGGCGCCGAACTTGTCGGTCAACTCGGCATAGCGCTGGGTTGGTGTCTTGCCGGTGACGGCGGTGATCTCAGCCGCAAGTAGCGCGAGAATCAAACCATCCTTGTCGGTGGACCAAGATTTGCCATTTAGGCGCAAGAAAGATGCGCCCGCTGACTCTTCGCCACCGAAACCCACCGAGCCGTCAATCAGGCCGGGTACGAACCACTTGAAACCAACCGGAACCTCGATAAGGCGACGGCCAAGGTCGGCGACCACCCGGTTGATGATCGAAGACGAAACCATGGTCTTGCCTATCGCTGCGTCGGCAGACCAGCCCGGACGGTTGCGACATAGATAGTCGATGGCAACGGCCAAGAAATGGTTCGGGTTCATGAGCCCGCCGTCGCGAGTAACGATGCCGTGACGATCGGCATCCGCGTCGTTGCCTGTCGAGATATCGAATCGTGAGCGACCCTCGATTAGAGAAGCCATGGCGTGCGGAGATGAGCAGTCCATGCGAATCTTGCCATCCCAGTCGAGAGTCATGAAGCCAAACTGGAAGTCAACGTTTGGGTTCACCACTGTCAGGTTGAGAGCATAGCGTTCGCCAATTGCACCCCAATAATCCACCGACGCACCACCCATTGGGTCGGCACCTATCGAGACACCGGCGTCGCGAATCGCATCCATGTTCAGAACGTCGCCAAGCTGGTCGATGTAGTTGTCGCGGAAGTGGAACTTCACCGCATTTGGCGCGGCGCGCTTAACCTCGCGCAGACCACCAAGGATGATTTCGTTCGCGCGTGCGGCAATCCAGTTGGTGGCGTCTGAGTCGGCCGGGCCGCCGTGGGGAGGGTTGTATTTGAAACCGCCATCGGTCGGTGGGTTGTGGCTTGGTGTGATCACGAGACCATCGGCCATCGAGCGGTCGCCCGGCTGCTTGCCTTCATTGTGGTTGATGATGGCAACCGAAACGGCAGGGGTTGGCACATAGCGACCCTCGGCATCGACCATGGTCAATACGTCGTTACCGGCGAGCACCTCGAGAGCGGTCTGCTCGGCCGGGCCAGAAAGCGCGTGGGTGTCTTTGCCAACATAAATCGGGCCATGGATGTTCTCGCGCTGTCGATACTCGACAATCGCCTGGGTGATAGCCGCGATGTGTTGCTCGTTGAAGGAGCCGTTCAAAGATGTGCCGCGGTGCCCACTGGTTCCGAAGGTCACCTTCTGCTCTGCGGTGGTCACATCCGGGCGGATTTCGAAGTAGGCCTCAATCAGCTTTTCGATGTTGACCAGATCAGATTCTTGGGCTTTTTGCCCCGCGCGCTCACTCATAAGACTATTTTCGCGGTTAACCTTGATGTATGGCTACGAAATCACGTAACGGTTCAACCAAGAAGACCTATTCATACCTAGGTCCGGTTGGCACGTTTACCGAACTTGCCTTGGCTCAGGTGCCTGAGGCCAAGGGTGCGAACTGGCACCCGGTGGCTAATGTTCAAGAAGCCATCGACAACGTGCTCTCGGGTCACTCCGCCCGAGCGGTCATCCCGATTGAGAACTCGATCGAGGGTGGCGTCTCGGCAACTCTTGACGCGCTGGCCGCATCCGAGGGCATTCGCATCTTCGGCGAGTACCTAGTGCCCGTTTCGTTCAACTTAGTCGCGCGCCCTGGTGTTTCGATCAAGGATGTGCTGACCATCGCGACCCACCCGGTCGCTTACGCCCAGACTCACAAGTGGTTGGCTGCCAATCTGGCCGGGCACTCATACTTGCCTGCGACTTCGACCGCCGCCGCCGCGGCAGGCTTGCTCCATGCCGACTCAATCGCGAATGCTGCTGTCGCGGCCTCGACGATTACCAATCACTATGACCTCAAGGTGATCGCCAAGAACATTGGCGAATACAAGAACGCTCAAACCCGTTTCATTCAGATTGGCCTGGCTGGTAAGGCCCCGGCTGCGACCGGTCGCGACAAGACCTCGGTCATCATCGAGATGCCAAACGATCGTCCCGGTGCACTACTTGAGTTGCTTGAGCAGTTTGCTGTTCGGGGCGTCAACCTCTCACGCATCGAGTCGCGCCCAATCGGCGACCGCCTCGGTCGCTATCGCTTCAACGTCGACGCCCAGGGGCACATCGAGGATGCGGCAATCGCCGAAGCCCTGAAGGGCCTCCACCGTTTCAGCCCAAAGGTTCAATACCTGGGTTCATACCCTCGCGCAGACAAGGAAAAGTCTGTCCATGAAGGCAATAATTCTGACGCACAATTCGGCGACGCCGATAAGTGGTTCAAGTCGCTGAACAAATAATTCAGAAACAATTTGCTTTACAGGGGCTAACCCCAGACGCCATACTCAGATTTGGGGGAGACGGGTTCGGCGTATAAGTAGTGGACGAGATTTTCAAAATTTCGATGCGCGGCTATGACCGCGATCAGGTTGATGCTCGAATTAAAGAGCTCAAGGATGAACTGTCGCGCGCTCGTCTCGGCACGATTCGCAATAATCAAGAACTCGACGCAATGCGTGCCGAAATCAACTTGCTCAACGATCAGCTCACTCGAACCGGCAAGATCGACGCCGCTGCAATCGTGGCTGAGGCAGATCGAATCTCGGGTGCCTCTGGCCGAGCAACCCGTGAAGCCGAAGAAATTCTAGAAAAGGCTCAAGCTCAGTCTGCAGAATTATTCGAACAAGCAAAACTTGAGGCTGCAGCAATCGTTGCCGCGGCCGAGGTGGCGGCAGAAAAAGCGAAGTCACTTTTGAAGATTGAACTTGATGCCATTCGAAATCGTTTTAGAGACGAACAGTCACAGCCCTAGGCTGAACCTCAAATTCGGCCTCCAACACGCTTCCCATCGGGTCACCATCTAATTGAATGAACACCGGGTTCTCCGGACTAACTCGAATCTTTGCACCGCTCAGGTTCTCTAGCGTTTTCACATCAGCTGTTTGATCAATCAGGTGGCGTAGTTGGCGATTTTCCCGCAGGCGCTCTAGCCAGGTCACTCGACCCCAAAAATCAATCCAGTTCCAAAACCGGCGAGGGCCAACGGCGGCAACGTCCAATATGCCGTCATCCAAGCTGGCATCCGGCATCAGGGTTATTCGACCCGGTAGCCAACCAACGTTGCCGATGATTAGCGAAACCACTTTCAGGTTGCGAGGTTCGCGGTTATCTACCGATACGTCCATGCGCTCAAAGAGGGTCGGAAGTGACTTCAAGCCGCCTTCGATGTAGGCGACCCAACCGATGGCCCGTTTGAGTTTTGGGTCGGTCTTTTCGAAAATCTTTGCGTCAAGGCCCATTCCGGCCATTACAGAAAACACACGTTCGGCTCTCGCTCCATCCTCGTGAATGATGCGAACCAGGCCGAGATCAATCGGGTGGCGGTTGCCATTAATGGCCCTATCAACGGCGGTCTTCAGGTCATACAAGTCGATCTTGAGGTTTCGAGCAAGAACGTTCCCAGTGCCACCAGGCAGGATGCCCAGAGTCACCCGGTGGCCAAGCCGGTTCAAGCAGAGGGCTTCAACCACTTCACGGATGGTGCCGTCGCCACCGGCAATCAACAGATGAGTTGCCCCCTGGGCGATTGCCTGAAGAGTCTGCTGACCACCTGGCTCTTCGGCCGAGGTTGGAAACCACAGAGTGGGTTCCCACCCCAGTGGCATGACCGCACTTTCGATTGCCGCGGTGAGCTTGCGTCTCGCAATTTTGTCTGGGTAAAAAATGACGGCAACGCGCTTACGCTGCTGTTCAAGTTTCGACTTTGACCCCATGCCTTTAGCCTAAGTCGAATCCGCGGCGGCATCCACCCCTCGGGTAGGCTTAACCCCGTGATTGATAGCAACCTTCTTCGTGAAAACCCAGACGCCATTAAGGCATCCCAGCGCGCTCGTGGCAACGATGAATCAATCGTTGACGATGCCGTTGCCGCCGACGCCAACTGGCGCAAGTGCCTGCAAACCTATGAGTCGCTTCGTGCCGAGCAGAATGCCGCCGCCAAGCTAGTCGGCAGCGCTTCCAAGGAAGAACGCCCAGCACTCATCCAGGCCGGACAAGTTCTCGCCGAGAAGGTAAAGGCTGCGCTAGAGATCGCCAATGCGGCCGAGGTCCACCTAAACGAACTTATCTGGAAGATTGAAAACGTAGTCATCGAAGGCATCCCTGCCGGTGGCGAAGAGAACTTCACCTTAATCAAAGAGGTCGGCACCAAGCAGACTTTCGATTTCGAACCTCGCGACCACGTTGCGCTGGGCGAACTTCTCGACATCATCGACATCGAGCGCGGGGTCAAGGTTTCGGGTTCACGCTTCTACTTCCTCAAGGGTTGGGGCGCACGCCTAGAGCTAGCCATGATGAACATGGCTCTAGACCTAGCAAGCAAGCACGACTTCACCGCTCTAATCACCCCGACCCTGGTTCGCCCAGAGGTAATGGCCGGAACCGGGTTCTTAGGGGAGCACTCGGATGAGATCTACTACCTGCCGGCCGACGACCTTTACTTGACGGGCACATCAGAGGTTGCGCTCGCCGGATACCACCGCGACGAAATCATCGATCTTTCGGCTGGGCCGCTGCGCTATGCCGGTTGGTCCACGTGTTACCGCCGCGAGGCCGGTTCGGCTGGCCGAGACACCCGCGGAATTCTGCGCGTGCACCAGTTCAACAAGCTTGAAATGTTCAGTTACATCAAGCCAGAAGATGCCGAGAATGAGCACCTCAAGTTGCTGGCACTCGAAGAGGCAATGCTCCAGGCTTGCGAGCTGTCATACCGCGTTATCGACACCGCAGCAGGTGACCTCGGTTCAAGCGCTGCCCGCAAGTATGACTCAGAGGCCTGGGTTCCATCGCAGCAGACCTATCGCGAGCTGACCTCCAGCTCAAACTGCACCACCTACCAAGCTCGCCGACTCAACGTGCGCTACCGCGACGAAAACGGCAAGACTCAGACCGCGGCAACCCTTAACGGCACCCTGGCCACCACCCGCTGGTTGGTCGCGATTCTTGAAACCCACCAGCAGGCTGATGGTTCGGTGCGTGTCCCGGCCGCCCTTCGCCCATACCTTGGCGGCATCGAAGTTATCGAGCCAAAGGTTCGCGCCTAGCCCGAACGGCAACGCCTGATATGTCGACCACACCAATCGCGACCGGGGATGACCGCTGGCTAATTGCCATCGACATCGATGGAACCCTGGTGCACGACGACGGCTATCTTTCGCCTCGCGTGGTTGCCGAAGTCGAGCGAGTTCGCGCCCTCGGTCACGAAATAATCGTGGCGACCGGGCGCAGTGCGGCGAACGCCATACCGGTAGTTAATTCGGTGGGCATCAACCATGGTTTCAGCGTTTGTTCGAACGGTGCCGTGACCATCGAAGTAGACCCGGCTCACCCTCGAGGTTTCAAACCGGTTGAGGTGATAACTTTCGACCCAACCGAGGTCCTCAAACGTCTCATCGAGCACCTGCCAGAGGCACACTTTGCCATCGAAACCGCCAACGGCGACTACAAGTTTCACAAAGCATTCCCTGCATACGCGCTCGGGGCAAACAATATTGAGACGCCACTCGAACACCTTATGGGCGAGCCAGTCAGCCGAGTCGTCGTACTCTCGCCTGGGCAATCGGTTGAAGACTTCCTGGATGTGATCGCCGAGGTCGGTTTGCACTCTGTTTCCTATGCCATTGGTTACACCGCATGGCTAGATATTTCGCCGGAGGGCATAAGCAAAGCCTCGGCACTCGAGACGCAACGCAAGGCTCTTGGAATCGCACCCGATCGAGTTATCACGATGGGCGATGGCCGCAATGACATTTCGATGTTTGAGTGGGCTCGCGCCGGCGGTGGATTGGCGTTTGCCATGGGCCAGGGCCCGGATGAGGTCAAGGCCGCAGCAACCGCAGTCACCGCATCGGTTGAGGATGACGGTGTCGCCCAGGTGCTGGCAGCATTCGAGGGCATCCGCTTCGTGCACGATGCCGCCACCTCAGGTTAATCCGCTGAGATTCACAAGGCTTCGCAATCACTCTCATGGAATCATCATGACCCAGCTAGCTTTTTGCCGGGTCGACAGGTTGCCGATTTTCCTCTAAACTTGGAGACACGGAAGCGTGCCGGAGCGGCCGAACGGAACAGTCTTGAAAACTGTCGTAGTTAATAGCTACCGTGGGTTCAAATCCCACCGCTTCCTCCAGATGAAACCCCAGTCCTACAAGGCTGGGGTTTTCTCTTTGCCGGGATGGGCGAGAGGCATTCTCCGAGTTTGCTGTGAGGGCTAGCCCGCCGCGACCGTCGAGGTTAAACTAGACGTTCATGAAAAATCCATTTGCACGCAAAAACAAGGCCGACCTGACCAAAGCCCCTAAGGGTTTTGCACGTCACGGTCGCATCCGTGTGCAATCAAAGGGAAGCGCAATTGGCGGGCTTATTGTAAAGAGCTTGGCCGCGGTTCTCGGTGCCACCATCGCCGTCGCCGGCATCACCGTGTGGGACATCACGAACTCGATTCGCGCCAACGGCATCGAACTCCAGGGTCCAAAAGTAACCGCGGCCGACCTCAAGGGCCCAATCAACATGCTTCTGCTCGGTTCAGATAGTCGCGCCGGAACCGACCCTAAAATCTTCGGTCCATCCAGTGGCGTCTTGGCCGACGTCGAAATCTTGATCCACGTTTCGGCAGACCGCAAGAACGCGGTTGCACTCAGCTTTCCCCGCGACCTCTTGGTTCCGTGGCCAGCTTGCCCGAGCACCTCGGGCGGTTCGGGTTATCTCCCGCAAGCCCTTGGGCAAATCAACGCCACCATCTCAAACGGCGGCCCCGGTTGCACCCTGCTCACGATTGAGAAGCTAACGGGGCTCCAGATTCCATACTTGGCAACCATTAATTTCGGTGGCGTAATCGAGATGTCGAACGCAATCGGCGGCGTTGACGTTTGCGTCGCTCGCCCGATTCACGACCAATACACCTTCCTAAACTTGGATGCCGGCCTTCACAACCTAAAGGGCATGCAGGCGCTTCAATTCCTGCGCACTCGTCACGGCGTTGGTGATGGTTCAGACCTCAGCCGCATCTCGAACCAGCAGGTTTTCTTGACCTCGCTCCTTCGCAAAATCAAAAGCGAGGGCGTGCTCAGCAACCCAATCGCGCTTTACTCCCTTGCCACAGCGGCCGCGCGAAACATGCAGCTGTCAACTTCGCTAACCGATGTCAACACCATGATCGGCATCGCAACAGCTCTAAAGTCTGTCGACCTCAACAAGATGACGTTCTTGCAGGTTCCTTCGCACGGCGGTTTGCCAGCCCCATACTCGGGCCGCGTAATGCCTAACTATGACCAGGCGAACATAATCTTCCAGAAGCTAGTCAATGACGAGCCAATTCTGATTGATAAGGCAAACACCGGTTCGGGCGCCGTCGCTCAGGGTGGCGCAACCGCTACGCCGATCGCAACTCCGGCACCGACTTCCAAGGCCACCACAAAACCGGGTGCCTCGGCAACTCCGACCCCGACTCCGACACCCACCGCGCTGCCTGAATGGGCTCGCGGCACCAATGCGGCAACAACCACCTGCTCGGGTTAAGTCGCCAATTCCAACCCGGCTTTCGGTGACGCTAAGTTTCGACTAAACTAGACCAGTCCGAGGAGTCGTCGCATAGCCCGGTCGAGTGCGCCCGCCTGCTAAGTGGGTAGGGAGGTTAAATCTCCCTCGAGGGTTCAAATCCCTCCGACTCCGCCACGGATGTTCCAACCAGGCTTTTAGCAAGCCTCACAAACACCGCATCAGCGATGCGCGTTTGTCCTCGCCTTTCAGGCTCGGCAAATCGCTCGTCGGAACAGATTGAAAGCAAGCTTTCATCTTTTCCTCCTCGCGTTTGTAGCTCAATGGATAGAGCATCTGACTACGGATCAGAAGGTTGGGGGTTCGAGTCCCTCCAAGCGCACGAAAAGATTCATAGCCAGAAGCCCCGTCCTGCGGGGCTTTTTGCATTTCTTGCCACCGTAACCAGCACTCCCAATAAGAGGAGTAGCAATGTCAGTCAGCGATTCGGTCAGCGATTCATCGCCAAAAACATCAAAATCCAGGTCTAGATCTGCGTATGGCGATGGAGCAATCTGGTCAGTAAAGAAACCTAACGGCACCATTGTTTGGAAAGTTGAAATCTCACTCGGTCTGGGTGACGATGGCAAACTTCGTAAGACAAGGCGAACTGTCGCAACCAAGGCAGAGGCAATCGAACTCAGAAGAGTTCTAAATGCCAAGAAGTTGCAAGGCGAACTTCAAAAGAAGGTTTCCGTCAGATTTGAAGCGTTCTCCATTCACTGGGTGCGAGACGTAAAGACCCAGCGAGTTAGAGCAACTACTGCCGCTGACTATGAATACAGGGTTAGGCAGTACCTAATGCCTTATTTTCTAGGTCAGAACATCGACGAAATCCGACCAGTGGACATCCAACGATGGACATCCAAATTAAGAAGCCAAGGTCTAAGCACCAATACCGTAAACGGTGCCAGAAGAATCCTGTTCGGAATCTTTCGCTACGCCGTTAGGCAGGGAGTGTTGCTCTCAAATCCCGTGGAGTCAACCGATGCCTTGAAACGTCAACCTGATGAAGTAAGCCAAGTTCAACTCCACTGGTCTAAGCAAGAAACCATCCAAGCGCTCGCCGCTGCTAGAAAAACACCAGAACTAGACCTCTTTATCCATTTGGCTGTCTTCCTTGGATTGCGCCATGGAGAACTTTTAGGGTTAACCTGGTCTTCGATAGATCTTGAGAACCGCACACTCTCTGTGACTCAGACGCTGACTGACCTAAGAACAGTAAACCCCGACGGAAGTGGGCACGTTAGATCAGTCGCAAACCCTCCGAAAACGGCGGCAAGCCGACGAACCCTGCACCTTTCTGAGCAAAACATGGCTGCTATAGAGAGGCACAAGATGTTTCAAAGCATTCGGCGGGTGCAGGCTGGCAGTGGATGGCTGGAAACGGATTATGTATTCACGAGCAGCATCGGCACATCTGTTAGCCAGGCGAACAGCCTAAAGGCATTCAAAACCTTCGTTAGAGCCAACGAACTGCGATACATAAGAATCCATGACATTCGGCACACAACCGCAGTTTTGGCGCTAGAAGCGGGGGCGTCCTTGGACTGGATTTCCCAGGCTTTTGGTCACACAGGAACAGAGATCACGAAAAGCGTTTATGCACCTTATGTGCAGGTCCTGAATGAGAAGTTCGTCGATGCCCTTGATGGCTACTTGGGTGATCACTAGTCGTTCAAAGCATTCTTTTCGCCTATAGCGAGCAGCCCTTGCATGGCAGTTACGGCAGTAGTTAGATTGAAGTAGTAACTGAACCAAAATGCCGAGCGCAGTCGCACACAGGGTAACCAGTCCCAACCAGTGAAGAACCCGTAGAAGGGTCTGAGGTAAGCGTAAATCTGCGTGCAAAGTCGGAGTAGTGAATCCGTGGCGATCCAGCCTCAGGAGGTCTTCGCATCCCATTCATTTGTGATGCTGACCTACCTGGAGCACTGTGCCAAAAAACACCAAGAATCCTTTACTGACAGGCTGGATTACTAGCCCTACTAAATCACCAGTCATTGTTCCCGACGATGTAGACCATGGAACAGATTGGGTCAATCTACGTGTAGATCTGGATCCCTCTTCTATTGATCTCTCCTCCCCTATCTGGACTGTGAACCACAACGGAAAAGTGCCAGATCCTGAAGTTGTCTATGACTGCTGTTACGCCAAGATCCCATTTGGTGAAACAACCGTCGAAACCAAGATCTACATCGACTCGATGCGCCTTTACATGCGGTTCAACCCTTCTACCGCCCTATACGGGAAGAGCAAGTCGATCCTTCCTGCGGATGCGCTTCAGCCACTCGTGGGAAAACTGTTGGACGAGTGCTACGAGCACTTTTCCCCTGCTTTTGACCATTTAGACGAGCAAGGAACAATCTCTCGTGACCCGACCTGGGCAGATAAGGTATGGATTTCACGCCTGGACTGCGCCCGAAACCTATACATTTCTGACCCATTTCGCTTCAAGAAAGCAATCGAAGCAGCCACCCCTCGTAACAAGAAAACAAAGTATGTGTACGAGTCTGGGGTCGATGGTTGGGGTGTGGTCAATAAGACCAAAACGGTTGGGCAGGAGCGTGTGTATGACAAGGATGTAGAACTTTCGCTGCACGATGCCGACGAGATTCTGGCAGAAACGCAGGGGACATGCTTCCGCTTCGAAACACAACTTCAGAGTGATCGTCTGGACAAGTTCAACCTGCGTCGCTTATCCGATGTCACATCAGAAAGTGTTTGGAAGGCTATTGAAGAGCGTTGGAACGATTGCCGTTGGAATGTGACTTTCGCAGAGCCTGGCACCACAGCCAAGGCAATCCAGCACCTGTCACCTGGCGATAAAACAGGTCTTCTGGGGTATCTAGGTAAGCACCAGTTGGGTTTTGCCGATGAGATTACGGAATCAGCGCATCGCAAGTATGGAGCAATCGCAAAGAAACTAGGTCTCATCCCAGGTCTGCCGTTAGAGGCGATGGGTGCTGCAACCCAAGTCGCAGACATCTTCGCAGGGCGGGTAGTCGATCTGAAACCTTAGTTTGAGTTCATGCTGACAGCCAAGGACTTTATTGAGATCCTGAATACAGGAGGCTAAGAGTAAGGACTGCAATGGACATTGAGATTGGAGTGCCGCTGGCATTCACGGTGAAGCAAGTGGGTGAAATCCTAAGTTGCTCACGCAGCCAGGTCTATGTGCTGATTGGCACTGGCGAACTTGAGAGCGCAAAGATCGGTGGCGCTAGACGGGTTACTCAGAATCAGTTGCTGCGCTACATAAAGCGCATCGAATCATAGGCAGACCTGATAACAGTGAACAGCGTTCGCTGCCCAAAAGCATAATCTCGCACAAACCTTCTAATAACAGTGGCAGGTGATTTTCTGAAGTTGGACGCAGTGGGACGAAAACGAACGTTTCTACCTGCTAACTGGACGAAAGGTGACTGTTTGACCTGGTCTTAGTCCCAGGCATTTCGCTCAAGAATCTGGCAGTAGTCGAAACTGCACCTCTGGCTCCCGCTCGGCGACTGAGATGCGAATAAGCCTCAGGGTATTCTTGAACTTATGAACAGCGGGGGCTTACCAGCAGAGGCGCATGCACGCCAGAAGATTGATGCTGACCTGCGTCTAGCGGGTTGGATGATCCAGGACCGTGCAGAAATGAACCTATCTGCTGGTCCAGGTGTTGCAGTTCGTGAAGTGCCTATGGGTGACGGTCGAGTTGACTACCTCCTGTATCTAAATCAGAAGATCGTCGGAGTAATCGAAGCCAAGCCTGCTGGCACCACGCTCGCTGAGGTGCACCTCCAGGCAATGCGTTACGCCTCTAGCCTCACTCCAGGGCAGAAACTAAATGCAGTTTTGGCTAACGGCTTGTTGCCGTTCGTCTATGAGGCATCCTCGACAGAACTTTACTTCTCGAACCATTTCGATCCTGAACCAACTTCACGTCGAATCTTCAACTTTCAACGCCCAAGCGCTCTTGAGGCGATGATCAGAGCAGAAGATCCAGTAACAGGTAAGGGTGGCTGGCGTTCTCAGATTCAAAACATGCCGATGACGGATCAGTATGACCTAAGACCTGCGTCAGAGCGTGCGATTCACAACATCGAACACTGGTTGCAAACCGATGGCAGACGTCGTGCTCTTGTGCAGATGGCGACTGGTGCGGGCAAGACTCGCATGGCGGTCACCGAGATCTATCGCCTGCTCAAGTTCGGTGGATTCAAACGTGTCCTTTTTCTTGTGGATCGCAACAACCTGGGTGAACAGACTGTGCGGGAGTTCAAGAACTGGGACACTCCAGATGACGGTCGCAAGTTCACAGCAATCTATCCTGTCGAGCAACTAACTGCCAGCGGCGCAGCAGACTCAACCAAGGTCGTAGTGTCCACGATTCAACGAGTCTGGGCTGGACTAAAAGGCGAACCGCTACCAGAGGGTTACTCGCCAGACATTGATGACCCATCGGTCAACGGTGAAGTAGAAGCGGTTTACTCCGAGAAGTTCCCGCCTGAAACCTTCGACCTAATCATTGTGGACGAATGCCACAGAAGCATCTACGGGCAGTGGCGTAAGGTGCTCGAATACTTCGATGCTCAAATCGTAGGACTCACCGCAACCCCAACCAAACAAACTCTCGCATTCTTCGAACAGAACCTAGTCAGCGAATACACCTACCAGGAGTCGGTAGCAGACGAAGTGAACGTCGGCTTCGACATCTACCGAATCAAGACACAGATCGGTGAAGAAGGTGGTCTGATCGAGGCTGGAACGGTTATTCCAGCAATCGACAAGCGCACCAGGGAACAAAAAGAACTCGAAGTCGAAGAAGACCTCGACTGGAAACCAACAGATCAGGGCATCGCCATCGAGAGCCCAAACCACATCCGACTAGTCCTTGAAACATTCCGTGACCGACTATTCACTGAGATCTTCCCTGAACTAAACGACAAGGGCGAAAAAAGAACAGTCGTCCCAAAGACTCTGATCTTCGCCAAAAGCGACGCACACGCAGAAACAATCGTTCGAATCGTGCGAGAAGTTTTCCATAAGGGCGACGGCTTCGCAGCCAAGATCACATACACGGCAAAAGACCCAGCAGACCTAATCAACCGACTTCGAACATCACCCGAACTTCGCATTGCAGTAACTGTCGACATGGTTGCCACAGGTACTGATGTGAAACCTCTTGAATGCGTCCTCTTTATGCGTGACGTGCGCTCAGGCACCTACTTCGAGCAGATGAAGGGTCGAGGCGCTCGCAGTATCACCGACTCCGATTTCCAAGCAGTCACCGAACAAGGCGTTCACAAAGAACGCTTCGTTATCGTTGACGCAATCGGAGTAACCGAACACGACTTCGTCGATGTAACCGTGACCGATCGAGTCAAAACCGCATCACTCGAATCTCTGCTCAAGAAAACAGCAGCACGAGAACTCACCCAAGACGACGCAGCAACACTTGGATCACGACTATCCAAACTTGGACTACGAATGACCGCATCAGAGCGCAACGAAATCGAAGCGCTCGCAGGTGTGACCATCGAAGAAATGTCCCAACAACTTGTGCGTTCAGTGAACCCAGAAGCGCTCGCCGAGGCAGCCAAAAACGCCCCAGAAGGCACCTCTGAAGAGGCTGTAGTTCACGAGTTTGTGCAAGGGCTAACAGGGGCACTTGCGACCTCACAAGCCCTCAGAGACCGTATCGTGACGATGCACCAAAGCAAATACATCATCAGAGATGAAGTAACTCCAGACCAGTTGCTGTTCGCAGGTGGAGTGCCAAACCTTGAACTTGCAGAACGCACAATCCAAGACTGGAAACAGTACATGGACGAGAACAAAGATGAGATCACCGCACTGCAGTTGCTCTACAGTCGACCACAAAACTCAGGTGTCACCCGTAAGCAACTCGAAGAACTGATAGCAACAATCCGCAAACCACATCAAGACTGGACTCCTGCAGTTATTTGGAAGTCCTACGAGTTGCTCAACAAGACCAACCGCAGCATCAAGAACAAGACTGTCGATTTAGTGTCATTGGTCCGTTATACGCTCGGCATCATGCCTGAACTCGTTCCGTTTGCTGACGTTGTAGAACAGCGCTATCAAGGCTGGCTGCTCACGCAGGAACAACGAGGCACTCGCTTCACACAGGAGCAGCGTCGCTGGCTAGACGCAATCAAGGACTACATCTGCACAGGTGTCACCTTCGAGACTCCAGCCCTAGATGCTGTTCCATTTATTGAGTGGGGCGGTAGCGATGGCATTGAACGAGACTTCCTTGACCCCGTTGGAGTAATCACCGATTTGAACCAGGCATTGAGCGCATGAATAGACCATCACATTGGACAACTTCCACAATGGGTCAGATTGGTAAGTACCTCAACGGTCGTGCCTTCAAAGAAGCAGATTGGAAGTCTTCAGGGCGTCCAATCATTAGAATCCAGAACCTGACTGGAAGCGGTAAGTCATTCAACTATTTCCAGGGTGAAGTTGAACCCAGATACCTCGTAGAAGAAGGTGATCTTCTTTTCTCATGGGCAGCAACACTCGGAACTTACATTTGGCATGGACCAGAAGCAGTTCTAAACCAACACATTTTCAAAGTGCAATCCAACATCAACCCGAGATTCCATCGGTACTTGCTTGAACATTCCATTCAAGAAATGCAATCTAAAACGCACGGCTCAGGAATGGTCCACATCACAAAAAGCGAGTTCGACAAAATCGAAGTCCTTATTCCGCCGCTTGATGAACAGCGTCGAATCGTTGAAACCCTAGACGACCAACTATCCAGACTCGACAAAGCGCTCGCCGAGGTGACTTCTGCGCTTCGAAAGTTTGAAACATTAGAGCGTTCTGCAATGGCATTGCATTTCGCAACTTCAGCGGAAAATGCGTCTGTAAAAGCAACCAAGATTGCGGATGTGACTGAAAAGGCTAAATCAATCGACCCTAAATCGCTTGGAGCAGATGCCTTCAAGTATGTAGACATTAGTTCGATTTCTCCAGATTCCGAAACTCCAAATGTTTCTGAATGGACACTTACTTCTGCTGCACCTTCACGAGCCCGCCAACACATCAAGTTGGGTGATGTGGTGTTCTCTACAGTGCGTCCTTATCAAAAGAAGATTGCGATTGTGAAAGAAGACCTAGATGGACACATTGCATCCACGGGTTTTTGTATTCTTCGCCCAGTCCCTGGAGTTCTCGACACAAGGTACTTATTTCACTACCTAAAATCCGACGTATTGATGGACCAGGTATTACCCCTTCAACGAGGTGCAAGTTACCCTGCAGTTGGTGACTCTGATGTGAAAAACGCAACTATCCCGCTGCCCGATCTCGCTACCCAAATTGCAATAGCCGAGGAGTTGGATTCTGTTGTTGGAATCGTCAAATCTTTGAAATCTCAACTTCACGACATCGCCAAGACAGGGGATACGATGCGCAGGACGATTCTTCATTCAGCATTTTCAGGCAAGTTACTAGAGGAGAAATAGATTGGCAAACGCAATCGCATGTGCCGTCTGCGCATCAAATGAGGAGCGAATGGCTAAATCGCCATCACGCCAACTCGTGGACAAACTCTGGGCATTTTGCGCAGTACTTCGTGACGATGGTGTGCATGTCGTTGAATACACGGACCAGTTGACCTATCTGTTGTTCCTGAAGATGGCGCATGAGCGTGAGACTCGCAAGATCAACCCTGAGAAAGGGATCGTTCCTGAGGATTGCTCCTGGCAGCGTCTTCTCGATGCCGACGGTTCTCAACTTGAAGAGACCTACAACCACATTCTTTCTACGCTTGGAAAACAAAAAGGTGTACTTGGAACAATCTTCCGTAGTGCACAAAGTCGCTTCAAGGACCCTGCAAAGTTGAAGCAGTTGATAGTTGACCTGATCGATAAGCAGAACTGGTCAGCGACGGGCACTGACATCAAGGGCGACGCCTACGAGTCGCTGCTCCAAAAAGGCGCTGAAGACATGAAGTCTGGCGCTGGTCAGTACTTCACACCACGTGCACTCATTGCAGCCATGGTCGACGTAATGCAGGTGACAGCCAAGGACACCTTGCATGATCCAGCCGTTGGCTCAGGTGGATTCTTGCTCTCAGCATTTGAACACGCTGCCCCAACCGCAAACTCTCCAAAAGAGACCGAGCACCTTCAGACTGCTTTTGCCTCAGGCACTGAACTAGGCGACGGTCCTGCCCGTCTTGCATCCATGAACATGATTCTTCACGGCATGGTAAAGCCTGGTGCTGATTCACCTATTTATGTAGGCGACTCCCTTACTGCAGATCCTGGCAAGCGTTACTCAGTTGTACTAGCCAACCCTCCTTTTGGAACTAAGGCTTCGAACACCTTCGTCACTGAAGACGGCAAGGTCGGCAAGAACAATCTCGCCATTCTTCGCCCAGATTTCTGGGTTACCACTTCAAACAAGCAGTTGAACTTCGTTCAGCACATCAAAACCATCCTTGATGTGAATGGTCGAGCCGCTGTTGTATTGCCAGACAACGTCCTATTTGAAGGGGGTGCAGGTGAAACCATCCGCCAACGTTTACTCAAAGAGTTCAACGTGCACACCCTCCTTAGACTCCCAACTGGCATCTTCTATGCAGGTGGCGTAAAAGCAAACGTCTTGTTCTTTGAAAAGAAGCCAGCGTCTGAAACGCCTTGGACTAAAGAGATCTGGGTGTATGACTTCCGAACCAACATGCACTTCACTCAAAAGACTAAGAGTCTAAAACGTGCAGACCTAGAAGAGTTCGTTCAGTCCTACTGTGCTGGACATCGCCAGGATCGAGCCGAGTCTGAGCGATTCAAGAAGTTCACCTATGAAGAACTCATTGCTCGTGACAAGACGAATCTGGACATCCTTTGGTTGAAGGATGACTCAATCGTCGACTCTGCGGATCTACCAGCACCTGAGGTCATCGCAGAGGAGATTCTTGAGAGCCTTCAGTCTGCGGTCGAGGAGATCCAGGCAGTGCTCGATGCGCTAAATGCTGGAAAGAGTGAAGGGGAATAAGCCATGGCTAAGTTTTGGACTGTAAGAACAGGTCGGAGTGGTGAGCGCACCGAGTGGGGCTTTGCTAACGGTGTGGTCGGAGGTGGATGGCATGAAATGCCAGACCTCACAGGCGTTTCGGATAAGGAGCAACTCCGAGCGATTGTTGCAGACGTGTATGGGGGTTCAAAGAATGTGGTCGCCAACCTGACTGGTCAACTCTGGACACTCAGAACACGCATTCAAGATGGCGACTACATCGTGCTGCCTATACGTTCAACTTCGCAGATCGCCTTCGGTCAGGTAATCGGTGGCGGCTATAAGTACCTCGCCAAGGAGGAAGACCCAACCAAACGTCACGTAATCCAAGTGAAGTGGTTGAAGACAGACGTCTCAAAGTCTGTTTTGAAACAAGACATGCGATACCAACTCGGTTCTGCACTTACGATCTTTGAGGTTGGCAACAACGATGCCGCATACCGACTTGAACAGGTAATGGCTGGAAAGCAGGACCCTGGTGCACGTAGTGCATTGAATCCTGGCGCAACGAAGACATCGGAAGTTCCGCAGGATGAAACCGTAGAAGTAAGTGACGCAATCAACCTGGCAGAGGTTGCCCAAGACGAAATCGCCAAGAGTCTTCAAGAAGATTTCAAAGGTCACGAACTATCTGAGTTAGTAGAAGCGCTTCTAACTGCTGAGGGTTTCAAGTGTCGAAACAGCCCTCCAGGTGCTGATGGTGGTGTGGACGTGCTTGCGGGAATGGGTCCATTAGGCATGGATTCACCAAAACTAGTAGTGCAGGTCAAGTCGCAGACTGGAGCAGTTAGCGACACCGTTTTGCAGCAGTTGAATGGGGCTATCCATAGATTCCAGGCTGATCAAGCCCTATTGGTAACTTTCGGTGGTGTCACTGGACCAGCCAAAACCTACTTGGAGACCCAGTATTTCAACATTCGTGTTTGGACCATCGATGACATCATCCAGTCCATCTATAAGCACTATCCAGTTCTAGACAACGAGATGAAGGCAAGGCTGCCCCTCAAGCAGATCTGGATTCCTATAGACGCCGAGGCATGACCCCCCACCCTTTAGCGCAATCATTTTCAGGAGCACACCAGGGCTTGGACGCAGCCAGCAGGAGAAGAGTTAGGCAGTAGTCACCGTGGTCAGCACGGCAGTCAGCGATTGGTCAGCGATTTAGCCTCAAGCAATCTGAACCAGATGTCCTAAGGTCCTTGTAAAATCGGCTGTGTAACCAGAGTGCTTGGATAGAGCATCTGACTACGGATCAGAAGGTTGGGGGTTCGAGTCCCTCCAAGCGCACCAATAAAACACCAGATACCTTCTGGTCTTTTTTACTCGGGCTACCTTTCGGTGGTTAGATTCATATTGTGAACAAACTACTCGCGGGCCTGCTCCTGACAATCACAACTCTTTTGAGCTTGCTCTCGGCGCCAAGCCCGGGCTTTGCCGCCGCGAGCGACGCCATAACCTGTGCTCAAGGCACGTTTTCATCGACCGGATATTCCTCGGTAACGGAGAACATCTCTTGCGTGCCGGCCCCGGCAGGCTCTTACGTTGATTCCGCAGGCGCAAAATTTGCCTCGCAATGTGCCGCTGGTTTTTATCAACCGGATGCTGGCCAGACCCTATGCCTAATCGTTCCCGTTGGAACTTATTCACCGCAAGGATCGATTGCTCCAATTCCTTGTGAAGCGGGATCGTTCGCTGGAGCGACAGGTTCGTCGGCTTGTCGACTTGCGCCACCCGGCACCTATGCAAACTCGGCTAAAACCGATCAGGTTGCCTGCTCTCCAGGAACCTATCAACCACAACCAGGACAAACGGCATGCCTTCCAGCACCAGCCGGTAGTTTCGTGTCTAACGTGAGTGCGGCATCGGCTAGCCCATGTCCCGCTGGATATTTTCAACCGCTAACCGGCCAAACCGACTGCACTCAGCAAGCAACAGCCGGAACATACGCTCCTTTGGGAGCCGCCGTAGCCCTTAGCTGTCCGGACGGATCATTCTCGGCAGCTGGCGCGGCAGCTTGCACTGTCGCTTCTCCTGGTTACTACGCAAATTCGGCCAAAACAGCTCAGGTTGGATGCGGACCGGGTTATTACCAGGCGCAATCGGGGCAAACGTCATG
Source organism: Microbacteriaceae bacterium (assembly GCA_947452675.1). Lineage (GTDB taxonomy): Bacteria > Actinomycetota > Actinomycetes > Actinomycetales > Microbacteriaceae > Rhodoluna. The sequence continues at coordinate 41,390 of CANGDL010000002.1, read as the reverse complement.
TTTGCCGTCCCCTGCGGGCTCTTTTGTTGCGACAGCTAATGCAGTCGCCGCCGCCCTGTGTCAAGGTGGTTTCTACCAACCCCAAACAGCTCGCACTTCTTGTATCCAGGCACCGGCAGGAACCTCGGCAGCTCAGGGGGCTTCAGCTGCCGATCCTTGTGTTGACGGAACCTTTTCGTCAGTCGGTGCGGCAGTCTGCACCGTCTCTGCTCCAGGCTCTTATGTAAGCCCAACTGACCATACTCGCCAGGTGCCATGTGGTTTAGGAACCTACCAACCAGATGCAAATAAGGTGGCATGTTTGCCGGCCCAGCCGGGCAAGTTCGTGGACGTCTTGAGTGCCAGCGCAGAAGTCCCGTGCGATCTCGGTTACTTCCAGCCAAACAGCGGAGCATCGACTTGCAACCTCGCACCGATTGGATCCTATGTCGATACTCCAGGAGCCTTGGCGGCAACTCCTTGCCCAAGCGGGTTCACGACCTCGGTGCGTGGCGCCTCGGCTGCCTCGGCATGTTCTGCCATCACAGTCGTCGCCCCTCCTGTGGTTTCCAAGCCGAGCCAACCAGTGTTGACGCCCATCGCCACCGCAAGGCAAAACCAGTCGCTAGCTGCGCTAAGGCTCCCGAAGTCGCTAAAGGTGAATGCGAAATATTCTTTCGCTAACCACGTCTCGAGCGGGCTTGGAATTAAGGCATCGGTAAGTGGCCCTTGCAAAATTTCTCTGAGTCGCTCGAGTTATGTATTGTCTGCTTCCGGCAAAACTGGGCTTTGCGTTTTGAGCATTTCAAACACTGGAAACGCCCAATTCGCCCCGCTCGCCAGCCAGCAGGCGATCAAGGTTTTGCGCTAGTCGCCACATGTGGGGTTTACAAGGTCCAGCAGACCAAGTAAACTTCTAAAGTTGCCTAGGCAATAAAGTTCCACCTTGTAACGCAAGAGATGTGCGTTTGTCCTCGCCTTTCAGGCTCGGCAAATCGCTCGTCGAAAAAGATTGAAAAGAACTTTTCATCTTTTTCTCCTCGCGTTTGTAGCTCAATGGATAGAGCATCTGACTACGGATCAGAAGGTTGGGGGTTCGAGTCCCTCCAAGCGCACTAAAACCCGGTTTCTTCTCACGAGAGCCGGGTTTTTTCATGACCAATTTTGGGACATAGCGGTTGGGCTACCTAGACACAGAGATGTGTACAGCTCTATAGCTAGAACCAACTTGAGTTGATTGCCTGCACTTCACCGAGATGTGAACCTGGTTACCGAGTATTTTTTGAAGAGCTGCACGGATGGTTTGGGCTCGCCGCAGAGAGAGCGAGTAATCGACCTTCAACACGGTGGGCCCCTGGGTATAGCCGGTTAGCAAAATCTTCTTTGCACCTGCAAGTTTTGAGGCCATTTTGGCAATTTGAAGCTGAACCGGCATGCTCACACGGGCTGAACCGGGATCAAACCCGATGAGCCTGAAGGCCGAAATCCTTGGCCTGTCACTGGTTGGCACCGGCTCGGTGGTCGGTGTTGGCGTTGGGCTCGGGGTCGCAGTCGGAGTCGGAGACGCACTCACTTCGGGGGTCGGTGCCACAGTTGGGTTCGGAGTTGAAGGCGGAGCCGGGTTTGACACCGGAATCGGCTTGAAGGTGACGCTCAGAGTGTGATCCGTGGTCACCGGGGCAAAGGTATAGGACCTGGATTGGTCGGTGGTTTGGACCAGAGAACCTGTGACGTCTGCCGAGTCGACTTGAACCGCATCAACCTGGTAGCCGGCCGAGGGTACAAACACATAATCGGGGCTTGCACCATCATCAATGTATGAAGGTGTCGAAGCGATTGCGCCGTTTGGGCCGACCGTAGTGGCAATTCGGTGGATGACACAGGCAGGCGGCAACGCCGCAGCTTGAAGGGCACTAGGGGAGAGATTTGCGTTGCCCAGGTTATAGAAGCATGAAAGGTTTGAACTCGCAATCGCACGGAACGCCGAAGAACCTACCGTTAGTGAAGGGCTGTTAATACTCAGCGAGGTTAGGGGAGAGCCTGCGAACGCACTGCTGCCGATGGTTGTTACCGAGTTGGGAACTACCAGAGTTGTTAGAGCTGCCTCTCTAAATGCGCTGCTTCCAATGCTGCTAACTGAGGTTCCGAGTTGCAGGCTGGTGAGATGAACCAACCCGAATGCAGAGGTCTCGATACTCGTGACAGAGTTCGGGATGACTAGCGAAGTTATTTGTGTGTCGCTGAAGGCTCCGCGACCGATGGATTCCAGGTGGTTCGGAAGCGTCACCGCGGTGAGTGGAGCCGAGGCGAAACCAAACTCTTCGATTCGCTTAACCGAAGAATCTAAGACCAAGTTCCCAGCACAATTTCCAGCCGGTATGACGACTCCGGTCGAGTCAAGATACTGTCCGGTGCCGCCTCGAGAGGCAACCCCATTGGCGTCCACATCATAAAATCCGCCGCCAGGGCAGGCAAAGGTAGTGACCGGATCAAGCGGCACTGCAGCCGTGGCGGAGGCACTAGATTGCGGAAGCAAAGGAGTGGCAAGCAGCGCGATGACAAACCCCAGTGCGGTTCGATTCAAAAATCTAGGAACCCTTCGAATATGGGGGCGGCCCTTGTGCATGGTTATCGACCTCAAACTCGTTTGTTTTGACTAGTCAACTACTTTTGGCCCCAAAATAGTTAAAAAACAACGGACAATTTCCAAAACTGATCCCGTTCAGGCGATCGGCTGCATCACCTAGACTCGAGCCATGACTTGGAGCTTACTTGTTGCGGTTGCTATATTCAGCTTTGTTACTTCGGTGACACCCGGGCCAAACAACACCTTCCTGCTTTCCTCCGGCGCAAACTTTGGGCTACGCAAATCTGTCCCATACCTGAACGGCATCATGGCCGGTCTCACCGGGATGATGATTGCCCTGGGTGCTGGGCTCGGGGTCATTTTCACAACTTTGCCGGTTGTTTATCAGGTTCTCAAATGGTTCGGCTTCGCATACATCGTTTGGTTGGCATTATTGATCGTCAAAAGCACAACGAAGTCTGAGACAGCCCAAGCAAAATACATCGGCTTTGCAAAAGCAACCACCTTCCAGTTTGTGAACCCGAAGGCTTGGATTGTTGTCGGTTCATTTATGACCGCCTTTGTGCCGGTGGGATCTGGGCTTGGTGCCACCGCATTTATCTGCCTGGTGTTCTTAGTCTTTACCTATCCGGGCGCACTACTTTGGGCTGTGGCTGGGCAAGTTCTCAAGAATTGGCTGAGCGTGCCTGCACGCCGAAAAATTTTCAACATCGTGTCGGCAATCCTGCTCGTGCTGTCGATGCTGCCGGTTTTATTTTTGCACTAGCCAACCCTTGAGCTAAGCGCGCGGAAGTCCATCCTTGCGGTCAAAGCCATGTGCGGCACGGTCAAAGCCCAGACTACGACGAGTAGGTACCAAAGGAAGTCTTGGTTTAGCTGAAGATTGCGTGAGAGGCCGAGCACCAAAGCGAATGCGAGGGTGGCAATCAGTGCCGGCACCCCTGCCAGAAAGGCCTTAAAGAAGGCGGAGGTGGATCGGCCTATTTTGTGCATAAGTCGAGAGCTTTCGAGTTCGAGAGTGAGTCGCCCGGTGTGGCGCAACGCGTGCCAGAGGCCGAAATAGAACGCGAATGCCACTAGCGGCGGGGCCAGCAAAGCGAGCGAGGTGAGCAGTGCGAGGTCGACGAGTTCCTGCCATCGTTGGCTAAAGGTCATGACGAGAAGAGCGACGCCGGCGAACGCTGCGGTGATTGTGAAAATAGTCGGGGCGAGATTGCCCGACCAAGCCACCAGGTGAGGGTTGACTCGCTGCAAGGCTTGCGAACTCTCAGCACTTACGAGAGGAATCAACACCGGGATGAATCCGGCGGCAAGCGCATAGACCAATTTGGGGAAGACCTTAGCGGAGCCGCGGCGACGATCAATTTCGCTGATGTATGCCGCGTCACCGATTCCAAAATGGACCGCACTCATCAGCACCACCAATTGGAAACCAATGGTGTTCTGCGCAAGGATGCCAAAAATGGCGAGGCCGACAACAGAGAGGTATGCGCCAAAGAACAGGGTGCGCTTCAAACCGGAAAATTTGGGCACGGTTACGATGTGGTCAACGGCTCCGTGCGGGATTCCAATCGCGAGGGCGATCAAGGCCAAAATCACCTGTAGTTCGAGCGGGAATATGCCGGTTATTTTGAGCACAATGGAAATAAGCACCCCGGCCAGGATGCTGTACCTTGAGAAAGATCTCAGGTTCCTCAAGAGTGTGAGTTCCGACACGTGCATAACCCCGATTCTAAGTCGAGAGCGAGAACCCGATGTTTGGACAATGGTCCTACATGGCGATGCTCGGTTTTGTGGTGGTTGCTTCTTTCTGGCTTGAATTCGCCTTCAGGTTGCGAGTGCTTCGAGATCCGAAGCGACTGCTTCTCGCCATCCTGATTTCTTCGCCGATTTTTGTTCTCTGGGATGCCTACGCAATTGCCCAGCATCACTGGGCGTTCGGAAAGGGTCTTACCTTGGGGATCGTTGGGCCGCTTGGCGTACCTCTCGAGGAGTATCTCTTCTTTATCGTCGTTCCCATCGCGGCCATCTTGACTCTTGAGGGCGTCAAAAACTTCTTGCCTACCGTGAGATTCTGGCTCGAAAAAATTAGGGGATTGAAGTCTTGATCACTTATACGTTGCTTGCAGGTGTGATGACAATCGCGGTATTTATCCTCGAGTTTTTGATTCTCAAGTCAGGTCTGCTTTCGCAAGGTATTTTTTGGATAGCAATGGCCATAGTCACATTTTTTCAACTCGTGTCGAATGGGTTTCTCACCAGCCAAAAAATAGTCATCTATAACCCTGAATTGATAACCGGACTGCGGATAGCTTTCGCCCCGCTGGAGGACCTATTCTTTGGCTTTGCCTTGGTCAGTCTCACAATGTTCGTCTGGGTCAAACTCAAGCCATCCAAGTGAAATTTGGCTGGGGATACCCATTGAATTTTTTCAAGTCGCTCTAGGTATTTATCCACAACGGCACTAGTTTGGACATATACAAATGTCCGGCTAGTTGTTCGGTCACACGTGCAAAATCATTTGTCTAAGACGATTGTCACGGATGAGACCTGGAGGAGCCACAGTGGTGAAAGCCAAGTTTGTGCACGCTCGCCGGTTAAGGCATTTTGCCGCCTGGGCCGCTATCCTCGCAGCCGTTTTGGCCCCGCAAACGATTCAGCCGGCTCCCGCATTGGCAAGCACGGCGACAATTTCTGATGTCACTAACAACTGCCAAGTTCCGGTGACAAGTTCAACCGTGACAATCGACTCTACGTCGACCTCAATCCAGCTCGTCGGCTCTCGATGCATCGTTCAATTCCTGGCCGTTGGCTCATACACAATCACGATGCCGGGTGGCGTAGCTTCGCTCGACTACCTCGTTGTCGGTGGCGGTGGCGGTGGCGGTTCCGGTGGTGGCGGTGGCGGTGGTGTGCTTCAAGGCTCAAACTATTCGGTTACCGCGTCCAACAACTACACGGTGACCGTTGGCGCCGGTGGTCAGGGAGGTTCTGGTGGTGCCGGCAGCAAACCGGTGAACTCCACGGCCGGCGGCCAGTCGGTGTTTGCTTCGGTAACCGCACTTGGTGGCGGTTCTGGCGGCCAAGGTAACCAACATGCCGGCACTGGCGCTAGCGGTGGTGGTTCTCAATACGACTGTACGAGTATCTCGTGTGCCGGAACAGGAACCGCAGGCCAGGGTACTAACGGCGCAGCGAGCACACACGGCGGTTATGGTGGTGGTGCCGGAGGTGGTGGTGCCGGAGGCGCCGGCGGAAACACGGTTTTGTATCACATCGGCGGTAAGGGCGGCGATGGCGTTCAGAGTTCAATTACCGGAGCCGCTACCTACTTCGGTGGTGGTGGCGGCGGTGGTATCAACTCGAATGACAATCAATATTGCGGTCTGAACGCTCCCGGAACTTCAGACTCAAACTATTACTGCAACGGCAACACTCCGGTGACCACGGGTGGCGGCGATGGCGGCCGCGGTGGCGGCGGTAAGGGTAGCTCTTGGGGATATACTGGTGGCTCACTCGGTGACATCTCGATCGGTGGCCGTGCCAACGGTTCTGCCGGCACTCCCAACACCGGTGGTGGTGGCGGTGGAACCGACCCTGAAGACGCTTATGCATATGCTGGCGGCTCCGGAATCGTCGTCATCAGCTACGTTTCGCCAGCCAACTTCAGAGCGGTAACCTTCGATTCAAATAATGGATCTGGCTCAACGTCGACCCAGTATGTGCAGAGCGGGGTTGCCACTCCCCTTCAGACCAATCCATACACATATACCGGTTACGTCTTCCAAGGATGGAACACAGCTGCGAATGGCACCGGAACCAGCTATACCAACCTTGCGAACATCACAACTTCAGTCGCGGTGACCTTATATGCGCAGTGGCGCGCGGGTGTAAATCACACGGTGACATTTAATTCAAACCTTGGCAGCGGAACCCAGGCCGCTCAGGTGGCCGGTCAAGCGACAAGTTTGAACGCCGTTCAATTCTCTCGATCTGGATACAACTTCGCGGGTTGGAACACAGCGGCCAACGGCACCGGCTACAGCTATCTCGACCAGGCTGTCTACAGTTTTGCTTCCGATGCGACTCTCTATGCGCAATGGGCAATCATCGTGGTGCCGCACTCTGTGAGCTTCTATGGCAACGGAGCGACCAGCGGGACCACAAGCTCACAAACTGCGAGCTCTACCCAAGCCTTATACCTGAACGGATTCGTCCGAACCGGATATAACTTCTTGGGTTGGGACACGAACAATAATTCGGGTTCTGCAACCTATCTCGATGGTCAGAACTACAACTTCGCCGCCGACTTATCGCTTTATGCAATCTGGGTTGCCCAAGCGCCAAACGTAATCACATTTAACGGAAACGGTTCAACCTCGGGTTCGATGGCGACCGAGACAGCAAGCTCTAACACGGTGCTAAACACCAACACCTTTGTGCGAAACGGTTACACATTTCTAAATTGGAACACGGCTGCAAACGGGAGTGGCGTCAGCTATCAGAGCTCATACACCTACAGCTTCGCGGCTTCGATCACCCTCTATGCGATCTGGGGTCAGAACTACACCATCACCTACAACGGAAACACCAATGACGGTGGTTCGGCCCCCGGTTCGCAATCCTCGTATGCAGGCGGCCCGGCACAAACGCTCCAGGATAACTCGGGAAGCCTGTCCAAGACCGGATACTTGCTTTCTGGCTGGAACACCGCGGCCAACGGATCGGGAACCGCGTATGCCATCGGTCAGACCAATGTTGCTCTTAGCGGCAGTGTGACGCTTTATGCGCAATGGCTTGGCGCCACTTATGTAGTTCTGTATACCGCCAACAACGCGACTTCAGGGTCGGCACCGTCTAGTCAGACATACACATACGGCACCGCGGGCATAACCCTTAGAACTAACTCCGGAACCCTAGCCCGAACCGGCTACACATTCGGTGGTTGGAACACAGCCCCTGATGGCACGGGAACAAGTTTTGGTGAAGCAGCTACCGGCGTCACATTAGCTGCCGACACAGTGCTGTTCGCCAAGTGGCTCGCGAACCAGACGACGGTGACTTATGTTTACAACGGCTCGGATGGTGGTGATTCGACCTCTAGCGCTGTTTACTCGACGGGTGGCTCGGCTTTGATCTTGCCAACCCCTACCAAGACCGGGTTCGCCTTTGGTGGCTGGTATTCAGACGTTGGCTTGACCGGCTCCGTAGGTGCCGCCGGGGCTTCTTATTCACCGAACACGAGCTCCTCAGCCCAGAGCCTTTATGCCGCCTGGACCGCACGAATCTATTCAGTCACCTACTCTTACGGCGGCGCGGACGGCGGCAACTCGACGCCTAGCGCTTCCTTCACTAGCGGTGGCAGCGCGATCGTCCTCCCTACTCCGACTCGCACCGGCTACACCTTTGGGGGTTGGTATTCGGATTCTGGTTTGACTAGTTCGATCGGTGCCGAGGGTGCAAGCTATTCGCCTTCAAGCGTCGCCACCTCGATTACTGCATTTGCGAAGTGGACTGCTAAAACTTATACGGTTGCTTATACCTATAACGGTGCAGATGGTGGCAATACGGCTCCAACCGCAAGCTTCACCACCGGCTCAACGGCAATAACCTTGCCAACGCCGACCAAGGCCGGCTACACATTCATTGGCTGGTATTCCGACGCTGGGCTTACGTCATCAATCGGCGCGGCCGGCGCGCAGTATTTGCCGAGCACTAGTTCGATAACTCTTACTGCCTACGCCAAGTGGACCCCCGGCACTTATACGGTTACCTACGCTTACAACGGCGCTGATGGTGGCAACGCCTCATCGAATGCCACCTTCACTACCGGTGGAACCGCAATCGTTCTGCCAAGCCCCACAAGAACACATTTCCACTTTGACGGATGGTATGACTCATTCAACGGTGGCGCATCGGTTGGAGGCGCAGGTGCCGAACTATCACCAACCTCGGCCCGAACTATCTTTGCGCACTGGATTCAAGACTCGCTTTTTGGAATCGGCTCGAGCAGCAAGATTGGCTCGCTAACCGTGACCAACGGTTTGGGCACCCAATACACGGCCACTGGCAGCAACAACAGCGTGAACGTAAACCTGCCTAGCGGATCGGTGCCAGATGGAACTGTCCTTGACGTATATCTCCTGAATGACTCTTCAAACGCACACTCCCTGATTTCAGGTACTAATAATTTCATCGTGAGCTTGGTTGTTTCATGGCTGGCACAGGATGGCTCGGTGCCATCCACGGCCACCGGCAAACCAATTGTCGTGACCATTAACAACCCGTTGATCAAGGCTGGAGCGGTAATTTATCGCCTAATTGGAGGAGTGGCCGAACTCGTGGGCACCGCCGCACAAGATGGCTATGCTCAGGTTTCAATCACCGATGATCCCGAGCTGGTTATTGCTGCAACCATTCCAACAGCGCCGATGGCACCGTCGGCGACCGTGTCTGGAACCACAGCAACCATCACTTGGACGGCACCGGTCAGCACCGGCGGAGCCGATATCACCTCATACCTGGTGACTTCGAACACCGGCTTAACCTGCACAAGCCAAACCTTGACCTGTGACATCACCGGTCTGACTTATGGGGTTGCTGAGACTTTCACAGTTCAAGCATTGAACGGTGTGGGCAACAGCGTTGCCAGCAACTCAACCCAGTCGATCACAGCGCTGGCACCTCAGGTTTCACACGGCGGCGGTGGCGTTACAGTTCAGCCGCCTGCCGTAGTGACTCCAATCGTCTCGGACCCCGCAACCTGGGCCGTTCCTTCTCTGAGCCGGGAGGTGCTCAGCGGTGAGCAAGTAATGGTCACCGAAAGTGGAGTCACCCCACTTTCTGTTGTTCCAAATTCCACGAAAACTGGTCTGATCGCCACGTCTGGGCCATTGACGCTTGCCCTAAACGTCGACCGCCCGAACAGTTCCGCCCCAACGGTTATTGACTCGAAACTTCAGTTGCTGCCTGGTGAGACGGTGTCGCTCTCGGGAAGCGGAATTGAACCGAACACCGCAGTAAAGGTCTGGTTCTATTCGACACCGAAGTTGGTTGGCATAATCACGTCAAACAAGGATGGGTCATTCAACTCGAAGATTGTGGTTCCAACCGGGCTACCTTTAGGCAGCCACACTCTGGTCTTCCAAAGTGTCGGTGCCGACCAGAAGGTTAAGAGCGAGCAGTTCCCCGTCACTCTCCAAATTGTTGTGGCTCAAAAGTTCAACGTGCTTTTCGCTGCGAACTCTTCAAAATTGAACTCGAGCACGAGCACAAAGTTCAAAAAATTTGGATCAACTCTGGCCAAGCTCGCGAACGTAAGTTTTAGTGCCACCTGCTATTCCGGCGGTTCAACTTCAAAGGCTGTCGCGGCGAAGATCTGCGCGGCCCGCCTGGCTCAGATCAGGGCCACACTGAAGGCCAAGAAGGTCAGTGCGACATTCGTGAAGTCGGTCATTGCTAAAACCAAGAGCTCGGCCGCCCTTCACCGGGTGCGCCTGTCGGTCAGTGCTATCGCGCACTAAACATTGAAAGACAGCTAACCCAGGTATGGGCGAAGTTCTACTTTGCGATTGCAGGCCATAGAGCCAGCTGACGCGAGTGCAAGTGCCTCATCCTGGCCTGTCGCTTCAATCAACCAGAAACCCGAATAGTGCTCAGCTGCGTCATAGAGCGAACCAGGTGTCACGATGCCAACACCGGCGCGGTTGTCTAGAACGGTTGCGGCAGCTCCGTGGTTGATGCCCGCCGCTGTGATCCAGTGACCTTGACCTTGCAGCATGTCGTTGAAGCTGTCAATCGCGGCCATCTCATCGGTGCCAGCTTTTTCGGTCTGGTCATCGATCACAAAAATAATGAACTTCATAATGGCATTATCTTTCAATGCGCCCCGGATTTGTTAGCGGCGGACCGTGATCTGAACTCCGCGGTGCTGTCTGCCCACCAGCATCAGCTGTCGGCTCGAAATAACGATCCGGAAACTTCTTCCAAGTAGTTTTTCGAGATAGGCGCGAACATTGGCAGCGCGGGCCTTCGAGAGCGCGTAGTCAACTGACAAAACCGTTGGGCCCTCAGTCAAGCCGGTAACGGTGATCGACTTCGCTCCGTTTAGGGAAGCGGCAATTCGCTGCAACGTCTTTTTCACTGCTGCGTTCAAAACAGATGAACCGGGGGCAAAACCCGAGACCGCATAGGTTTTAATCGGCGTCGGCGTCGGCGTTGGTGTTGGAGTCGGAGTCGGAGTCGGCGTTCCAGTAGGAGTAGGAGTCGGTCTAGGGCTCGTTTGACCCGGCTGCTGTGATTGGACGCTTGCCGCCTTGAAGGTCACCACGACCGCGTGATCGGCGGTCACTGGAGCAAAGGTGTATGTGTAAGTGGAACCTGAGCCTGCCACCAGAGAGTCTGTGACATCGACGCCATCGACCAAGAGCGCGTCAACCTGGTAGCCCGTTTCAGGAGCCACAACGTAAACAGGCGTATCTGAGTCGGAGACATACGAAGGTGCTGTGGTTGTGACCGAACCGTTCAATCCAGCAGTGAATGCAATCGTGTATGAAACACATGGATTCGGCAAGACTGCGCCACTCAACTCACCTGGAAGGTAGCTGGCTCCACCCGCGTTGTTGAAGCAGGTTAACTGAGAAGCGTCAAAGCTACCTGAACCAAGGGTTAGTGCGGGGCTATTGATTGTCAGCGAGTGCAAATGAGCCGAACTGAAGGCGTCTACACCGACACTCGTAACCGATCGCGGGATTACAAGTGAGTCAGCGTCGAAGGTAGTGAAGGCTCCATCGTCGATCGTGTCCAGCGACGAACCAAGCGTTAGTGAACGGATCGGTGCGTTACGGAAGGCTTCAGCACCGATTGAGACCACAGAATCTGGAATGATCAATGCGCTCAAGTGAGTGTTCGCAAAGGCACTATCACCAATCGACTTGAGCCCCTCGGGTAGCGTCAACGTCGCCGCGGTTGCCGCATGGAATGCCCAGTTGCCAACTGAAGTGATGCCAGTGCCAAGGCTTAGGTCGGTGATTACATTTCCATCAAATGCATACTCTTTGACCTCAGTAACCGAATTTGGCAGGCGGACCGAGGTGATTTGATTGTTAGCAAAGGCCCAAGTGCCAATGCTCGTGAGTCCGCTTGGGAAAACAACTCCGCTCAGGGATGCGCCATAAAACGCAGCGTCGCCCACCGCAGTTACACGAGAATCGAGCTCTAGATTGCCGACACACTCTTGCCCGTCATAGGCAACACCATTGCCGTCAATGGAGTAGGTGCCGCTAATCGGGCAGTTTATTGTGGTTGGGCTTGCAGGATAAATTTCAATGGTCACCGAATCAATTGATGGAGCGCTGAACGGGATATTCGTAGGTGCGAAGCCAGCAACTACTGGGTCAGATGGGTCAAAAATCTTTATGACCCAGGTAGTTCGACCTGTGCAAGAGTAGTTGTTGCCAATTGATTCAAGTGCCTGATCGATCCGCCCTGAGCCATCAAGTACGTAGTGGTCAGAGGTTGCCGAGTTATAACATTGGGTGGTTGGTTCGTCACGGAGATAAGACCCAACCAGGTAGTTTCTTGGATAGGTGGATGTCGGGTCAGACGTTAGCCATCTGCTTCCGGTATTAGTGCCGAGCATGCTTGTCCTGCTGTAGTGTAGGCTCGCTCCGAAGATGCTGGTCATTACCTGCTGGCTACCGCCATCTGACGAGACTGCAAGGAATTTGCCATCACCGAAGGCGATGCTGTTCCAGTGTTGGTCTGGAGATAACTGTGATGTCCAGGTGACTCCGTCAGTGCTCGCCATCACGTTGCTGCTACCGCCACCGGTCTGGTTTGAATCGCTAGACACGGCCATGAAATAACCGTTGCCATAGGCGACGCCGGTCCATTGGTTATTGGCGGCAGAGGTGCGCGATGTCCAGTTGATTCCGTCTGGGCTGGTCATGACTCGGTTGCCGGTGCCTGAGCTGGCTACGGCGACGAATAGACCGTTGCCATAGGTCACGCTGGTCCAATAGTTGTCTGCGGCAGACTTGCGAAGAGTCCAGTTGATTCCATCTGGGCTGGTCATGACTCGGTTGCCGGTACCTGAGCTTGCTACGGCGACGAATAGCCCGTTACCATAGGTCACGCTCGTCCAGTCAAGATTTGCGGCGGGGGTTCGCAGCGTTGCGGTCAGACCACCATCCGTGCTACTAAGCACGTGGCCAGTGCCCTGAGAATTGCCCACTGCGACCACAATGCCAGCGCCGCAAGTCGCCCCATGCCAGTTGCCATCGCCAGAGACGGCAGTTCCGGAGTTTCCACCGCCAGAGTCATCGACAGAATAGCTCGACGCGTCGCCAAACAATGCGAAATGGGCTTTGCAATAGGCGACCGTGTTGTAACTGGCATTGTTGGAGTACTCAAACTGAGGATCAGTCCAGTTGCTGCCGTGGTCGCTCTCGGCGAGTGGCGTGTATCGGTTCAGGTGGCTGTCGCCTGTTGCAATAAAGTGCCCGCTGGAATAAGTAACACTTCGCCAGTCGCCAACCAAACCTGTCTGAAGCTGCCACCCGGTTGGGTTTGGGACGGGTCTGAACGTTGCCACGATGCTGTGGTCTGCTGTGATCGCATCGAATGTGTAGTTCTTCGTGCCGCCGGAGACAGTTACTAGAGATGAAGTCACGTCCGTGCCGTCAACTGTGACCGCGTCAATCATGTAGCCGAAGTCGGGGGTGATCGTGTAAGCAGGAGTCGAACCATCGGCAATCACTTCAGAATCACCAGAGATTGCTCCGTGGATGCCGGCACTCGCGCTTATGTTGTGCGTGTTGCACGGCGGCAACATGCCGGCCGCAGTTAAGTCTGCGCTTGCCAAATTGGCGCCGCCTAAGTTATTGAAACAAATTGGCGGGGTTTGACCCACGAACGCGACATAGTCGATTTGAATGGCAGAGCTACGCAAGGTCAGACTGGTTAGTTTGTTGGCGTCAAAGGCCCCATGCCCGATGAAGGTAAGGCTGGCAGGCAATGAGAGGGTGGTCATTTCAGCGCTGTCAAAGGCGCCGAACCCAATGCGCTCAAGCGAGTTGCCCACAGTGAGTGTTTGCAAGGGGGCTGCTCCAAATGCGACATCTCCAATGGAGATCAGCGAATTGGGCAAGCTGAGATTAGATGGCGTCGCTGACAGGAAAGCGTAGTCGCCGATCGATTCGATTGAAGCCGGTAAAACCAACACGGTTGGGTCAGCCGAGTCGAATGCAGAATTGCCAATTTCAGTGATTGAGTCACCCAAGGTCAGTCGGTGAATGGTCACACCCCTGAAGGCGCCTTCGCCGATTCGCGTGACTGAATTGGGTACTACTAGCCCACCAATTGAGGCATTCTGAAATGCTGCGGCGCCAACCTCCCTGACCGATGAGTCAAGCGTGAGGTTGCCGTTGTGACTCGGGTCGCCAACGCAGGTTGCCCCATTTGTAGCCAGACCATAGTCATCTACGTCATATGAACCGCCGCCACGGCAGGTAATGGTGTTTACTACAGCGGGGTAAATCTCAACGGTAGTTGAGGCCAGCGACGGGGTAGCGAATGGAATGTGGGTGGCATCGGCGGCGACAGCTGCGGCCACATCAGGGTCAGCCGGGTCAAACACTTTGACCACCCAGGTGGTTCGACCGGAGCAGGTGTAATCATTTCCAATCGAGCCGATGCTGATTCCGCTTATTTGACCCGTTTGGGCAACCTCGTAATGGTCGGGGGTTGCTGAGTTAATGCACGAAGGGTCAGTTGCATCTTTGAAGTAGTAACCGATGTAAAAGTTCGATGGGTACGTCGTTGTGATTTTCGATTCGGTCGACAGATTGCCATTTGGATAGTCATACCCCATGACCGCCTTGCTGGCCGTAATCGTATTGTTCAACAGTGTCGCCATGACCTTCTGGGTTCCACCATCTGGTGAGACAGCCACAAAACGACCATTTCCGAAAGTGACGCTCGACCACCGCTGGTCTGGCGTCAACATTGGGTCCCAGTTGATTCCGTCTGGGCTTCGCATCGCGCTGCTGGAGCTATTGCCCAAGGCGTTTGAGTTACTCGAAACTGCCACGAAGTTGCCGTTACCGAAAGCCACGCTTGTCCAGTTGTTGTCTTCAGGGGAGATGCGAGAAGTCCAGGCGATGCCATCTGGGCTGGTCATAATTCTGTGACCCGTGCCTGAGTTCGCGACCGCGACGAAGAGACCGTTTCCGTATGTGACGGAACTCCAGTTGTTGTCAGCCGCCGAAGCTCGTGATGTCCAGCTGATTCCGTCTGGGCTGGTCATGACTCGGTTACCGGTTCCTGAATTCGCAACGGCAACCCAAAGGCGGTTTCCATAGGTCACGCTTGTCCAGTCGTTTGCGGCTGGTGAGCTTTGGGCAGACCAGGTTTGGCCACCGTCGGTGCTGCTAATGATTTGGCTGGTGCCGTTGTGGTCGCCGACGGCGACGAACTTGCCGTTGTGACAGGCGACACCGTTGAGATTGCTTGTTCCGGCACCCGCAACATCGATCACACCATTGGTGTTTTTACTCGAAGAAACCGTGTCACTGTAAAAAGATGCGTATGAGGTGCCATCCCAGCCATACAAATTGTGGTGGCCAACTTGAACAAATAAGTTGTTGCAAACAGCGACGCTCTTGTAACTTCCAGCCATGATTTCCATGTCGACTGTCCATGTTGTTCCATCCGTGCTGTCAGCCATGGATGCATTGTTGTCACTCTTTGTGTCGCCGACGGCATAGAAAGTGCCAGCATCGTAGGTAACGGCGTTGTAGGTTCCTTCGGGAGTCGTTTGCAGAGCCCAATCCCTCTGGGTTGTTGCGTTCGCGGCCGAGATAGGCGCGAGTGCGCTGGCTAAAACGGCGATTAGGGAAATCGTTGCCAACTTGAACCTGAGGCTGCGGGCGTTGGGGGTGCTTTTCGCGATGTTAATTTGTACTGCCCTGCCTCTAATGAATTGTCTAGATTTGTGGTCCTTTCAGAAACAATAGTCTGGTCTACTGTCCGAGCCAAGAGGTTTAAATAGAAACCGGCAAGAAGCTGAAGCGATACCTCTTTATGCAGCCCCCGAGAATGCGCGAAATGCGCTCGCTTACGATGGCGTATTATTTCTGTAAGCGTTTACAAATCGTTATCAAACTCAATGTTTTTAACGCAAAACAGGATGTAGTTTTATTACAAACCCCGCCTCAATTGGGAGTCGCGGTTTCTGGAAAGGAAATATTCGTATGAATAAAGCAACAAAGTTTGCTGCGATCGCCCTAGCTTCAGTGCTAGCGCTATCGGGCACCGGAGCAGTTGCAGCCAACGCTGCAGGCTCATGTGCAAAGCCAGCCAAGGTCACCATGCTTGGCACCATCAAGACTGAAATCAAGGACCAGTTCCTAGCTGCAGTCAAGGACTACAACTCATCACAGAAGTGCTACACCGTTACCTCAATCCCAGGCGACGGCAAGCTAACCTTCTTGCAGAACGTAACCCCTATGTATGCTGCAAAGCACGCTCCAACCATCATGTACACCCTTCAGGAGATCCCTGACATGGCGAACAAGGTTATGGACTGGAACGGCACCAAGCTTGCTAGCTTGGTTCCAAAGGGTCTTCTAGCTGCAGCCAACGTTGGCGGCAAGCAGGTTGGTGTTCCTTCAACTGCTGAGGCATTCGGTCTTCTATACAACAAGACCGTTCTAACCAAGGCTGGCGTTGACCCAACCAAGATCGCTACCCGCACCGACCTAGAGGCTGCATTCCAGGCTCTACAGGCTAAGGGCTTCGGCGCTGTTCACTTCTCAGCTCTATGGTGGTCACTTGGTGCTCACTTGACCAACACCTACTTCGCTAACGCAGCAACCACCCACGAGGGTCGTCTAAAGGTGCTTGACGCACTAGCAGATGGCACCAAGGACTTGTCAGCGGACCCAGTGTTCCAGAACTACCTTGCAACCTTCTCACTTCTAAAGAAGTATGCAGATGCAAAGCCAAACCTAACCGACACCGAGTATGACACCGCTGTTGCTGACCTAGCATCTGGTAAGACCGGTTTCTGGTTCATGGGTAACTGGGCAGAGCCAAACCTTCTAACTGCACAGCCTGGTACTGACTTCGGCATCATGCCGTTGCCAATCAGCACCAACGCTAAGGCATACGGAAACAACTCAATCTCAGTTGGTGTTCCTGGATACTTCATGGTTGACAAGGTTCAGTCAACTCCAGAGCAGCGCGCTGGTGCGATTGACTTCCTAACCTGGTTGTACACCTCACCAAAGGGACAGCAGCACGTTGCTGGTTCAGTTAAGTCTGGCGGCATGAGCTTCATCCCTGTTTACAACGGTTTCAAGGTTCAGCCTCAGACCACCATGGCTAAGCAGATTGCAGGCTTCGTTTCTGCAGGCAAGACCATCGAGTGGATCAACACCTACTACCCAGCAGGTGGCCAGGACCTATACGGTGCTTCAGGTCAGAAGTTCATCACTGACAAGATCACCGGTGCCCAGTACGCAGCAGAGCTAGAGGCTGCTTGGAAGGGTGCTGTAAAGACCTGGCGCGGAGCTAAGAAGTAATCCTTCTTACCTTCGAGTTCTAGTCAAATAGAATCAAACGAAGTCATCCTGGGGTGGGTTTCCACCCCGGGATGATTTCGGGTTTCAACACATTTTTATGCAACGGTAGGCAAGGGAGAGCCAAATGCCTTTTGGTAAACATCTAAAAAAGTTCATATTCTTCGCAGCGTTACCGTTGTCAGTTTTCGCGGTAGTTCTTGTCTACCCCTTCATCCAAGGTCTGATCCTTACCTTCACCAACTTCGATGGTTTCGAAACCACCAAGTTCGTCGGCTGGGATAACTACGTAAAGTCATTCCAAGACCCAAACTTCTGGGCAACCCTTCAGTTCACCGGCGGCTTCGTTGTCGTATCTCTCGTTGCCATTAACGTCGTAGCCTTTGGTCTCGCGCTGATCGTGACCTCAAAACTTCGCAGCTCAAACATCCTGCGAACCTTCTTCTTCGTGCCAAACCTCATCGGTGGTGTTGTCCTCGGTGTCATTTGGCAGTTCATCTTCAACAGCGCCTTGACTTCGCTGGCCACCAAGTTTGGCTGGGCCAACCTCACCGAGTCTTGGCTAAATGAAACCGGCTCGGCATTCTGGGCCCTCATCATCGTCACAGTGTGGCAGTCTTCTGGCTACATGATGATCATTTACATCACCGGCATCATCAGCATCGAGCAGGATGTTCTTGAAGCAGCCCGAATCGATGGCGCTTCGGCTCTCCGCACCCTGGTTTCTGTGAAGATTCCATTGATGGCTCAGGCTTTCACCATCTCGCTCTTCCTTACCCTTCGCGGTGGATTCATGGCCTACGACGTAAACGTTGCACTTACCGGCGGTGGCCCATTCCGCACCACCGAGCTAATCTCGATGCACATCTTTGAAGATGCATTCCGTTTCGGAAACTTTGGAACCGGTCAGGCTAAGGCCGTGATCATGTTCTTGCTAGTCGCGATTGCAGCACTAGTTCAAGTAAGCGTTAGCAAGCGTATGGAGGTACAGCGATGAGCCAGAAGCCAAAGAAAAGAATTAACGTTGCCAACGGCATCATTTTTGCAGTTGGTGCGGTTCTAGCCCTTGCTTACGTCATGCCGTTCTTTTTGGTGTTCGTCAACTCATTCAAGCCAAAGCCTGAAATTCTAGCCAACCCGTTGGCCATGCCAATCGTCTTCACCTGGGATAACTTCAACCAGGCACTGCAGAAGATGAACTACTTCCAGTCGCTGACCAACTCGATCATCATCACCACATTCAGTGTGGTTGCATTGATCATCGTTTCATCGATGCTTGCCTATTACCTGGCTCGATCAAACTCGAAGTTCACCAAGGGAATCTTCATGATCCTGGTTGCTTCGATGATTGTGCCTTTCCAGGCTCTGATGATTCCGTTCATGTCGATCTTTGCTCCGTTGGTGTCACTCGACAACCGAACTGCGCTGATCTTCTTCTATGTCGGCTTCGGTGTTTCTCTTTCCACGTTCCTTTACCACGGCTTCATTTCGAACATCCCTAAGGAGCTCGACGAGGCAGCGGCAATTGATGGCGCTAGCGATTTCACTATCTTCTGGAGAATCATCTTCCCGATGCTTCGCCCAGTGACCGCAACCGTAGCCATCATCAACGCACTGTGGATATGGAACGACTTCCTATTGCCACGATTGGTGCTGACACCAGACACCCAGACTCTGCCTCTTTCTACCTACCTGTTCTATGGCCAGTACTCGGCCGAATACGGTCAGGCTATGGCTGGTCTGCTCCTCGCCGTTCTACCGATCATCACCTTCTACCTGATCCTGCAGCGCCAGTTCATCTCTGGCATCTCATCTGGAGCGGTTAAGTAGTCAAGCTCTGCATAGATACATAGTCGAAACCCGACCCCTCAACTGAAGGGTCGGGTTTCGTCTTTGTCTGAATAAAGTCGCATACTAGAGAAGTGAATCTATGGCGAATTTTGCTTCATTACCTGAAGCCTCACTGGGTCTTGCTTGTGGCCGTGATGGTCTTCCAGTTTGCTCAGTCGATGGCGTCCTTGGCGTTGCCAACCCTAAACGCAGACATCATCAACAACGGAGTTGCCAAGGGTGACACCGGCTACATCCTGAGCACCGGCGGCCTGATGCTATTGATCTCAGTCGGTCAAGTGGCCGGCAGCATTTTTGCAACCTACTTCGGCTCAAGACTCGCCATGTCTGTTGGCCGCGACCTTCGCGGCGTATTCTTCGCCAAAGTTGGCAAGTTCTCTGAGCGCGATGTCTCGACTTTTGGAACCCCATCGTTGATCACCCGCTCAACGAACGACGTGCTTCAGATTCAGATGTTGGTCCTGATGGGCAGCACGATGCTGTTATCTGCACCTATCTTGGCAATCGGTGGCGTGATCACGGCACTTGGTCTCGACTTCAACCTCTCGATAATCATGGCCGTGAGTGTTCCAGTTCTCTTGGTGGTTATTGGCTTCCTACTATCGAGAATGATTCCGTTGTTCCGACTAATGCAGGTGAGAATCGACCGCATCAACCAGGTGCTTCGCGAGCAGCTGACCGGCGTTCGCGTTGTTCGCGCATTCGTCCGTGAAAAGACGGAGACTGCCCGATTCGATGAAGCGAATGCGCAAGTGACAGAGACCGCTCTTAAGTCGGGTCGCTTGATGGCATTCATGTTCCCGACGGTTTTGATTGTGCTAAACATGTCGAGCGTAGCCGTGCTCTGGTTGGGCTCTTACCGAATTGACTCCGGTGCCATGCAGATCGGCACCGTGATGGCATTCTTGCAATACCTCATGCAGATTCTTTTGGCAGTGATGATGAGCATGTTTATGGCAATGATGATTCCGCGCGCAGCGGTTTGTGCCGATCGAGTGGCTGAGGTTCTGCAAACCGAACCAAGCGTTGTCGCAACCAAGTCGCCGGTTGCAACTTCACTCACAAGTGGTGCAATCGAATTCAAGGGTGTCACCTTCGCATATCCAGGCGCTGAAAAGCCGGTTCTAGGCAACCTCAACTTTGGAATCAAGGCCGGCACCACCACAGCAATCATCGGTCCAACCGGTTCGGGAAAAACCACCCTAATCAACTTAATTGCCCGCCTGGTTGACCCAACCGAAGGCAAAGTCGTCATTGATGGGGTGGCCCTGCAGTCGTTAGATATGGATGAGCTTTGGAAGAAGATTGGCCTGATTCCGCAAAAGGCCTACTTGTTCACCGGCACCGTTGCTGACACTCTGCGATATGGTCGCGAGAGCGCAACGGATGACGAACTCTGGAAGGCTCTAGAGATCGCTCAGGCAAAGGACTTCATCGAGGCATTGCCCGAGAAATTGAACGCACCTGTGGTTCAAGGCGGAACCAATTTTTCTGGTGGGCAGCGTCAACGCCTAGCCATTGCACGCGCCCTAGTGAAGCACCCAGAAGTTTTGATTTTTGACGACTCATTCTCGGCGCTCGACCTAACCACCGACGCGAAGCTACGCCAAGCCTTGGCCAAGGAGCTGCCGGATATCACCAAGATCATCGTCGGTCAGCGCGTGGCCAGCATCAAGCATGCTGATCAGATCGTGGTCTGCCAAGACGGCAAAATTGCTGGGCTTGGCACCCACGCCGAATTGCTGAAGGACAACGCTATTTATCAAGAAATTGTGGCATCTCAGATGACCGCCGAGGAGGCCGCATAATGTCAAACGCAGCTCCGGGTAAGAAGTCAGCAGAGAGAATGACCGCTCCAGCGGGAGCAATGGGCGGCCGACCTGCTGGTGGAATGGGCGGACGCCCAGGCGCCGGCATGGGAATGCCAACCGAAAAATCTTTGAACTTTGGCCCGAGCGCTAAACGCCTTTTAGGGCGCCTGCAACCTGAGCGTTCGCGACTAGTGCTGGTAATAATTCTGGCTGTCGCTTCTGTGACCCTGAGCGTGCTCGGCCCTTGGATGATGGGTAAGGCAACCAACATAATTTTCAACGGCGCCATTTCGGCTAAGTTGCCGGCCGGTGTTAGTAAAGACCAGGTTATTGCTGGCCTAAAAATGCAGGGAAATAATCAACTGGCCGATTTGCTGAAAGGCATGGATTTGAACCCTGGCCACGGCATCGATTTCACGGCTCTGTCTCAGATTTTGCTCGCCATTGTTGCGATTTATCTTGGTGCATTCGTGTTCGGAATATTCCAGGCTCGAATCCTGAACGTCAGTGTGCAAAACACTATTTTCAAGCTTCGCCTCGAGACCGAAGCCAAGCTTCACCGCTTGCCGCTTTCATACTTCGACACCATCCAGCGTGGTGAGCTCTTAAGCCGCGTCACCAACGACATCGACAACGTTTCTCAATCTTTGCAACAGACCCTGAGCCAGGTGCTGGTCAGCTTGCTAACCGTGGTTGGCGTGCTTGTGATGATGTTTACGATCTCGCCGGTCCTCGCACTCATTGCTCTAATAAGCATTCCGGCAAGCCTGGTTCTGACATCGCTGATTGCCAAGCGCAGCCAAAAATTGTTTGTGAATCAATGGGCCAAGACTGGTCAGCTAAATGCGCACATTGAAGAGAGTTTCACTGGCCATGCCCTAGTCAAGGTCTTCGGTCGCTCGAAGGCTGTAGAGGCAAAGTTTGCCGAACTCAACGGAGAACTCTATCGATCGAGCTTTGGCGCCCAGTTCGTTTCGGGAATCATCATGCCTAGCATGAACTTCATTGGAAACCTTGTCTACGTTGGCATCGCGGTCATCGGCGGTTTGTTTGTGGCCAGTGGCGCGCTGTCACTTGGTTCAATTCAGTCGTTTATCCAATACTCGCGCCAGTTCAACCAGCCGTTGGCTCAGCTTGGTTCGATGGCAAATCTGCTTCAGTCTGGAGTTGCCTCGGCAGAGCGCGTTTTTGAGCTGCTCGACGCCGAAGAACAGTCGCCAGACCTTGTCGATGCCGAAACCTCGGCGCAGCGCACAGGAACCCTGACTTTCGAGCATGTCGAGTTTGGCTACACCCCTGAAACCAAGTTGATCTCGAACCTGAACCTTTCGGTGAAGCCGGGTCAGACCATTGCGATTGTTGGCCCAACCGGCGCCGGCAAGACCACGCTGGTCAACCTTATTTTGCGCTTCTACGAACTCAACGGTGGCCGCATCACTCTCGACGGCGTCGACATCGCCAAGATGACAAGAGACGACCTTCGTTCACGCATCGGCATGGTTTTGCAAGACACCTGGCTGTTCAAGGGCACCATCCGTGACAACATCGCCTATGGAAACCCGGATGCAACCGAGGAGCAAATCATTGAGGCGGCCAAGGCAACCTATGTTGACCGTTTCGTTCGGACGTTGCCATTGGGCTACGAAACCATCTTGGATGATGAAGCCTCGAATGTTAGTGCCGGTGAAAAGCAGTTGCTGACCATCGCACGAGCTTTCTTATCGCGGCCAACAGTGCTGATTCTTGATGAGGCAACCTCGTCGGTTGACACTCGAACCGAAGTTTTGGTTCAGCGTGCAATGGCGGCGTTGCGCAAAGACCGAACCAGCTTCGTGATTGCACACCGCTTGTCAACCATTCGCGATGCCGACCTCATCCTGGTCATGGAACACGGCGATATCGTCGAGCAGGGCACCCACGAAGAGCTCGTGAAGCTAGAAGGCCCATATTCAGCACTTTATAAGTCGCAGTTCGAAGCCACCGAAACCGCTTAGAAATCTACAATCGAGTCATGTCAGCAGAAGAAGTCACCGCATATATCGAGTCGCAGACCGAGCCAAAGCGTTCAACCCTTTTGGCCGTGCGGGCCAGCCTCGTCGAGATCGAGCCTTCTCTCGAGCAGGTTATTGCCTGGAATACGCCACAGTTCAAATTCGAGGGCAAGTATGCGGTCGGGTTTGCAGCTTTTAAGAATCACCTGACTTTTTCACCTCAGAGCCCAGAGGTCATGGAGGCGCTTGCCCCTGAACTAACCGGCTATGTGACCTCGAAGAGTTCTTTTCAGTTTCCGGTTGATGCACCGCTACCAAAGGATTTACTGGTCAAGCTTGTCAAAGCTCGGCTAGCCGAATTAGCGAGCTAATCGCTTTCGGTAAATCGCATTTCTAAGCGCTAGCAACAAGAAACCAAGGCCAATCATCAATACGGTGATCCCACCGATGTATTCGAACATGCCGGCCAAGCCACCCTTCTCGTTTGGGTTCAAGAACCAGTAGGCCCACCAGCCATCGAGTATTCCTCTCGAAACCGAAAATGCCAACCAGGTGAGCGGGAAGACCGCGACCCAGAGTGATGCACGAAGACGTAATTTATAGGCGCCTGAAATCAATACCCAATCGAGCAAGATGAGCACCGAAGTCCATACGTGCATTATTTCGTTCGGCACAACGGGCCAGGCATAGCCCGCGTCACGGATGTCGCCAGCCGAGTTGCGAAGCAGCGCGTTATAGACCACTGCAATCACGATGGCATAGGTGGTTGCCGACACGCGGGCGATGGTCACCTGACGCTTTTCGCTGGTGCCGTGCCAGCTCAGCCAGCCTGTGTAGGCGAACATGACACCGGCAATTAGTGTGCCTTGGATGCTGAAGTATGCAAAGTATTCGGCTGGTCTGAATAAACCGTGTGCCAGGCGGTCGGTAACCTGCCAAACAACGCTGGACAAAATGGTTGCGGCAGCCAGCCAGCGTATAACCGCGACGATGCGAGTTGAAGTCATGAGCCTAAATCTAGTGGGCTGAGCCTCTGCAGTCGGCATTTTTTGCCTGCCGGTCAAGGTTATGCCTGTCATGTTGATTGCTGCGGAAATCGAGGCACAGGCCCCCTGGCTTGAGCTCTATGGTTAAGCCATGACGAATCAACGACGAAACGCCTACTTTTTCTTCGCTCTGTCGCTTATCGGGCTGGTTACCGCCTGGACATTCAACGGGCTCGCGGTTATGCGGGGCGAAAACTACTTGGATGACGGGTTCACCTCAAATGTCGACTGGGTCTACTCGCTCGACCTACTAATTGGCGGGGTGGCTGGGATGAGCTTCATAATCATCGAGGGACGCCGACTAAAAATGCGTCGCCTCTGGCTATACATCGCTCTGGCATTTGTCACAGCCTTCGCGTTTGTGTTTCCGTTGTTCCTCGGGTTCCGATCACTTCGCCTCGAGCGCCTCGAGCGCGAGTCTCAGATCTGACTCATGCCTCGCGTAGCCCAAACCAAAAACGGCCATCCGCCGAAGATTTGCGCACGCTGTGGGCTGCGGTTTGAGTGGCGCAAAAAATGGGAGCGCGACTGGGAGAGCGTTAAATATTGTTCTCAGAAGTGCAAAGCGGCATGATGCAACGCATTCTCTATGTCGCGCACGATCATCTGAACCAAAGCCGCGGCGTTCTCAAGGATGCAGCGCCGGCCAGCGATGTGATTGTTTTTGTCGAAAGCGCCAGGATGACCTCCGGCCGCCCATGGCACCCGGAACGCTTGTTTTTCTTGATTTCGTCGGCTCGGCATTTCGCAGCAGAGCTCGAATCAGAGGGGTTCACGGTCCGCTACCTCAAGGCCTCAAATACAACCGCTGGCCTACTCCAGGCACGAGCCGAGTTCGGCAACCTTCCAATTCATGCCGCCGAGCCATCTTCCTTCAAGCAACACGAACTTTTAGCCGAATTCGGTGTGCAATTTGTGCCCAATGACTTCTTCTTGACTGCGCGGCCGGATTTCAAGCTCTGGGCCGACCGTCAAAAAAGCTTTGTAATGGAGAACTTCTATCGCGCGCAGCGTGTGCGCCTGGGCATCATGGTCACCGCGGGGGAGCCCGACGGTGGGCGTTGGAACTTTGATGCGGATAACCGCCTCCCTCCGCCAAAAAACTACAGCTGGCCACCCTATTTGGAGCACGCTCGCGACGATATCGACCGCAAGGTTGCCAGCGACCTAGGCATGCAGCCAACCAAAACTTGGGCAACCACTCGAGCCGGTGCTCTAGCCCAACTTCGCAACTTCATCGACAACCACCTTCAGGGTTTCGGGCCTTATGAGGATGCGATTGCAGCTGACAACTGGGCCCTGCACCACTCGCTTCTCAGCCCATACCTGAACAACGGGCTATTGCACGCCGAGGAGGTAATCGAGGCAGTGCTCAAGGCCTATCGCGCCGGCGCTCCAATCGGTTCGGTTGAGGCGTTTGTGCGTCAGGTTATCGGTTGGCGTGAATACATCAACGGCATGTATTGGTTTCTAGGCCCCGAATACCGCGAAAAAAATGAGCTAGCTGCCAACCGGAAGCTATTGCCTCTTTTCACCGACTCATCGAAAACTCAGATGGCTTGTGTCAAACAGGTGGTTACCGACGTGGAGACTCGAGCCTGGGCGCATCACATCCCTCGACTCATGGTGCTAAGTAATCTCGCGCTTGTGACTGGAACGAACCCGCAAGAGTTTCTTGATTGGATGCGGGAGCAGTTCATCGATGCCGCCGAATGGGTGATGGTGCCGAACATCATTGGTATGGCAACGCACGCGGATGGCGGTCAACTTATGACCAAGCCCTATGCGGCTGGCGGTGCGTATCTGAACAAAATGACACAGTCTTGCAAGAGTTGCGCTTATGACCCGAAGAAACGAGTCGGCGATGACGCTTGCCCTTTCACCACTTTGTATTGGGATTTCCTCGATCGTCATCGCGATCGTTTTGTGAAAAATCACCGCATGAGCCAGCAGATCTTTGGGCTAAACCGGCTGTCTGATTTGCCCGAACTTCGAGAGCGCGCTACCCAGGTTCTGGAAGGTCTTGAAGCAGGCATTATCTGATCCAAACGGCAACCGTGCATGTGGCGTTATCCCTCTGATTTAGCGGGAAAACATCCTATCTATTCGTAATAGCAAACATTAGACTTGTCCACAGACCGGACATTCCCCAATGTCCGGTTTATCCCCCAGGATCGGACACAGTTTTTGAATAAGAATTGGCGCGAGGCGCGACGCATTGTTGCGCTCGTTTTGACGTCACTTCTTATCACTGCTTTGCTGACCATTATCAATCCTTCTGCCGCAAATGCTGCGCCGGCGGTCACGTCACTAAGCGTTACCAGCGGCACCACTCTGGGTGGCACTGCGGTCACGATTACGGGAACGAGCTTGACCACTCCGACCTCGGTTACCTTTGGTGGCGTGGCTGGCACCTCGATCACAAACACAAGCGCGACTCAATTCACGGTTACTACTCCGGCTCACGCAGCCGGTGCGGTTGACGTGGTGATTATCGCCGCGTCTGGAACAACCACCGTAGCTAGTGCATACACCTATAACCTTGCGACACTTGCACCGCCAACCGCCTTGGCTTTGACCCCGGGTTTAAACTCTGCAAACGGTTATTACCTGACTGTCGGTTTCACTGCTGCAGCGGGAGCCGCGACCACTCGTGCCGACCTAATCAACAATGCAACCGGTTTGACCGTCGGCTCGAACAACTACATTTCGAATGGAAACTCTTTCCTAGGTCTACTTCCCAACACCAGTTATACGGTCAACCTTTATTCGGTTGCCAGCAGCGGCACTTACACAAACGGGATGAGCATTGCGGCAACCGCAACAGTAACCACTACGGCTACCGCACCTGCCGCGATTTCCTGGACTGGCATCACGCTTACCGTCGCGCCGTCAACCACCGGTTCAGCCGCCGCAACGACCATCGTGGCCACTCTCTCGGGTGTGCCAACCGGAGCCGTCTACTACCGATACACGCTTTACGACAGCGCAGGCACCTTCATCCGCGTGGCCGACACCAGTTCGACTTCGAACTCATTCGTTGGCCTAAACCCCGCAACAACTTATAAGGTATCGGTCAAGGCGTATGCCAACGGAGTCTCATATTTAGACTCAGCTGTAGACCTGGGACCGAACTCGGGCACCACGGCGACTCCGATCACGTTGACCGCGCCACAGGCAACTCTTAGCCTTGCAACACCTGACTCGCTGCAGTTCACCTATTCTCAGCCCGCTGGTGCAATCGCAATGCGAGCAACCCTGTATGACTCAACCCAGACGCAGATCATTTCAAGCATTCCTTCTTCCGGAACCACCCCAACTTTTAATGGGCTTACGGCCGGCACCACCTATTACCTTTCGGTAGTTGCAGTTGGTGACGGCATTAGCTATCTAACCTCTGCGCCTGTGATGTCGTTGGGAATTCAAACCACGGCGGGAAGCGCGACCCTAGCAGCACCTTCAGCCGCAGTTGCGTTCGCAACATCGCCAGCCGGAAATGCCGTGACCGTTTCGTTGACTAACAACACCGGCATATCTTCAACTTCTTACAACTACTACGTCTACGACAGCACCAATCACCTGGTGGCCAAGTACAACGTCAACTCCACCGCCCTTAGCATCCTGGGTTTGACCTATGGTGCAACCTATAAATTTGGCGCAAGCATGATGGCTAGCGGCTATCCAGAGTCGCCGATTACGGCATCGCTAGCAACGATAACCATCGGTGCCGCCCCAAGCTTGACCACGTTGACCACCCCAACCGCGCCAACAACCACGACTAGCGGATCGACTTTTGCAGGCAGCTCGCTCACCGGAACTATTTCAGCGGTCGCCAACGCGAGCACCTATCTTTGGTTTCTTTATGACAGCACCGGCACCACAGTTGTCTCGAGCCAGCTGATCAATTCAACTTCGGTCACCTTCAGCGGTCTCGTTCCATCGGCTACCTATTACATCGCAGCGATGGCGATTGGCTATAGCAATAACTCTGGCTACTTGTATGGTGACTCAGCACTTTCGAACAAGACGTCTGCGGTCACTGCCGGTGTCTCTGTAATCACCAGCCTGGCGGTGCCGACACCGACTGTCTCGGTCAGCGCAACTAACCCGACCCCAACCGCAGTGACCGTCACCTACACGGCGACGACTGCCGGAACATACCTTTCATATACGCTCAAGGTTTACGACGCTTCGGGCAACCTGATTTCAACCATCCCTTATGCAACCACTACGACGGTGGTCAATGGGTTGCAGCCAAACACCGGCTATTCGGTCACATTGACCGCCATCGGCGACGGAGTTAACTACAACAGTTCTGCAGAAAGCGGAAAGGTTTCGTTCACCACCCGCGGTTCGATGAAGATTGTTTCGGCTGTGCCGGCGCTAGGTGCGCTTACCCCTCAAGGTGCGATCCTTACCTTCACTGCCCCGACCGGCACAGTTTCAACCGTAGCCAGACTTTACGACTCGAGCTCAAGGTTGCTAGCCGTCGTGCCGGGATTCACCAGCTCATCATCAATCAGCACATCGCTATTGCCGGGCACCTCATACAAGGCTTCGCTAACCTTCCTGGGTAATGGTTCAACCTACCTTGATTCCGACGAAGGTGCCCTGGTCAATTTCACGACTCCAGCGGCCATAACAATCGCGACACCCAACGTTCTTCAGAGCGCTACCTCCGCCTATACCGCGACGTTCTCGTTCACCATTCCAACCGGAGGAACCTACTGTCGCCTAACGATTTGGGATAGCACAGGCACCTCGGTGATTTCGCGAATTGGCCAGTACACGAACGGATTAGTAGTGTCAGGTTTGACGCCTAACACCTCTTATAAGGCGAGCCTGAAGTGCTTCGCAAACGGCGTCGGCTACCTTGATTCCGCCGAGTCGCCCTTGACCGCTTTCAGCACCGGCAGCGGTGCAAAGTTGCTTGCCCCGACAATCTCACAGGTAGTGGCAGCCCTAACCGGCTACACAATTTCTTACGTCTCTGAGACTGGAACAGTCTCAGCTCGCGCCAAGATTTACGACAGCAACGACAACCTATTGCAGTCGGTCGCCGTGGCCAGCACCACGACCTTTTCTATCCTGGGCTTAACTCCGAACACCACTTATAAGGTGTCGATGACCGCTATCGGAAACGGAGCAACCTACCTCGACTCGGACGAAGGTGACAAGTTCACTTTCTCAACCGCACCTGCTGCTCCTGCGATGTTGCCAATGCCAACTTGGACGTCAACGGCTACAACGGTAACTGTTACCGTAAATGAAAGCCTGGTCGGCTACACCGCCGTGCGTCTCTACAACGCAACCGGCTCGACTCTACTTTCGACCTATGTGACCACTGGTGCTTCTGTCGCTATCGCCAACCTTATCCCTGGAACTCAATATCAGATTTCATTGGTGGCTCTGGCCAACGGCTATAACTTCACGGCCTCCTCTGAAAGCGCCAAGGTGATCGTCAATACGATTGGCCTCTACCAAATTGTGACCGGTAGCATTTCAGCGGTCGCGACCACGGCGGCGACTGCGTCGGTAACTTTCGCGAACGGCGGCAACACGACGTCAACGGTTGGTCGCCTTTATGCGGCCGACGGAACTCTGTTGGGAATCTATCCGAGCATTGGTTCGGGCTATGTCGTGGGTGGATTATCACCTTCGACAAGCTATTACTTCACCATTCAGAACATGGGTAACGGCAAGCTTTATGGCAACGGCCGCGAGAGCGCCAAGTTCTCGTTCACCACGGCAGCGCCGAACACACTGCTTGCACCAGCGTTTGCAAACACGGGAACAACCACGCCAACGAGCATCGCGATTGGCTTCACCGCGACCACTGGTTCGGTGTCGACCACTCTGCGAATTTACTCTCGCTCGACCGGACAGCTGATCTCAACCATCCCGGGTTATACGACCAACACCGTGATCAACAACCCGATCACCCCTGGTTCGAGTTACTCTGTCACACTCCAGGCAATCGGCAACGGAATCACAACCATCACCAGCGATGAGTCATCACCAATCTCGATTGCAACGCCCGGGGCAATCACCCTGTTTGCGCCGCCGGTCACCAACACCGTAACTACGCCGGTTAGCGTCACTGTGTCCTTCACTGCCCAAGCCGGTGCGGTTTCACAAGTGGCCAAGTTGTATTCCGGCGACGGACAAACCCTTCTTGGCGTTTATGCGGGCATGGTTACGGGTAGCGTCCTCAGCCAGCTTCAACCAAACACTACGTATCAGATCTCGATCACAGCACTCGGCAATGGTTACTCATACCTGACCTCTCCAGAGAGTCAGCGCGTGACGTTCAAGACCTCGGCACCGATAACAATGGTCGCCCCAACTTTCAGCGCCTATTCGCTGGGTGGAACAAGCATCGGACTTTCGGTCAACGCCGTGACCGGCGCCAACACCTACACGGTGAAGACCTATAGTGCCGATGGCTCAACGCTGATCTCGGTTCTTAACGTGACCACTGCGCTTACTCCGATTGGTGGTTTGTCACCAAACACCACCTATCAGTTCTCGGTTACTGCTGTTGGCAACGGCTTGTCATACCTCTCATCCCCAGAGAGTCCTAAGATCTCGGCCACCACCTCGGCTTTGACCACAGCCCTACCATCAGTTGCCAACCAAGCCTGGATTAAGGGAATCGGTGGTTTCGGCGCAGACGCAGCGCAGAACTCAGTTCTCGTTGACTCTGCAAACAACGTTTATGTTGGTGGATACTTCGTGAACCAGGCTGTTTTTGGTTCGGGCTCAAACACTGTGACGCTAACCTCAGCCGGAGGTCAGGACTCATTCCTTGCAAAATATTCGTCAGACGGAACCTTGCTGTGGGCACAGCAATCCGGTGGAACGGGTAACGACTATGTGAATGCATTGGCGTTCGACGCAACCGGAAACGTAGTGGTAACCGGTGTCTTCCAAGGTGTCGCGGCCTTCGGTCAAACCGGAAACCGACAGGCAATCACTGCGATGGGCGGATACGACGGTTATGTCGCCAAATATGCGACCGATGGTACGTTCGCTTGGGTGCGCCAGTTGAGCGGAACGGCAGACGTATTTTCGCGCGGTGTCTCAACTGACCGCTCGGGAAACATTTTCATCACCGGCTATTTCATGGATAACGTCACTTTCGGCAGCGGCTCATCCAAGGTTGTCCTTCGAACCTTTGGACAGGCTGATGGCTTCGTGGCCAAGTATGCGGCTAACGGAACCTTCACCTGGGTCAAACAGTTCGGTGGATTGAGTGGAGACCAGGGCAACGGTATTTCGGTGGATCGAAGTGGCAACGTGTTCGTGGCCGGTTCTGCAACCACCGGTGCGGTCTTTGGTTCCGGCTCAAATTCCAAGGAATTCCTCCCCGAAGCTGGTAGCGACTCTTTCATCGCGAAGTACACCAATGATGGAGATTTCAGTTGGGTTCAGGCATCAGGCGGATCGGGTAACGACCAGGCGCTTGCGGTAGCAACCGATGTAAGTGGAAATGCCTACCTCGTTGGAGCACATTCCGGTTCGGTTTTTGGTTCGGGTGCAGACACTCAGGCCCTTTCTCCAGTTTTGAACATCATCAATGGTGTTACAGCGGATGGCTTCTTGGCGAAGTATGACCCGACCGGTCGCTTGGTTTGGGTGAGAAACATGGGTGGCCAATCGACGGACCAATACAACTCGGTTGCCGTTGACGCCAGTGGAAACGTATATGCCGGCGGTCAGTTCAACATCAGTGCCAAAGTTTCGGGTGGCGGCAAGAGCCAAACTCTAGTAGCCGACGGTTCGCAGGATGGCCTAGTCGCAAAGTACACAAGCGACGGAACCCTGGTTTGGGCTCGACCGCTGGGCGGCGCAGCAAGCGATGCGGCAACCGGAGTTGCGGTAGGTAGCTCAGGCGCGCTCGCGGTAACCGGTTATTTCACCTACGACCAGCCGACCACCGGAGGTGTCTCCGTGTTCTCTCTCGGAGATACCGCGGTAAACCTGACTTCTGCCGGCAACTCGGATGCCTTTGTGGCATTGCTGCAAACGGGCGCAGATGTAACAAGTTCGTCACTGGTCACACCTGTTCCACAGATCAATGAAATCAAGAGCACCTCCGCTGCCATTAGCTTCGCGTTGCAGGCGGGTGCCGCCTCATACACCCTAAAGCTTTATGACTCAGCCGGCACCACTCTTATTTCGACGGTCTCGAACTACATTCCGGGCCGCCTTATCACCGGCCTTACCGCGAACACCTCCTATAAGGTGACGCTCACCGCTGTGGGTGACGGTGCATCAACGCTCAGCTCGGCCGAGAGCGCCAAGTTGACCCTGACTACTTCACTCGGTTCTACTAGCCCGATTATTTACAACATAGGTGCCGACCAGGCCTTGGTGACATTCGCACCAATAGCGGGGGCGACCAGTTATTCGCTTCAGGTTTATGACGCAACCGGTGCCAACCGTTTATTCACCGTAAACGCTGCAACACCGGCCGCCACCTGGATCTACAACCTGATTCCAAACACCTCATACAAGGTTGCGGTTAGGCCTTTCTCTGACGGTCAGTCGAACTTGGTCTTTGGCGAGGGCTCGCTGGTTTCATTCACCACGGCCGCTGCGACCACATTGGCTAATCCGGTTGCTACCCAGAGCGCAAGCACCGCGACCACCGTCACCATCAACATCCCGACCATCTTGATTTCACCGCAGATGATTGCAGGAAACCGTGGTTGGCTAATCAAGACTTATGCTGCCGATGGTGTGACTCTTCTCGGCGCATTCCCAACAACCGTGGCAACGAACGTGATCAACGGTCTCAACCCGGCTACCACTTATAAGGTCTCGGTTACGGCACTGGGCGATGGCATCCAATATTTGTCATCGGCCGAAGGAACTCGAGTTTTGGTTTCGACAGCTCAGGCAACCGTGGCCGCCGCACCGTCACCGATCATCACTCAGATCACGTCCGACACCTTGGCAGTGAACTTTGCTCCGATTCCTGCCCTGGTATCCACCTCCTATATCGTGCGCATCAACGGCTTTACCTACATTGCGGCAACCTCGGGTTCGATCTACTCAACCGGGGTGCTTCCGAACAGTGCAATGTCGGTTTCCATGCAGGCAATTGGTGACGGAACGAACCTATTCACTTCGGCCATCGGCACCCCTGTCACGTTCAATACTCCGACCCAATCGACCACTCAACTCGCAGCCCCGAGTGTGGCAGTCACCGCGGTCTTGCAATCGAGCGCCAACATCATGCCGACTCCGGTTGTGGGTGCGACACAGTATTTTGCGAGCATCTATGACTCAACCGGCACCAACCTAATCTTCAACTTGCCGGTTGCGCTTGGTGGAACCCAGATCAGCAACCTCTTGCCGAACACCACATACAAGGTTGAAGTGGTTGCGGTTGGTAACGGTGCGTTCCTGACCAACTCAAACCCGAGCACTCAGGTTTCATTCACCACGGCAGCGGCCGGAACCCTCGCCGCGCCAATCAACCTGCTAGCCACAAGCGTGAACACCACTTCGTTCAAGCCAACCTTCACCACGGTGGCCAATGCCGTTAACTATTTACTAAAGGTTTATCGCGCCGACGGAGTTAGCCTGCTTTTCACACAAATCATCACCAGCGGCGCCGCAGTTAACTTCGCCTTGAATGGCGCAACCAGCTTCAAATTCTCGGTCACGGCCATCGGCGATGCCATTAACTATCTGACTTCACCGGAATCGGCTCTGGTCAATGTTGACCTGCTACCCGTCCAAACCCTTCTCGCTCCGGCACCGGCGCTTTCAAGCATCACCTCTAACAGCGCGATCGTTGGCTTTACCGCGACGCTGAACTCGGTCAGCACCTATGCCAGAATTTACGCCGCCGATGGAACCACGCTTTTAGCGGCAATCCCGCTATTCACAGGCGGAACCAAGCTCACTTACCCGCTTGGGCCTAACACCTCTTACTACATCTCTCTTCAAGCTGTGGGTGACAGCACCAACTATTTGACCTCCGCAGAAGGTGCCAAGGTGGCCTTCACGACTCCGAGCTCGGTCAAGTTGCTTGCGCCATTGCCGCAGATCGTGATCAACACCAACCGTTCGGTCTACTTGACCTATGTCACGGCTGAACTTGGTCTGATCAGCGCTCGAGCTTCCATCTACAACGCGGATGGTTCGCAGTTACTATTCGTTGTGCCGGTCGCGGCAAGCGGTGCCAACATCGCGGGTCTAACTCCGAACACCACGTACCGCATCGTTTTGACGGCACTTGGTGATGGCGTTAACTTCACTAACTCTGACCCGGGCCAGTATGTGTCGTTCACGACTCCGGCTTCAGTTCAGCTGTATGCGCCAACTCCATCCGTGGGCTTTAATGGCGCATATTCGTTCAAGGTCAACTTCAGCCCGGTCAGCGGTGCCATAGGTTATTACGCCAAGGTTTATGCCTCGGATGGAACTACACTTCTTCGAACGATGCCGATCACTTCGGGAAGCGCAATCTTCGGTCTACCGACCGCCACCTCATATAAGTTGTCTCTCGTTTCGGTCGGTGACTCTCTCATCTACACGAATTCACCAGAATCAACCAAGATTTCATTCACCTTTGCAGGTGGTGCCACAAATTCTCAGTTGACCGCACCGACCCCAACTTTCACCGGAACCACTTCGAATTCAACCATTGTGAACTTTGACACCGCAACCGGTGCAAATGCCTATACCTTGAAGCGATACACCGCAGATGGTGTCACCTTGCTTCAGACGCTGACATTCTTCACCCCGGGCACCATCGTCGCCAACTTGTCACCGGCTACCGGCTATAAGTTCAGCCTGACGGCCATCGGTGATGGAGTTTCATTCCTAAACAGCGCTGAAGGAGTGAAAACACTGGTGACCACCACGGCGTTGGTTGCCGCCAGCCTATTGCCAACGGTCGCGTCGGTTGTGACCACTTCGACCGCTAATTCAAACTCGATAACAGTCACCTTCCCTGCCGCAACCGGTGCGAGCAGTTACAACGTGCGCGTTTATGGTGCGGATGGTTCGACACTCATCGCATCGGTAAATAACTTCACCTCTGGCGGGACCATAACCGGCTTGATCGCCTCGACAAATTACTTCGTCACGGTCACAGCACTGGGTGATGGTTCGACCTACATCTCCGCAGCCGAGAGTGCGAAGGAATCTGTGACCACGTTGGCGCCGGGCACATTGACGGCTCCGGTTTTGACCAAGAGTGGTCAGACCTCGAACTCGATAAGCGTCACCTTCCCTGGTCAATCCGGCGCAGCTGGCTACAGCGCTTCGCTCTATGCTGCCGACGGAACCACGCTTCTCGGCGTTTATTCGCCTTTCACCTCAGGCTCGAGCATCACCGGGCTGGCGCCAAACACCTCGTATATCGTCAAGGTAGTTGCCCTTGGTGACGGAATAAGCAGCTCTAACTCGGCGGCCAGCACCGCTCTCACCGCCGTGACAGCACTTGCTTCGCCAGCCAATATAGTTGTCGCGCCTCGTGCACAGACTGCAGTGGTTCAGTTCAGTGCGGTTAGCGGGGCAATTTCTTACACGTTGAACCTCTATAACTCGACCGGTTCAAGTTTGCTCCGAACAATTTCTAACTTCACCAGCGGATCAACACTTACAGGGCTTTCGGCCAGCACGAGCTATCGCGTAGCGATCGTCGCGATCGGCGATGCAAGCACGGCCTTTACCTCGGATGAAAGCGCCCAGGTTGCCTTCGTCACTCCGGCGATTATCACGCTTGCGGCCCCAGTAGTTTCGGCATCCACGGCTACCACTTCAAGTGTTTCTGCTACCTTCGCTGCCGTCCCAGACGCACTGTCCTATACCGCGGTGCTTTATGCCACTGACGGCACAACAGTCATCTCCACATTGACCGGCTACACCTCTGGTCAAGTCATCACCGGGCTTAGCGCCAATGAGATCTATCAACTAACTGTTCAAGCAATTGGAGATGGTACTAACTTCCTGAGTTCACTCGTCAGTGGTCGCGCCCTCCTACCGACGGTCAATCAGACCACGCTAGTCGCACCAACGCCGAGCGCATCTGCGGCAACTTCGTCGGCTGTGACTGTAAGTTTCACAGCAACCGCTCATTCGATCTCGACAACCCTCAAGTTGTATGCCCCGGATGGCACCACTCTGCTTCGAACAATTCCCAACTTCGTCAGCGGCACTACTCTAACTGGGCTCTCCTCTGGCACCTCATACAAGGTGACCTTGACCGCCATAGGTGATGGGGTTTCATACCTGACCTCGGCCGAAGGTTCCCTGGCAACAGCGGCTACCGCAACTATCGCGACTTTGGCTGCTCCGTCAGCAACCGCCAGCGGAGCAACAACCTTCTCGATCAACGTCAGTTTCTCTGGGGTCGCGGGGGCAACCTCCTATTTGGTCAAGGTTTACGCAGGCGACGGCACCACACTGCTTCGCACGGTTTCGCAGATCACAAGCGGGCAAACGATCAGTGGTCTTTCTCCGGCAACTAGCTATGTCTTGAAATTCTCGTCGATTGGTGACGGGGTCAACTACCGCACATCGGCTGACTCAGCGGGCGTTCAGGTGACGACTACCGCTCAAATCACACTTACCGCGCCAACTCCTGCGATTACCCAGGTGACGGCCACGACTGTTTCTTTTGCTTTCACAGCTGACTCCAACGGCCTGAGTACCACAGCTCGTCTTTATACGGGTGACGGCGCAACTTTGATCAGCCAGATTTCGAACGCGACCACAGGTATGCAGTTCACCGGGTTGACTCCAGACACCGACTACATGGTCACTTTGCAATCCATTGGCGATGGCATCACGACCCTAAGCTCTGTTGAATCGACTCAGGTTGCGGCTCACTCAGCTCAGCCGACGGCGCTGGTTGCCCCGACCGCGAGCATTTCACAAATCACAAGCTCGGGCTTCACCATTACCTTCAGCCCGAAGGCCAACGCTCTCGGATACCTAGCTAACATTTATGCCGCCGATGGCGTCACTCTTATCGCTAGCTACACCGGTCTGAACCCTTCAGGTACGGTCATCACCGGCCTTACTCAGAACACCACTTATAAAGTGACCTTGGTTTCGGTCGGTGACGAAGCAACCTACCTCTCATCGGCTGAGAGCGCACCGGTTCAGACAACCACCGCTGTGGGAGTGGTTCAACTTGGGCCACCAAACCCGAGCGTGGATGCCGTTGGTTCGACAACGGCAAAGATTTCGTTCGGTGCGGTCGATGGCGCTTCAAGTTATGCCGCCAAAATCTATGCAGCTGATGGCACGACACTGTTGCAGACACTGTCTAACTTCACTTCTGGGCAGGTAGTCACCGGCCTAACCTTGAACACCGCATACTTTGTAGCGTTGAACGCGGTTGGTAATGGTGTCAACTTCTTGACTTCTGGCTATGGCCCTAAGACAAGTTTTGCCACCGCTCCGCCAGAGCAGTTGGTGACTCCAGTTGTAACTTCAGCCTCGTCGACCTCTAACTCGACATCTTTGTCATTCGCAGCAGTCACGGATGCGCTTGACTATGCGGTCAAGATTTATGCAGCTGATGGAACCACGCTGCTTTACACGCTCACCTCATATGCGGCCGGCAGCACCATCTCAGGGCTTACCCCATCGACCGGCTATGTCCTCAAGGTTTCGGCTCTTGGTGATGGTGTTTCGATTCTTGATTCGCCATACTCAACCGGTTTCTCAATCACCACCCAGGCACCGGTGCAACTAACCTCGCCGAGCCCATCCGTGTTCTCAGCAAGCCAGACCAATGCGGTCATCGTTTACACATCAATCTCAGGTGCCGCGGGATACACCGCAAAGCTTTATGCTGCAAACGGTGTCACCTTGGTGCGCACCATCACAAACTTCACCTCGGGTTCAACCATCACGGGGCTTACTCCAAACACTGTCTATCAGCTAACTTTGACTGCTCTCGGGGATGGCCTCTCAAACACCACCTCAGCGGAGAGTGCCTTGCTAGAGGTTGACACTTTGGCAATTCAGACTTTGAGCGCACCGACCGCTTTCATCTCTGGTCAAAATCCTCGGTCGCTGGTTGTTTCATTCTCTCCAATACAAGGTGCCGTTTCATACACCGCACTCCTTTATGCTGCGGATGGAACCACACTTCTTCGCACGGTCAACAACTTCACCTCGGGCAGCACTTTGGCAAGTCTGACGATCAGCACGAATTACCAGGTTGCGTTGATCGCCAAGGGTGACGGCACCAACTACCTCGATTCGGCCACGGGGGCTTTGACCGCGACCTCAACGATTGCCATCCCAGCGCTGTTTGTGCCAGACACAATCGCTTCGGCAACCGGAACCACCTCGGCGACAGCCAGCTTCTCCGCGCAGGCCAACGCTCAACGATTCGAGCTTCAGGTCTTGGCTGCCGACGGCGTCTCTGTCGTTCGAACTATAAGTAACTTCACCTCGGGTTCAACGATCACTGGGCTTAGCCCTTCAACCACCTATGGCATCGCGGTTCGTGCGGTCGCCGACGGTGTCAACTATGTGACCTCCGACTTCAGCAGCCCTGCCTACATCACTACTGCGGCACCGGTAGTACTTGGCTCGCCGACCGCGAGCGTCAGCGGTGCAACCTTCAACACCATCGATGTCAGCTTCACCGCAGTGGCAAACTCGACGGGCTATGTAGCCAAGCTCTACTCTGCCGGTGGCACGTTGCTTCGAACTATCACCAGCTTCACTTCAGGCACCACAATCACGGGGCTCACCGTGGGCACCTCATACCAGGTGGCTGTTGTTGCGCTTGGTGACGTCACCAACTTCCTTGACTCGCCTGAATCAACCCGAGTGAACTACAGCAGCTCGGCGGCTATTCAGCTGGCCGCTCCTTCGGTTTCAACCTCATCGGTTGGGCAGTTTGGGTTCCAGTTCGGGTTCACCAATGTGAGTCACGGGGTTAGCTATAACGCCACCCTGTATGCCGCCAATGGCACTACGGTAGTGCAGAGCTGGACCAACATTAGCGGCACCACCACTGTGACCGGCCTTTTGCCGAGCACCCGTTATTACCTGAGTTTGACCACCATCGGTGACGCTAACTACACGACTTCAAACCCAAGCAGCCAGCTCGCCGTGACAACCCAGAACCTCAACCCATTGGGCACCGTCACCGTGAGCACCTCAAACGCCGGCTTCAACTCGATTGCCGTTAGTTTCGGGGCGGTCGCCAACGCGATCAGCTACACCGCCAATGTTTATTCGGCAACGGGAACCTTGGTTCGCTCGGTCACCAGCTTTGTGTCGGGTTCGACAATCAGTGGCCTAACCGTTGGCACAAACTACCTGGTTGGCGTCGTTGCGGTTGCAGATAACACCTCGTACCTTGATTCACCGGAGTCGGTTCGAGCTTCATTCGCCACCCTTGCAGCAGTTCAACTTGCCGCACCGAGCTTCACCGCTTCTGGGCTTTCAAAGTCGGGCTTCCAATTCAGCTTCAACTCGGTAGCACACGCTGTCAGTTATAGCGCGACCTTGTATGCGGCCAACGGCACCACTGTCCTTCAGAGCTGGACGAACATCACCGGCACCACCACCGTTTCGGGTCTTTCGCCCGTGACCACTTACAAACTTTCGATGACCGCGGTGGGTGACTCGAACTACCTAACGTCAAGCGCAAGCGCCTTGACCACCGTGACCACGGCCAACTTGGATGCGCTCACCGCACCAAGCTCCTCGACATCAAGTGCCGGATTCAACTCGATCGTGGTCAGTTTCGGCGCAGTGTCGAACGCGGTTAGTTACACCGCGAAGCTCTATACCTCGGGTGGTTCGCTGCTTCGCACGATCACCTCATTCACAACGGGTTCGACTATCTCTGGTTTGACCGTAGGCACCGGCTATCTCGTCGGCGTAACTGCCGTTGCTGACCAGACCACGTATCTCGATTCGGCTGAATCGACTCGAGCTGGCTTCTCGACGCTGGCCGCGGTTCAGCTTGCTGCTCCAAGCTTTGCAGTGAGCGCTTTGACTCACGGCGGTTTCCAGTTCAGCTTTACCCCGGTCAGCAACGCGGTTAGCTACAACGCAACCTTGTATGCGGCCAACGGCACCACGGTGGTTCAGACCTGGACAAACGTCACCGGCACCACTTCTGTGACTGGCCTTTCGCCTGTGACCACATACAAGCTTTCGATGACTTCGGTCGGTGACTCGAACTATCTCACCTCCAGCCCGAGTGCGCAAACCAGCGTCGTGACCCCAAACCTTGACCCGCTTTCTGCTGCAACGGTGGCAACCAGCGGCGCCGACTTCAACTCAATCACCGTCACCTTCGGCGCAGTCACCAACGCCGTCGGATACACCGCCAACGTTTACACTGCCGGGGGCTCACTGCTTCGAATCATCAGCAACTTCATATCGGGCACCACAATCACCGGGCTCACCGTGGGCACCAGCTATCTCGTTGGAGTCGTTGCCCTGGCCGACGCAACCAACTACCGCGATGGATCCGAGTCAACCCGAGTAAGTTTCTCGACCTTGGCCGCGGTTCAGCTGGCTGCCCCTACTTACACAGTGACCGGAATCACGCACGGCGGCTTCCAGTTCAACTTCAACTCGGTCAGCAATGCGGTTAGCTATAGCGCAACCTTGTTTGCGGCCAATGGCACCACCATTATTCAGACTTGGGCGACTGTTACCGGCGCCACAACCGTGACCAGTCTTTCTGCAAACACCACATACAAGCTGTCGATGACATCCATCGGCGACTCGAACCACCTAACCTCGGCCCCTAGCTCGCTAACCACAGTGGTCACCGCCAACCTAGACCCACTCACCGCAACTTCGGTTTCGACAAGTGGAGCCGACGTGACCTCGATTGTTATCACCTTCGGCCCGGTTTCTAACGCGGTGAGTTACACCGCAAAGGTCTATAGCTCCACCGGTTCGCTGCTTAGAACCATCAGCAACTTCAACTCTGGCAACAGCATCACGGGTCTAAGCGTTGGCACCAACTACTTAGTTGGCATCACCGCTATTGCCGATGCAAGCAACTATCGCGACGGTGCCGAATCGACCCGAGCAAGCTTCTCGACGCTGGCCGCGACCCAGCTAGCCGCTCCAACATTCGTTGTTTCGAACGTCACCGATGTCGCCTTCACCCTGACATTGACACCTGTGGCCAACGCAACTGGCTACACCGCAACTTTGTATGCGGCCGATGGCACGACGATTATTAGAAGCTGGAGCACCACTTCTGGGGCACATGCATTCTCTGGCCTAACCGCGACCACCGACTATCAGCTGACCTTGCTTTCGGTTGGCGATGGCGTCGGCTACCTTGACTCGGCTGAATCGGTTCAAGCTCCATTCACCACGCTTGAGGCATCAATCATTGTCGTGCCGCCAACCCCAGTTGTCGTTCCTCCGGTTGTTGTCACCGTGCCAGTAGTCACCGGCGGCGCAAACGGCAAGCCAACCCCGGTTGATTTGACCAAGATTTTCAACACCCCGAGTGTTGCCGACGCAACAGCCACTCTGTTGGAGCCAAACGCAAACGTGAGTGGCATTTC
>CANGDL010000001.1 GCA_947452675.1 Microbacteriaceae bacterium | reverse complement strand
TTGCCAAGGTTGGGGTCGCGAGTTCGAATCTCGTCATCCGCTCGCAGTAGGGCGTAAGCCTCGCAAAGCATGGTGGAGTGGCTGAGCGGCCCAAAGCAACAGCCTGCAAAGCTGTAAACCCACGGGTTCAAATCCCGTCTCCACCTCGAGTACAAATAATCAAATATATGGTCGATTGGCGCAGCGGTAGCGCACTTCCTTGACATGGAAGGGGTCACTGGTTCGATCCCAGTATCGACCACTGAAACCCTGACTCTGTCAGGGTTTTTTCTTTAACCGACATAGTGCCGAAGAGATGCGAGCTCGAACGATTGGGCTAAATCCAAGTTTCAACGGCGAAACCCCCGCCAAAGCGGGGGTTTCGCTTGTTGACCTCTTTAGTTGATCTTGAGGGTCTTGGCCGTTGCGGAAAGGGACGCAGCCGCTTTGGCTGGATCTGCCGACAATTTTGTGCCAATGCTTGGAATTATCTGCCGAAGTTTTGCATGCCAACCGTCGAACTCGTTGGAAAAACTTCTCTCCAAGACTTGAAGCATCACGTGTACGGCAGTTGACGCGCCTGGTGACGCTCCAAGTAGACCCGAGATCGAGCCGTCAGCCGAGGTAACCACCTCGGTACCGAACTGCAGGACTCCACCCTTCTTACGATCTTTCTTGATGACTTGGGCGCGTTGCCCGGCGTTTAATAGTCGCCAGTCTTCTGGCTTAGCCTCAGGCATGAACTCGAGAAGGGATTCGAACTTCTTCTCCTTCGACTTCGCCAACTCGCCCACGAGGTATTTGATCAATGGAACGTTGCCAAGACCTACGGCCAAGTAGGGGATTAGGTTTGCTGGGCGAAGAGATCCTGGCAGATCGAAAATCGAACCATTCTTCAAAAACTTTGGATTCGCAGTCGCATATGGGCCGAACAGAAGACTTGCCTTACCATCGACCACGCGAGTATCCAGATGCGGAACAGACATTGGGGGAG
This sequence comes from Microbacteriaceae bacterium, assembly GCA_947452675.1. Lineage (GTDB taxonomy): Bacteria > Actinomycetota > Actinomycetes > Actinomycetales > Microbacteriaceae > Rhodoluna. The sequence goes on along the minus strand of CANGDL010000001.1, from coordinate 200,893 downwards.
CACCGACGCTGGCCTGGCTATAAACCTTAGCTTGGTGTTTTGCTACGAGTGCTTGATTATCCGTGCGTAGCCACTGACCGCCCACTGGGAAGGTTCCGTAACCCTTCGCCTCGCCGATGCCGGATTTCTGCAACAGTTTCAACGCCCATCCGCCGGCGCCCACGAAGACGAATTTGGCGTTGCGGTAGGTTTTTGCACCGGTCTTGGTGTCTCGAATTGTGACTTGCCACGTCTTGTCTTTTAGGCGGTTCAACCCCTGCACTTCATGCGAGGTTTGAACGGTGACACCATTCTTGCTTAGATAGCCAAACAATTGACGGGTGATTGAACCGAAGTCGACATCAGTACCAGAAGAAATGAAAGTGGCAGCAATCGGTTCACTGCCGTTGCGACCAGCAATCAAAAGGGGAGCCCACTTCGAAATTTGCTTCGGATCAGTTGAGAATTCCATCCCTGCGAACAGAGGTTGATCCTTTAGAGCCTCGTAGCGACGAGAGAGGTAATCGACATCCTTGGCCCCACGAACGAAAGTCATGTGCGGTGTCGCATTGATGAAGGTTTCAGGCGCTCCCAAAATCTTCTTTTCGACTAAATATGACCAAAACTGACGAGAAAGCTGGAACTGCTCATTGATCGCCACAGCTTTAGTTGGGCTTGGAAGCGAACCATCTTTGGTGTCTGGCATGTAGTTCAACTCGCAAAGGGCCGCGTGCCCGGTGCCTGCATTATTCCAAGGGTTCGAACTCTCGAGAGCGACCTGGTCTAGACGTTCATAGACTTCGATTTTTAGGTTTGGCGAAAGAAGCTTGAGAAACGTGCCTAAAGTGGCACTCATGACGCCCGCACCGATGAGGATTACGTCTGGATTTTCTGAATTACTCACCATAAAAGCATAACCTCGAGAGGCGTCCAAAACGCCCCCTTCTGACTAAGCCAGGCTGGTTCCGACCAGGCGACCAATTAGATAGGTGACGCCCATAGTCAGAAGAGAAACGGCGAGGTTTCGGATCACTGAACGACCTGCTCTGGCGCCACCGATTTTTGCCCCAACGTAGCCGGTTATTGCCAGCGCAACGACAACAGCTGCGATGGTGGCCTGGTTTCTGAACTGCTGCCAAGGGCCAATCATGGCTAGCAGGGGAAGAATAGAACCTCCCGCGAAAGCAATGAATGACGAAATTGCAGCCGCCAGTGGGCTGACATGTTCGCCCTCAGTTATTCCAAGTTCCGCATCTGCGTGTGCTTTCAGCGCATCCTTCGCGGTCAATTCGGAAGCTACCTTTGTCGCTAATTCAAAGGAAAGTCCCTTTTCTTCGTAATAAAGCGCTAATTCGCGCAACTCGGCTTCAGGGTTCTCTTGCAGGCTCTTGCGCTCTTCATTAAGGGCGGCTATTTCGCTATCGCGCTGGGCACTGACCGAGGTGTATTCACCGCCTGCCATAGAGATTGACCCGGCTACCAAAGCAGCAACACCAGCGACCAATATCGTCCCAGCGGTTGAACTCGCTGCGGCTGACACGCCTAACAAAAGGCCCGAGGTAGACATGATTCCATCGTTTGCACCCAAAACGCCAGCTCGAAGCCAGTTGAGCTTGTGTGCGAGGTCGTTTTTCGAGGAGTCCTTGATAGCCGCAACTCGTTCGTCGATGGCTTCATTTACTGTGGCTTGGGAAGCCTGTTTTTCGGTCATAGTTCTATCCAACACAAGGAATACTGTGATTGCTAGCAAGGCACGCCTAAGTTGCTTCGTTAGGATTGGATAGTTCAGCAAGCTATTGGAGTGCATGTGTCAGTCATCAAGGTAACCGTCGATGGAACCTCTCGCGAATTAGAGATCGGGGCCGATGGTTTTGGCCTGTTCACTGACAAGACAATCGTTGCCCAACGGGTTAATGGTGAGCTCCGCGACCTAGCCCACAAGTTGCAAGATGGTGACCAAACTGAAGGCGTGACCATTTCATCCCCGGATGGCTTAAATATTTTGCGCCACTCTGCAGCCCACGTCCTTGCCCAAGCAGTTCAAAGCATCAACCCTGAAGCCAAGCTTGGAATCGGTCCGCCGATCACCGACGGCTTCTACTATGACTTCGACGTAGAGACACCATTTGCACCCGAAGACCTCAAGGCGCTTGAAAAAGCGATGGATCGCATCATTCGTCAGGGTCAGCGATTTATTCGCCGCGTTACCACTGATGGTGACGCCACAATTGAGCTATCCGGCGAACCATACAAGATTGAATTGATTGGCCTTAAGGGCAATCAGGATGCTGTTGGCGAGGGTTCGGCAGAAGTTGGCGCCGGCGAACTAACCATTTATGACAATGTCGACCCGCAGACAGGAAACGTGGTCTGGAAGGACCTATGCCGCGGACCGCACCTGCCTAACACCAGAATGATTGGCAACGGCTATGCCCTGACTCGTTCCGCTGCTGCTTATTGGCGCGGCAACGAGAATAACAAGCAACTTCAGCGCATTTATGGAACTGCTTGGCCTACAAAGGATGAACTCCGAGCCCACCAGGAACGACTCGAAGAGGCAGCCCGTCGAGACCACCGACGTCTCGGGGCTGAACTTGACCTATTCTCTTTCCCTGAAGAAATCGGTTCCGGTCTCGCTGTGTTCCACCCAAAGGGCGGCATTATGCGCCGGGTGATGGAAGATTACAGCCGTAAACGCCATGAAGAGTCTGGCTATGAGTTCGTTTATTCGCCACACATCACTAAATCGAACCTTTTCGAGCAATCAGGTCACCTTGCTTGGTATGCCGATGGCATGTTCCCTCCCATGGTCATGGATGAAGAGGTCGATGAAAACGGTGTCGTTCGAAAGCAGGGGCAGAACTACTACCTCAAGCCAATGAACTGCCCTTTCCACATCTTGATCTTCAAGTCACAGGCGCGCAGCTATCGAGACTTGCCGTTGCGAATGTTCGAGTTTGGCTCGGTCTACCGCTACGAGAAGTCAGGCGTGCTGCACGGCCTCACCCGAGTTCGCGGAATGACTCAGGACGACGCTCACCTATTCGTGACACCAGAAAACATGGAAGAAGAACTCACCAAGGTTCTGGGTTTCGTTTTGGGCTTGCTACGTGATTATGGTCTAGACGACTTCTATCTCGAGCTTTCTACAAAAGAGGAAGGTAACCCCAAGTTCGTTGGTGACCCTGCCATCTGGGAGACAGCTACACAGACTTTGCAGAAAGTCGCCACCGCATCCGGTCTAGAGCTAGTTCCAGACCCAGGAGGCGCAGCGTTCTATGGGCCTAAGATTTCGGTTCAGGCACGCGATGCCATCGGCCGCACCTGGCAGATGTCTACGATCCAGCTTGACTTCAACTTGCCAGAACGATTCGATCTCGAATACACGGCTCCGGATGGAACCAAGCAGCGCCCAGTGATGATTCACCGTGCGCTCTTCGGTTCAATCGAGCGATTCTTCGGCGTGCTCACCGAGCACTACGCCGGGCACTTCCCACCGTGGCTTGCTCCGGTTCAGGTTGTTGGCGTGCCGATCGCCGAGGCTTTCTCACCCTACTTGCACACAATCGCCGATCACCTTAAGGCGGCAGGTGTGCGAGTCACAATTGATGACTCGGATGACCGCATGCAGAAGAAGATTCGCAACCACACCATGGCTAAGGTTCCATTCGTCTTGCTTGCCGGCGGCGAAGACGAGGCCGCCGGTGCAGTGAGTTTTAGATTCCGCGATGGTCACCAAGAAAACGGCATCCCTGTATACCAGGCGGTTGCCCGAATTTTGAAGGCGATTGAAGATAAGGTTCAGGTCTAGCAGTGACTGAGCCGCGGATGGAATTTTCCAGCGAGCTTCCTGGCGTACCAAACGCCTTTCAGCATCTATGGACACCACACCGCATGGTCTACATACAGCACGGACAGCAGCCTCCCGAGCATGAGTGCCCGTTTTGTCTTGCAACCGACAAGACCGACGAAGAATCGTTGATCGTTTACCGCGGATTGCACGCATATGCGCTGCTCAACCTCTTCCCCTACAACTCGGGGCACATGTTGGTGTGCCCATATCGTCACATCGCAACCTACGACCAGGCCACACCTGAGGAGATTGCCGAGATCGGGTCTATCACTCAACAAGCCATGCGTGTACTTAAGAATGTTTCTAACGCTCAAGGTTTCAACATTGGCATGAATCAAGGCGAGTTAGCTGGAGCCGGAATTGCTGGTCACCTTCACCAGCACATCGTTCCGCGCTGGCTTCACGATGCCAATTTCTTCCCGATCATTGCCGAGACTAAGGCGTTGCCTAGGCTCCTCGGCGATGTTCGTAACGATATCGCGAACGGCTGGGACAAGGTTTAGACTTATCGCTATGAGCAACTCATCTATCCCAACTTCAACCACCGGAACCCCTCTTGTTAAGCGCGGCTTGGCAGAGATGATGAAGGGCGGCGTCATTATGGACGTCGTAACCGCAGACCAGGCCAAAATCGCCGAGGATGCCGGTGCCGTAGCAGTTATGGCTCTCGAGCGAGTGCCTGCTGACATCCGTGCCCAGGGTGGAGTGTCACGTATGAGTGACCCAGACATGATTGACAGCATTATTAACTCGGTTTCAATCCCAGTTATGGCAAAGGCACGCATTGGCCATTTTGTTGAAGCTCAGATTCTTGAGTCACTTGGCGTTGACTACATCGACGAGTCTGAGGTTCTAAGCCCTGCTGACTACGTGCACCACATCAACAAGTGGAACTTCAAGGTTCCATTCGTTTGTGGCGCCACAAACCTTGGCGAAGCGCTTCGTCGCATCACCGAGGGTGCCGCAATGATTCGCTCAAAGGGCGAGGCCGGCACCGGAGATGTTTCTGAGGCGATGAAGCACATCCGCACCATTTCTGGTCAAATCCGTGATCTCTCAGCTAAGACAGAGGATGAGCTTTTCGTTGCGGCTAAAGAGCTTCAGGCTCCATTCGAGTTGGTTCGCGAGATTGCGACTACAGGAAAACTTCCTGTGACCATGTTCGTAGCCGGTGGAGTAGCAACGCCAGCAGACGCTGCACTCATGATGCAGCTTGGAGCCGATGGAGTGTTCGTTGGTTCGGGCATCTTTAAGTCGGGCAACCCTGAAGCTCGCGCTAAGGCGATTGTCAAGGCAACCACTTTCTACAACGATCCTTCTGTTCTAGCCGAAGTAAGCCGCGGTTTGGGCGAGGCCATGGTTGGCATCAATGTTTCTGACCTACCTGCTCCTCACCGTCTAGCTGAGCGCGGCTGGTAATTTGCCAGCGCCTATCGGCGTCCTTGCACTGCAGGGCGACTTTAGAGAGCACCGGCAGACCCTCGCTGCAATCGGGGTCGAAAGCATCGAGGTCCGTACCCTTAGCGATCTTTCAAAATCAACGGGTCTAATAATCCCTGGAGGCGAGTCGACGGTCATGCAAAAACTGGCCGTGGCCTATGACCTATTCCAGCCCATCAAGGACGCGCTGAAGTCAGGAATGCCCGCATTTGGAACCTGCGCTGGGCTAATCATGCTGGCCGATCAGATCATTGATGGAATTGCCGGCCAGGCTGGATTTGGTGGTTTGGATGTCAGCGTTCGCCGAAACGCCTTCGGCAACCAACTCGATTCATTCGAGGTTGACCTGGATTTCAAAGATGTCGCAGGGCCAGCAGTTCATGCGGCGTTTATTCGCGCTCCAATAGTCGAGCGGGTGGGTGACCAGGTAGAGGTCATGTCTAAACTTTCAGATGGACGAGTGGTTGGCGTTCGACAAGGTAACTTGCTTGGCATTTCATTTCACCCTGAAGTTACCGGTGAAACTCGTATCCACGAACTATTCGTGTCTATGGTTCAGCGCTAGCCTCGTTTAGACTTATCTCAATCCAAGATTCTTTAGTAGGAGCAGTATGTCTGGCCACTCCAAATGGGCAACCACCAAGCACAAGAAGGCTGTAATTGACGGCCGTCGAGCGAAGCTTTTCGCAAAGCTAATCAAAAACATCGAAGTCGCGGCTCGACTCGGTGGACCAGACCTTGAAGGCAACCCTACGCTTTACGACGCGATTCAAAAGGGCCGCAAGAGTTCGCTTCCAAACGACAACATCGAGCGTGCAGTAAAGCGCGGCTCCGGTGTCGGTGCAGACGCGATCGAATATCAGACCATCATGTATGAAGGCTATGGCCCTAACGGTGTGGCAATTCTGATTGAGTGTCTGACCGATAACAAGAACCGAGCAGCAGCAGAAGTTCGATTGGCTGTTTCACGAAACGGCGGCACAATGGCTGACCCGGGCAGTGTTTCTTACCAGTTTGGCCGAAAGGGAGTAATTGTCGTAGCCAAGACCGAAGGCACCGATGAGGACAGCATCCTAGAAGCCGTTCTAGAGGTTGGAATCGATGACCTCGAAGATCGTGGTGAGCAGTTTGTGATCACCACTGACCCGAGTGCCATGGTTGCTGTTCGAAGTGCTCTGCAGGATGCAGGAATCGACTACGAGAGTGCCGACGTCGAATTTGTATCTTCAATGTTGGTTCAGACCGATGCGGACACCGCTCGCAAGGTGATCAAGCTAATTGATGCGCTCGAAGATTCAGATGATGTTCAGAACGTATATTCAAACTTCGACATGTCCGCCGAGGTTATGGCCGAACTAGAGAACGACTAAGAATGACCACTCGCATTCTAGGAATAGACCCAGGTCTAACTAGATGCGGAATTGGCATAGTCGAGCTAGGGCGATCGAGGAAAGTCAGTCTCGTCGCAGTCGATACTTTTCGATCTGAACCAAGCGAAGAACTTGCGTCTCGAGTTGGTCGAATTGGCCTCCAAATCGAGGCGCTCATTGAATCCGCAAGGCCAAATGTTATTGCAATTGAGCGAGTGTTCTCTCAGCAAAACGTTTCTACGGTGATGGGGACTGCTCAGATTTCAGGTGCGGTATTGATGTTGGCGCATAAACACGGCATCCCCGTCGTCATGTACACGCCAACACAGGTCAAGGCTGCAGTAACCGGCTCCGGCCGGGCCGACAAGAATCAAGTGGGATTCATGGTTGCCAAAATTTTGGGCCTTCAGGAGATACCCAAGCCAGCTGATGCAGCTGACAGTTTGGCTATCGCTATCTGTCACGCCTGGCGATCTCCTGCGGCAAGTGAATCAAGCAATCTCACCACCGCTCAAAAAGCTTGGCTTGCAGCTGAGCGCGCTGCCAAGACAAAATAGTTCACTTGGTTAGTCTTGTTGGGTGATCGCATCTATTAGAGGAATCCTCAACGCAAAGACCCCAAATCAGGTGGTCGTTGACGTTCAAGGCCTTGGATACCTAGTTCATGTAACACCAAACACCGCCACCAATCTCAAAATCGGCGTTCAGATTTCGCTTTTCACCTCAATGGTGGTGCGTGAAGACGCAATGACACTATTTGGGTTCAATACCTCGCTTGAACAAGAACTCTTTGATCTACTTCGTTCGGTAACCGGTGTTGGACCGAAGTCAGCCTTGGCCATCCTTGGAGCTATGACAACGGGCGAGATTGCGGCTGCGGTGGCTTTAGATGATGATGCCTCGTTCAGGGCTGTTAGCGGAATTGGACCAAAGACAGCCAAGCTAATCACGGTTACGCTTTCTGGCAAATTGAGCCACCTCGTGCTAGTCGAGCCTCATGGATTGGCGGCCGAACGCGACTTTGGTTCTGTGGTTGAGGCCCTGGTTAGCCTTGGTTGGCCTGAAAAATCTGCGCAGGAAGCGGTCAAGGGTGCCGCCTCTAGAGCCAAGTCGAGCGACGGACGTGATGTCATTTTGAGACAGGCGTTGTCTGACCTGGGCTCAAACAAGTCGACTTTGGCGGTCGATAAGTAATGGATGAGGTCACGAACCCAGAACTGGGTGATTCAGAACTGGCCTTCGAGTCCGCGTTACGGCCTAAGTCGCTAAGTGAATTCGTAGGACAAGAAAAAGTTCGCGAGCAAATTTCCCTGATTATTGAAGCGGCCCGAATTCAGAATCGAACCGCCGATCACATCTTGCTAGCCGGACCTCCGGGTCTAGGTAAAACAACACTTGCAATGATTGTTGCCCATGAAAGCGGGGCTCCGCTCCGACTGACCAGTGGGCCAACGATCCAACATGCCGGCGACTTGGCTGCAGTGCTTTCATCATTGGCACCCGGTGAAGTGTTGTTTATCGATGAAATTCACAGGATGGCTCGCGCGGCCGAAGAGATGCTCTACCTGGCCATGGAAGATTTCCGAGTAGACGTTATGGTTGGTAAAGGTCCGGGTGCAACCTCGATTCCTCTTGAACTGGCACCGTTTACGCTCGTCGGAGCCACCACTCGCTCGGGCATGCTTCCGAACCCACTTCGAGACCGATTCGGTTTCACAGCACACCTTGAGTTCTACGAGGTGGATGAGTTACGTGAAGTCATCGCTCGGGCGGCACTAAAGCTTGGGCTTTCGATTGACCAGACCGCTCTTATCGAGATTGCTTCACGAAGCCGTGGGACTCCAAGAATTGCCAATCGTCTGTTGCGCCGTGTTCGCGATTTTGCACTGGTTGCGGGGGAGCACGTAATCACCCAAAAGATTGCTCAAAGTGCTCTGAAACTCTATGAAGTAGATGAACTCGGGCTAGACCGGCTGGACCGTGAAATCCTTAAGGTTTTGACTTCACGCTTCGATGGCAAACCGGTTGGATTATCTACTCTCGCAGTTGCCGTTGGAGAGGAACAAGACACCATTGAAGCGGTAGTTGAGCCATACCTAGTTCGCATGGGTTTGATTGCCCGAACTCCAAGAGGCCGGCAAGCAACTTCGGCCGCCTATCGACACCTGGGTCTCGATTATTTAGATAAGTAACAATGCCACGTCATTGCGCCTGTCGCAGCCTGTTTTGCTCGCGCTGTTGACCTATAATCGATAAGTTGCCCCATGGGGTGATTCCTAACTTTCCACTAACGTAAGGCCCAACATGAACCAGGACCTATTCCTCGTAATCGCACTTGCCTTCATCATCGTCATGATGTTCTTCAATGGCCGCAAGCGCAAGAAGGCTCAGGCCGACATGCAGTCTGGCATCAAGGTTGGCGCATACGTTCTGCTTCACAGCGGCATCCTTGGCAGCATCGTTAGCCTGGACGAAAAGAGTCTGGTTATCGAGACCACTCCGGGAACCAAGTTGACCGTCCTAAAAGGTGCTGTTCGTTCGATTGAAGAAGCTCCAAAGAAGCCAGCTGCGGCCAAGCCAGCAGCGGCAAAGTCATCTACTGCTCCTAAGACAGCTGCTAAGCCAGCAGCAAAGAAGCCAGTAGCCAAGAAGCCTGCAGCAAAGCCTGCTAAGTAAATAAGGGAACATCTTGTCTGAATCAGCTGTAACTAAAGGTGCTCGTAAGCGCCTGACTTGGCTTGGAGTCTTGATCATTGGCCTAATCGCCATCATCGGTCTTGGCTCGGCGACCAACGCCGGTGCATCGTTCGCACCAAAGCTTGCCCTAGATCTTCAGGGCGGTACTCAAATCATCCTTGCACCAGTTGTTCAGGCTGGTACCAAGGTAACCGAAGAACAGCTGACTCAAGCCGTTGCTATCATTCGCCAGCGTGTAGACGCCAGCGGTGTTAGTGAAGCGCAAATCAACACTCAGGGAAACAACAACATCGTTGTCTCGATTCCTGGCGCACCTGACGAGAACACCTTGAAATTGATTCGTAGTTCAGCAAAGCTTGAATTCCGACCGGTTCTTGAAACCTCTCAGGGAATTTCATCGACTTCCACAGGCTCAAATGCGGGATCTACCGCATCTCCTTCTGCTTCTGCCGCACCCAGCGCTTCTGCAACGCCGAAGCCAACGGCAACAGGAACTGCCACTCCGGCGGTAGCAGGTGTCGATGCAGCAACCCAGGCTTTTTACGATTCACTCGACTGCAGCAAGTCATTCCGTAAAGCGGGCCAGGTCGATGACCCAACCAAGCCAATTGCTACCTGTGATACCACCGCGTACAGCAAGTATGTCCTTGGTCCTGTAGAGGTCGAAGGAACCGACGTTGCAGATGCAAACGCTGGAACCGTAACCACTTCAACCGGAGCATCGACTAACACCTGGGCAGTGAACCTTAAGTTCACCCCATCTGGCAGCGACAAGTTCGCAAAGACCACCGGTCGCCTGTTCCCACTTACCGCCCCGCAGAACCGCTTTGCGATCACCCTGGACGGCTACGTTATTACCGCACCAACACTCCAGGCGGTAATCACTGGTGGCACCGCGCAGATCACGGGAAGTTTCGACAAGAACTCTTCTAAGGCTCTAGCGGATCAGCTTAAGTACGGCGCATTGCCAATTAACTTCGAAGTGCAGAGTCAAGAGAACATCTCTGCGACTCTCGGATCAGAGCAACTAACTAGCGGCCTGCTTGCGGGAGCGATCGGTCTACTTCTCGTAATCATCTACTCGTTCATCCAATACCGTGCACTTGCGGTTGTTACCGTTGGCTCACTTGTTGTTGCGGCGATCATCACTTACCTGATGATTGCTCTTCTTTCATGGCGTCAGGGCTACCACCTATCTCTTTCGGGTGTAGCTGGTTTGATTGTTGCAATCGGTATTACCGCTGACTCGTTCATCGTGTACTTCGAACGTGTTCGCGATGAACTTCGTGACGGACGCTCTCTAGGCGCATCAGTTGAGTCGGGCTGGAAGCGCGCTATCCGAACCATCCTTGTTTCAGACGGCGTTAGCTTGCTTGCCGCAGTCGTGCTCTACGCGCTAACCGTAGGCAACGTCCGTGGATTTGCCTACACCCTCGGCCTAACCACCCTGATCGACCTTGCAGTCGTCATCTTGTTCACGCACCCAATGCTCGAGCTTCTTGCAAAGACTAGGTTCTACAGCTCTGGCCACTCGTGGTCAGGCTTTGACTCAAAGGCTCTTGGGGCAACCAGCTATGTTGGTCGCGGAGCATTCCGAGTTTCATCATCAGTGTCGGCAGAAAAGGCAGCTAAGGCTTCAAAGGAAGCAAATAAGCGCCAGACCCTTGCCGAGCGCAAAGCTGCCGAGAATGCCGCAACCGATTCAAAGTCAGGAAAGAGCAACTAATGTCTAAGTTCAGTGATCTAGGTAACGACCTATACACCGGCGCTCGTTCGTTCAACTTCGTCGGCCGTCGCAAGATCTGGTATGGGGTTGCCGCCGTTATGGTGATCCTCGCTATCGTGCTACCAATCCTTCGCGGTGGGTACAACTTCGGCATCGAGTTCCGTGGCGGCTCCGAATTCCGCGTCGCCGGAGTTTCAAGCCAGTCTCAGCAGATTGCCATCGATGCAGTACATTCAGTAGTTCCAGATAGTGAGCCGTTGGTTTCAAACGTTGGAACAGACAGTATCCGTGTTCAGACCAAGCAACTAACCGACCTAAAGTCGGAAGACGTGCGCGTTGCTCTTGCCGCTGCCTACAAGGTGCAGAGTTCCTCTGTTGCCAGCTCATTCATTGGAGCGAACTGGGGTGCTGACGTAACTGGCAAGGCATTGAACGGTCTAGTGGTGTTCATCATCTTGGCAGCAATTTTGATGGCACTGTACTTCCGTACTTTGAAGATGTCCGCCGCCGCTATCTTGGCTCTGCTTCATGACCTAGTAATAACCGCCGGAGTTTATGGAGCACTTGGTTTTGAAGTCACCCCGGCTGCTGTAATCGGATTCCTGACCATTTTGGGTTATTCGCTTTACGACACGGTTGTTGTGTTCGACAAGATTCGTGAAAATACATTCGAGGTTGAATTCAGCGAGAAGACCACCTTCAAGCAGCAGGTTAACCTGGCTATTAACCAGACGCTCGTTCGCTCGATAAATACCTCAATCGTGGCAGTTCTGCCGGTTGCAGCCATCTTGTTTATTGGAGCTACTTTGCTTGGTGCAGGTACCCTTCGCGACATTGCATTAGCGCTGTTCATCGGTATTATCGTGGGAACTTATTCGACCTTGTTCATTGCGGCTCCGGTTTACTCACAGTTCCGTGAGGGTGAAGAAAAGTATCGCAAGGCTGAACAGAAAGTTCTAGCCAACGCATAATCCCTTGGGGGATTGAGCAGTAGAGGCTTGGCCCAGATTGAGTGATGTAACACCTACCAGCAGCATCAATGTTCTTAGGAACAAGTTGCCGCGGTTGTTCACTAGATCTGGGCCATACTCATCTGAAGTTAGCGAGATTCTTCGTCTTGCAAAACTGAATCACCCGAAATCAGACCTCTCAATCATCGAGCGGGCTTTCGCGGTTGCCGAGCTGGCCCACCGCCCTCAGATGCGTAAATCTGGTGAGCCATACATCACGCACCCGCTCGAAGTAACCCGAATCCTCGCAGAGCTTGGCATCGGGCCAGTAACTCTGGCTGCCGCTCTTCTTCATGACACTGTTGAAGACACCGACTATAGCCTCGACAGACTTAAGGCAGATTTCGGTGACGAAGTAGCCATGTTGGTCGATGGTGTTACCAAGCTCGACAAGGTTAAATTCGGCGACAACGCGCAAGCTGAAACCGTTAGAAAAATGGTTGTAGCGATGTCCAAGGACATCCGTGTTTTGGTTATTAAATTGGCCGACCGACTGCACAACGCGCGCACCTGGGCATTCGTTCCCGAAGAGAGCGCAAAGCGCAAAGCGCAAGAGACTCTAGAAATCTATGCACCTTTGGCTCATCGCCTCGGAATTAACACCATCAAGTGGGAACTAGAGGACATCTCATTCTCCGTTCTTTATCCGAAGGTTTACGAGGAAATTGTCAACCTAGTTAAGCAACGCACTCCAAAGCGTGCCGAGTTTATCGAAAACGTCATCGGCTCCATCGAGGGTGACCTTCGTGAAAACAAAATCAAGGGCAAGGTGGCCGGCCGACCTAAGCAGTACTACAGCATCTACCAGAAAATGGTTGTTAGAGGTCGTGAATTTGACGACATCTACGACCTGGTTGGCATCCGAGTCTTGGTTCAAGAAGTTAAAGATTGCTATGCAGTGCTTGGTTCAATCCACGCGAGATGGAATCCGGTTCCCGGTCGTTTCAAGGACTATATCGCAATGCCTAAGTTCAACCTCTACCAGTCGCTGCACACTACGGTAATGGGGCCGCAAGGTCGACCGGTGGAAATTCAAATTAGAACCTTCGAGATGCATCAAAGAGCCGAGTATGGTGTTGCTGCTCACTGGAAGTACAAGGAACAGGTTGGTAAATCGACCGAGACTCGTGAAGAGGACCTCGCTTGGTTGAAACACCTGACCGACTGGCAAGCCGAAACCCAGGATCCGACTGAATTCCTTGACTCCTTGCGCTTTGAAATTGGAGCGAAGGAAGTTTACGTGTTTACCCCAAAGGGTAAGGTCATCGGGCTTAGCGGCGGTGCAACGCCAGTTGACTTCGCATATGCGGTTCACACCGAAGTCGGTCATCGCACTATGGGGGCCAAGGTTAACGGACGATTGGTTCCGCTTGAAAGCAAACTTCAGTCTGGCGATGTCGTAGAGATTTTCACGTCCAAATCCCTTGAAGCAGCCCCTTCCAAGGATTGGCTTAACTTTGTCGCTTCGCCACGAGCCCGCGCGAAAATTAAGCAGTGGTTCGCGGAGGAACGCAAAGAAGAATCGACCGAGCACGGTAAAGAAATGCTTGCTAAGGCAATGCGGAAACAGAATCTGCCTCTGCAACGCCTTATGTCGGCAGATGTTCTGGTAAAACTTGCGGGGGAGTTGAGATTCCCTGACGTCTCTGGTCTTTATGCGGCAATTGGCGATAACCACATATCAGCTCAATCTGTTGTTGAAAAACTTGCCGCGGCAATTAATGTCGAAGAAGACAACGAGGACACCCCTTTTGAGCTTCCCCAGCAGGCTCGAAGCGTCAATCGCCAACGATCGAATGATTCGGGTGTGCTGGTAAAAGGCGACGCAGACGTTATGGCTAAACTTGCTCGTTGCTGCACGCCGGTGCCGGGAGACCCGATTGTAGGTTTCGTAACTCGCGGTTCTGGAGTTTCGGTTCACCGCACGGATTGCAAAAACGTGACGGAGCTGATGCTTCAACCGGAACGCATCATGGATGTAAGTTGGGCGCCGACGACCAAGAGTCTATTCCTAGTACAAATCCAGATCGAGGCACTAGACAGGTCTGGGCTTCTTTCTGATGTAACTCGAGTTCTATCTGAGCATCACGTCAACATTTTGTCTGCTTCCGTTTCAACACGGTCGGACAGAGTTGCGCTAAGTCGATTTGTCTTCGAGATGGGAGATGCTGGGGTTCTCGAGCACCTGCTCAACGCAGTTCGCAGAATCGAAGCCGTATACGACGTTTATCGAGTCAGCAACGTTTAGTGAACATAAGAAAATCGGCCCCGACGAGAGTCAGGGCCGATTCGCTTTAAGTCATGCCTATGAGGCAGCCTTGACAACCTCAAGCCATGCCTTACGAGCCTTGAGAGCTTCGGTTGCTTCTTCTGTCTTCTTCTTATCCTTGTTGGCCTTTGCGGCCTCAAGGTTGGCTTCTAGCTTGGCGATAGAGGCCTCTAGCTGGGTGATGACGTCATTTGAGCGGGCCTGAGCTGCTGGGTCAGTTTTGCGCCAGTGCTCAGCTTCGACTTCACGAACTTTTGCTTCGATAGCACGAAGTTTGTCCTCGGTTTCGCGAAGCTTCTCGCGAGGGACCTTGCCGGCCTTTTCCCATTTCTGCTGAATAGCTGCGAGGGCCTTCTTCGCGCCGTCTAGATCCTTTGACGCGTCAATTTTCGAAGCTTCCTTTAGGAGTTCCAACTTGACCTCGAGGTTTGCTGCAAATTCGACATTTTCAACGGCAACAACTTCAGCTTTCGCAGCGTAGATTGCGTCGCCGGCAGCCTTGAAGCGATTCCAAAGAGTGTCGTCCTGCTTGCCAGGTGTGCGCCCAGAAGCCTTCCATTCATCAAGAAGCTTGCGGTAGTCAACTACGGCGTCACTTCCCTTGGCAATAAGCGCTTCGGCGCGCTCGACGATGGCAACCTTAGCCGCCTTCGCAGCTTTAGTAGTGGAATCAAGACCGGCAAAATATTGACGCTTAGCAGCCTCAAAGCGGGTGCGGGCAGTTGAGAAGCGCTTCCAAATAGCGTCTGCCTCAGACTTCGGCACCTTCGGACCTGATTTCTGAAGTTCCTGCCATTCTTCAAACAACTTGGTCATCTCAACGCCAGAGTTCTTCCACTGGGTCTTCGCGGCATCCTGGTTGGCGATGGCTTCGGCCTTGACCGCGATTGCCTCACGTTTAGCGAGTGCCTCAGCTGTTTCACCCTTAGAAGCCTCTTGCTTCTCGGAAACTAGCGCAGCAATTTTGGAATCAAGATTTGTTACACGTCGACGCAAGTCGGCAATGTCGCCCACAGCAGCTGGCTCAGCCAAATCCTCGGTAAGTTTGGCGGCAACCTTCTTCAGACCCGAAGCATCTACCTTGTTCGCCACACGTTGCTCAAGGATTCGAACCTGAGCCTCTAGATCGGAGAACTTGCGCTCGAAATATGCAAGCGCATCCTCGGCAGGAACGCCAGGATACTGGCCAACCTGTCGCTCAACACCGGCGACGGTTACGAATACGTTGTTTTCGGCGTCTACGCGACCGAATGTGTTCTTAGAGGTTGACACTTCTAGCTCCTGAGGTTTGACGTCCAACACCATTGGACAATGACTATTTTAGGCTGATTGCGCCAAGCTTGGCTTCAAGCGCTGGCTTTCCATCCGAGCCGCCACCTTCAACTCCGGCAGCAGCAATTTTGGTCACCGTGTTTAAACCACTGGTGATCTTGCCAAACACTGTGTAACCACCGACTGAATCCGCTGGAATCGGCGAGTCCTTATAGACGATAAAGAATTGGCTTCCCATGCTGCTGGCGTTGTTACCAACACGAGCCATGGCTAGCACTCCGGTCTTGTATAGGTTGTCGGTTGGTGCATTTTCAATCGGACCCCAGTTATAGCCAGGGCCGCCGGTGCCATCACCCTTAGGGTCGCCACACTGCAACACGAAGATTCCAGCGGTAGTCAAGCGGTGGCAGTTCAAGTTGTTGAAAAAACCCTTTTCAGAAAGGGTCAAGAAGTTGGCAACTGCCTGTGGAGCTTCTTTTCCGTCGAGCTCAATACCCAGGCTCGCCCCCGAAAGATTCATTGTGCCGGTCCAGGTTCGTGCCTGCGCTACTGATGGGTTTGGAACGAGCGAAGATTCTGCGCTCGTGGCGGTTGCGTCTGGGCTAGTAGGTGATGCAGCGGGAGTCGAGGAATTCGGGCTCGCAGTTGAGCTTGAATTTACGCTTGGACTCGCTGAAGGGGAGGCGGCAGTTGTTGCGGTTACGTGACCGGGACCGAAACCAAAGTAAGCCAATTGCAAAAGTGCTGCGATCACAAGCGCGGCGAGTCCGAAGGCAATCGCCTGCTTGTTATCGAGTTTCTTGCGCACGATTGCGGCCTTTGCCTGCGCCTGCTTAGCTTCGTATTCAGCCAGTTTCGCCGAAGATGTGGTGTGGATGTTCTGGTGCTTTTTCTTCGATGCCATGATTGCCCTTCGCTATCAAACTCCTTCGAATATTACGCGCTCAAGAGATCGTTCAAGAGCAAGTCATCGTCTAACCTGAATGCATGTCCGATCAGCCCAGCGTCATATCAAGCACCACGCCGCTAGCTGCCCGCATGCGCCCGACCAGCATGGCTGAGGTAGTGGGCCAAAAGCACATCTTGAAACCCGGTTCGCCTCTGATGGCATTGGCTACCCCCGTGGAACAGGGAGCTAAGGTTTCAGCTGCCTCCGTGGTGCTCTGGGGTCCGCCGGGAACGGGTAAAACAACTCTGGCTCAAGTCGTGGCAAGAAGCAGCGGTAGACGATTCGTCGAGCTAAGCGCCATCACGGCAGGCGTCAAAGAAGTGCGTGAAGTTCTTGAGCGAGCGAGAAATGACAAGGACCTGTATGGCGTGAGCACCGTCTTGTTTTTAGACGAAATTCACAGGTTTTCCAAAGCGCAACAGGATGCGCTGTTGCCTGGGGTCGAAGCCGGAGTTGTCGTTCTTATTGCCGCGACAACCGAGAACCCTTCTTTTTCAGTAATCAGTCCTCTTCTTTCACGGTCTCTGGTTCTAACACTCCAGTCTCTCTCGGACGATGACATCAAGCAGCTGTTGGTTCGCGCAATTGAGGACCGAAGGGGCCTTTCGGCATCTGTTACGGCTTCTGACGAAATCCTTGAGCACATCCTTCGTCTTTCACTTGGTGATGCACGCAGAGGTTTGACCATTCTTGAGTCAGCGGCAGTCTCCGCCCTAACCCGTGGTGCTTCGAAGAAGAAACTTCCGGCAATTTCCGTTAAGGACATTGAAGCTAGTGCGGATAGAGCACTCCTGAGATATGACAAAGATGGCGATCAGCATTACGACATCATTTCCGCATTCATCAAATCGGTTAGGGGTTCCGATGCCGATGCCGCAATTCACTATCTGGCCCGCATGATTGAGGGTGGTGAAGATCCGCGTTTTATTGCTCGAAGACTCATGATTCTTGCCGCCGAAGACATTGGCCTTGCCGACCCACAGGCTCTGTCTTTAACGGTTGCTGCCGCCGAATGCGTTGGAATGATTGGCATGCCCGAGGGTCGCATCCCATTGGCTGAGGCAACGATTTATCTGGCTCTCGCTCCTAAATCGAACACCGCCTACACTGCGATAAACAAAGCACTCGACGATGTTAGAAATGGCGTGGTCGGCCTGGTGCCAAACCCGCTCAAAAGCTCAAACTTCGCAAAAGCGCAAAGTCAAGGCGCAGGGGTTGGCTATGAATACCCTCATGACTCGACCCGCGCAGTTGTGCCGCAACGCTATCTTGACGACAAGGTTCTTGGTCAAAAGTACTACCAACCCAAGGATGTTGGTCACGAGCGCGAACTAGGGGAGCGCTGGGCGAAACTTCGAGACATCGTTCGTTCTTTCAAGACCAAATAACGGCGGAATACCGCACACATCCTTGGTTTCCGGCGCCAACGACTGCTAAGATTGTCAGGTTGCCGACTGGAACACTCAATCGCGGCTGTGCGAGTGTTCAACTACGGTGCGACTGTCCAATAGCCAGACAGTCCGTGGCAGAGGATCACCTCGATCCGACTTGTGAACAAAAACCGCTATACGAGATCCGAATGGATCCATTGAAAGGAAAACGTGTCAAAGACCACACGTACCCGCAGCAAGACTCGTTTGTCTCGCGCACTGGGCATTGCCCTAACCCCAAAGGCAGCTAAGTACCTTGAGAAGCGTCCATACGCTCCAGGTGAGCACGGCCGCACCAAGAAGAAGGCGGACAGCGACTACGCCGTTCGTCTTCGCGAGAAGCAGCGCCTACGCGCTCAGTATGGCATCCGTGAGGCACAGCTTCGCAAGACCTTCCAGGAAGCAAAGCGCGCCGAGGGCCTGACTGGTGAAAACCTTGTTGAGCTTCTTGAGATGCGTCTTGACGCGATCGTTCTACGTGCGGGATTCGCACGTACCATCGCTCAGGCTCGTCAGATGGTTGTGCACCGTCACATCCTTGTGAATGGTGAGCGCGTTGACCGCCCATCATTCCGCGTAAAGCCAGGTCAGCTTGTGCACGTTCACGAGAAGTCAGAAATCACCGAGCCTTTCCAGGTAGCAGCAGCCGGCGGTCACGTCGATGTTCTTCCTCCGGTTCCTGGTTACCTGGATGTTCAGCTTGACAAGCTTCACGCAACTCTAGTTCGCCGCCCAAAGCGCGTTGAAGTTCCAGTAACCTGTGAAGTTCAGCTCGTTGTTGAGTACTACGCAGCTCGATAAATAATTCGGTTTAGGAGTTCAGATGAGCGGTGGAGACGTAGCAGCACTGATTGCAGCTGGAGGATTTGTCCTCTTGGTGCTCTTTGTTGCAGTGCCATTGCTAAAACTGGGACGCGTTCTTGACGAGACTCGCAATTCGATTCGCGACCTCAACGAGACCGTTTCTCCACTTCTCTCTGAACTCACCGAAACCGTCACCGCAACCAACAAGCAGCTGGCCAAGGTGGATCAAATAACCGAGAATATCTCGGAGGTAACAACCAACGTGAGCTCCTTAGTTGCGGTATTTGCTGCCACTTTAGGGTCTCCTTTGGTGAAGATTGCAGGCCTGACCCAAGGCCTTCGAAGCGCTTTGCTTGGCAAGAAGAAGTAGGTAAGTCTATGAAAAAGGCATTTTGGTTCATCACCGGAATCGCGGCCGGACTAGTTGCGGCAAAGCAGCTTCAAGAGAACCCAAAAACTAAGGCAATCGTTGATGACGTAATGGTTCGCGTTCGCGAGCTCGGAGATGTTGTTGCAGAAGGTTTCCGTGAGCGCGAGGCTGAACTCGCCGCGGAGAAGAAGCCTGCCGCCAAGCCTGCTGCCAAGGCAGCTGGCGCTAGCACCACCCCGAACGCCTAAGCATGCAGACCGCGGAAATCCGCCAGCGCTGGCTCGACTTTTTCGAGAGCAAAGGTCACACTGTAGTTCCTTCGGCTTCTCTGATCAGTGAAGACCCATCTTTGCTCTTTACCGTGGCCGGAATGGTTCCTTTTATTCCATACATGAGCGGTCTAGTTCCGGCGCCTTTCGCTCGCGCCACCAGCGTTCAGAAGTGTGTTCGCACACTCGACATTGAAGAGGTTGGCAAGACCACTCGTCACGGCACCTTTTTCCAGATGAACGGTAACTTCTCGTTCGGTGATTACTTCAAAAAGGAAGCGATTGCTTTTGCGTGGGAGTTCCTAACCAAGCCACAGGCAGATGGCGGTCTAGAACTAGACAAGCAACTCCTTTGGGTCACCGTTTTCCAGGATGACGACGAGTCCATCGCCATCTGGCGCGATGTAGCTGGCATTCCAATGGAGCGCATCCAGCGCCGTGGCATGAAGGACAACTACTGGTCAACCGGCCAGCCTGGTCCCGCCGGCCCATGTTCAGAGATTTACTATGACCGCGGGCCAGCCTATGGTCGCGAAGGTGGCCCTGAAGCCGACGAAGATCGTTATATCGAGATCTGGAACCTTGTGTTCATGCAGTTTGAACGCGGCCAGGGGACCGGCAAGGACAACTTTGAGATTCTTCGCGAACTGCCGAAGAAAAACATCGATACCGGTATGGGTCTTGAGCGCGTTGCGTTCCTCATGCAGGGTGTTGAGAACCTTTACGAAATCGACCAGGTTCGTCCGGTCCTAGATCTGGCGGCGAAACTTTCTGGTAAGACCTACGGTGCAAGTGTTGAAGATGACGTGCGCCTCAGAGTTATCGCGGACCACATCCGTTCCGCACTCATGCTCATCGGTGATGGCGTAACACCGGCAAACGACGGTCGCGGCTATGTCCTACGACGCCTACTTCGTCGTTCTGTTCGTGCAATGCGCCTTTTGGGCGTTGAAGGCGCAACCTTCACCGAACTTTTCACTGCTTCTAAAGAGGCTATGAAGGCTTCTTACCCTGAGCTCGAAACCGATTTCGAACGAATCCTTAAAACCGCTGTTGCTGAAGAAGAAACATTCATGCGAACCCTGGTTGCCGGCACAGTTTTCTTGGACGAAGCCATTGCCCATGCAAAGCAGGGCGGAGGCAAGGAGCTTAAGGGTGACGCAGCGTTCTTGCTCCACGACACATATGGTTTCCCAATTGATTTGACGCTTGAAGTGGCCGAGGAAGCCGGTCTAACCGTTGATCGGGATGGCTTCAAAACTCTAATGACCGAGCAGCGCGATCGCGCAAAGGCCGATGCACGCGAAAAGAAACTCGGAGGAACCGATCTTTCGGTCTATTCAGCATTCCGGGCAAAAGGTGTCACTAAGTTCACCGGCTATGAGGAGCTGTGCTCCGAAGGGCGCATACTTGGCTTGATTGTCGATGGCAAAGATGCATCGGTTGCCACTGCGGGCCAGATTGCTGAAGTTATTCTCGATGAGACCTCGTTCTATGCCGAATCAGGCGGTCAGGATTCAGACGCAGGTTTCATAACCGGCGACGGATTCTCTCTCGAGGTTTTGGATGTCCAAAAGCCAGTCAAGGGCCTCATCAGCCACAAGGTTTTGGTCCGGTCGGGCGAGGTTTCAGTTGGCGCTATGGCTCAGACAGAGGTTGACGCGGACTGGCGCCTTGGCGCCTGCCAGGCACACTCTGGTACGCACATTGTGCACGCTGCACTGCGCGAAGTGCTTGGGCCATCCGCTCTGCAGAGCGGCTCCTACAACAAGCCTGGCTACCTTCGCCTCGACTTTGCTTGGGGTCAGGCACTGTCACTTGAGACTCGAAGCGAAATCGAAGAAGTCACCAACTTGGCCATTCGTCGCGACCTTGCGGTGAGCGCTCAACACATGAGTCTTCCTGAGGCGCGTGAATGGGGAGCCGTTGCACTCTTCGGTGAAACTTACGACGAAAGCGTTCGCGTAATTCAGGTTGGTGGGCCATGGTCACGCGAACTATGCGGTGGAACGCACGTTTCACGAAGCTCACAGGTTGGCCTCGTGTCAATAATCGGAGAATCTTCGGTCGGTTCGGGTTCACGACGCCTTGAAGCCCTTGTCGGCATTGAGGCGTTCCGCTCACTTGCAACCGAGCGAGCACTTGTCGCCAGACTTGGTGAGGCTCTAAAGAGCCCGAAAGCAGAGATTGAAGACCGACTAACTGCGACTATCGAAGAACTCAAGTCTGCCCAACGGCAACTCGCCCAGCTGCAGGCTGCCCAATTGGCCACACGAATACCAGGTCTCATTGCCACCTCGACGTTGGTCGGGTCTACCAAATTCGTAGAAGCCAACCTTGGTGAACTCGGTTCGGTGGATGACCTACGTGCTCTCGCTACACAGATTCGAGAGAAACTAAGCGCAGAAAGCGCTGTAGTTGCCTTGCTTGGCGTTGTCGCTGAGAAGCCAATGGTTTTGATCGCAACCACTGAAGCGGCGAGAGAAGCTGGCCATAAGGCCGGTAACCTAGTCCGCACCGCAAGCCAAATTCTCGGCGGTGGCGGTGGCGGCAAGGATGACTTAGCTCAAGGTGGTGGCATCGACGTCAGCAGAATTAGCGACGCTATCTCTGCCATTCGCGGAGCGTTGGGAGCCTAGTGCGCCCCGGTCGTCGACTCGCTGTTGACGTAGGTAAGGTCAGGGTTGGCCTTGCTATTTCTGACTTTCATGGAATTCTAGCTTCGCCACTAAAAAACATAGCTCGCCAAGCTGAGTCAGCTGACACGGTCAGCCTCATCCTTGAGGCAATCAAGGATGAATCAATCCTCGAGATCTACGTTGGTCTACCAGTTTCTATGTCTGGTAAGGCAAGTGCATCCACCGATGACGCGATTGCTCTTGCGACCGCTATCGAAGCAGCTTCGACTACTCCGGTTCGCATGCTCGATGAGCGGCTCACCACTGTTACTGCGACAGCCGCTCTCCGAATCTCTGGAAAGAACAGCAAGGACGGCCGGCAGATAATCGATCAAATCGCTGCAACGGTAATTCTCGAACAGGCGTTGGCGATAGAAAAAAGCAGCCAACGACTTCCGGGTCTAGCATTGAAGGATCTTGATGTCTAAATTTGCCCGCCGTCGCCTCGCGATCCTTGCCACGATTGTCCTTGGGGCGGTTGGCATAGTTGGTTACGCAAATCGAGGTTTAATTAGGTCAGGCATTGATGTGCTCCTCGGGAACGACTATCAGGGCTCTGGTTACAGTAGCGTTTTAGTTGACATTAATCCTGGGGATACTGGCGAGACAATAGCAAAGTCGCTTGTGGACATGGGCGTAGTTAAGAACTTCAGCACTGTTTATAAGTTGATTCTTCAAGCTAATCCCAAGTTCTATCCCGGATCATACAAGTTGCACCTCCACATGTCTTCGCAGTCTGCACTCGATGCCCTTTTGAGCCCAAACGGATCAGTTACCAACAGGATTCTCATCAAAGAAGGTCTCAGAGCGAACGTAATTCTTGACAAATTATCTCAAGCGACAGGAATCCCTCGGAGCGATTTCAGTGCAGCCGCAAATCAACGAGTGGCGATTGGGCTTCCCGCAGAGGCCGTTTCAATCGAGGGCTACCTTTTCCCAGCAACATATACTTTCTCGCCAAAAGCGACCGCTGTTTCGATTTTGAAAACAATGATCACCCGAATGCAGGATGAACTCGACAAATTCGGGGTCAAGGATGCCGATCGCAATCGAGTTTTAACCCTTGCCTCGATTGTCCAAAAGGAAGCCCGCCAAGAACCCGATTTCTTCAAAGTTAGCCGCGTCTTCTTGAACCGCATCAAAACCGGCATGCACCTTCAATCTGATGCGACGGTGAGTTATGGAGTCGACGGAAACACCGTCAACACAACCGCCGCCGATCGAGCAAATAACAATGGTTTCAACACTTATTTGCACGCTGGATTGCCAATCGGGCCGATCAGTGCTCCGGGTTCGGTCGCAATTGACGCTGCGCTTCATCCTGCAACTGGAACTTGGCTATATTTCTGCACAATCAACCTCGCAACCGGCGAGACTGTTTTCAGTTCCACTCTTTCGGAACACGAAAAAGCAGTGGCTCTTTGGCGCGTCTGGATGAAGGAGCACCCCGGATATGAATAAGAGATTTGCTGTCCTTGGTTCACCAATTGCTCACTCGAAATCACCGGCGATTCACCTTGCTGCCTATCGTGTCCTTGGGCTCGACTGGGAGTACGGGCGAGCAGAGGTTCAGAAAGGTCTACTTAGAACCTTTCTAGCTGGCCTCAATGATGTCTGGCACGGATTTTCGGTAACTATGCCTTTGAAGGAAGAGGCCACTCGATTCGCGCAGGAAACCGATAGATTTGCTCAACTAACCGGTGTCACCAACACGCTTTACCTGGATGAATTCGGCAAGTGGCACGGATTTAACACAGATGTTTTCGGAATTATTCAGGCTGTTACCGAAGCTAGGATCGGCCTAGTCAAGCACGCGCTAATAATCGGTTCGGGAGCAACGGCGACATCGGCAATGGTCGCGATCAGTGTGCTGAACCCGAACGCTCAGGTGGAAGTTCTTGCTAGAAATGCCGAATCTCGAAGGACACTCTTGGCGCTCGGTAAGCAACTTGGACTAAGAGTTCGACGCGCTGGTGGTTTGCGAGCGGCCAGCCGCGTTTCAAACCTGACCATTTCTACATTGCCGGCTGGTTCGCTAGACAAGCAAGCCGCAAAATTAGAGAAAGCGCTGTTTTGGAAACCTAAAGGCGCTTTGCTTGACGTGGCCTATAACCCTTGGCCGTCGAAACTTGCGTCGGCTTGGACTGCAAAAGACCGACGAACGATTAGCGGGCTTGAGATGTTGATATGGCAGGCCGTTGCTCAGATTCGCATTTTCACAAACGGGTCCGCGGAACGAGAATTGCCGAACGAGATAGCCGTTGTATCGGCGATGCATTTGGCTGTTGAATCTGAGCAATAGCGGCGAACTGCCCGGTTCTTAGGGCTTCGTGTGGCACAATTGAGAAATGCTACGTTGGATCACCGCAGGGGAGTCGCACGGCCCCGAACTTGTCGCCGTTCTTGAGGGTTTGCCCGCGGGAATTCCAGTCACCACGGCTGATGTTCAGGATGCACTCGCTCGTCGCCGACTAGGTTATGGCCGCGGTGCTCGAATGAAGTTCGAGCAGGACGAAGTATCTCTTAGTGGCGGTGTTCGTCACGGTCTAACCATGGGTGGCCCCGTAGCAATCACAGTGGGCAACACCGAATGGCCAAAGTGGCAAGATGTCATGTCAGCCGATCCGGTCGCACCCGAAAAGCTAACCGGAGCTCGCGCTGAGGCGCTGACTCGCCCGCGTCCCGGACATGCCGATTTCACGGGTATGCAGAAATACGGCTTTTTGGATTCAAGGCCCGTTCTCGAGCGTGCAAGCGCAAGGGAAACTGCAGCTCGCGTTGCATTAGGAGCGGTCGCCGCTTCATTTCTCAACGAACTCGGAATTCAGCTCGTAACCCATACGGTTGCCATCGGTCAGGTTATGTCACCTTTGGGTTCTGCTCTGCCGTCACCCTCAGACGTCGAAATGCTCGACGAGGACCCGATGCGCTGCTTCGATAAGGCGGTCTCCGCTGCCATGGTTGCCGAAGTTGACGAATGTCACAAGGATGGCGACACGCTAGGTGGCGTCGTTGAAACTCTTGTTTACGGGCTTCCGCCGGGTCTTGGTTCTTTTGTGCACTGGGATCGTCGCCTAGATTCACAACTCGCCGCTGCGTTGATGGGCATTCAAGCTATCAAGGGGGTTGAAGTTGGCGACGGCTTCGAAACCGCACGTCGTCGTGGATCTGTCGCACACGATGAGCTTGAACGCGATGCAGACGGCATCGTTCGCCGACTTTCGGGTCGCGCAGGTGGTGTTGAAGGCGGCATGAGTAATGGTGACGTATTGCGTGTTCGCGCTGCAATGAAGCCAATTTCGACTATTCCTAAGGCGCTGGCTACGGTTGATGTCTCTACAGGTGAAGCTGCCAAGGCGCATCACCAGCGCTCGGATGTGTGTGCGGTTCCGGCCGCTGGAGTCGTAGCTGAGGCCATGGTGGCATTAGTAATCGCCAATTCGGTGCTTGAAAAATTCGGCGGCGACTCGGTGGCAGAAACAAAGCGAAACCTGCATTCTTATTTGGCGAACATTCCCGCAGTTCTAACTTCATTCGACCCATCGGTATAAGACCTTGTCAAAGTCGAGTGACATCGTTGTATTGATCGGCCCTATGGGGGTTGGGAAAACAACTATTGGACGGAAATTGGCAAAAGCACTCAAGGTACCGTTCATCGACACAGATAACCTAATCACCGATGAGCATGGTCCAATCCCAGCAATATTCGAAGAACGCGGCGAACCCGAGTTCCGTCGACTCGAAGAGAAAGCCATGGAGAAGGCCATCCGTGAAACCGGCGTCGTTGCCACCGGTGGAGGAGCGGTCGTAAGTTCGCTTACGCGAAAGCGGCTAAAGGCCGTCACAGTGGTTTACCTTTCCACGGACGGAAAGCACATCGCTTCAAGACTCAAGAACGGGAATAGACCATTGATTCAAAACGGTGTGGAGGATTGGCGTCGTATTTACGAAGAGCGAAAACCCGTCTACAAGGAAACCGCGGACTTCGAAGTAAATACCAGCGGTCAACCAATCAATGCCAGCATTCAAGAGATACTCAAGAAATTAGGCAAATAATGTCAGCCACTAAAGTCATCCAGGTCAAGGGTGTAGATCCATATGACATCACAATCGGTAGAGCCCTTCTAGGCGAGGTTGGCAAGTCGCTCGGCCCATCGGTGAAGAAGGTCTTGATCATTCATCCGGTTGGGCTTAGCGCTTCAGCTGAATTGCTCAAGAGCACTCTTGATGACCAGGGCTACGAGGCTATTCTTGCCGGAGTTCCTGACAGCGAGGATGCAAAACGAGTCGAAGTAGCTGCCTTCTGCTGGGGAGTTCTCGGCCAAGCCGATTTCACTCGAAGCGACGCGGTTATCGGGTTCGGCGGCGGCTCAACTACCGACCTGGCTGGCTTCGTTGCCGCTACTTGGTTGCGTGGAGTGAAACTCATTCAGGTTCCAACGACGTTGCTGGCGATGGTGGATGCTGCGATTGGCGGTAAAACTGGAATCAATACGGCTGAGGGCAAGAACCTGGTTGGCAGTTTTTACGCACCAGCTGCGGTGATCATTGATCTAAACACGCTCGAATCGCTTCCTCAGAATGAAATTCTGGCTGGCTTTGGTGAAGTCGTGAAATATGGCCTCATTGCAGATGAGCGCATCCTTGAACTCATTGAAGACGATGTTTCCGCCGCCACGAACTCAAAATCTGAAGTCTTTGCCGAATTGATTGAAAGATCAGTGGCAATTAAGGCTCGAGTAGTGGGAGAAGATTTCAAAGAAGCCGGGCTTCGTGAAATTCTGAACTACGGCCATACTCTTGGTCACGCCATTGAGCTTGCCGAACGTTATAAGTGGCGCCACGGTGCCGCGATTTCGATTGGCATGGTTTTTGTCGCAGAGCTTGCTCGCCTTGCCGGCCGACTCAGTGACGAGGCAGTTGATCGCCATCGAAGCATTCTGAAACTCATCGGACTTCCTACTGAATACAAAGCCGAGAAATGGGATCAGCTGGTTGCGACAATGCAGCGAGATAAGAAATCTAGAGCCGGAACGTTGCGTTTTGTGGTGCTAGATGCGATTGGCAAGCCAACCATCATGGCCGCGCCTGCACCTGAACTTCTCCATGCCGCGTATCAGGAGATTGTTGCTAGCTAGCGATAACCTAGTCTCATGCAGAAAGTATTGGTACTAAACGGCCCAAATTTGGCGCGACTCGGATCACGCGAACCAGACATCTATGGCTCAACCAACTACGAGGGATTAGTTTCTGCAGTAACCGACCTCGGCACTGATCTTGGTCTTACCGTTGAAGTTAGGCAAACGGATAGCGAATCTGAACTGATTGGCTGGCTTCACGAAGCAGTTGATGGTGAAATCGACGTGGTTCTCAATCCGGCAGCCTTCACCCACTATTCCTATGCTCTGCGCGATGCTGCGGTTCAAGTGACAAAAACTGGCAGGAAGTTGATTGAAGTTCACTTGAGTAACCCACACACCCGCGAGGAATTTCGCCACACAAGCGTGATTTCGGGTGTCGCGACCGGTGTTATTGCCGGCTTCGGGGTCACTTCATACCTGCTTGCCCTATCGGCCATCGCCAACTAACTAAAACCTCGTCGGTCGGTTAGACTGTTAGCCGCAGGGATTCCATCCCGCTATTTTTTTGAAACAAACCCTAAACACCGAAATGAGTGAGTGATTGTCATGGCAACTTCAAACGACTTGAAGAACGGCATGGTCCTAAACATCGAGGGTCAGCTATGGGCTGTCGTCGAGTTCCAGCACGTAAAGCCTGGCAAGGGCGCTGCGTTTGTGCGTTCTAAGTTGAAGAACGTATTGACTGGCAAGGTTGTTGACCGCACCTTCAACGCAGGAGTGAAAATTGAGACTGCGAACGTTGATAAGCGCAACATGACTTACCTATACAACGACGGCGACGGTTTCATTTTCATGGATGCCGACACCTTCGACCAGGTTTCATTGTCAGAGGCTACTGTAGGCGATGCAGTTAACTACCTTCTTGAAAACCAGGAAGCCACTGTGGCAATGCACGAGGGTAACCCTATCTATGTTGAACTTCCAGCTTCAGTTGTGCTCGAAATCACCTACACCGAGCCTGGCCTCCAGGGAGACCGCTCTTCAGGTGGCACCAAGCCAGCGACCGTCGAGACAGGTCTTCAGATTCAGGTTCCACTATTCGTTGACAATGGCACCCGCGTTCGCGTAGACACCCGTACCGGTGACTACCTCGGTCGCGTCACCGACTAAATCAGTTGAGCTCTAGAACTAAGGCGCGTAAACGTGCCATTGATGCTGTGTTTGCAGCTGATCTTCGAAAGATTTCCCCGCTTACCTTGCTTGACGACGTTGCAGGTCTCACCGCTGATCGCCAGAACCAGGATGAGATTTTTGGCTATGCGCGGCAAATCGTAAACGGTGTCATCACTAACTACGATGCAATCGATGACATGCTCGACACCTACTCACAGGGGTGGGCCATCGATAGGATGCCGAACCTCGATAGGGCGATTTTGCGCTGTGCAGTTTGGGAAATCATCTACAACGACGAAGTGCCAGATGCTGTAGCAATCAATGAGGCAGTTGAAATGGCGAAGGAACTTTCTACCGACGATTCAGGCTCATTCGTAAACGGCCTTTTGTCGCGAATTTCTGCAACGAAAACTGCCAAGTAACTCAACCTGCTGTTAGACTATTCCAAACATCCTTTAAGACCGTCCAGAGAGGCGGAGAAGGAGGTGGGCGTGCCTGCACGCACCGTCTTGAGCAGCGACGACATCGATCGCGCAGTTACCCGTATTGCTCATGAAATCCTCGAAGCCAACACTGCACTGCAGAAGAGTGGCACCTCAAACCTGATTATCTTGGGCATTCCAACGCGTGGAGTGTTACTGGCCGAGCGAATTGCCAAGGTTATTGCTCGAAATGAACCTGGCACAGATCTTTCTCAACTCTTGGGCCGCCTCGACATAACGATGTATCGAGATGATTTGGCTATTAATCCAACACGCCAAGTCACCGAAACGTTGATTCCAAATCAAGGTATTGACGACAAGGTTGTGGTGCTGGTTGATGACGTTCTCTTCAGTGGACGTACCATCCGGGCAGCGCTCGATGCGCTAAATGACTTTGGTCGACCACGCGCAGTGAAACTAGCGGTTTTAGTCGACAGAGGTCACCGAGAACTGCCGATTCGCGCTGATTTTGTCGGAAAAAACCTGCCTACCGCACGCGAAGAAAGAATTCGAGTGCAGCTAACTGAATCTGACTTAGAGAACTCGGTGGTTATCGAATCATGATCAAGTACCTACTTTCGGCTGGAGACCTAACTCGCGATCAGACAATCGAGATTCTTGATATTGCTGAGGGCATGGCTGATGTCAACGAGCGAGAAATTAAGAAGCTTCCAACTCTCCGTGGTAAGACCGTGGTCAATCTCTTTTTTGAAGATTCGACGCGAACCCGCATTTCATTTGAACTTGCTGCTAAACGTCTTTCTGCAGACGTTATCAACTTCTCAGCGAAGGGTTCGAGCGTGTCCAAGGGAGAAAGCCTAAAGGACACCGCCCAAACCCTTGAAGCGATGGGTGCAGACGCGGTGGTTATCCGCCACCCGGCAAGTGGTACCGCCAACGTCCTGGCGCATAGCAACTGGATAAATGGAGCCATTGTGAATGCCGGTGATGGCACACATGAACACCCAACTCAGGCATTGCTCGATGCTTTCACGATGCGCAAGCGCATTCACGGCTCCAATTCAAAGGGCAAGGCTCTTGATGGTCTAAAAGTTGCGATTGTTGGCGATGTCCTGCACTCTCGAGTGGCACGTTCAAACCTACTTCTGCTAAACACGCTCGGAGCAGAGGTTCACTTCGTGGCGCCACCAACGCTTCTTCCGGCCAATCCATCGAACTGGAAAGCAACTTTGCACTTCTCGCTCGACGAAACACTTCAAGTCGAGAAGCCAGATGTAGTGATGATGCTTCGTGTTCAGGCTGAGCGCATGAATGCATCATTTTTCCCATCCGAGCGCGAGTACGCACGAATTTGGGGGTTCAACGCCGACCGCCTGAAGACGCTGAAACCTTCGGCATTCTTGATGCACCCTGGTCCCATGAATCGTGGTCTCGAAATTGATGCCATCTCAGCTGATTCACCTCAATCAACCGTTCTAGAGCAGGTAGCCAACGGAGTTTCTGTTCGCATGGCCGTGCTTTATTCACTTCTTTCTGGCGAAAGGGCCGCAGATGTCAAATAGTTTCGTACTCAAGAACGTCGTGATTGGCGATGGGGTAGCAACCGACATTCAAATCGAAGGCGACAAGATTGTTGCCATCGGTGCGGGTCTAGTTGCCGCCGAATCGATTGACTGCAGTGGCCTAGTGGCTTTGCCTGGGTTCGTCGACCTCCACACGCACCTTCGAGAGCCAGGTTTCGAACAAAGCGAAACTGTTTTGACCGGCACGCAAGCTGCAGCGATGGGTGGATTCACCGCTGTTCACGCAATGGCAAATACCAGCCCAGTTGCCGACACAGCCGGCGTGGTTGAGCAGGTTGCCGCTCTTGGACGCGAGGCCGGTTACGCGGATGTCTATCCGATCGGCGCAGTAACCGTTGGTCTGGAGGGAAAGCAGCTCGCCGAACTTGGCGCCATGGCGAATTCAAAAGCCCAGGTTCGCGTCTTCTCTGACGATGGCAAGTGCGTTCACGATCCAGTGCTGATGCGTCGGGCTCTCGAGTATGTAAAGGCGTTTGGGGGAGTTATTGCCCAGCACGCTCAGGAGCCACGCTTGACCGAGGGCGCGCAAATGAATGAGGGCGCCGTCTCTGCAGAACTTGGTCTCACCGGATGGCCAGCCGTTGCCGAAGAATCCATCATTGCTCGCGATGTCTTACTAGCCGAGCACGTTGGTTCGAGGGTGCACATCTGCCACCTTTCGACCGCTGGCTCAGTGGAAATTGTTCGCTGGGCTAAGGCTCGCGGCATACAGGTGACGGCTGAAGTCACGCCGCATCACCTATTGCTTACCGACGAGTTAGTTCGCAGCTATGACGCGGTCTACAAGGTTAACCCTCCACTTCGCACCGCTGCCGACGTCGTCGCGCTGCGCGAGGCACTTATAGATGGCACCATCGATATCATCGCCACCGACCATGCTCCTCACCCAATTGAGGCAAAGGACTGCGAATGGAGTGCTGCCGCATTCGGAATGCTCGGCCTAGAAACCGCCGCTTCAATAGCACAGGACGTACTCATCGATAGCGGCAAGTCATCCTGGGCTCGACTCGCTGAAGTTCTCTCGCTCAACCCAGCAAAGATTGGTGGCGACACCGACCAGGGGCAAGGTCTCATTGCTGGTGCGTTTGCCAACATTGCACTCATCGATCCGAAAGTGAAGCGCGCCGTTGTTGCCGATAGCGTATCAAAATCGAAGAACTCTCCTTACATTGGGCTAGAACTCCCGGGCAAGGTCATCCACACAATTTATCGAGGCTATTTCACCGTTCGTGACGGGCTTCTCGCAGAAACAGGGCGCAACTAATGCAAAAATTCGTAATCGCTATCATTCTTGGCGTTCTGTTTGTTTTCTTTGTGTTGACTGCCGTACGGGCTTATAAAGCCCGTGCTATAAAGCAGGAGGCCGATTTTAGCCAACCACCTATGGCGCTTGCTCAGCCGGGTTCACAACTTCTAAAGATACGAGCCTTCTATGTAGCGACTACCTATGCTGACAACCATCTCGAGCGCATTCGAGCCTATGGTCTGGGTATCCGCGGGCTGGCTCACGCGATGGTTTTTGAAGGTGGCCTTCAGTTGATTCGAAAGGGTGAACGTCCCTTCGCGATTGACAAATCAGCGATCGAATCGATTTCAACCACTCAAGTAACGATCGACCGTGTGACCGAAGCAAAAGGCATAATCACCGTGGATTGGGCTCAAGATTCGACCAAGTTTTCGACACACCTCCGCGTAGTCGATTTAGACGACCGAGCAAAGCTCATATCTGCGCTCGAAACTATCAGCAACAGAGAGGCAAAATAATGAGCACAGCTCTACTAGTTCTTGAAGATGGCCGCATCTTCAAAGGTCAGTCATACGGCGCTGAAGGCAAGACCCTCGGAGAGCTAGTTTTCGCCACCGGCATGACTGGATACCAAGAGACTTTGACCGACCCGTCATACGCTGGTCAGATTGTGGTTCAGACCGCTCCGCATATCGGGAACACCGGCGTGAACGCTCGCGATGAGGAATCAACCAAGATCTGGGTTGCCGGTTATGTGGTTCGCGACCCATCTCGCGTAGTATCTAACTTCCGCGCCGAGAAGTCGCTGCCAGACGAATTGAAGAAGTTCGGCATAGTTTCTATCTCGGGCATCGACACCCGCGCCCTCACCATTCACCTTCGCTCAGCGGGTTCGATGCGCGCTGGCATTTTCTCGGGAGAAGCTGCCGAAGCTTCGGTCGAAGAGTTGCTTGCTCAGGTTAGGTCCTCAGCGCAGATGAAAGGCCTTTCGCTAAGTGACCAAGTGACCACGGACATCGCTTACACCGTCGCAGCCGAGGGAACAAAGATTGGCAAGGTCGCAATTGTTGACCTCGGAATCAAGCGTTCAACCATCGAACACATGGCAGCTCGCGGCCTCGAGGTTGAGGTTTTCCCAGCCAAGGTAGAAGCAGACACTCTCATAGACTCAAACCCTGATGCAGTGTTCTTCTCTAACGGCCCTGGTGACCCTGAGGCTTCTGGTCAGCAAGTGTTGGTGCTTCGCGAAATTCTGACCAAGAGGATTCCATTCTTCGGCATTTGCTTCGGGAACCAACTGTTGGGTCGCGCGCTCGGATTCGAAACCTATAAGTTGACTTTTGGCCACCGTGGAATCAATCAGCCGGTTATGGACCGAACCACCGGGAAAGTGGAAGTTACGGCCCACAATCATGGCTTCGCAGTGAAGGTTGAAGGTGGCCCCGAGGTGGAGAGCCCGGCCGGTTTCGGACGAGTCTTGGTCAGCCACGTTTCACTAAACGACAACGTGGTCGAAGGCCTACAGTGCCTCGACATCCCTGCATTCTCTGTGCAGTATCACCCAGAGGCCGCAGCTGGCCCACACGATTCCAACTACCTCTTCGACCGTTTGGTTGAGGTTATCGAGAGCAACAAGGTGGCCAAGTAATGCCAAAGCGTTCAGACATTAACAGCGTTCTAGTAATCGGCTCTGGGCCGATCGTTATCGGTCAGGCGTGTGAGTTCGACTATTCGGGCACCCAGGCTTGTCGTGTGCTTCGCGAGGAAGGCATCCGTGTCATCCTCGTGAACTCAAACCCGGCAACCATCATGACCGACCCGGACTTCGCTGACGCAACCTACGTTGAGCCAATCACCCCTCAGGTGATTGAGGCAATCATCGCTAAGGAGCGCCCGGATGCGATTCTGCCGACTCTAGGAGGGCAGACCGCCCTGAACGCGGCAATGCAGTTGCATGAGCTCGGAATCCTCGAGAAATACAACGTAGAGCTAATCGGCGCCAAGGTCGACGCCATCAAGAAGGGTGAAGACCGCGAACTCTTCAAGCAGCTAGTGCTTGGCTTGGGCAACGGAGCAGACGTCGCAAAGTCGGTAATTTGTGGCACCTTAGATGAGTGTCTTGCTGCAGTCGAAGAGCTTGGCTACCCGTTGATGGTTCAGCCTTCATTCACCATGGGCGGCCTAGGTTCTGGCTTCGCCCACGACGAAGAAGAACTTCGACGAATTTGTGAATCTGGTCTTCAGGCCAGCCCGGTAACTGAGGTTCTTCTTTCTGAGTCGATTCTCGGCTGGAAGGAATACGAGCTTGAGCTGATGCGCGACACCAAGGACAACTGTGTGGTCGTCTGTTCGATCGAAAACGTTGACCCGGTTGGCGTTCACACCGGTGACTCGATCACGGTGGCTCCTGCACTTACTCTGACCGACCGCGAGTTCCAACACCTACGCGACATCAGCATCGACGTCATCCGTGCTGTTGGCGTTGACACCGGTGGCTGCAACATTCAATTCGCAGTCGACCCTGAAAACGGTCGAGTTGTCGTAATCGAGATGAACCCGCGCGTAAGCCGCTCGTCTGCTCTTGCTTCTAAGGCCACCGGCTTCCCGATTGCCAAGATTGCCGCAAAGCTTGCCATCGGTTACACCCTGGATGAAATCCCTAACGACATCACCCGAGTTACCCCGGCAAGCTTCGAACCGACTCTCGACTACATCGTGGTCAAGGTTCCTCGTTTCGCGTTCGAAAAGTTCCCGGCTGCAAACGCAACCCTAACTACGACCATGAAGTCGGTTGGTGAGGCGATGGCCATCGGTCGTAACTACACCCAGGCGCTACAGAAGGCTCTTCGTAGCCTCGAGCGTCGCGGTTCTTCATTCCACTGGGATGGCGAACCAGGCAACGTTGCAGAGCTGCTCGAAGCCATCAAGACCCCAACCGATGGCCGAATCGTATTGCTTCAGCAGGCACTTCGCGCCGGCGCAACCCCGGAGCAGGTTTTTGAGTCAACCAAGATGGACCCATGGTTCATTGACCAGATCGTGCTCATCAACGAGGTTGCCGATGCCACCGCCGCCGCGGCACATCTTGACTTCGACGTAATCCGCCACGCCAAGGATCACGGCTTCAGCGACATTCAGATTGCTAATCTGCGAGGAATCAGCGAGGCGGAGGTTCGCGGCATTCGTCACGACCTAGGTCTTCGTCCAGTTTTCAAGACCGTCGACACTTGTGCGGGCGAGTTCCCAGCGGAAACTCCTTACCACTACAGCACCTACGAAGAAGAGACCGAGGTTCGACCTTCTGACCGCAAGAAGGTAGTCATCCTAGGCTCTGGCCCTAACCGCATCGGTCAAGGTGTCGAATTCGACTACAGCTGCGTGCACGCCTCATTCGCTCTGTCAGATGCGGGTTATGAAACCATCATGATCAACTGCAACCCTGAGACTGTGTCGACTGACTATGACACCTCAGACCGTCTCTACTTCGAGCCACTCACCCTAGAAGACGTGCTCGAGGTAATTCACGCCGAGCAGCAGAGTGGCGAACTTGTCGGTGTCGTCGTCCAGCTCGGCGGCCAGACCGCACTTGGTCTTGCCAAGGGTCTAAAGGCGGCCGGAATCCCAATCCTGGGAACCACTCCAGAAGCCATTGACTTGGCAGAAGAGCGCGGTTTGTTCTCAAAGATCTTGGATGACGGCAACCTACTTGCACCGCCAAACGGAACCGCCCTAACCATGGCAGAGGCTGAGGTTATCGCCACTCGAATCGGCTACCCGGTTCTTGTGCGACCTTCTTTCGTTCTCGGCGGCCGCGGAATGGAGATCATCTATGACCAGGCCGGAATTCGCGACTACTTCGACCGCATCAAGGACCAGGCAATTGTTGGCCCTGAACACCCGCTATTGGTGGACCGCTTCCTCGATTTCGCTATCGAAATAGACATCGATGCTCTGTTCGATGGCACCGACCTGTACGTTGGTGGCGTCATGGAGCACATCGAAGAAGCAGGCATCCACTCTGGTGACTCGAGCTGTACCTTGCCTCCGGTTACCTTGAGCGATTCACAGATTGCCCGCGTTCGCGAAGCAACCCTAAAGATCGCCCAGGGTGTTGGCGTGCGTGGTCTGCTGAATGTTCAGTTCGCACTCGCTGCAGACGTCTTGTATGTGCTCGAGGCAAACCCTCGCGCGTCACGCACAGTGCCATTCGTTTCAAAGGCACTTGGTATCACACTCGCCAAGGCTGCTTCGCTTGTAATGGTCGGCAAGACCATCAAGGAGTTGATTAACGAGGGTCACCTGCCTGAAAAGGATGGCACCTACATCCCAGCCGGTTCGCCGATCTCGGTCAAGGAAGCAGTACTTCCATTCAAGCGCTTCGCTACCAAGGATGGTCGTTTTGTCGACTCACTACTTGGCCCTGAGATGCGCTCAACCGGCGAGGTTATGGGCATCGACGTTGACTTCCCTAAGGCATTCGCAAAGAGCCAGGCAGCGGCTGGCAGCGCGTTGCCAACCTCTGGAAGCGTCTTTATCTCGGTTGCTGACCGCGACAAGCTGCAGTTGATTCTGCCGGTTCGCCGCCTGTCACAACTTGGCTACAAGATTCTTGCCACCAGCGGAACCGCAGCGATCCTTGCTCGTCACGGCATCGAGGCGCAGGTTGTGCGCAAGCACACCGACGACCAGAGCGTGGCCGAGGGCCCAAGCATCGTTGACCTGATCACGGCTGGCAAAGTTGACGTCGTTGTGAACACCCCATCGGGTTCTAGTGCTAGAAAGGATGGCTACGAAATTCGCGCCGCTACTACTGCTGCCGACAAAGCGATTTTCACCACGATTGCCCAGT
The DNA here is from genome assembly GCA_947452675.1 of Microbacteriaceae bacterium. Taxonomy (GTDB): domain Bacteria; phylum Actinomycetota; class Actinomycetes; order Actinomycetales; family Microbacteriaceae; genus Rhodoluna. The sequence continues at coordinate 164,402 of CANGDL010000001.1, read as the reverse complement.
TGAGCGCCGCGATTGGTTCATTCGAGGCGGTTATCGCCGGACCTTTTGATGTGCGTTCGCTTCAGGACCACGCCAAGGATCGGGCGGCCGCGCTTGCCAACTAGTTTCGGCTCCAAACTTTCGAGCGCATTCGACTCATACGGTCAACTCTGTGTGGGAATCGACCCACACGCGGCCCTTTTGAGCGAGTGGGGGTTGAGCGATGATGTTTCAGGTCTTCGTGATTTCTCTATTCGCGCACTTGATGCTGCAGTTGGACGAGTCGGCATAATCAAACCTCAGGTGTCGTTCTTTGAACGTCATGGATCGGCCGGCTTCGCAGTGTTGGAGGAACTCGCACAGATGGCAGCGACTACCGACCTGGTGGTCGTCATGGATGCCAAACGCGGCGACATAGGCACCACCATGGAGGCCTATTTTGACGCATGGTTGGGCCGTACGGCGCCATTCATCTGTGACGCGCTGACTGTTTCTCCATACCTAGGTTTCGATTCGCTTTTGCCACTGATGAGCGAATGTTCGGAACGCGGCAAGGGCATGATTGTGCTTTCAGCCACGTCGAACCCCGAAGGTGCGGCCTTGCAGAAGGCTTCGGTTGGTGGCAGCACCATCGCTAAGCAAATCTGGGATGGCCTCGGCAAGATCAATCAGGTGACTGCACGAGCAGGGGAGACCCTAGGCTCATTCGGAGCTGTTATCGGCGCGACCTTGAACCTGCCTGGTTTTGGCCTTGGCGACATTCAGGCTGGCCAGTCCGGCGCGTCAACCCCAATCCTTGCTCCCGGTTTTGGCGCCCAGGGCGCCGAACTCGGTGACATTCGCAGACTTTTCGGTGAAGGGGCAAATCAGGTAATCGCCTCGGTTTCGCGAAGCGTACTTCGCGCCGGTGCTGATGGAATGGCCAAGGCCATTGAAGCGGCAAACGCCGAGCTTGCCGCCGGCCTTCGAGCCTAATTTCTGCGAGACTGAGAATATGACCAATCAGCTGATCGTTCTAGCCGGGCCAACCGCCGTTGGTAAGGGCACCGTCGTGAAGCACATCCTGGGGCATTATCCAAATGTGCACTTATCTGTTTCGGCAACTACACGGTCACCCCGTCCGGGCGAAATAGAAGGTCAGAGCTACTTTTTCCTCACTCACGAAAAGTTTGACGAAATGATCGCATCCGGCGACATGCTCGAATATGCGGTTGTCCATGGTGAGAATAAATATGGAACTCCTAAGCAGCCAGTTCTTGACGCTCTCAAAGAGGGCAAACAGGTAATCCTAGAAATCGACATTCAAGGTGCCCGTCAGGTGAAAAAAAGCATGCCCGAAGCCAAGCTCGTTTTTATTGCGCCGCCAAGCTGGTATGACCTGGTGATGCGACTGCAGGGCCGAGGCACAGAAACCGCCGTTGAACAGACTCGCCGACTCGAAACCGCAAAACTAGAGCTAGCCGCTCAGAGCGAATTTGATTACGTAGTTATCAACGATGAAGTGGCTAGATGTGCCTCTGAAGTCGTAGACTTGATGCAGGCCTAATAATCGCATCCGATTTCGCAACCTAGTTTGCACATGGGCCGCCATCTCTAACGAAAGTTGAATCATGTCTGAAAAGCTTGAAGGTATCGTTTCTCCAGCGATCGACAACCTAATGACCCACGTTGGCTCAAAGTATGAGCTTGTCATCTTCGCATCGAAGCGTGCCCGTCAGATCAACGACTACTACTCAGCTCTTCACGAGGGCTCACTCTTCAACAACGTTGGCCCGCTAGTTGACGCAACCGTTGATGAGAAACCTCTAACCATCGCGATGCACGAGATCGACCAGAACAAGCTAGAGAAGCACGCCGCCGAGTAATTCGGCTCTTCTCGCTTAGAGATCCCATGCGCGTAGTCCTTGGCGTTACAGGTGGCATTGCTGCCTATAAAGCCACGGGCATCATTCGCCTTTTGACCGAAGCCGGTCACGACGTAAAAGTAATCCCAACCGCGAACGCGTTACGCTTCATTGGTGCGACCACGCTGGAGGCGCTTTCGCACAACAGCGTCGACCCCGACCTTTACACCGACGTTGAATCGGTGAAGCACGTCGAACTAGGGCAGACAGCTGATCTAATCATCGTGGCCCCGGCAACCGCTTCTTTCTTGGCCAGGATGGCCTCCGGCTTGGCCGATGACCTCCTGATGAACACGCTTCTAGCAACCAAGGCTCCAATCCTCGTTGCGCCGGCAATGCACACCGAAATGTGGCAAAACGCTGCAACCGTTGGCAATGTGGCTACCTTGAGAGAGCGCGGAATCGAAATTTTAGAACCCGCTGTTGGGCGCCTAACCGGTGCCGACAGCGGCGCAGGACGCCTTCCCGAACCCGATGAGATTGTCGCTGCCGCCCTCGCATTGGCAGCCCCGCAAGACCTAGTTGGAAAACACATTCTGATAACCGCTGGTGGCACGCAAGAGCCAATCGACCCGGTTAGATTTCTCGGCAATCACTCGAGCGGCATGCAAGGGATCGCCCTCGCGACGGAGGCTACAAAGCGCGGTGCAAAGGTCACTCTGATTGCCGCAAACGTCAGCGAACCGATCTCGGCCATCCACGAATTCGTACGAGTGTCTACTGCAGCCGAGCTTGAGGCGGAGGTATCTGGTCACCTGAACTTCGTGGATGCCGTAATCATGGCTGCGGCAGTGGCCGATTTCCGTGTCGAAAACACGTCGGATAAAAAACTCAAGCGAAGCGAGCTCGGTGAAGAGATCACACTAAGGCTTGTCGCCAACCCAGACATCCTGGCCGGCTTGGTCTCAACTATCAATCTCGAAGGTCTGAAAGTTTTGTCGGTTGGATTCGCCGCGGAGACCGCGTCGAATACGAACGATTTGCAACGCCTCGCCGAGCACAAACTCGAGTCAAAGGGTTGCGACATACTGGTCGCGAATAACGTGAGCAACGGCGCCGTCTTTGGTTCTGATCAAAACTCCGTTTTAGTTGTGACCAAAAAGGGGAGTGTTACAGCTCGTGACGGTTCGAAAACTACAATCGCCAATCACATCCTTGATGTCCTTAGTCAAGAGATATGATTGACGGATGAGCGAGCTAAGACTTTTCACTTCTGAATCTGTAACCGAGGGTCACCCAGACAAGATCTGTGACCAGATTTCGGATGCGATTCTTGACGCGATGCTCGAACAAGACCCGAATTCCCGCGTTGCCGTGGAGACCATGGTCACTACCGGTCTAGTGCATGTTGCCGGTGAAGTTACCACCGCCGGGTACGTAGAGATTCCTCGACTGGTTCGCGAAAAGGTCCAAGAAATTGGTTACACCAGCTCGGACATCGGTTTCGACGGTGCAAGCTGCGGCGTTTCGATCTCAATTGGCCAGCAGTCTCCTGACATTGCTCAGGGAGTTGACGCTGGTTTCGAAACCCGCGAGGGAGGTTCGGTTGACCGTTTCGACGCTCAGGGTGCCGGCGACCAGGGAATCATGTTTGGTTATGCAACCAACGAAACTAAGACTTTAATGCCAACCGCAATTCACATCTCACACCGCTTGAGCGAGCGTTTGGCTTCGGTTCGCAAGAGCGGCGAAGTTTCATTCCTCCGCCCGGATGGCAAGACTCAGGTAACCGTTGGGTTCGAGGGAACAACCCCGAAGACTATCGAAGCCGTTGTTCTATCAACTCAGCACAACCCTGGCGTTTCACATGTAGACATTGTTGATGCGATGCGTGAGAGCGTTATCAACCCAATTCTTGAACAGACTGGGCTTGACTATTCAGGTGTGAAGTTATTCATCAACCCAACTGGAACCTTCGTCGTGGGTGGCCCGATGGGTGATGCCGGTTTGACTGGTCGCAAGATCATTGTTGACACGTATGGTGGCGCAAGCCGCCACGGTGGCGGCGCGTTTTCTGGCAAAGACCCTTCAAAGGTCGACAGATCTGCCGCCTATGCATTGCGTCACGTGGCAAAAAACGTGGTTGCAGCGGGTTTGGCAGACCGAGTAGAAGTGCAGGTTGCCTATGCAATCGGTGTGGCTCGCCCGGTGGGGCTCTATGTTGAAACATTCGGCACCGGCAAGATCGCCGACGAGGCGATTGTCGCGGCCATAAACGAGGTGTTCGATCTGCGCCCGAAGGCCATCATCGAGAGCCTTAAATTGCTTCGCCCGATTTATTCGAAGACCGCGGCCTATGGTCACTTCGGCAGAGAGCTTCCAGAATTTACCTGGGAAGCACTTGACCGCGCTGAAGCCCTGCGTTCGGCAGTAAACGCTTAGGCGCCTCACGTGACAGGCTTTGGTGTCGCCAGAGTCGCTATTGACTCGCCGCTTCCTCAACTAGACCGGCTATTCGACTACGAAATTGCCGATGAGTTGCGCGAAAGCATAACTATCGGCGCCCGAGTGCGTGTTCCGTTCGGTCGCGGTTCTGCTCTTTCAGATGGATTCGTTGTGGAACTCGTTAGCGAATCCGCGTTCCCTGGCAAACTTGCGCGCCTTGAAGAGCTGGTATCACCGGTCTCGGTTCTCACCCCGGAGATTTACATGCTTTGCCGTGCAGTTGCGGACCGGCAGGCTGCAACCATCGCTGATGTTTTCAAGCTTGCCATTCCTGCTAGATCGGTGGCGGTGGAAAAGAAATGGCTTCCTTCGAACCCTGGGGAGCCCAGGCAAACGCCGAGGGATAAAGGTAGAGGAGAGCGAGCCTTCGTCTTTATCGAACCTCGCACGAATGAGTTTGGCGCCGTTTGGGTGCAACAACTTACCAGTCGAGCCATCGCCAACCTTGAATCAGGCGAGTCGACCATCCTTGTTGTGCCTGATTATCGCGATCAAGCTGTTTTGCTTTCCGAGTTGGCCCAGAAGACCTCGACTGAAAATATTGTCGACTACACATCACAGCAAACAAATTCACTCCGGTATGCGGCATTTTTGCGCTGCTTGAATGCTGAACCAGCGATTGTAGTGGGCAGTCGAGCGGCTCTCTACGCGCCTGTTTCTAAACTCGGCGAGATCATCATTTGGGACGACGGCGACACCAACCTTCAGGAACCAACTTCGCCTTATTCCAACGCGCGCGACGTGGCGTTGATTCGACAGAATCAGGCCGGGGTGAACCTGCTTTTTGCTGCCCACGCTCGCTCTTCTGAAGTTGAGCGCCTGGTTGAAATCGGATACTTGCGGGACATTACCATTCCATTCGCCGTGCCTAAGCTGGCGATTTCGGAGACTAATGCTCGCGTCGATTCCCTTGCGTGGCAGGCAATCCGACGAGCACTAGATCAAGGTGAGCCGGTGCTTGTGCAAGTTGCTTCACGCGGAAACTCGGTTTCGGCCTACTGCGCCGGATGTGGTGATCGAGCGAAGTGCTCAAACTGTGCAGGACCATTATGGGTTGACTCACAGAATCAACCGCGTTGCCGCTGGTGCAATGCGCATAATCTTGGATTCAGTTGCGATGCTTGCGGAAGCAGGTCTCTAAAACAAGGTAGGGCCGGCGCTACCCGCACATCGGCTGAATTTGGTAAGGCATTTCCAGGAACTAAGCTCATCGAATCCAATGGCGAGAATCGACTGGAGAAAGTGCCTGGCGGAAAACAGATTGTTGTGTCAACACCGGGAGCCGAACCTCGTGTTGAAGGTGGCTATGGTGCGGTTGTTCTCTTAGATTGCAATGAATTGCTATCTCGAGACAACCTTCGCGCCAGTGAGGATGCCGTTCGCATTTGGTCAAATGCGATTGCATTGATGAAGTCTGGCGGCCTTGCCGTTGCCGTTGGTTTGCAGGGTTTTATAGGTCAAAAATTTGCCCTGTGGTCTCAAGCGGAGCTTGCCCAAAGAGAGTACCAATCTAGAGTCGAACTCAGGTTTCCGCCATTTGTTCGCATGGCGTCCTTGAGCGGGGAAAAAGCGCTGCTGGCCAAGGTTCTCGAATCGCTTCCAAGTGAGATTGAGGTGCTTGGCCCTATGCCGGTGCCATCGAAGAATGCTGCGGTTGACGATTGGCGTGCCTTGATTCGCTATGAATATTCGCAGGGGCCATCGTTGGCAGCGACCCTAAAGGCTCAGGTGCTACTCGCTACTGCTGGCTCAAAGCGCGTAAGTGTCAAATCTGGTCGAGCCCAACGTCCGATTCAAATCAAAATGGACACAGTAATCTAGAGCCTTGAAAGGTTAGGTTGGTTTTTGAAAATAGTATTCGCTGGAACGCCTGCTAACGCGGCGCAAACCTTGCGGGCACTTGCCAACTCTGCGTTCCAAGTCGTAGCGGTTTTGACCCGTTCGGACGCCCCTGTCGGTCGCAAACGAATTCTCACCCCCTCAGCTGTCGCCGAGGCTGCAGCGGAACTCGGTTTGCCGATCATCAAATCGAACCAAATAGATGACGAAGTTCGGGAGAAAATTCGGGCAACCGGCGCTGAGCTCGGTGTCATCGTTGCCTTCGGTGCACTTCTAGACCAAGCCGCACTCGATTTGCTCGACAAAGGCTGGATAAATCTTCACTACAGCTTGCTCCCCAAATGGCGGGGTGCGGCACCGGTGCAACGAGCTATCATGGCAGGGGACCCCGAAACGGGAGTCACTCTTTTCCAGCTGGATAAGGGCATGGATACGGGGCCGATTCATCTTCAGATTCCGACCGTTATCGAGCCTGGTGAAACAACAGGGGACTTGCTCCAAAGGCTCACTCAACTTGGGGTAAGTGGCTTGTTCGAACTGCTGCCTAGAATTGCTGCAGAGCTAAGTGCGCCACTCGCACAGGACCCTGAGCTATTACGTTCCTTACCTACCGCAGACAAACTTACTCGTGACGACGCTCGCATTGATTGGCATCGGAATGCGATTGAAATCGAAAATCAAATTCGCGCTTTAAACCCTGAGCCAATGGCTTGGACAACACTGGATGATGATGCATTTCGAATTCTCGAAGCTCGTGCACTTGGAGCGACAGATTGGCAAACCCTCGCCGGTGAAGAGTCTTTATTGGGAACCGTGACAATTGCCAAAGGCCGAATCCTTGTGGCCTGTGGCCAAGGGACACTTCTCGAGCTAAAGACCGTTCAACCGGCGGGAAAAAAATCCATGGCTGCGAGCGACTGGGCTCGTGGCTTACCCGCAGGGAAGAAAGCAATTTATGTATAACAAAAAGACCACCTCGCGAACAATCGCCCTGGATTTGCTGCGAGCAGTCGAACTCAACGACGCTTACGCCAACCTGCTTCTGCCGAAGCTCTTGGCAAACTCAAAACTAGACTCTCGTGACACCGGTTTCGCACAGGAAATGGCTTTCGGAACACTGCGTTGGCAGCTTTTTTACGATCGGGTCATTGAGGAGTGTGCTCAACGTTATAGCGATGAGATTGACATCGAAGCCCTAATCGTTCTGCGCTTGGGTGCACACCAAATTCTTGGCATGCGAGTTCCGTCTCATGCTGCACTAAGCGAGACGGTGAACCTAACAAAGGGACACCTGAGCAGAGGGGCTGAGGGATTCGTAAACGGAGTGTTGCGTCGAGTGTCAGAGCGAACTCGCGACGAGTGGGAACAAATTGTCCTTAGTCATATCAAGGACCCTTATGAGCGCCTCGCAGTTGAATTTTCGCACCCTATTTGGGTGGTTCGTGCGCTAGAGCAGGCCCTGACGGTGGATGGTCGCAAGGATGCGCTACGTGACCTCTTGCTTGCAGACAACATCGCACCCCTTGTGAGTTTGGTTGCCTTGCCTGGCTTAGCGACGAAGCGTGATTTCGAGGATTTGGAGGTTGGCCCAGCCAGCCCGATAGGCGCATTGCTTGACGGCGGCGACCCAAACCAGCTTGCCGCTTTCCGGGAAGGTCGAATTCGAGTCCAAGATCAAGGCTCACAGCTCGCTGCCCTGGCTCTCGTTGACGCTTCACCGGTTGCGACCGGCGAGATCTGGTTAGACATGTGTGCCGGTCCGGGCGGCAAGGCTGCCTTGATGGCCGCCGAAGCCAAACTTAACGGCATCCAGTTCATCGCTAACGAACTTCAACCACACCGCGCCAAATTGGTCAAACAGGCTTTAGAAACAATCGACCCTCACATAAGTGTGACGGTTGAAGATGGTCGGGGGATAGGCACTTCGGCTCCAGGTAAATTTGACCGCATCTTGTTAGACGCGCCTTGTACGGGCCTGGGCGCGCTTCGTCGCCGGCCAGAAGCCCGTTGGCGCAAACAGCAGAGCGATGTTGCTGAATTGGCTAACCTGCAGCAGGAGTTGCTTTCCAGCGCCTGGGCCGCCCTTAAGCCTGGAGGCATCTTGGCTTATGTGACATGCTCACCGCACCAGGGAGAGACAAGCGCGATTATTGACTGGGGTCAGAAGAAGCTCGGCGCTGAGTTCCAACTCATGGATGCGAATGCCGTGCTAGCCGAAATCAATCCGCGCCTGCACCTAAACCGAAACCGAAAAACCACACAACTCTGGCCGGATCTCAATCAAACCGACGCCATGTTCATTGCCCTGATTAAGAAATCAATCTAGGTAGGCTGAAGCCATGTCTGCACGAATTAATCCGAGCATCCTGTCAGCCGATTTCGTTAATTTCGAGCGCGACTTTGGCACCATCGCCAACTGTGACTTGATTCACGTAGACGTGATGGACAATAACTTTGTTCCAAACCTGACTTTCGGCCTCCCAATGGTTGCGCGCATGCAGCAGGTTACTCCGAAACCGCTCGATGTTCATCTGATGATTGCCAATGTCGACAAATGGGCTCCGGATTACGCTGCAACCGGCGCATTCTCGGTCACATTTCACGCGGAAGCCTCAGAAAACCCGGTCGAGTTAGCTCGAACCCTTCGTTCTATTGGTGCCCGAGCCGGAGTTGCCATCAAACCAGGCACCGATGTCCAACCATACTTGGATGTGTTGCACGAATTCGACCAACTTTTGGTGATGACTGTAGAGCCAGGTTTTGGCGGCCAGAGCCTGATTGAACAAACACTTGCGAAGGTTTCAAAAGCTCGGAGAAAGATTGACGCTGAAAAGTTGGATATTTGGCTTCAGGTAGATGGTGGCATCGATGTGTCAAACATCGAACGCGTTGCCGAGCTAGGTGCCGACACTTTTGTGGCTGGAAGTGCCGTATTCAAGGCAGAGGATCGAGCTAAGCAGATCGAACATCTGCGTAATCTTGCGGATTTAGGAATAAGACACCGCCACTAGCCTCTAAATCACAGGGTAATCTAGAGGTATGAAGTCGTTTGATCAGCTTTTCGCAGAAATTAGCGAGAAGGCAGCCTCCCGCCCAGCCGGTTCAGAAACCGTAAAGTGGCTCGACGCTGGCGTGCACACCATCGGCAAAAAGGTTGTTGAAGAAGCCGCCGAGGTTTGGATGGCCGCCGAACATGAAGGCAACGAGCGCACCGCTGAAGAGATTTCTCAGCTGATCTACCACCTCCAGGTCATGATGGCTGCAAAGGGCATTACGCTTCAAGACCTCGAAAAATTCTTCTAAAACTTATTACCGACGAAAGAGACGACATTGCTTAGAGTTGCCGTCCCAAACAAGGGCATCCTTTCAGAATCAGCCATCCTCATGCTAAAAGAGGCTGGTTACACCGTTCGCCGCGACCCAAAAGACTTGCACGTCGTTGACCAAGCGCACGGCATCGAGTTTTTCTACCTCCGCCCGCGTGACATTGCCACCTATGTAGGCGCAGGTGCGCTAGACGTTGGCTTCACCGGTCTAGACCTTCTGCTTGATAGTCGATCAAAGGCGGAGAGCGTTGCAGACTTAGGTTTCGGCGGCTCAACCTTCCGATTTGCAGGCCCTCTTGGTGCATTCAAATCGATTCAAGATCTAGGCGGCAAGAGAGTGGCAACCGCCTACCCGCACCTCGTAGAAGACTTTTTGAAGGCCGAAGGCGTTGAGGTTGAGCTTGTGCAACTGGACGGTGCGGTTGAAGTTGCAGTGCGCCTTGGCGTTGCCGACGCCGTGGCCGATGTGGTTTCAACTGGAAACACCCTTCGCCAGGCAGGGCTTGAGATCTTTGGTCCGGTGATTCTGGAGAGTTCGGCACAACTCATTGTTGCCCGTAACCGTAAGGCCGACCACATGCAGCTACTTCGCCGCATGCAAGGCGTCTTAGTCGCGCGTGAATACGTGATATTCGATTATGACTGCCCGGCCGAACTCGTCGCACAGGCCTCGGCAATCACTCCAGGCATTGAATCACCGACCATTTCGCCAATGAGAGACACCGACTGGGTCGCCGTTCGCTCACTTGTCTTGGCTAACGAAATCAACGCCAAGATGGACGAACTTTATGAACTCGGAGCACGCGCCATCCTGGTGAGCGCAATTCACGCCGCGAGAATCTAATGTCACTTTCGATACGCGTCATTCCCTGCTTAGACGTCTCAGACGGTCGAGTAGTGAAAGGCGTCAATTTTTTGAACCTGCGCGATGCTGGCGACCCCATCGAACTAGCCGCACGCTATTACGTTGACGGCGCCGATGAACTTACCTTCTTGGATGTGCACGCCACAGTTGACAACCGTTCGACCATGTATGACTTGGTTACCGCCTGTGCAGAACAGATTTTCATCCCGCTCACGGTCGGTGGCGGGATCCGCGAGGTTGATGACGTTGCACGTTTACTCGGCGCCGGTGCCGACAAAATAAGTGTTGGTTCGGCCGGCATTAGCAACCCTCGACTTTTGAATGACATCGCCAGCCGATTCGGAAATCAAGTGTTGGTGATTTCTCTTGACTTGAAACGCTCTGCCAACACCGAATCGGGCTATGTGGTCACCACCCACGGTGGACGTAACGAAACCGAATTGGATGCTCTGGCCTGGGTTAAGGAAACGATAGAACTTGGCGCTGGTGAACTTCTAGTGAACAGCATCGATGCAGATGGAACCCGGAATGGGTTCGACCAAGAAATGCTTCGGGAAATCAGAGCTATCGCAAAAATTCCGATGATTGCCTCTGGTGGAGCGGGCAAGGCAGCAGACTTCCCTGTCGCCGCGGCATCCGGAGCAGATGCGATTCTCGCTGCCTCGATATTCCACGAAGGTTCAGTTTCAATTCACGATGCTAAGGCCGCCCTCAAGGCAGCCGGTTATGAAACGAGATAACAATGCCGTTCGATAAAAACGCGATTGCCAATTTGACCTTCAATGATTCAGGTCTGATTCCAGCAATCATCCAAAGCGAAGCCACTGGACGGGTCCTCATGATGGCATGGATGAGCCATGAATCCCTCACACAAACACTCGAAATTGGGGAAACTGTTTTCTTCTCGAGATCTCGTAATGAGCTCTGGCACAAGGGTGCAACTTCAGGAAATACTCAGCGCGTGATCTCGATTGAGACCGATTGCGACGCCGACGCATTACTCATTAAAGTCCTCGAGAGCGGGCCTGCCTGCCACACTGACGCAGAGTCTTGTTTTGACGTAAGCACCTTGTTCATAGCTGAAGAATCAAGTTTCCTCGAGCCACGGGACGGGGGAGAGGATGCCTAAAGTACAACTCACGCTTCAGGAAGTTCGTGAACTGGCAACCAAACACAAAGTTGTTCCAATAATCGAGACCTTATTTTCTACCACCGAGACTCCGCTTTCCATTTTCGAAAAGCTTGCTGCCGAAAAGACGGGCAGCTTTTTGCTGGAATCAGCCGAACAAGGAGTCTGGGCGCGTTACAGCTTCGTCGGTGTGAATAACCGTGGCACTCTATTGCAGTCTGATGGTGGCAGCGTGAAGTGGCACTCCCAGCAGGGCCTCAGCCCGCTTCCAAGCCAGAGTGAGCAACTAATGAGTTCTGCCTTGGGCGCCGTAAACCAGCTTCAACAGGCGTGGACATCCGAACCTCTCCCAGGGGTGCCGCCGCTCACAAGCGGCCTGGTTGGTCTTCTTGCTTGGGACGTCATCCGTGAAATAGAAAAGCTCGGCCCGGCGCCGATCAAAGACTTCCCGAGTCCGACGGCTGCGATGGTCATGTTTCAAGATCTCGTCATCATGGATCATCACACCAGCAGCATTTTGCTCGTATCTAACATCTTCGTTGAAGAAGGTGTGGACCTAGATGCGGCTTATCAGACTGCACTTATTCGAATTGATCGGATGCGGAGTGATTTATTTCAGCCATCCCAGGTGCTATTAGCCGATGTCGACCTAACGACAAAAGCCGAGACCACAAGCCGAGTCACGGAATCAGAATTCATCGAGACGGTGGAGAAATCAAAGCATTTCGTCAGAATCGGCGATGTTTTCCAAGTGGTTCTTTCGCAGCGCTTTGATCACGAACTCAAGGCAACTCCACTAGACGTATATCGCGTCTTGCGTGCTTTAAACCCGAGCCCATACATGTATCTTTTGAATTTTGAAGATGATGACGGCGTCTACTCTGTGGTCGGCTCTTCACCAGAGGCATTGGTCACGGTCCATGGGAAATCTGCCGTGATGCACCCAATTGCCGGTTCTCGACCTAGAGGACTCGATCTCGAACAAGACGAAGAATTTGCCGAGAGTTTGCTTTCGGACAACAAAGAGAAAGCCGAGCACCTGATGCTTGTCGATCTGGCTCGGAACGACCTTCTCAAGGTTTGCGAACCGAGTTCGGTAAACGTCACCGAATTCATGAAAATCCATAGGTTCAGCCACATAATGCACCTTGTCTCGACGGTGGAGGGTCGGATTCGCGAGGGGCAAACTCCGATAGATGTTTTCAAAGCGACCTTCCCGGCTGGAACTTTATCCGGTGCACCGAAACCGCGTGCACTTGAAATAATCGACGAACTTGAACCTTCGAACCGAGGTATTTTCGGTGGAGTAGTTGGATATTTCGACTTTGCCGGCAACGCAGATGTTGCCATCGCCATTCGAACCGCCTTCATCAGGGATGGCTTGGCACATGTTCAGGCCGGCGCCGGAATTGTGCTCGATTCCGTGCCGACATCAGAACACGCGGAAACAATTGCAAAGGCTGGCGCTCCGATGCGCGCGGTAGTCGCGGCCAACCACATGATTCGCCGCAATGACTAAGGGGCGCTTACTCACCCTCTGGCTTGCAATCGCAATCCTCGGCTATATTTTTGCAAGTCAAGATTGGTACACCCTTTCAATGTCGCCAAACGGCGACAGCGTGAAATTGGCGACTTACGATGGGCTAACGGCCTATCCAAACCTTTCGCCAATTCTGATGTTGAACTTTGCGGCGGTGCTTACGGTTGCTTTCGTAGGCAGCCTCGGCCGCAAAATCACGACAATAATGCTCGCGTCTGCGAATGTCGCCACGATTATTTGGATGACCTCGCGAATTTCAGCTAAAGACATCTCAGGATTGGCAAAGCAAGTTGAGCAAATGACGGGTATTGCGGCGGCTCACGGAGTGAAGGACTTGACCGTGGATGCCCAGATCGCACCGACACTTTTCCTAGCAGCCATGGCAGCCCTAATAGGCATGTCCGCGCTTGTATTAGCAATGGAACGCAAGTGGCCCAAGCGACAATCGCGGACTGAGCGCACGTCAACTTCATCAAAAGTTAGCGAACCAAAAGACGCGATTGGCATTTGGGATTCTCAGCGTCGATAGTTGCTGTCAAATTGATAAGATTTAGTTAGATTTCTAGAAAGGCAATCATGTCGGACAAAGCAAACCTTCCAGTCGGCGACCCAGGCCACGGAGACTCAGTGGCTTCATGGGCTGCTGTAATCACCATCATGGTTGCGTTCGCCGCTGGCACCTTGGCATTCTGGTTTGACCAACCTGTATTGGTTTGGGCTTCCGCTGGGCTAGCAGTTGTTGGCGTGGTTCTTGGCTTCATCCTCAAGGGTGCCGGCTACGGCGTAAACGGCGCCAAGAGCAAGCACTAGTGCTAGAAGAACTCTTCGCGGGTTCGATTGCAGATGCGTCAGACAGACGTCAGACTGCTCCGATTGAAAAAGTCGAGAAAGCTGCACTTTCGCAGGCTCCCGCACTAAACGCACTCGAGTTCCTTGCTCCAACCTCGCAAATTAGAATTTTGGCGGAGGTAAAGCGGGCAAGTCCGAGTCGCGGGCAAATGGCTGACATTTCTGACCCGGCTGCTCTAGCAAAAATTTACTCTGAGAACGGCGCTTCGGCGATTTCGGTGCTCACCGAAGAACGCAAATTCAAAGGGTCGCTCGCAGACCTTATTGCGGTTCGAGATCAAGTCAGGGTTCCCCTTCTTCGAAAAGACTTCATCGCAAATGAATATCAGATCCTAGAAGCACGCGCCGCGGGTGCAGACATCGTTCTTCTAATCGTTGCGGGATTGCCGCAGAAAGATATAGAGCGATTGAAGCACTTCACGGAAGAGTTGGGTATGACCGCATTCGTCGAGACTCACAGCGGTGATGAACTGAAACGTGCGCTCGATTTAGACACGAAATTGGTCGGCGTGAATGCACGCGACCTCTCGACGTTTGAGACTGATCGCGACTTATTCGGCAAACTCGTCCACCTCATTCCCGAGGGAATTATTAAGGTCGCAGAATCTGCAGTGAGAAATGCCAATGACGTTGCCCACTACCGAGCAGCCGGGGCGGATGTTGCTTTGGTTGGTGAAGCACTAGTTACCAATGATCCAGCATCTATGCTCAAGTCATTTTTAGCCGCCGGCAAGTCTTAGGATATTTACATGTCTGAACAAAACCTCCGTAGCCACGTTGGACCCTATTTTGGCGAGTTTGGTGGTCGTTTTGTTCCTGAATCGCTGATCGCGGCACTTGATGAACTCGAGGCCACCTACAACACCGCCAAGGCAGACCCGAGCTTTGCCGCCGAGCTGGCGGAGCTTCACCGAACCTATACCGGTCGTCCTTCGATCATCACTGAGGCGAAGCGTTTTGCAGAGCACTGTGGCAATGACGTCCGAGTCTTTCTAAAGCGTGAAGACCTAAACCACACCGGTTCGCACAAGATCAACAACGTTATTGGCCAAGCGCTGCTAACTAAGCGAATGGGCAAGACTCGCATCATTGCAGAAACTGGAGCCGGTCAGCATGGAGTTGCATCGGCGACCGCGGCGGCTCTATTCGGCCTTGAATGCGTCGTCTACATGGGCGAAGTCGACACCGAGCGTCAAGCTCTCAACGTAGCTCGAATGAAGCTTCTGGGCGCTGAAGTCATCCCGGTGACAACGGGTTCTAAGACCCTCAAAGACGCAATCAACGAAGCGCTTCGTGACTGGGTTGCCAACGTGGAGAACACCCACTACTTACTTGGCACCGTTGCTGGTCCGCACCCATTTCCAACCATGGTTCGCGATTTCCACAGCGTAATAGGAACCGAGGCACGTCAACAGATGCTTGATGAATTTGGCTTCCTTCCAACCGCACTTGCGGCATGCGTGGGTGGAGGCTCCAATGCCATAGGTCTGTTCCACGCGTTCTTGGATGACTCCGACGTGAAGATGTTTGGTTTCGAGGCGGCCGGCGACGGAATGGGCACTCCGCGTCACGCGGCCACCCTGAACTATGGTCGCCCTGGGGTGCTCCACGGGGCTCGCAGCTACATGTTGCAAGATGAGGACGGCCAGACGATGGAAAGTCACTCCATTTCCGCCGGCTTGGATTATCCCGGTGTTGGCCCAGAGCACTCATGGTTGAAGGACCTAGGTCGTGTTGAATATCGTGGAATCTCTGACGCCGAGGCCATGGATGCACTTCGCCTCCTTAGCCGCACAGAAGGCATCATCCCGGCCATCGAAACGGCTCACGCACTTGCCGGAGTGATCAAACTCGGGAAAGAACTTCCAGCGGGTTCATCAATTTTGGTGAACCTCAGCGGCCGAGGCGATAAAGACATGGAAACTGCCGGCAAGTACTTCGGGCTTTTGGATGCAGCAAAGGAGGCGCAGGCATGACAAGCAAGACCTCTGCGACGCTGAAAGCTAACAAAGCCGCCGGCGATGGGAACCTGATTGGCTACTTTCCGGCCGGCTATCCGACTTTAGAAGGTTCAATCGAAGCTTCTATTGCAATGTGTCAAAACGGTGTCGATGTTCTCGAGCTTGGAGTTCCCTACAGTGACCCGGTTATGGATGGGATCGTTATCCAAGAGGCCACGATGGTCGCGCTCAACAATGGCTTCAAACTCAAGCAAACTTTCGACGCTGTCCGCGCCATTACTGCCAAGGTGAACACCCCGGTTCTAGTCATGACCTATTGGAATCCGGTTCTGCAGTACGGTATTGAAAACTTTGCTCGCGACCTAGTGGCGGCCGGGGGAGCAGGTTTGATCACGCCTGATCTAATTCCCGATGAGGCCAAAGAATGGCTAGAAATCTCAGACAAGTATGAACTAGACCGTGTCTTTTTAGGCACCCCAAGTTCGTCCCCTGAGCGCATGAAGACCGCCTGCGACCTGAGTCGCGGTTTCGTTTACGCGGTATCCACCATGGGAATTACTGGCGCCAGAGACGAAGTCGATGCTAACGCTCGCAAGGTGGTTGCCAAGGTACGCGAAGCTTCATCAACCGCCAACACTGCGGTTGGCATTGGAATCTCAACCGCCGATCAAGTCGTTGAAGTAAATTCATACTCGGATGGGGCTATCGTCGGTTCGGCATTCGTTAGAGCTTATTCCGAAGGTGGGGTAGAGGCTTTGAAAGCTAAAACCATCGAACTCTCTGCCAGACTAAAGAAGTAACCAACAGGAGCCCAAATGAACAACATTTCTGCGAGCATTCCGAGCCCAACCGTCAGCTTCTTTGACCTTGGGCCTTTCCGAATTCACTTTTATGCCCTGTTCATTCTGGCTGGCATCGTGTTGGCTATTTGGATGGCTAATCGCCGTCTAAACAAGCGTGGTGGCGAAAGCGGCGTTGCCATTGACATCGCGCTTTGGGCCGTGCCATTTGGAATCGTCGGAGGACGAATCTTCCACGTGCTCACCCATTTAAATGATTACTTCTACGCTGGTGCCGACATCTCGGCAATCTTCCGTGTCTGGGAGGGTGGCTTGGCCATCTATGGCGCAATTGCGTTTGGTCTTTTTGGCGCATGGATTGGTGCCCGCATCGCCGGGGTGCGCTTTTGGTCATTTGTTGATGCTGTTGCACCCGGTGTCCTCTTGGCTCAGGCGCTTGGTCGATGGGGAAATTATTTCAACCAAGAGCTTTTCGGTACCCCAACTACCTTGCCTTGGGGTCTCGAAATCGACTCAACCAACCCCGCCTACCCACTGGGGCTTCCGGCCGGCGTATTGTTTCATCCGACATTCTTGTATGAATCGATGTGGAGCATCTTTGGCGTGATTTTATTGCTCAACCTAGATAAGCGCTTCGAGCTTCGCTGGGGCAAAATGTTTGCCCTATACATCGCCTTCTATTCGATCGGTCGAATCTGGACAGAATCCTTGCGAATCGACCCAAGTGAGGTAATTCTTGGGCTCCGAACCAACATCTGGAGTGCGCTGGTCGGTATCGTTGCGGCAATCGTGATTTGGCGAGTCCAAACCCGCCGTCACCCTGGGCTTGAGACTTCGATTTACATCGCGGGAAAAGAACCAAAATCTGCGAGCGAAAGCGCAATTAAGGTAGACTCGAAAGCCTAACTAGGGATATTTCTCCCTTGCCTTTTTGTAGGCGTTTTAGTCCGGGCCAGTGTTGTCCCTCTGATAATCAATGATTGGAGTGTGGCATGCCAGGAATGTCGCCGTTTGAGCGCTTCGGAACTGCTCCTGCTAAGTCCGGCCTCTACGACCCAGCACGCGACAAGGATGCCTGTGGCCTCGCCATGGTTGCAACACTTCGTGGAACTCCTGGTCATGACATTGTTGACACCGCACTAAACGCTCTTCGCAACCTTGAACACCGTGGAGCAGTCGGTTCAGACGCTGGCACCGGCGATGGCGCTGGCATTTTGACCCAGATTCCAGACGCTTTTTTCCGCGACGTTGCAGGGTTTGAACTTCCGGCAAAGGGTTTCTATGCGGCCGGGCTAGTTTTCATTGAGGCCGGCAAAGAGCAGACCCTGGAAGCAAATTTTGCCGACCTAGCGGTTGAAGAAAACCTAACTGTGCTCGGCTGGCGCGATGTTCCAATCCGTCCTGAAAACTTAGGCGATTTGGCTCGCGAGGCGATGCCAGTGATTCGTCAAGTTTTCGTTGGTTCACCTGACAACGTGACCGACATGGAACTTGAGCGTCGAGCTTTCCGCCTGCGCAAGCGTTCGGAGCGTCATCTGGGCGCCTACCACCCTTCGCTTTCGTCTCGAACCATCGTCTACAAGGGCATGGTCACCACTCTTCAACTTGAACCGTTCTATCCAGACCTGAGCGACGAGCGATTTGAATCTACCCTCGCTCTGGTTCACTCTCGCTTCTCGACAAACACTTTCCCTTCTTGGCCGTTGGCTCACCCGTTCCGCATGATTGCGCACAACGGTGAGATCAATACCGTAAAGGGAAACGCTAACTGGATGCGCGCACGCGAGGCGCAGCTCGAAAGTGACCTCATTGGTGACTTCAAGGGTCTAACCCCGATCATCACCCCTGGCGCCAGCGACTCGGCTTCATTTGATGAAGTTGTCGAGTTGCTTTACATGGGCGGCCGCTCGCTGCCTCATGCAATGATGATGATGATCCCAGAGGCGTGGGAGAAGCAGAGCGACATCGACGACGCTCGCAAGAACTTCTACGAATACCACTCGATGCTGATGGAGCCATGGGATGGTCCGGCTGCTGTCGTTTTCACCGACGGTTCGCTCGTCGGCGCGACTCTTGACCGCAATGGGCTTCGCCCAGGTCGATACCTAATCACCGAAGACGGCCTCGTTGTTTTGGCTTCAGAGATCGGCGTCGCTGACATCGACCCTAGCCGCGTGGTTCGTAAGGGCCGTCTTCAGCCTGGCCGTATGTTCCTGGCTGACACTGTCAATGGTCGCCTGATTGACGACAACGAAATTAAGGCTGAGATATCGGCTCTCGAGCCTTGGGGTGAATGGCTCGAAGAGAACCGCATCAACCTTAAGGACCTACCTGACCGCGAGCACATCGCTCACACGGCTGCGTCGGTCAACCGCCGCCAGCGAACCTTTGGTTACACCCAAGAAGAGCTCCGTATTCTGCTTGCACCAATGGCCCGCACCGGAGCAGAGCCATTGGGTGCGATGGGTTCTGACACGCCGATTGCTGCGATTTCAGACCGTCCACGCGTATTGTTCGACTACTTCGTCCAGCAATTCGCACAGGTGACCAACCCGCCACTTGACTCGATCCGCGAAGAGGTAGTCACCTCGCTTAGCACCGGCATCGGTCCATCTCGAAATGTTCTAGCCGCGACCCCTGAACATGCTCAGCAAGTAATCCTTGACTTCCCAGTGCTCAGCAACGATGAGCTTGCCAAGATCAAGCACATCGATGAAAAGCCAGGTGTTGGGCAGGCTTACACAGTAAAGGGAATCTATCGGGTTGACGATGGCGCCGAGGGCCTAGCTGCGCGCATTCGTGAAATCTTCGACGAGGTTACCGAGGCCATCAAATCTGGCGCCACGTACATCGTGATCAGCGACCGTGACAGCAGCTATGAATCGGCTCCGATTCCGTCATTGCTTTTGACCTCTGCCGTTCACCACCACCTGATCAGACAGGGTCTTCGCAGCGATGTTGGCCTAGTCGTCGAGGCTGGTGACGTGCGAGAGGTTCACCACGTAGCAGCACTAATCGGTTACGGCGCCGCAGCGGTAAACCCATACCTGGCTATGGAATCTGTCGAACAGATGGTCAAGTCCGGCGAAATCGTTGGCATCACTTTCGAGAAGGCTTCTAAGAACCTAATCAAGGGGCTTGGCAAGGGTGTTTTGAAGATCATGTCGAAGATGGGTATCTCTACCGTCTCGTCATACTCTGGTGCACAGACCTTCGAAGCTATTGGTTTGAGCCAAGAGTTTGTAGATACATACTTCACCGGAACGACCAGTCAGCTGGGCGGAATCGGCCTAGAAGTGATCCACGACGAAAATAATGACCGTCACACCAAGGCATACCCGGTTGAACGCGCAACAAATGTTCACGAACTGCTCGAAACCGGTGGCGAATACCAGTGGCGCCGCGAAGGTCCACCGCACCTTTTCAACCCGGAAACTGTTTTCAAACTTCAGCACTCGACGCGCACCAAGCAGTATGACGTTTTCCGCGAATACACCAAGTCGGTTGACGACCAGGCAGAGAACTTAATGACCCTTCGTGGTCTCTTCACCTTGCGTGAAGGCGTTCGCCCTGCTGTGCCGATCGAGGAAGTCGAGCCAATTTCGGCCATCATCAAGCGCTTCTCTACCGGCGCTATGTCATACGGCTCCATCTCGCCCGAGGCTCACGAGACTCTAGCAATCGCTATGAACAACATCGGTGGAAAGTCGAACACAGGTGAGGGTGGCGAGGATGTAGAGCGTCTCCTAGACCCTAAACGTCGCAGCTCAATCAAGCAGGTTGCCTCTGGCCGCTTCGGCGTCACCAGCATGTATCTGACTCACGCCGATGACATCCAGATCAAGATGGCACAGGGTGCAAAGCCAGGTGAAGGTGGTCAGCTTCCACCGAACAAGGTTTACCCATGGATCGCTAAGACCCGTCACTCGACTCCTGGCGTTGGTTTGATTTCACCACCGCCTCACCACGACATTTACTCGATCGAAGACCTGAAGCAGCTTATTTTTGACGTGAAGCGTGCGAACCGCGAGGCTCGTGTGCACGTGAAGCTTGTTTCTCAGGTCGGAATCGGAACTGTTGCCGCCGGTGTGGCAAAAGCCAAGGCCGACGTCATCCTGGTCTCAGGTTTTGACGGCGGAACCGGCGCTAGTCCACTGAACTCTTTGAAGCACGCCGGAACCCCTTGGGAACTTGGCCTTGCCGAAGCGCAGCAAACCTTGATGCTGAATGGTCTTCGCGACCGTGTTTCGGTTCAGGTTGACGGCCAGATGAAGACCGGCCGTGATGTAATCGTCGCAGCGCTTCTAGGCGCCGAGGAATACGGCTTCGCAACCGCACCGTTGGTTGTCGAGGGTTGTATCTTGATGCGTGTCTGCCACCTTGACACCTGCCCGGTTGGCATCGCGACCCAGAACCCGGCTCTGCGCGCGCGCTTCACCGGCAAGCCTGAATTCGTTGAGACTTTCTTCGAGTTTCTTGCAGAAGAAGTTCGTGAATACCTAGCCAAGCTTGGTTTCCGTTCCTTGGATGAGGCAATTGGTCGCGTCGAATTGATCGATGTCAACCGAGCAATTCAGCACTGGAAGGCAGACGGTCTAGACCTAACGCCAATTCTGGCTGCTGCCCCGGTTGCCGCGGATGCCTCACGACGTCGCTTGACCGTTCAGGACCACGAGCTTGAAAACCACTTTGACCACAAGTTGATCTCGGCGGCTGAAGCAGCACTCAAGGATGGAACTGCGGTTACCATCGAGCTGCCAATCACAAATGTCGACCAAGCGGTTGGAACCATGCTTGGAAATGAATTGACCAAGCGTTTTGGGGTGGATGCTTTGCCTGAGGGTACGATTGACATCCGACTAAGCGGCTCAGCCGGCCAATCATTTGGCGCATTTGTGCCTAAGGGCATCAAGTTGACCCTCGAAGGCGATTCAAACGACTACGTTGGCAAGGGTCTTTCTGGCGGCACAATCGTTGTTCACCCAAATAGGGCAAGTGTTTTCCCGGCTGAAGACAACATCATCGCCGGTAACGTAATCGGTTACGGTGCAACCAGCGGAAACATTTACCTTCGCGGCATCGTTGGAGAGCGCTTCCTGGTTCGTAACTCGGGAGTAACCGCGGTAGTCGAGGGCGTGGGAGACCACGCACTGGAATACATGACCGGTGGAACTGCAGTTATCCTCGGCCCAACCGGCCGAAACCTGGGCGCAGGTATGTCTGGCGGTGTGGCTTACATCTACAAGTTGCGTGGCGACCGTGTGAACCACGAGGCACTTGCTGCCAGTGAACTTCACATCGGTGCACTTGAGCTCGAGGATGAAGCCAAACTTAGGGGCATTCTCGAAGCTCATCTAAACGAAACTGGTTCTGCTCTTGCGAAGCAGTTCTTGGCTGATTTTGCCAACGAAGTAAAGCACTTCGTTCGCGTTTTGCCAAGAGACTATGCAAGCGTTCTAGCGATTCGTTCAAACGCAGTCGCAAACGGTGTTGACCCAGACAGCGAAAGCGTCTGGCAGCAGATTTTGGAGGTCACAAATGGCTGATCCACGAGGATTTCTAAAGGTAACCAACCGCGAGACGGCCAAGCGCCGCCCGGTTGAGGTTCGCATCATGGACTGGAAAGAAGTCTATGAAAAGCGTGACCAGGGAACCCTGAAGCAGCAGGCTAGCCGATGCATGGATTGCGGTGTGCCGTTCTGTCACCAGGGTTGCCCGCTTGGCAACCTAATCCCAGAATGGAATGATCTAACCTGGCGCGGCGATGGCAAGGGGGCTATTGAGCGCTTGCACGCAACCAATAACTTCCCTGAGTTCACCGGTCGACTTTGTCCGGCACCCTGTGAGAGCTCTTGTGTTCTTGGCATTAACCAGCCAGCTGTGACAATCAAAGAGGTCGAGGTTTCAATCATCGACCAAGCATTCGAGAATGACTGGGTCCAGCCTCACGCTCCTGAGCGTCTCACCGGAAAGACTGTTGCCGTGGTTGGTTCCGGACCAGCCGGACTTGCGGCAGCCCAGCAGTTGACTCGCGCCGGCCACACTGTCGCGGTTTACGAACGCGACAACAAAATCGGTGGCCTACTTCGTTACGGAATCCCTGATTTCAAGATGGAGAAGCACCACATCGACCGTCGAATCGCCCAGATGGAAGCCGAGGGAACTCGCTTCCGAGCTGGTGTAAACATCGGTGTCGACATCACTTGGGAAGACCTTCGTTCGCGTTTCGATGCAGTTGTTGTGACTACCGGTGCAACTAAGCCTCGCGATCTCGCGGTTTCCGGACGTGAACTTTCAGGCGTGCACTTCGCAATGGATTATTTGGTTCAGGCGAACCGTGCAGTAGCCGGCGAAGCCGTCGAAAACCAGATCATTGCAGACGGCAAGAATGTAGTGATCCTAGGTGGCGGTGACACCGGTGCAGACTGCCTCGGAACCGCTACCCGCCAGGGAGCCATCTCGGTGACCACGCTTGCAATCGGTCAACAGCCACCGACCGAACGCACTGAAAACCAGCCGTGGCCAACCTACCCAACCCTCTTCGAAGTAGCCTCGGCACACGAAGAATTCGGTGAGCGCAAATATCTACACTCGACAGTCGAATTCGTGGGTGAGAACGGCAAGCTGACCGGCGTGAAGGTTGCAGACACCGAATTCGTTGACGGCAAGCGCCTACCAAAGGCTGGCACCGAACGTATCATCCCAGCCGATCTAGTCTTCTTGGCACTTGGTTTCACAGGTGTCGAAGGCGACCTAATTGCCGAGCAGTCAAGCACCGAGCTTGATTCGCGAGGCAACCTAGCTCGCAATAACAAGTGGTCAACTAATGCCGAAGGCGTATTCGTCGCCGGCGACGCTGGTCGCGGACAAAGCCTGATCGTTTGGGCAATCGCGGAAGGTCGTGCGGCTGCAGCTGCAGTTGACGAGTACCTGGAAGGTATGACCGAACTTCCGGCTCCGGTCAAGCCAACCGACAAGGCATTTTCAGTTAGATAGTTACTAAACCTTTTTCGAAAGTAAGTTTCGAGAACCCAACCAACAAAGGAACAAATGAGACGCGCAAAGATTGTTGCCACCCTAGGTCCGGCAACTTCAACCTATGAAAGCATTCGCGCAATTATCGAAGCCGGTGTCGACGTAGCCCGCATGAACCTAAGCCACGGCAGCTACGACGTTCACGAGGAGATCTACCGCACCGTTCGCAAGGCTGCGGCAGACGTGAACAAGCCAGTTGGCATCTTCGTTGACCTTCAGGGTCCAAAGATTCGCCTAGCCAAGTTCGCCAACGGCCCTCACATGCTTGAGAAGGGTGACATCTTCAAGATCACCATCAACGAAGTTGAAGGCACCAAGGACATTTGTGGAACCACCTTTAAGGGCCTTTGTGGCGACGTAAAGCCTGGCGACCTCCTTCTCATCGATGATGGCAAGGTCACTCTTAAGGCAACCGAGGTCACCGCAGACACCGTAACGACCGTTGTCGAGATTGCTGGATTTGTCTCGAACAACAAGGGCATCAACCTTCCAGGTGTTGCAGTTAATGTGCCTGCGCTTTCAGAGAAGGATGAAGACGACCTTCGTTGGGGTATCCGCCTAGGTGTAGACATGATCGCTCTATCTTTCGTTCGCAACGCAAGCGACATCGTTCGAGTGCACGAGATTATGACCGAAGAGGGCAAGTTCCTTCCGGTAATTGCAAAGATCGAGAAGCCTCAGGCTGTTGAAGCCCTTGAAGAAATCATCGACGCTTTCGACGGCATCATGGTTGCTCGTGGTGACCTGGGTGTCGAGCTTCCATTCGAAGATGTGCCACTAGTACAGAAGCGCGCCGTGGAACTTGCACGACGCTGGGCAAAGCCAGTTATCGTTGCTACTCAGATGCTCGAGACCATGATCGAGAACTCACGCCCAACCCGCGCGGAAGCTTCTGACGTTGCAAATGCCATCCTGGACGGTGCCGACGCCGTAATGCTTTCTGGTGAGACCTCAGTTGGTAAGTGGCCAGTCGAAACCGTTGAGGCGATGGCTCGCATCATCGAGTCGACCGAAGAGAACGGCCTAGACCGTATCCCGGCACTCGGCACCCGTCCACACACCCACTCAGGCGCCGTTTCACTTGCAGCTGTCGAGATTGCCGAGCTTCTTGGCTCACGTTATGTCGCTGTGTTTACTGAGTCAGGTGACTCGCTACGCCGCGTGTCACGCCTGCGTTCATCTGTTCCGACCCTTGCGTTCACTCCTAGCGAGACCGTGCGCAACCGTCTTTCACTCGTATGGGGTGCTCACACTTTCCTAGTGGCGCCGGTCAAGCACACCGACGAAATGATGCACCAGGTCGACGAAATCGTCCTTGCTGAAGGCCTAGCCAAGCAGGGCGAAGAAGTTGTCGTGGTAGCCGGCACTCCACCTGGCATCCCGGGTTCAACCAACAGCCTTCGCGTTCACCGCGTCGGTGACGCCGTCAACGGTGCTGCACCTGGTTACCAGAGCTAACAAGATCAAAAGAAATCCCCTCAGGTTTTCCTGAGGGGATTTTCTGTCTTTACGTGCCGAAGGCGGGACTTGAACCCCGAGAACTTTATTGACGCGCAACGGCGCATCAATAGTTCGAGACCGCCTAGTCGCTTGAGTTAAGACGTGGAAATTGGGAACATCGAGAACCGGCTTCGGCAAACAAAAAAGAAGAGGTCCGAAGACCTCTTCTTTGTTGTTCGGTGCCGAAGGCGGGACTTGAACCCGCACTCCTTTCGGAAAAGCATTTTGAGTGCTCCGCGTCTGCCATTTCGCCACTTCGGCTTGTTGTAACTAGAAGATTCTAGTTGATTCATGCGTTTTAGATAAATCGACCCAATATCTAATAAGGTTGTCGCCATGGCAGAAGTTTTAGCAAAGCGCAGAGTGGTCGTCGCTGAAGATGAGTCGCTTATCCGCATGGATGTTGTGGAAACCCTCCGAGAGAACGGGTTCGATGTCGTTGCCGAGGTAGGCGATGGAGCGCTAGCGCTGGCCGCCGTCATCGAGCACAAGCCTGACCTGGTGGTCATGGATATCAAGATGCCTAACATGGATGGTTTGACTGCAGCCGAGCAGATGGCTGAGCACAAGGTAGCCGTTGTCCTGCTAACCGCATTTAGTCAAAAGGAACTTGTAGATCGCGCGAACCAAGCAGGTGCCATGGCTTACGTGGTAAAACCGTTCACCCCGAACGACTTGCTTCCTGCTGTTGAAATTGCCTTGAGCCGTCACTCGCAGCTGCTTGCACTCGAGCACGAAATCTCTGATTTGAATGAGCGCTTTGAAACCCGTAAGTTGGTGGACCGCGCCAAGGGGCTTCTGAACGAAAAGATGAACCTAACCGAGCCAGAGGCTTTCCGTTGGATTCAAAAGGCATCCATGGATCGCCGCTTGACTATGCAAGAGGTCGCTCAGACCGTCATTGAGCAGCTTGGCACATCGAAGGCTTAAGCATTTTTTGGTTTGAAACTAACTCTTGTCCTTTAGGAAGTTAGTAATTCTGATGGTCGAAAGACGTCGATCCTGGTCATCCACGCAAACTATCTCATGAATAGTTAGTGAGCGCCCAAGCTGAAGCGCCTTGCAAGTTGCGGTGACCGTACCTTCGGTCGCAGAACGTGAATGCGAGGCGTTGACCTCGATCCCAACGGCTACTTTGCCCAATGTGTTGGCCCAAACGTTTGCCGAAAAACTTCCCAAGCTCTCGGCAAGAACCACGTATGCGCCACCGTGCACGTATCCGAGGGGCTGAGTGTTCCCCACCACGGGCATCGTGGCAACCGAACGTTCCGCACTTAGTTCCAGCAATTCGAAACCCATTTTCTCGGCAAGTACTCCCATGCCACGGAGTTCGAGAAGCGCCGCGGCCTCCGGGCTTAATTTTGGCGATGGCTTAGTCAAGTGCTGCTCCTGCATAAGATCGGTCGGGCAAAGTAGGCTTGCCTCATGAACGCTACTCAAAAGCCTACTCTGCTGCTTATCGACGGGCACTCGCTTGCCTTTAGGGCGTTCTATGCACTCAGCCCTGACAGTTTCAAAACCCCAGATGGGCAGCACACAAACGCCGTTCACGGCTTCATCTCAATGTTGCTCAACATTCTTCAAGCCGAAAAACCAACCCACCTTGCCGTTGCGTTCGACTTATCTCGCAGCTCATTCCGCACCGAGGAGTATCCAGAATATAAAGGAACCCGCGGAGAAACCCCACCCGAATTCAATGGGCAAACTGAACTTCTACGCGAAGCATTAGCGGCCATGAACATTCGAACGATCACCCGCGAAAATTTTGAGGCCGATGACATCCTGGCAAGCCTCGCCGACCAAAGCGGGGAGAAGGGCTTCAACGTTTTCGTTGTTTCGGGTGACCGTGACACATTTCAGCTGATCAGCGAATCTACAACAATTCTTTATCCGGTGAAGGGCGTGTTGAACCTCGCTCGAATGGATGACGCAGCTGTGGTTGAGAAATATGGCATCCACGCCAAGCAGTATCCTGACTTGGCGGCGCTGGTTGGTGAGACTTCCGATAACTTGCCCGGCATCCCTGGAGTCGGCCCAAAGACTGCTGCGAAATGGCTGCAGGCGCATGGCAACCTTGAAGGGGTTCTGGCGGCCGCCGACAGCATCACAGGGAAAGTCGGCGAAAGCCTTCGTGAGCACAGAGATCTCGCGATGCGAAATCGCCGTCTAAACCACCTGGTACGTGATCTCGACTTCGATTTCACCCAGGATGATCTATTGCTCGGCGGCGTTGATGAAGCTCAAGTTCGCGAGGTGTTCGCCAAACTTCACTTCAAGTCGCTTACCGAACGTGTGCTTCGAGCTAGGGGAGTAACACCTGGTTCCAGCCCTGCTGCCGATGCCAAGCGGGCCTTTGCCGATGCTTTCGGCGATGAGGTCGAATCAACGCCGGCGAAGAGCTATGCTCCCATCGAATTGCCTGAGAGCAAGCCGCTTTCCCTAACCGAGGCAAGAGCGTGGTTGCTGGAGCAAACGGGCACAATCGGTGTCAGCTTTGAGCAAACTTCCGGGGGCGTTACCTCAGTAGGGTTCGCGACCGAAGCGGTTCGCACTTACGCAACCGTTGCGTCAAATAGCGAACTCATTTCGACTCTTGGTGCATGGCTGACCGATTCAACTTGTCAAAAAGCTGTTTTCGGAGCCAAGGACGTGACAAAGAGCCTTCTTGATTTTGGTATAGAAATCGATGGCGTCAACTACGACCCTCTCTTGCTCGCATACCTATTGAATCCGATTCGTCGTGGCTTTGAACTTGATGACCTAGCGCTTGAATACCTTGGCTTGTCGGTCACTCGATCTGACCCGAATCAATTGGTTGCCGAAGACACCACCGATGCCAGCCTCAACGCCTGGCTCTCTCTCGTGATTGCCGAACGCCTTTACCCTCAGGTCGAGGAGGAAGAGCAACTTCGTGTTTACGGAGAGGTCGAACTTCCGACAAATGGAGCTTTGGCACGCATGGAGCACAGGGGAGTGGCAGTTGACGTCCCTAAGCTTGAGGCCTTATTCGAGCGTCTGTCTACCGAGGTGGCCGAGGTTGCCCAAAAGGCATACGCAATAATCGGCCGCGAAATGAACCTGGCCTCGCCTAAACAGCTTCAGACCGTATTGTTCGACGAACTCGGGATGACCGGCACGAAGCAGGTAAAAACCGGCTTCTCGACTAACGCTGCAGCTCTGAACGAACTATTTGAACAAACCCAGCACCCCTTCCTAGAGCGACTGCTGGAACATCGAGAAGCAACAAAGATTCGCCAGATCGTTGAGACGATGCTGAAATCGGTTGGGGCTGACGGGAGAATTCACACCAACTACGTGCAGACCGGGACATCTACCGGCCGACTTTCGTCAGAGAGCCCGAATCTTCAAAACATCCCAATCAAGAGTGAGCGCGGTCGCGAAATCCGTGATGCTTTCATCGTCGGGTCAGGGTTCGAAACTCTTCTGACCGCCGACTACTCGCAGATTGAAATGCGCATCATGGCTCATCTGTCGGAGGACGAAGGCATTATTGAGGCCTTCAGAACCGGCGAGGACTTGCACCGTTTCGTTGGAGCTCGAATCTTCGGTGTCGAGCCGAGCGAAGTTACAAGTGCCATGCGCTCGAAGGTGAAGGCGATGAGCTATGGCCTTGTCTACGGGTTGAGCGAGTACGGCCTAGCCAAGCAGCTTCGCATTCCCAACGCAGAGGCAAAACAACTTATGGCCGACTATTTCGCGCGCTTCGGCGGGGTGCGTCGGTATCTCGCAAGCGTTGTTGACGAGGCAAAGACTCTCGGCTTCACACGCACGGTTTATGGAAGGCGGCGACCATTCGACGACCTAAACAGCAAACTGTTCCAGGTTCGCGAAAATGCACGTCGCGCCGCCCTGAACGCTCCAATTCAAGGCACCGCGGCCGATATCATGAAGTTGGCGATGACCCGCATCGACCAAAAGATGATCGAGGCAAAACTAAAGAGCCGAATGTTGCTCCAGGTTCACGACGAATTGGTATTCGAAGTTTCGGCTGGCGAGTTGGAAACATTGAAGAGCATCGTTGTGCAAGAAATGGAACATGTAGTCGAGCTTTCTGTGCCATTGGATGTGCAGATAGGCATCGGACGAAGCTGGGATGAGGCGGCTCACTAGTGGTGAAAGAAACAGTCACCATCAAGACGCCCGAGGGTTTACATGCGCGGCCGGCGGCTGATTTCGTGAGAATCGCGTCAAAAGCAGGGCATTCCGTGATGATTTCCAAGGGTAACGGACCGAGGGTCCGAGGAGACAGCATTTTGTCCTTGCTGAGCCTCGGTGTAAAGCAGGGCGAAAAAATGACGATCGAGGCATCCGGACCGGAGGAAAATTCCTTGCTCCAGAGCCTAATTGCCGTTGTTTCGGGTGTAAAAAACCGATAGGCTAGGAAAGCATGTTTTTACATGCAAAACCTATCCGTTGTTGCGATGGAAATCCTAGGAAAATCCTCCGATTTTGTCGCGACCCTAGAAATGCCCGTTAAGAGATAAATACATTGACTAAAGCAACCAAGCAGGTAGCCGTAAACGACATCGGCTCAGCTGAAGACTTCCTAGCCGCAGTAGAGGCAACCCTGAAGTTCTTCAACGACGGAGACCTTATCGAAGGTACCGTTGTAAAAATCGACCGCGACGAGGTTCTACTCGACGTTGGTTACAAGACTGAAGGTGTAATCCCTTCTCGTGAACTTTCAATTCGCCACGACGCAGATCCATCAGAGATTGTTGCTGTCGGCGACACCGTAGAGGCACTTGTTCTTCAGAAGGAAGACAAGGAAGGCCGTCTAATCCTTTCAAAGAAGCGCGCACAGTACGAGCGCGCATGGGGCGACGTCGAGAAGGTCAAGGAAGCAGATGGCACCGTTACTGGTGTTGTTATCGAAGTTGTTAAGGGCGGTCTGATCGTAGACATCGGCCTACGTGGCTTCCTTCCTGCATCACTAATCGAGCTTCGCCGCGTTCGCGACCTAGGCCCATACCTAGGCCAGAAGGTTGAAGCCAAGATTCTTGAGCTTGACAAGAACCGCAACAACGTTGTTCTTTCACGTCGTGCACTTCTAGAAGAGAGCCAGTCGGCTTCTCGCAGCACCTTCCTAGCAGACCTAGCCAAGGGCCAGATCCGCACCGGTGTTGTTTCATCTATCGTCAACTTTGGTGCGTTCATCGACCTTGGTGGCGTCGACGGTCTAGTCCACGTTTCAGAGCTTTCATGGAAGCACATCGAGCACGCTTCTGAGGTCGTTGAAATCGGCCAGGAAGTTACCGTCGAGGTCCTTGAAGTTGACCAGGAACGAGAGCGCGTGTCGCTATCGCTAAAGGCAACCCAGGAAGACCCATGGCAGGTATTCGCTCGTACCCACGCAATCGGACAGTACGCACCTGGCAAGGTAACCAAGTTGGTTCCTTTCGGTGCATTCGTTCGCGTTGCAGACGGTATCGAGGGTCTAGTTCACATCTCAGAGCTTTCTTCAAAGCACATTGAGCTGGCTGAGCAGGTCGTTGCAGTCAACCAGGACGTATTCGTCAAGGTAATCGACATCGACCTAGACCGTCGCCGCATTTCACTATCGTTGAAGCAGGCGAACGAGGAAGTCACCGCTGGTGGCACCGACTTCAACCCCTCGCTTTACGGTATGGCTGCAGACTTCGACGAGAACGGTCAGTACAAGTACCCAGAGGGCTTCGACGCAACCACCAACGAGTGGAAGCCAGGCTTCGAGGAAGCTCGCACCAAGTGGGAGGCCGAGTACGCCGAGGCACACACCCGTTGGGAAGAGCACAAGAAGCAGGTTGCAGCAGCCAACGAGGCAGCAGCAAACCTTCCAGATGCAGGCTCAGCGCCAGCAGCTCAGGCTAGCTACTCAAGCGAATCAACCGAAGCGGGAACTCTTGCTTCAGACGAGTCACTTGCGGCACTGCGCGACAAGCTAAAGAGCGCAGAGTAATAACGCTCTAAAAAGGGGTCGCACCTTCGGGTGTGACCCCTTTTGCCTTAACCTAGACACATGTATTTAGTTGGGCTCACCGGAGGCATCGCGGCAGGAAAATCTACCGTCGCCAGGTGCTGGGTTGAACGAGGTGGCTTCGAGATAGACGCTGACCAATTGGCTCGTGACGTTGTCGCACCTGGCACAGCCGGAGCTGAACAGATCCTAGAGACCTTTGGAAACGAAGTCTTTCAAACCGACGGGAATCTGGATAGGTCGAAACTTGGCTACATAGTCTTTGGTAACCCTGAGCTACGCAGAGTCCTGGAGTCAATAGTTCACCCGCTGGTTAAGGCCAGAGCAAGTGAAATTGTTGCGCAACTCCCCGAAAACACCATCGCAATCTATAACGTCCCTCTACTGGTTGAGGCCTCTGTGGATCTACCTTTCGACCTGGTGGTCACTGTTGAGGCTCCCGCAAAGGAGCAAATTGAGCGCCTCACGAAGTTTCGAGGAATGACGGCGGCGGAGGCGGCCAAACGAGTGGAATCTCAAGCAAGCCCAGCCAAACGAGCAAATGTAGCCGACGTTATCCTGAACTCCAACCAAGACTTGGCATTACTCCTTAGGGATGCCGATTCGCTTTGGCTTCGCATCCAGCGGGAAGCATTCGAGAAGCTTTCGGCTTAGGTTAATTAATGGAAGCCACAAGATCTTTTGCGCCCTTTGAGGTAATCAGCGAGTACACGCCGTCAGGTGACCAACCGACGGCAATCGCCGATCTGGCTCAGCGCATCAAGGCAGGTGAAAAGGACGTTGTGCTTCTAGGTGCCACAGGCACCGGTAAGTCGGCAACCACCGCTTGGTTGATCGAGGCCGTTCAACGTCCAACTCTAGTTCTGGCTCACAACAAGACTCTTGCCGCTCAGCTAGTAAACGAATTCCGAGAGTTATTGCCAAATAACGCTGTCGAATACTTTGTGAGCTACTACGACTACTACCAACCTGAGGCATACGTAGCCCAGACAGACACTTTCATTGAAAAGGATTCCTCTATCAACTCAGAGGTTGAGCGACTTCGCTACAAGGCGACGATGAGTCTTCTCAGTCGTCGCGACGTTGTCGTAGTCTCGACAGTTTCTTGCATCTACGGTCTCGGTGCGCCCGCTGAATATCTCAACCAGAGTGTGGCCATCCAGGTTGGTGATCGCATTGACCGTGACGCGTTGATTCGTAAATTCGTTGATCTTCAGTACAAGCGCAATGACATTGACTTTTCTCGAGGAAACTTCCGCGTCAAGGGCGACACCATTGAAATTATTCCGGTTTATGACGAACTAGCCACCCGAATCGAATTTTTTGGTGATGAAGTCGAAGCAATCTACTCGCTTTCGCCACTAACCGGTGAGATCGCCAGGGAGGAAAAGACCGTGGCAATTTACCCGGCCTCCTACTATGTCGCGCCAGTTGAAAGAATGGCGAAGGCAATGGAGGCCATTGAAGAAGAACTCGTTTGGCGGGTGAAGGAACTCGAATCACAGGGCAAACTTCTCGAAGCGCAACGTCTCAAAATGCGCACAACATTCGACCTCGAAATGATTAAAGAACTCGGATTCTGCAGTGGCATTGAGAATTATTCGCGTCACATCGATGGCCGCGGTCCGGGAGAAGCCGGTGCCTGTTTACTCGACTACTTCCCAGAGGATTTCCTCACCGTTATCGACGAGTCACATGTAACCGTGCCGCAGATTGGTGCAATGTATGAGGGTGACTCGAGTCGAAAACGAAATCTCGTGGAGTACGGGTTCAGGCTTCCGTCGGCTCTCGACAACCGCCCCCTGAAGTTCAGTGAGTTTCTCGATCGAGTCGGCCAAACCGTCTATTTGTCGGCGACACCCGGAAAGTATGAGATGAATCTCGGCGCCGGAGTGGTGGAGCAGATCATCCGTCCTACAGGTTTGATTGACCCAGAGATAGTGATCAAGCCGAGCAAGGGCCAGATTGACGACCTACTCGAGGAAATCAGAGTTCGTGCGGGCAAAGATGAGAGAGTTCTCGTCACCACTCTCACCAAGAAGATGGCCGAGGAGCTCACCGACTTCCTAACCGAAGCTGGGGTGCGCGTGCGTTACCTGCACAGCGACGTCGACACTCTTAGACGTGTCGAACTTTTGCGCGAGTTGCGATCTGGAGTCTTTGACGTACTTATCGGCATCAACCTTCTCCGTGAGGGTCTCGATCTGCCTGAGGTTTCCCTGGTAGCCATCCTGGATGCCGACAAGGAGGGGTTCCTCCGTTCCTCCACGTCATTGATCCAGACGATCGGTCGCGCCGCTCGAAACATTAACGGTGAAGTGCACATGTATGCCGACAACATCACCGATTCAATGGCCCGTGCTATCGATGAGACCAATCGCCGTCGAGCAAAACAGGTCGCTTACAACTTAGAAAAGGGCGTCGACCCGCAGCCACTTCGCAAGAAAATTGCAGACATCACCGACCAAATTCTCCGTGAAGAGCAAGATACGGCAGAGTTGCTTGAAAAGGCTAAGAGCAAGAAGACTCGCGATGGCAAGAGCATAATTCCGATCAAAGGTCGAAAGGGAATCGCTGGTATGGCCTACGACGAGATTCTCTCCATCGTTATCGACTTGGATGAGCAGATGAAGTCAGCTGCGGGCGAACTCAAATTCGAACTTGCAGCCCGCCTTCGCGATGAAATTTCTGAACTGAAGCACGAGCTTCGTCAAATGGAAAAAGCCGGTCACGTCTAGGCGTCTGGCAACAAACAGCAAGGTTAAACTTTCAAAGTGTCTATCAGTCAGATCCACCACGAAAATAAGCTCATCATCAAGGGCGCACGCGTTCACAACCTCAAGAATTTAAATCTTGAAATTCCTCGCGACTCGATGGTGGTATTCACCGGCCTAAGTGGCTCGGGCAAGTCGTCCTTGGCTTTTGACACAATCTTCGCAGAGGGTCAACGCCGATATGTCGAATCGCTTTCGGCCTACGCCCGCCAGTTCCTGGGTCAGGTCGATCGTCCAGACGTGGACTTCATCGAAGGTCTGAGCCCTGCTGTTTCAATTGACCAAAAGTCGACCAACCGAAACCCTCGTTCCACGGTTGGCACAATCACCGAAATTCACGACTACCTTCGTTTGCTCTGGGCCCGAATTGGAACTCCGTTCTGCGCCGAATGTGGCGACAAAATTATCAAGCAAAGTCCGCAGCAGATCGTGGATCAAATTCTTGAATTTCCAGATGGCACTCGATTCCAAATTCTGGCTCAGATAGTTGACCAGAAGAAGGGCGAGTTCGTCGACCTTTTCCGCGACCTAAACGGCCAGGGCTTCGCCCGAGCAGTGGTTGATGGCGAAGTGGTTCAGCTGGCTGATGCCAAGCCGCTGAAGAAGACCTTCAAGCACGACATCGCCGTCGTAGTAGATCGCCTAGTTTCCAAACCTGACATCGTTGGTCGCCTTACCGACTCCGTCGAGACCGCACTTAAACTTGCCGACGGTCGAATAGTCATCGATTTCGTAGACATCGAAGCCGGTGCAACGGGTAAGACCCGAGTCTTCAGCGAGAAAATGAGCTGCCCTAATGAGCATGCACTCAGCCTCACGGAGATTGAGCCTAGAACTTTCTCATTCAACGCCCCATTCGGCGCCTGCCCGACCTGTTCTGGCCTCGGTGTAAAGCAAGCCGTGGACCCTGAACTCATCATTGGTGACCCTGATCAAACCATCAACGGGGGAGTCCTGCTGCCATGGTCAACTCAGGGTAAGGGTTTATTTCATTATTTCTCTCGCATGCTCGAAGGCTTGGCTGACGATCTTGAATTCTCGCTCGACACAGCTTGGAACAAGCTTCCAGAGGAAGTTCAACAAGCGGTTCTTTATGGAAACAACTTTGACGTTCAGGTGAAATGGAAGAATCGATATGGGCGCGAACTTCGCTATTCAACGGGATTCGAAGGCGTTCTAAGTTACATTGAGCGCAAATATTTGGAGTCTGAAAACGACTATGCGCGAGCAAAATGGTCTGGTTTTCTCCGGGAAATCCCTTGCCCTTCTTGTGACGGTCAAAGACTGCGCCCCGAAGTTCTAGCGGTCAAAGTTTTCGAGAAGTCCATAGCAGACGTAGCGCGCATGAGTCTTGGAGAAGCTGTAGTTTTCTTCGAAACCATTGAGCTAGACGAGCGTGACGTAAAGATTGCAGCACAGGTGCTGCGCGAAATCCGCGCGCGGCTCGATTTCCTTATCGCAGTAGGCCTCGATTATTTGAGCCTTGAACGTGCAGCCGGAAGCCTTTCCGGTGGTGAGGCGCAACGCATCCGACTAGCCACCCAGATTGGCTCAGGTCTAACCGGCGTCCTATACGTGCTTGACGAGCCGAGTATCGGACTTCACCAGCGAGACAACCGACGCCTTATCGATACTCTGATCAAATTGCGCGATCTAGGCAACACTCTGATTGTTGTCGAGCACGACGAAGACACCATCAAGGCCTCCGACTGGGTTGTTGACATCGGTCCCGGAGCTGGAGTCAATGGCGGTGAGGTGGTGCACAGCGGCACATACGAGGCGCTTCTAAAAAACGAGAAGTCGTTGACTGGCGCATTCATGTCGGGTCGCGAAAAAATTGAGACACCTAAAAAGCGTCGCTCAATAGATCCTGCTCGCAAACTCAAGGTATTTGGCGCACGTGAAAACAATTTGAGAAATGTGGATGTTGAGTTCCCGCTCGGAACCCTGACCGCTGTTACGGGAGTTTCAGGCTCTGGAAAGTCATCCCTTGTGAATGACGTGCTCTACGAGGTTCTCGCCAATACTTTAAACGGCGCTAAGGGAGTCGCAGGAAAGCACACTCGAATCGAAGGCCTCGAGCAGCTCGACAAAGTGGTGCACGTTGACCAAAACCCAATCGGCCGCACTCCTCGTTCAAATCCTGCGACCTACACCGGAGTATTCGACCACATTCGCAAGCTTTTCACGGAAACTTCTGAAGCAAAGGCCCGAGGTTATCAGCAGGGTAGGTTCTCGTTCAACGTAAAGGGCGGTAGATGCGAATCCTGCAGTGGTGATGGAACCTTGCGCATCGAAATGAACTTCTTGCCGGATGTTTATGTGGCCTGCGAGGTTTGTCATGGTGCCCGATATAACCGTGAGACTCTTCAGGTGCTCTACAAGGGCAAGAACATTGCCGAAGTGCTCGAGATGCCAATCGCTGAGGCGGCAGAGTTCTTTGCACCAATCACGGCGATTGCTCGCTATCTTCAGACTTTGGTCGAGGTCGGCCTTGGCTACGTTCGCTTGGGTCAATCGGCAACAACACTTTCAGGTGGTGAGGCTCAGCGCGTCAAACTTGCCACAGAACTCCAACGCCGATCCAACGGCCGAAGCATTTATGTCTTGGATGAACCGACCACCGGTCTGCACTTCGAAGATGTCAGAAAATTGCTTCTAGTTCTCAACGGTTTGGTTGAAAAGGGCAATACCGTTTTGGTCATCGAGCACAATCTCGACGTGATCAAGTGCGCAGACTGGATCATCGACATGGGCCCCGAAGGTGGTTCTAGAGGTGGCGAGGTAGTGGCCATTGGAACACCTGAACAGGTAGCCAAGAATGCCAAGAGTTTCACCGGCGGGTTCCTGAAGGAAATGCTGTAAAAGATGGCTAATGAACTCTCGTTCAGGCCGAAGACGGGGGAGATCCCGACTGATCCGGGAGTTTACCGGTGGCTTGATGCTGCCGGACGCGTGCTTTATGTGGGAAAGGCCAAGAATCTAAGAGCTCGTCTAAGCAACTATTTTGGCCCGCTTGATAGCCTGCACGAACGCACCCGCCGCATGGTTACTTCGGCTGCAGATGTTCAGTGGACCATAGTGAAAAGCGAGTACGAAGCACTGCAACTCGAATTCACCTGGATCAAAGAATTTGACCCACCATTCAACGTTCGGTTCAAGGATGATAAGTCTTATCCCTATCTAGCGGTGTCTACCGGCGAAGCCTTTCCCCGAGCATTCATAACTCGTAATCGCGAGATGAAGGGAGTCAAATACTTTGGTCCCTACACCCAGTCGTGGGCGGTTCGAGAAACCCTAGACACCTTGCTAAAGGTTTTTCCAGTTCGCAGTTGCAGCAAGGGAGTGTTCAACCGAGCCCAATCCAGTGGCCGAGCCTGCCTCCTTGGTGACATCGGAAAATGCGCCGCCCCTTGCGTTGGGCGGGTGGACAGCGCGGAACACAAGAAGATTGCGGCCAGTTTCGTTGATTTCATGGGTGGCGGTGATACCAAACACGTTGAAGTGTTGCGAAAGCGTATGTACGAAGCAAGCGAAGGTCAGCAATACGAGTTGGCGGCTTCATTGCGCGATGACGTTGAGGCTCTCGAAACCGTCCTTGAGAAGAGCACAGTCGTTTTTAGCGACCAGACAGACGCCGATCTTTTTGGAATTGCCGATGACGAGCTTGCTGCCGCAGTTTCACAATTCATCGTCCGCGGAGGTCGAATCCGCGGTGTCCGCGGTTGGGTCGTCGACAAAGAACTCGAACGCGATCTTCCGGAGTTGGTCGAGTATGTTCTTCAAAACGTGTATGCCCCAATCGACGGAGCTGAACCTCAGGAGGTGCCGCGAGAGGTTCTAGTTCCCATCATCCCGAATGACTCGGAAGAACTTGGCCTCTGGCTTTCAGAACTCCGCGGCTCGAAGGTCGACCTCAGAGTTGCCCAGCGTGGAGACAAGGCGGCACTCGCGGCCACAGCACTCACCAATGCCAAACACGCGTTGATGCTTTATAAGACCAGACGCAGCGCCGATTTCACAGCGCGAGCCGACGCACTTGCCGGAATTCAGCGAGCACTTGGGCTCAAGGATGCGCCACTTCGAATCGAGTGTTTCGATGTGTCTCACCTCGGTGGCACAGGGGTAGTGGCTTCGATGGTGGTTTTCGAAGATGGCTTGCCCAAGAAAGATCACTATCGACGATTTAGTATCGACGAGACGACGGATGACACCGATTCCATTTACCAGGTACTAAGCCGTCGACTCAAATATTTGAAAGAACCTAGCGCCGACGAATCTTTGACTGTGGCTGAAGTCAACACCAAATTTGCTTACCGACCATCACTTCTCATTGTCGATGGTGGATTACCCCAGGTAAACGCGGCCGCAAGAGCCATCAAAGACTCCGGAGTCGAAAGCTTACACGTGGTCGGGCTTGCCAAGCGCCTCGAAGAGGTTTGGGTTCCTGGGGATGAGTTCCCAATCATCCTGCCGCGCGCTACCGACGAACTTTTCTTGCTGCAGCGCATACGTGACGAAGCGCACCGGTTCGCCATTACCTTTCAGCGTCAAAAACGATCATCAAGCATCGCCAGCACACTTAGCGAAATTCAAGGCTTGGGCGAGAAGCGAGTCAATGCGCTCTTGAAGCATTTTGGTTCGGCAAAACGGTTAAAGATTGCCTCCGCAGACGAGATTTCATCGGTGGCGGGCATTGGCCCAATCCTGGCTCAGCAGATTGTTCACTCGTTAGAAACTTAAACTGTTTCATCGGCGTGTCGCGAGGCACTAGACTCTTGGTTACTCCCGAGAAATAGGGGGACACGCCGAGATGGACAAGTCGAAAGGGGACGGCGCTTGAGCATCGAAAAAAAGCACGAACTCTTGATAGTTACTGGCATGTCCGGTGCTGGTCGTTCGACAGTTGGCAATGCGCTCGAAGACCTCGGTTGGTATGTGGTGGATAACCTTCCACCGCAAATGCTCGGCCCAGTGGCCGACCTTTTCACACAGGCCAAAACGCCATTGCCGCGATTGGCCGTTGTAATCGATGTTCGCGGAGGTGAGTTTTTTGCGGAACTTGCGCAGAGCCTAAACGCCATTCGAGATCGTGACCTCAATCTGCGCGTCCTTTTCCTAGAGGCAACTGACTCCGCACTCGTTAAGCGTTTTGAGTCAGTGCGTCGTCCACACCCGCTTCAAGGGAATGGCACCATCTTGGATGGCATCGGCGCGGAGAGAAACCAACTCCTCAGCCTTCGAGAATCAGCTGACGTAATTATCGACACAAGCGATCTGAACATCCACCAGCTCTCAAACAAGATTTCGGATGGGTTTTCGATTGAGACCGCTCAACGACTTCAAGTGACCGTCATGAGCTTCGGATTCAAGTATGGGTTGCCCTCCGATGCCGATCAGGTTGCAGATGCTAGATTTTTGCCGAATCCATTTTGGCAAGAAGACCTGCGACCATTTACGGGCGAAGACGCTGCGGTCAGCAGCTATGTGCTTGCTCAAGAGGGCGCAGAGGATTTCATCACCAACTACGTAGCGGCCTTAAGGCCAGTGTTGGCGGGTTATCTGCGCGAAAACAAACGTTATGCAACCATCGCAGTGGGTTGCACGGGCGGCAAACACAGATCAGTGGCGGTTAGCCGTCGGATCGCTGCCGAATTGGAAAAACTGCCTGACGTTGCTGTCAGCATCAAACACCGTGATTTAGGCAAGGAGTAAGGCGATGGCGCTTACTGCAGATGTAAAAGATGAACTCGCACGAATCGAGATAACTAAGAGCTCGGTTCGAGTCGCAGAGCTGTCGACCATACTCCGGTTCACCGGGGGATTGCACCTGATTTCGGGGCGAATCGCAATCGAGGTTGAACTCGACACCGCGCAGTTGGCTCGACGAGTCCGCAAGGACCTTGCCGAACTGTTCGGGATTGAG
Organism: Microbacteriaceae bacterium; assembly: GCA_947452675.1. GTDB lineage: Bacteria > Actinomycetota > Actinomycetes > Actinomycetales > Microbacteriaceae > Rhodoluna. The sequence goes on along the minus strand of CANGDL010000001.1, from coordinate 124,553 downwards.
AGCGATTTGGCAATAATTTCACCGAGCGGCATCCGCCGAACCAGCCGTTATCAAGTGCGCGTAGTCAAGCAAGGGGACATCCTGGCACGCCAAACCGGTCTACTAGACAGCCGCGGGCGCCCAGTTCGAGGGCTACCAGCGACGCTAGTCTCTGGTTCAATCGAAGAGGCCCAGGCCGTTTGGCGCGGTGCGTTCTTGGCACACGGTTCATTGACCGACCCAGGCAGGTCAGCGGCACTTGAAATAACCGCACCAGGCAATGAAGCTGCGATGGCTCTCGTTGGCGTTGCTAGACGCCTCGGCGTGATTGCAAAGGCCCGTGAAGTGCGCGGGGTTTATCGCGTTGTCATCCGTGAGGGTGAAGCTATTGCCACGATGCTCACCCAGATCGGAGCGCACACTCAGGTGCTTCGTTGGGAGGAAATGCGCTTGCGTCGTGAGGTTCGTGCAACCGCTAACCGACTGGCTAACTTTGACGATGCCAACTTGCGCCGTTCTGCACAAGCGGCAGTTGCTGCCGGAGCGCGCGTCGAACGTGCGCTAGAACTGCTTGGGCCTGGCATTCCTGAGCACCTGCGCTATGCCGGCGAGCTTCGTCTGAAGCATAAGCAGGCGAGCCTTGATGAGCTCGGTCACCTTTCTGACCCGCCGATGACCAAGGATGCGATTGCCGGTCGTATTCGCCGCCTTTTGGCGATGGCAGACAAGCATGCCGCCGATAACGGGCTGCCACCAACGGACGCATTTATCCCGGATGACCTAGAGGAATAACGGAATAATCCGCCTCGGAATGCAACTATCACCTGTAACAGCTAACAAGGAGCAAAAATGAGCAAGTACGTACTTCCAGAACTCACCTATGACTACGCTGCATTAGAGCCAAGCATCTCTGCTCGCATCATGGAGCTACACCACTCAAAGCATCACGCAGCCTATGTAGCTGGTGCAAACGCGACCATTGACCTGCTCGAAGAGGCCCGCGCAAAAAACGACTTCACCTGGGTAAACAAGCTTCAGAAGGACCTTGCTTTCCATCTTGGTGGTCACGTGAACCACTCGATCTTTTGGAACAACCTTGCGCCATCAAACAGCGACCGCCCATCAGGCGAACTTGCCGCTGCAATTAACGAATTTTTCGGTTCGTTTGAGGCGTTCCAGGCTCACTTTAACGCTAGCGCGATGGGCATCCAGGGCTCTGGCTGGAGCTTCCTGGCTTGGGATTCGCTAGGAAAGCGCCTAATCATCGAGCAGCTCTATGACCAGCAGGGCAACGTTGTTGCTGGAAGCATTCCATTGCTGATGCTCGACATGTGGGAACACGCTTTCTACCTCGACTACGTGAACGTAAAGGGCGACTACGTCAAGGCCTTCTGGAACATCATCAACTGGGCGGATGTAGAGGCGCGTTTCGCAGCGGCTCGCGCGTAAACGCATCCATTCCTGCTAGTCTGAGACTAGTTTTTCCACCCAACGGCGCGTGGTGAATCACCAAAATAATCAAACCAAAATCACGCGCCTTTGGGGGCGCCTAAACCATTTGGAGAACTAAGTGGCTATTCGTGTTGGCATTAACGGTTTCGGCCGTATTGGACGTAACTATCTTCGCGCCGCTCTGGCAAAGGGCACCGAGCTAGAGATCGTTGCAGTAAACGACCTAAGTGACCCAAAGTCACTTGCACACCTTCTAAAGTACGACTCAGTAACCGGTCGTCTCCCTCAGGAAGTCTCAGTTGACGGTCAGAACATTGTCGTTGGTGGAAACATCATCAAGGTTCTTGCAGAGCGCAACCCAGCAGACCTTCCTTGGGGTGAGCTTGGCGTTGACATCGTAATCGAGTCAACCGGTCGCTTCACCGATGCTGAGGCCGCAAAGGCTCACATCACAGCTGGCGCCAAGAAGGTTCTTATCTCGGCACCTGCAACCGGTGACGCTGCGACCTTCGTGATCGGTGTAAACGAGCACCTATACGACCCAGCAAACCACCACATCATCTCGAACGCATCTTGCACCACCAACTGCCTGGCTCCAATGGCAAAGGTTTTCAACGACACGTTCGGAATCGAAAACGGTTTGATGACCACCGTTCACGCTTACACCGCTGACCAGAACCTCCAGGATGGCCCTCACGGTGACCTTCGTCGCGCACGTGCAGCAGCGATCAACATCGTTCCTTCATCAACCGGTGCAGCTAAGGCAATTGGCCTAGTACTTCCAGAGCTAAAGGGCAAGTTGGATGGGTTCGCGCTTCGCGTTCCAGTCCCAACCGGTTCGATTACCGACCTAACCCTCGTTTCAAAGACCGACGTCACCGTGGAGCAAATCCAGGCTGCCTACAAGGCAGCTGCGGCTTCTGGCCCGATGAGGGGCATTTTGAAGTACACCGAGGATGAGATCGTCTCGAGCGACATCGTTACAGACCCGCACTCATCAATCGTTGACGCTGGCCTAATCAAGGTCATCGGTCGCACCGTAAAGATCAGCTCTTGGTACGACAATGAGTGGGGCTACTCAAACCGTCTAGTTGAACTAACCGAACTAGTCGCGAGCAAGCTCTAAAAAGCAACTGAACCGAGTCATTCGGTTCGTGAAAGATTCAAATGCGTAAACTCTCAGATCTACCAAACCTTGACGGCAAGCGGGTAATCATCCGCTGCGACCTAAACGTTCCGCTAGACGGAACCCGCATCACCGATGACGGTCGCATCGTTGCCTCAGTTCCAACCATCAAGTACTTGGTAGATCAGGGCGCCAAGGTGGTCGTAATTTCTCACCTTGGTCGCCCGGAGGGCGCGCCTGATGCAAAGTACTCGCTTGAGCCAGCTGCAAAGCGTCTCGGCGAACTTCTCGGTCAGCCTGTGTTCTTCGCTTCCGACACCGTCGGTAGCGAGGCACGGGGTGCCGTGAAGGCTCTAGACAACGGGGGAGTCGTAGTTCTTGAGAACCTGCGTTTCAACCCGGGCGAAACCAGCAAGGACGCGTCAGAGCGCGAAGCCTTCGCGGCGAAGCTTGCCGAGTTTGGCGATTTCTTCATTAGTGACGGCTTCGGTGTTGTTCACCGCAAGCAGGCTTCGGTCTATGAACTTGCCAAGGCGCTTCCGAGCGCAGTGGGTCTACTCATCGAGAAGGAACTTGATGTTCTAACTCGCCTAACCAGCACCCCCGAGCGCCCTTACGCGGTTGTTCTTGGCGGTTCAAAAGTTAGTGACAAGCTCGGGGTAATCGATCACCTATTGCCAACCGTCAACAAGCTGCTTGTGGGCGGCGGAATGGTTTTCACTTTCCTCGCAGCCCAGGGCTTCAAGGTCGGTTCCAGCCTGCTAGAAGTCGACCAGATCGACACTTGCAAGGAGTACCTAAAGCGTGCAGCCGAGCTTGGTATCGAAGTCATCCTGCCGACCGACATCGTGGTTGCTTCTAAGTTTGGCGCCGACGCCGAAGTTGCAGTCACTTCAGCAGAGGCAATCGAATCAAGCCCATTCGGTGAAAAGGGTCTTGGTTTAGATATCGGTCCTGAGTCAGCTGCGCGTTTTGCAGCCGAAATTGCCTCATCCAAAACCGTATTCTGGAACGGCCCAATGGGCGTTTTCGAGATCGATAAGTTTGCAAACGGAACCCGTGCTGTTGCAAAGGCGCTCACCGAGGTTCAAGGCCTCAGCGTGGTCGGCGGTGGCGACTCAGCCGCAGCAGTGCGCATCCTTGGTTTCTCGGATGACCAGTTCGGTCACATTTCAACCGGTGGTGGCGCTAGCCTCGAGTTCCTCGAAGGCAAGAAGCTCCCTGGCATCGAAGTTCTAAACGACTAATAGGAGTCCAAAAATGGCTAATCGAGTTCCGCTAATCGCAGGCAACTGGAAGATGAACCTAGACCACCAGCAGGCAATTGCGCTGGTGCAGAAGCTTTCATGGACCCTGAGCGATGCAGACCACGACTACAAGACCACAGAGGTTGTCGTTTTCCCGCCTTTTACGGACATCCGCTCAGTGCAGACCCTGATGGACGCCGACAAGCTAGAGCTTGGTTTAGGCGCACAAGACCTTTCGAAGTTTGACTCCGGCGCCTACACCGGTGAGGTTTCTGGCGCGTTCCTGAGCAAGCTCGACGTGAAGTATGTTTTGGTTGGTCACTCAGAACGTCGCCAATACCACTCTGAGGGTGACGATGTCATCCAGGCTAAGACCGCCTCCGCATTCCGTCACGGTTTGATTCCGGTGATTTGTGTTGGTGAAACTCTCGAAGAACTTGAGGCAGAAGGTCAGAGCGCAGTTCCAGTGCGCCAGACACTGGCAGCCTTGGCCGGTCACGAGAAACTCGGCGAATTTGTCATCGCATACGAGCCAGTATGGGCAATCGGCACCGGCAAGGTTGCAACCGCTGAGGAAGCAGCTGCTGTTTGTGGCAAGATCCGCGAGGCGCTTGCTGCCGAGTTCGGCGAAGAGCTAGCTCAGGCTACCCGCATTCTTTATGGCGGTTCGGTCAAGGCAAACAACGTTGCCGGTTTCCTGCGCAGCACCGAAGTCGACGGAGTGCTCGTCGGCGGTGCCAGCCTTGATGCAGAAGAGTTCAGCGGTATTGCTCGTTTCTTGAAGCACATCGCCCTATAATTTCCTAAGACCGCTTCAAATAAAGGATCACGCCCTAATGGCCGCACTTCAGATCGCACTTCAGGTGCTTCTAGCAATCACATCACTGCTACTCACCCTTCTGATTCTTCTTCACAAGGGTCGCGGTGGCGGTCTTTCAGACATGTTCGGCGGTGGAGTTACCTCTGCACTTGGCACCTCCGGAGTTGCCGAGAGAAACCTCAACCGCATCACCATCATCCTTGGTGTCGTTTGGATCGTTGTGATTGTGACTCTTGGTCTGTTCACTCGCTTCCACCTGGTCGCGTAGCCCTTTCGATTCCTAACTAGGCAACTCCCGAGGAGCTAAGTATGAGCAACGGTGGTTCAGCAATCCGTGGTTCGCGTGTTGGCGCGGGGCCAATGGGTGAGGCAGATCGCGGCTATCAGGCCGCACGCGTAGAACGCAACTATTACTGCTCAGGCGGACACTCGACCAAGAGAGCTTTTGCAGCGAACGTTGAAGAAGCCGAAATTCCTGAGCAGCTTGACTGCCCAAACTGTGGGCTTCCGGCCGGGCAAGATAAAGACAATCCGCCGGTTATTGCCAAGCACGAACCTTATAAGACTCACCTGGCTTATGTTAAAGAGCGTCGAACTGACGATGAAGCCAAAGAACTACTCGAAGAGGCCGTAAGTGCAGTTCGCGAACGACGCGTGCGATTGGCCGAAGCGGCTGGTACCAGCGAATAGCGAAATTTTAGAAAGAAATCCCCCCGAGAATTCGAGGGGATTTTTTCATTGTCTGGCTACTAGCATCCCCAGGTGGTCGTGCCAGCAGTCTGGTCGACAAACCAAACGGTCTTGCGTTTGCCGTGCACGCGACCAACCGGCAACGAGTTCGGGTCATCACCAAATGCAATGTTTACGGCGTCTGCCTTGTCGGCACCGGCAACGATAAACCAAACCTCGTCGGCCGCATTCATTGCCTCATAGGTAAAGCTGAGGCGCTGCGCCGGCGGCTTAGGGGAGTCGTGTTCAGCAATGATCTGAACTCCGGGAGCTGGGGTCGGTTTACCCGGGAAGAGGCTGTTGATGTGCCCATCTGGTCCCATACCTAGAAACACGAGATCAAAGTGTGGGCGAATTTCGGCAAAGTAGGCCGCGAACTGCTCGGCGGCCTCATCCAAGGTTAGCCCGTTGTCGGAGCTCGGAAAAGGGTGCAGCTTCGAAGAGTCAATTTTGATCTTTGCAAACAAGGCGTTTTGAGCTTGGAGCGAGTTTCGATCGCCGCTGTCTGCCGCAACAAATCGCTCATCGCCCCACCAGAAATTAATGCGATTGAAATCAAAGCTAACGGCGCGCTCGTTGGCGGCGATTTCCGCCAATGTCGCGATGCCAACGGTTCCGCCAGTGATTGCGACATGAGCCTCGGCTTTGGTGGCCAACACTTCATCCATTTTTACGAAGAATTCTTGGGCGGCATTGCGGGCGACCGACTGACCATCTTTAAAACGGTTGACCAAAACACTCATTACTTGCCGAAACCCTTGGTGATTACCTTGCCGAACAGGTCATCCGGGTCGAGACGACGAAGATCTTCGCTCAGGCAGTCGCGAAGGCTTCGCCTAGGCAGGCTAATCTCGCGTGTCGGCTGAGTTGGCTGAATGAGTGTCGCCACATCTGGAACGTTTCGAACGATCTCGATATCACCAGAGTCACGGTGAAGCTTCACGCCCTTGATTCCAGCAACCGCTTTTCCGCGTTCGCTGCGAATGATATTTACCTTGACCTGAAGCTGAAGTTCAAGCCAGGCAGCCAACAAGTCGGTGCTAGGTGAATCGCTGGCGCCGGTAACATCAACCGCGGTAACAGCGTCATAAGGTGGCTGGTCGAGGATGGCTGCCAACTGGGCGCGCCACAGTGTCAAACGAGTCCAAGCAAAGTCACTGTCACCCGGTGTATAAGTGGCGGCAAGGTGCTTCAAATAGCTGTTTGGATTTGGCTGGCTTGCGGCATCGGTGATTCGACGGGTTGCAATGCGCCCGATCGAAGAGGTTGCAGCCTTCTCAGGGGCCTGGTCTGGCCACCAAGCCACCACAGGTGCATCTGGTAGCAGGAGCCCGGTAACGAGGCTCTCGCCGTCAGCTGCGGCTTCACCGTAGGCACGCAATACGATTACCTCGGATGCGCCGGCATCGCCACCAACACGAATCTCTGCGTCGAGGCGAGCCTCTTGGGCGTTGGCATTGTTTTCACTTGCCAAAACGATTACGCGGCAAGGGTGCTCTCTCGATGCGTCGTTTGCAGCCTTGACTGCTCGCTCGAGGCCATCGAGGTCAGTTTCGATGATGAGCGTGAGAACGCGGCCGAGTGCAACTGCGCCACCTTCTTCGCGAATCGTGACCAAGGCTTTTGAAACCTTGCTGATTGTGGTGTTCGGAAGTGACTTGATCACGGAATTCTCCAAGCTCGGCCGTCGCGTGACAGCATATCGTCTGCAGATGATGGACCCCAGGTGCCCGGGCGATACTGCTCCGGCTGACCTGGCTGCTGCTCCCAGAACTTTTCAATCGGGTCAAGAATCATCCAAGAAAGTTCTACTTCGCGGTGGCGAGGGAACAGGGGAGCGTCGCCCAGAAGCACGTCCAGGATGAGGCGCTCGTATGCTTCGGGGCTAGCCTCGGTGAAGGCGTGCCCATAACCGAAGTCCATGGTCACATCGCGAACTTGCATGCCAACACCAGGAACCTTAGAACCGAAGCGAATGGTTACGCCTTCGTCAGGCTGGACACGAATAACCAACGCGTTTGCGCCGAGCGCCGAGGTCTGACTTTCAGCGAAAAGCTGCTGTGGAGCTCGCTTGAAAACAACCGCGATCTCGGTGACTCGACGGCCAAGTCGCTTGCCTGCTCGAAGGTAAAACGGAACACCAGCCCAGCGACGTGTATTGATATCCAAGCGCATAGCCGCATAGGTCTCTGAGATCGACTCAGGGTTCATGCCGTCTTCTTCAAGGAAACCGAGCACGTGCTCGCCGCCCTGCCAACCACCGGCATATTGCCCGCGAGCGGTGTGCTTGCCGAGGTCCTTAGGCAGGCGCACTGCAGAAAGAACCTTCTCCTTCTCGGCGCGAAGGTCATCGGCATCGAATGAAACTGGCTCTTCCATTGCGGTGAGTGCCAAGAGCTGCAGCAGGTGGTTCTGAATCACATCGCGAGCGGCACCGATGCCGTCGTAGTATCCGGCACGTCCACCAACACCGATGTCCTCGGCCATGGTGATTTGAACGTGGTCGATGTAGTTTGCATTCCAAAGGGGCTCAAACATCTGATTTGCAAAGCGAAGCGCAAGGATGTTCTGCACCGTCTCCTTGCCGAGATAGTGGTCGATGCGGAATACGGATTCCGGTGGGAAAACAGACTCGACCACGTCGTTCAGCTCGCGAGATGACTCCAGGTCGTGACCAAATGGCTTCTCGATGACCACGCGACGGAACTCGTCTGGCTTAGGCGATGCCAAACCACTTCGTGACAACTGCTCACAAACCTGCGCGAATGCCTTAGGTGGGATTGACAGGTAGAAAGCGTGGTTACCATTGGTGCCACGCTCCTTGTCGAGCTTTTCGATGGTCTCTTTTAGGCGGTCAAATGCAGCGTCATCGTCGAACTCGCCAGACACGAAACGAATTCCGGTGGCCAGCTGCTCCCAAACTTCTTCAGACCAAGGAGTACGCGCATACTGCTTTACCGATTCCTTGACCTGAGCGCCGAAGTCTTGGTCTGCCCAGTCTCGACGAGCGAAGCCAACCAGCGCAAAGCCAGGTGGAAGCAGGCCTCGGTTGGCGAGGTCATAGACCGCAGGCATTAATTTCTTGCGAGAGAGGTCGCCGGTCACACCGAAGATCACGAGGCTGCTTGGGCCCGCGATTCGGTTAAGACGGCGATCTGCTGGATCGCGAAGCGGGTTATTGCCCGCAGAGAGCTGACTCATCGAGATTTTTATCCTTAAGCGATTGCGTTCTTGATTGCTGCCAGACCGGCCTTTGCCTCACCCAAAGTGAGGGTTAGCACGGGACGGTCGAGGGCACCGAGAACCTTTGCATCTCCAGCGGCCTGCGAAGCGATTAGCTCACCGAAGCTGAAGTCACGACCAGGAACCTGGATGTCCTGAGAAGCCTTTGCCACTATCTGTAGGTAGACACCCTGACGAGGACCGCCCTTGTGGTACTGACCGGTCGAGTGCAAAAAGCGTGGTGCCCAGCCGAACGTCACAGGACGTCGGGTGGCCTTCGCGAACAGATCCCGAAGTTCCGCTGCTTCTGGAACTGAGGTGCGGTCTAGATAAGCCTGAACTGAAAGGTAACCATCATCGTCAGACACCTGAGCCAATAGAGCCTTGATTGCATCGGCGATCGAAGCCGCCGAACCTAGCTCGAGCGAGGTTGAACGAACTTCGATGCCAGCATTTTCAAACTGTGCTGGGATTACTGCATCGCGCTGCTCGAGCATGCCACGTGCAGCAATCTTTGCCGATTCAACGTCAGGCTGGTCAAACGGGTTGATTCCGATCAAACGGCTGGCGACAACGGTTGCATATTCCCAAAGCAGGAACTGCGCTCCTAGAGGACCAGAGACTGCCACTTCATCGCCACCAACGTTGGTTGCATCGGCAACCACACGCACGGCTAGGAGGTCAGCAAGCCCGGAATGAAGTTCCTGGCTCTGCGGGTCAAGCACGACCGGCAGAATACCCTTGCCGATCTTTCCGGTTGATTCAGCGATCAACTGCTCAGCCCAGTCACCAAAACCAACGATTGGGGTGCCGTCGGTGACGATTCCAATCTTGTCGCGGTAGCCATATTCGCCATAAGTTTTAGCCAAAGCTGCACCAAGAATTAGCGCAGGGTTCTCTGCAGAGTCACTCGCCAACAGCGGTGCCACTTCACGGGCCTCAGCCAGAAGAGTCGCGATGTCAACGCCCGCAAGACCCGAAGGAACGATGCCGAAAGCGGTAAGTGCACTGTAACGACCGCCAACGTTTGGGTCAGCATTGAAGATGCGATAGCCATCTGCCTTCGCGGCAGCTTCCATTGGGGAACCTGGGTCGGTCACGATGACCACACGGTCGGTCTTGTCGATTCCGGCATCGGTGAATGCCTTCTCGAAAATCCGCTTCTGAGAATCGGTTTCAACGGTTGAGCCAGACTTTGACGAAACCACGATTGCGGTCTTGGTCAGGTCTCCAGAAAGGGCATCGCCCACCTGGTCAGCATCGGTTGAGTCAAGCACAACAAGTTCGACACCGGCGGTGCGGGTGATGACCTCAGGTGCAAGTGATGAACCACCCATTCCGCAGAGGACGAAACGGGTAACACCCTTGGCGGCAAACTCATCGCGCAAAGCGATGATTGAGTCAATTAGGGGAGCGGAGTCATCTGCCGAGTTAACCCATCCGAGACGGATTGCAGATTCGGCTTCGGCATCCTTGCCCCAAAGAGTGAAATCCTTGGCGGCAATTCGGCTGGCAACCTTATCGGCTACAAGCACTGGTACAAATTCGGCAACCGCACCTGACGCGGTTCCTGATGTCACTACCTTGAGGGTCATTATTACTTAGCTGCCTTCAGTGCGGTGTCTACGGTCTCGACAAGTTCATTCCAAGAAATGATGAACTTCTCGACGCCTTCTTTTTCGAGCACCTCGGTGGCTTCGTCCAGCGAAACTCCGGCTGCGGTAACTTTTGCGAGAACTTCGCGAGCCGACTCGTAGTTGTTGGTGATTGACGCTTCTGGAACGATTCCGTGGTCGTACACGGCTTCCATGGTCTTCTCTGGCATGGTGTTCACAAGCTGAGGAGCAACCAATTCAGTCACATAAAGAGTGTCAAGGAGGTTTGGGTCCTTAACTCCGGTCGAAGCCATAAGCGGTCGCTGAACATTTGCACCAGCTGCAGCTAGATTAGCCCAGACTGGTGTCGAGAACTCCGACTCGAATAGCTCGTATGCAAGGCGTGCGTTTGCTAGAGCAGCCTGACTCTTTAGCTCAGGGTGACCGGCGGCAACCAGGCGGTTGTCAACCTCGGTGTCCACGCGTGAAACGAAGAATGAAGCAACCGAGTGGATCTTTGAAATGTCGTGACCAGCAGCCTTTGCCTGCTCCACACCCGCGATGTAGGCCGCGATGACTGCACGGTAGCGCTCGATCGAGAAGATCAAGGTCACGTTGACGCTGATTCCCTCGGCGATAACTGCAGTGATTGCCTCAAGGCCAGGAACGGTCGCTGGAATCTTGATCATGACGTTCTCACGGTTAACCTTGGCGAAAAGTTCCTTCGCCTGCTTGATGGTTCCTGCAGCGTCGTTGGCAAGACCCGGTTCGACCTCGATAGAAACGCGGCCATCAAAACCGTTTGTGCGCTCGTAAACTCCCGCGAAAATGTCGCAAGCGTCAGCGACATCCTTGGTGGTGATTTCAAAAATTGCCTGCTCTGCCGTTGAACCAGCAGCTGCTAGCTCGGCGACCTGAGCCTGGTAACCCTCACCCTTGGCGAGTGCCCCGGCGAAGATGGTTGGGTTAGTGGTTACACCAGAAACCGAACGGTTGGTGATTAGGTCGCGAAGGCCACCTGAAACGATGCGTGAACGAGATAGGTCGTCTAGCCAGATGCTGACGCCGTTTGCTGCTAGCTGGGCTAGAGGGCTGTTTGACATGTTGTTCTCCGTAATTTGATTGAAGTTTTTTGAAAAATTGGGGGATTAGTTTGTGAGTGAGTCGCGTGCGGCTGCAACAACAGCCTCAGCGGTCATGCCGAACTCGCGGTAAAGAGTCTTGGCATCAGCCGAAGCACCGAAGTGCTCGATTGAAACAGACTTACCGAATGGACCGACGTACTTGTTCCAGCCGAGGCTCAAGCCCGCTTCGACCGAGACCTTTGCCTTGACCGAAGTAGGCAAGACCTGTTCGCGGTAGGCAGCAGGCTGCTCGTCGAACCACTCAAGGCATGGTGCCGAGACAACGCGAGTCGCGATGCCGGCGGCTTCTAGCTGTAGGCGCGCGTTGACCGCGATTTCTACCTCTGAACCGGTTGCAATCAGGATCACCTTTGGCTTGCCGTTGGCGGCCTCGAGCAAGGTGTAGGCACCCTTCGAAGTGTTTTCGGCACCTGCATATACGGCACCGGTCTCATCGGCTTCGCCTCGTGCATAAACCGGAAGGTTCTGGCGGCTTAGTGCAAGACCGGCAGGGCCCTGACGACGCTCAAGAACAGTTTTCCAAGCGAATGCTGTCTCGTTTCCGTCGGCTGGGCGAACCATGTCGAGGTTTGGAATCGCTCGGAGCGTAGCAAGCTGCTCGATTGGCTGGTGAGTAGGACCATCTTCACCCAGCGCCACTGAGTCGTGGGTCCAAACGAAAATCGATGGGATACCCATAAGTGCGGCCAAGCGAACGGCTGGGCGCATGTAGTCGCTAAAGATCAAGAAGGTTCCGCCGAATGCGCGGGTGTTCCCGTGCAAAACGATTCCATTAAGGATAGAGCCCATAGCGTGCTCACGGATGCCGAAGTGAAGAACGCGACCGTATGGGTCTCCGGTCCACTCGTGAGTTGACCACTCGGAAGGAACGAATGACTTAGCTCCGGTGATGGTGGTCATGTTTGAGTCTGCGAGGTCAGCAGAGCCACCCCATAGTTCAGGCATAACAGCTGCAATGGCGTTGATTACCTTGCCTGAAGCAACACGGGTAGAAACCGATGAGCCGCTTTCGAAGACTGGAAGTGCAGCCTCAAGACCCGCTGGAGACGCACCTGTAACGACACGCTCGAGAAGTGCCTTCTTGTCGGTGTTTTCTGATGCCCAAGCATCAAATGAAGCTTCCCAAGCGGCGCGCTCACGGTCAAAGCGAGCGGTGTCGCGGGTATGAGCAAGCACAGCTGGGTCAACCTCGAAGGTCTTCTCCGGGTCGAAGCCTAGAACGGTCTTCAAACCAGCAAGTTCCTCGGCCCCGAGTGCCGAACCGTGGATCTTTCCAGAGTTCTGCTTCTTAGGCGATGGCCAACCGATGATGGTGCGAAGCGTGATCAAAGAAGGCTTGTCGGTAACCGACTTCGCCTTTTCGATGGCGTTGTAAAGTTCTTCGATGTCTTCGACGTAGTTGCCAGTCTTCTTCCAGTCGACGGTCTGGGTGTGCCAGCCGTAAGACTCATAGCGAGCCGACAGGTCTTCGGTGAAAGCGATGTTGGTGTCGTCTTCGATTGATATTTGGTTCGAGTCATAGATGACAACTAGGTTGCCCAACTTCTGGTGGCCGGCGAGTGATGCAGCCTCAGCGGTCACACCTTCTTGCATGTCACCGTCGCCGGCGATTACATACACGAAGTGGTCAAAAGGGCTGGTTCCAGCTGGAGCGGCTGGGTCATACAGACCGCGCTCATAGCGAGCAGCGTATGCAAAACCGGTGGCCGAGGCAAGACCCTGGCCAAGTGGGCCAGTTGTGATTTCTACACCCTTGGTGTGTCCATACTCAGGGTGACCAGGGGTAGCAGAACCCCAGGTGCGAAGAGCCTTGAGGTCGTCAAGCTCTAGCCCATAACCGTGCAGGTAAAGCTGGTTGTAGATGGTCAGGGACGAGTGACCAACAGAAAGGATGAAACGGTCGCGGCCGAGCCACTTTTCATTCTTTGGATCATGGCGCATGACCTTGTTGAAGAGTAGGTAGGCAACAGGCGCAAGGCTGATTGCAGTTCCAGGGTGGCCGTTGCCAACCTTTTCAACTGCATCTGCGGCTAGAACTCGGGCAGTGTCAACTGCTCGTGAATCAAGATCGGTCCATTGGAATGCTGACAAAACAGCTCCTTCGAATTAGTTAGCCGATTCGGCTATGTCTATTAGATTTGGCGCCGTCGCCATTTGAATGCGTGGTACAGCCCAATATTTGAGGTGTCCCAACCTAGAAAAGTCTACAGCCAATAGGGGTTTCAAGGCTCTGAAACGCGGATTCATTCCCGTGAGGAATACTCGCGCGCTCGCTTGATTTAGACTTATTTGAAATGAACAAGGTCAAGGCATACGTAGCTCTCACGAAACCACGCGTGATTGAGCTGCTTTTGATTACCACGGTTCCAACAATGATTCTGGCTCAACAGGGCATTCCGAACCTATGGCTAGTTTTGGCGACACTGGTTGGTGGAGCACTCAGTGCGGGGTCGGCGAACGCATTCAATTGCTACATCGATGCCGATATCGACAAAATTATGGGCCGAACCAAGGGTCGCCCGCTCGTAACCGGTGACTTGACCAAACGTGAAGCACTGATTTTCTCCTGGGTAATCGGCGTTGCTTCGATTCTGTGGCTCGGAATTTTCACGAACTGGTTGGCCGCATCACTGTCATTGGCCGCAATCCTGTTCTACGTTTTCGTATACACGTTGCTCTTGAAGCGTCGCACTCCGCAAAATATCGTTTGGGGTGGCGCCGCGGGGGCAATGCCGGTTGCGATCGGCTGGGCAGCCGTAACCGGCCGTGTTGATCCTGCGGCCTGGATTTTGTTCCTGGTTATTTTCCTCTGGACTCCGCCGCACTACTGGCCGCTTTCCATGCGCTACAAGGAGGACTACGCCAACGCCGGCGTTCCGATGTTGCCAGTGGTTCGAAACTCAACCACAGTCGCAATCCAGATCATCTTGTATGCATGGGCACTCGTGGCCTCGACGCTTCTACTTATTCCGGTTGCCCACATGGGTTGGACCTACACAATCGTGTCGGTAGTTGCCGGCATCTGGTTCGTTGTAGAGGCATATCGCCTTTATCGCCAGGGAGTTGCTGGAGAAGTCAAGAACCCCATGCGCTTGTTCCACATGGCAAACTCATACCTGACTTTGCTCTTCGTGGTCATCGCAATCGATCCGCTTCTGCCCTTCTAGCAATAAACCGAAACTTCTGCAGGAAACTGGCTTCTGAGCAATCAAACAAGCTCTAGGCTCCGGGATACTGGTCTTTTACAATTTTGATTTCAGCCAATCGAGCTAAGGATTCATCTCGCTCAACGGAGTGGTCAACAATCGGCGCCGGGTAACCGTGGATTAGACCATCCAGACGATTCCACGGTTCGTGAATTCCATCATCCAAGATGTGTGCCAATTCGGGCACATACTTGCGCACGTAGTTGCCGCGCGGATCAAACTTATAACCCTGCAGAATCGGGTTAAAGACTCGGTAATACGGCGATGCATCTGTGCCACAGCCGGCCGTCCATTGCCACCCGTGGGCATTTGAGGCCGGGTCAAAGTCGGTTAGGCACTCTTCGAACCAAGCGGCACCACGTTGCCACTCCAGGTGAAGATCTTTTACCAAGAACGACGCGACGATCATGCGGACGCGGTTGTGCACCCAGCCATCGGCGAGCAACTGACGCATGCCGGCATCGACCATAGGGTAGCCAGTTTTTCCTTGCTTCCAGGCTTCAAAACGCTCCTCCGCCTCGACGCCCCGGTCATATCGCATTTCTGCGAATCGTGGCTCATAGTATTCGGTGGTGGTGTGTGGATTATGCAGGAGAACATCTGCATAAAACTCGCGCCAGGCAATTTCTTTGCGAAATACGTTATGGCCGGGGGAGTCGGCTAGCTCGGCCAGAAGCGTGCGAGGGTGAATTTCACCGAAGGCCAGAGCGTGGCTTAGATGCGAAGTTCCGCTTAAATCAGCTCGATTGCGGACCTCGTCATAGTTGTAAAGTGCTCGTTCCTTAAATCGATTCCAAGTACGCAAAGCAAAGGCCTCACCGGCCTTGATTTCGAACGGGGAATCCTTGGATGGTTTCGGGCGACCTTGGCAAGGTTCAGCAATAAACCACTTGTGACCAACTTCGGCGAGCGCCTCGGGCTTCGACCAGCCGAGTTCGAACCAGCGCTTGAAGAATGGCGTATAGACCTTGTACGGACCACCGTCCGGCTTGCCCACAGTGCCTGGATCGACGGCATAGTAACTTCCGGTGAGAGCGAGCTGAACGCCCACTTCGGCGAGCGCCGAACCAACCGAGTTTTGTTCAGCGATTCCAGCGGGGTCGAATGCGCGAGATGCGTGCACTATCTTGGCTTCGGCTGATTGTGCAACGGTTACCAGAGCCTGAGCAATCGAAACCCCCGATTCAACCGAGGCGTGGCGGATTGCAAGCATTCTGCCGAGCGATTCACCCAGAGCGTTTAGTGACGCATTCAGAGAATGTTGGCGGATTCCGCTCAATCCATGAAAGTAATCGAGGTCCAGAGCATAAGCTGCAGCAACCTTTGAGTCGCCATCCGTCACGCTGCCCAGAATTGCTTTGTTTAGAGCGGGGTTGTCATTCAAACGCAAGTCACGCCGAAACCAAAACACTCTTGCCATGGCTAGTTGACCTTGGTAGCTGACTTACCACGCACGACAAGCCACTGAAAGGTGAGCAACGAGCATAGTGTTGAGGCGCCCAACATGTGGATTCCAACTAGAAGTGGTGGAACGCCGAGGCGAGCCTGAGCGACACCGATAATCGCCTGAAGCACGGTCACCGCCATCAAGCCAGTTAGAACCTTTGATTGGAAGCTTCCCGCGAAGCTGCCATCGCGGCGAATCATCAGACCCAACTGCATCATTACTAGCGTGAGCATTATGTAGGCGGGATAACTGTGGAAGTGCTGCCACACGCTGAGGTCAAGCCCATTGCGGACGCTCTGGGCATCACCCGAGTGTGGTCCGGCCCCGGTAACCAAGACTCCGATAACTACAGCTACAGCACCCACCGCGGCAATGAAGTTTGCAAAGGAATACATCACTGGTGAGACAGGCGTGTGTTCCGAGCTGATTGCTCGCCACACCAATAGTGATGCCACGGAAATCATGTATCCACTCAGAACGAAGTGTGCTCCAACCAACCACGGGTTCAGCTTGGTCAACACCGTAAAGCCGCCGAGAACTGCCTGAGCGGGGATGCCTAGGCCGAGAATTAGGGCAGGCGCGAACAAACCCTTGCGCAAGTCCTTACCTATCCGAACAATGGTTATGAATGTCAACACTGCCACCAAGGCGAGAATGAAGGTCAAGAGTCGATTAGCGAATTCGATGATCCCATGGATGCCCATCTCGGGTGTAGTGACAAGTGAACCTGTGGTGCACTTTGGCCAGGTGGGGCAGCCGAGGCCTGAACCGGTCAGGCGCACGACTCCGCCGGTGACCACGATGAGTATCTGGCTAACCAGTGAAGCCCAGACATAGAGGGGGATTCTTGCTGCCGAAAACAGGGGCGCGATGAATGGTGTGCCGAGAAGCCTCGAGATCAAGCGTCTAATCAATCGAATCTTTGCCTTTCATAGCGTTTAGGTCTTACATTCCAACCAAGCGCGAAGTAAACTTATGCCTAGTTTCAAAGCTTTTCTCGGCAAAGATGCCGGTTTTAGACACATCTAGTCTGTCACAGCAAAACTCTCCCGAAACAGGCACGAACCTGCGGGAATGAACCGCGCTGTGGCCAAGTTGAAACCAATGACTTCACGGATAGAGATAACCACTCGAACCCGAAAATATAGAGGAGGCCGGCTTGTCCGACATCATCATCGAACGACCAGAACTAGACAGCCTAGGCGTCTACGAATTTGGTTGGTCAGACTCAGACGCTGCGGGAACTAACGCGCGTCGCGGAATCAATGAGGAAGTCGTAACTGACATCTCAGGTAAGAAAAGTGAGCCAGACTGGATGCTTGAGCGTCGTCTGCGCGGTTACGAATACTTCCTAAAGAAGCCGATGCCCACCTGGGGTTCTGACCTTTCGGGTATCGACTTCGACAACATCAAGTACTTCGTCCGCTCGACCGAGAAGCAGGCAACCAGCTGGGAAGACTTGCCAGACGACATCAAGAACACCTACGAGCGCCTAGGTATCCCTGAAGCAGAGCGCAGCCGTCTAGTTGCCGGCGTGGCAGCCCAGTATGAGTCCGAGGTGGTTTACCACCAGATTCGTGAAGACCTAGAGGCTCAAGGCGTCATCTTCCTTGACACCGACACCGCTCTCAAGGAGCACCCGGAGATCTTCAAGGAATACTTCGGCACCGTCATCCCAGCCGGAGACAACAAGTTTGCAGCTCTAAACACCGCAGTGTGGTCGGGTGGTTCATTCGTTTACGTTCCAAAGGGCGTGCACGTAGAGATTCCTCTTCAGGCCTACTTCCGCATCAACACCGAGAACATGGGCCAATTCGAGCGCACCCTGATCATCGCCGATGAAGACTCATACGTGCACTACATCGAGGGTTGCACCGCGCCGATCTACAACTCAGACTCGCTGCACTCAGCTGTGGTCGAAATCATCATCAAGAAGGGTGCTCGCGTTCGTTACACGACCATCCAGAACTGGTCTAACAACGTCTACAACCTAGTGACCAAGCGCGCAATCTGCCACGAGGGCGCGACCATGGAGTGGATTGATGGCAACATCGGTTCGAAGGTCACCATGAAGTACCCAGCAGTCATTCTTGCCGGTGAGCACGCCCGCGGCGAGACACTATCGGTCGCCTTCGCTGGCGAGGGACAGCACCAGGATGCTGGCGCCAAAATGATCCACCTTGCGCCTTACACAAGCTCTTCGATTGTCTCTAAATCAATCGCCCGCGGAGGTGGCCGCACCTCATACCGCGGTGAGATCCGTGTAATGCCAGGTGCACACCACTCGGCCAACACCGTTCGCTGTGACGCACTTTTGGTTGACACCATTTCACGCTCAGACACTTACCCTTACGTCGACGTGCGTGAAGACGACGTCTCAATGGGGCACGAGGCAACCGTTTCACGCGTTAGCGAAGAGCAGTTGTTCTATTTGCAGTCCCGCGGAATGCCGGAAGACGAAGCCATGGCGATGATCGTTCGTGGCTTCATCGAGCCAATCGCCAAGGAACTCCCAATGGAATACGCACTCGAGCTAAACAAGCTCATCGAAATGCAGATGGAAGGGGCTGTCGGCTAGTGACAACCTCAAACGCAACCGTTCCGGCTCAGCACGGAATGGCAGAACACAGTCATGGCGCGGGTGTGCCAATCCAGATTCGAAGCGCACGCTTGCGTTCGGCAGATGTTGCCGACTTCGGCCCGGTCAGCCGCGTCGAAGAGCAATACCGTTACATCACCAGCGAGCGCCTAGCCGGTCTAGACGCAGACACCTTGGATGAGTACATCGGCGACATCTCGATCAAGCACCCTGAGGGTGTCACCACGGCTTGGGTCGGTTCAGACCACCCGGCATTTGGGGGAGCAGGCTTGCCTGAAGACCGCCCAAGTGCTGCTGCCTGGGGTTCGGCAGAACAGGCCTACCTGGTCACGATTCCTGGTGACGCAAAGCCTGACTGCGAGGTTCAGATTGGCATCAACTCAGAGACCACAACGCCAAGCGCGCTTCACGTGATCATCGATGCCAAGCCGTTTTCTCGCGGAACCGTCATCCTTGACCACAAGGGCTCTGCCGTGCTCGGTGAAAACGTTGAAATCATCGTTGGCGACGAAGCGGAAATCACCGTCATTTCAATTCAGGACTGGGACACCGAAGCGGTTCACAACTCGGCACAGTTCGCCAAGCTAGGCCGCAACTCGAAGCTTCGCCACATGGTGGTGAGCCTCGGCGGAAAAACTCTGCGAGTGTCAACCTCGGCCGAATTCACCGCTACCGGCGGCGATGTAGAGCTCTTGGGAATGTACTTTGCCGATGCCGGTCAATACATCGAAAACCGCCTGTATGTTGACCACGCCGTTCCTAACTGCAAGTCTCGAGTGACCTATAAGGGTGCGCTCCAGGGCGACAAGGCACACACCGTTTGGGTTGGCGACGTTCTTATCCGCATGGCGGCCGAGGGCACCGACACCTACGAGTTGAACCGCAACTTGCTTTTGACCGACGGTGCACGCGCAGACTCTGTGCCCAACCTAGAGATCGAAACCGGAAAGATCGAGGGCGCCGGCCACGCCAGCGCAAGCGGTCGCTTCGATGACGAACAACTCTTTTACTTACAGGCTCGTGGAATCAACGAGCGCGAGGCACGTGGCCTTGTGGTTCGCGGCTTCCTAAACGAAATCATCCAGAAAATCGGTAACGAAGAGATCGAGAGCCGCCTTTCGGCATCGATTGAGGCAGAGCTTGAAAGGAGCGGCTCCTAATGGCAGTTCGCATTTGTGCTGTTGAAGACATTAAGTTGGGCAAGGCCATCCGAGTCAAGGTTGGCGAAGAGGCTATTGCGCTTGTTCGCACCAAGGCCGACCAGGTTTATGCCCTGAATGACAAGTGTTCACACGGTGAAATTTCACTTAGTGAAGGCTTCGTCGACAACGAAACCATCGAGTGCTGGGCGCATGGCGCAAAGTTCTCTCTCGAAACCGGCGAAGCTCTTACCCTGCCCGCCTTTGAACCTGTGGCTAAATACGAGGTAATCATCGACAACGGTGACATCTTCCTAGAAATCGACGCCGACTAATCCAAGACTTTCACTAAAGAAAACGAGCAAATAATGGCAATTCTTCAGATCAAGAACCTGCACGTCACTGTCGAGACCGAGCAGGGCACCAAGGAAATCCTTAAGGGTGTTGACCTAACCATCCGCAGCGGTGAGTCACACGCAATCATGGGCCCTAACGGTTCAGGCAAGTCAACCCTCGCCTACACAATCGCTGGGCACCCAAAGTACACCGTCACCGAGGGTGAAATCCTGCTCGACGGCGAAGACGTGCTCGAGATGTCAGTGGACGAGCGTGCTCGCGCTGGCCTATTCCTGGCTATGCAGTACCCGGTCGAGATCCCAGGCGTATCGGTTTCGAACTTCCTGCGCACTGCCAAGACAGCCATCACCGGCGAGGCGCCTGCGCTTCGCACCTGGATCAAGGATGTCCGCGGAGCCATGGATGCGCTGAAGATGGACAGCACCTTCACTGAACGCAACGTAAACGAAGGTTTCTCTGGTGGCGAGAAGAAGCGTCACGAGATACTTCAGCTCGAGCTTCTAAAGCCAAAGTTTGCGGTCCTAGACGAGACCGACTCTGGTCTTGACGTCGACGCTCTGAAGATCGTTTCTGAAGGCGTGAACCGCGCTAAGGAAGCTAATGACTTCGGACTACTGCTAATCACTCACTACACCCGAATCCTCAAGTACATCAAGCCAGACTTCGTGCACGTCTTCGTTGCCGGCAAGATCGCCGAGCAAGGTGGCCCAGAGCTAGCCGACCGCCTTGAAGCTGAAGGCTACGACCGCTACGTAAAGGCATAATCCTTGTCTGAACTAGAACTAGAGCCAGCCAAGTATGACGAGGTCATCGAGGCGCTCAAGGACGTAATCGACCCGGAGATCGGCGTTAACATCGTCGATCTCGGCCTCATCTATGGCTTGAACAAGGGTGAAGATGACAGCTTGCTGATCAACATGACTCTAACCTCGGCCGGTTGCCCACTCACCGATGTACTTGAAGAGCAGACGGCAGAAGCCCTTGACGGCGTTGTCGACGCATTCCGCATCAACTGGGTTTGGATGCCACCTTGGGGTCCTGAAAAGATCACCGAGGATGGTCGCGAGCAGATGCGCGCGATTGGCTTCTCGATCTAAAGCTCTAAACCATCAAACCCGGTCAACCTCGGCTTTTTGATTCATCGAGGGTAGACTGGGTTTTTTGCTGGTCAGCCATTTTGCTTACCCAATCAACTAACTACGGAGACATTCATGATTAGCGTGCGCGATCTCGAGATCCGCATTGGTGCACGCGTGCTGATGTCTGAAGTTAGCTTCCGCGTAGACAAGGGCGACAAAGTCGGCCTCGTGGGTCGCAACGGTGCCGGCAAGACCACCCTCACCAAGATCCTTGCCGGTGACGGCCAACCATCCAAGGGCTTCGTAGACCGAGGTGGAGAAATTGGCTATTTGCCTCAGGACCCACGCAGCGGTGACCCTGAAGAGCTTGCCCGCACCCGAATTTTGAACGCCCGCGGCATTGGTGACATTGCCGCTGAAATGGCTAAGTGCACCGAAGACATGGGCAGCATCGAAGAGGCCGTCTATAACAACGCCATGAACCGCTATTCGGAACTCGAAGAGCGTTTCCAGGCTGCCGGCGGCTATGCCGCTGAGGCCGAGGCTGCAACTATTGCCAGCAACCTGAACCTCAAGGACCACATCCTTGATCAGCCATTGAAGACTCTTTCTGGAGGTCAGCGTCGCCGTATCGAACTGGCTCGCATTTTGTTCTCAGACGCCGAAACCATGATTCTCGATGAGCCAACAAACCACTTGGATGCCGATTCGGTCGTCTGGTTGCGCGAATTCCTCAAGGGCTACCAGGGCGGCCTGATCGTGATCAGTCACGACGTCGAACTAGTCGAAGAAACGGTAAACCGCGTGTTCTACCTAGACGCGATGCGCTGCGTGATCGACATTTACAACATGGGCTGGCGTCAATACCAAAAGGCTCGCGAGACTGACGAAGAGCGCCGCAAGCGCGACCGTGCAATCGCGGAGAAGAAGGCCACGACACTTCAAATTCAGGCGGCTAAGTTCGGCGCCAAGGCCTCAAAGGCAGTTGCAGCGAAACAGATGGTGCGTCGAGCAGAGAGCTTGTTGAGCGGTCTCGACGACGTTCGCGAAGTCGACCGCGTGGCAAAGATCAAATTCCCAGACCCAGCGCCTTGTGGTCGCACCCCTTTGATGGCCGAGAATTTGAGCAAGAGCTATGGTTCGCTAGAGATTTTCACTGCCGTTGACCTCGCCATCGATAAGGGCTCCAAGGTGGTTATCATCGGCATGAACGGTGCCGGTAAGACCACCATGCTGCGCATGCTGGCCGGCTTGGATACGCCCGACACCGGCAAGGTCGTGCCTGGTCACGGTCTGAAGGTTGGATATTTTGCCCAGGAGCATGAGACCCTCGATGTCTCGAAATCGGTTCTTGAGAACATGCAGCGAGCCGCGCCTCAGCTAGCCGACACGGATGCCCGCAAGGTTCTCGGTTCGTTCCTGTTCACCGGTGACGACGTCAACAAGCCAGCTGGAGTGCTCAGCGGTGGCGAGAAGACGAGATTGGCACTTGCCTCGCTGGTGGTTTCATCGGCCAATGTTTTGCTCTTGGATGAGCCGACAAACAACCTCGACCCGGCCAGCCGTGAGGAAATCTTGCGCGCTCTAAGCACTTTCACAGGAGCCGTGGTTTTGGTTTCTCACGACGTTGGCGCTGTGCTTGCTTTGAACCCTGAGCGAGTTTTGATCTTGCCGGATGGCGATGAGGATCACTGGAACGACGGCTACGCAGACTTGATTTCATTGAGCTAAAACCGCTCTCTGAATTCAACTCGCTTATTAAAGCGCGTCTTCGACAGCTTTGTCTTCGTCGCCAACTTTCTTACGAACCTTAGGTCGGTAGTTCGGGTCTGCAGCCATCCTTTTAAAATGGATTTCCTGTCGGATGGCCCAACTAAAAGCGAAAAACGCCATTAGAGCAAAGAGAATCCATTGCATCGCATAACTGAGATGATTACCCTCATCAAGTTGCGGTCTAGGCAGCAGCCTTGGCGAACCATTGACCGAAAACGAGCTTTCGCCGAGGCTTAGGTAAAAATCAGTGACCGCCCGATCCTTTACTCCGATTTTCCTCATAAAAGTTGGCAAATTTATGGTCGCAATCTGACCTGCAGGAGCGTCGCGATTCAAAGTCGGTTCGCTAGGTCGAATTCGACCCCAAATCGTTTGAATCTTCGAGTTTGGTTTAGGGAAAACCCTGGGTGGATTCAAGCGATCATCGGCGGGCAACCAGCCGGCTTCGATGGCGACAATCAAACCATCGACTCGCTGAAACGGCACTAGTTCTAGGTAGCCTGGATCGCCGTTATAAGGGCGATTTCTAACTAGCAAAAGGTTCTCAGGCAGATAGTGCCCGGTCAATTTAATTGGTTTCCATTCATCGGCGGTTTGGAATTTTAACGAACGAAGTTCAACTGCAGGCCTGTCATAGGTTGCCGCAAGCTGGTTCATTTTTGAAAGCGCCTCAGTGCGTCTATTGAACTGCCAATTCGAAAGAAAGCCGCAGGCTATAGCAAAGACGATGGCTAGTAAAAGCCAGGCGACCCAGCGTCGCCAGGAGTCTCGGAGATAGTTCATCGGCGCTTTCTAGAATGGGACGGCCGCTAAGAAAAAACCGCGGGTCTCAAGATAGTCAACCAGAAAGCTGAGGTGCTCGTCACAACTGAGCCAGGTTTTAGTGCGATCCTCGCTGTGAATTTTGGGATTTCGCCAGTTAATCTGATGTGTAGCAGCGGAGCTGCAGCCCGCACGAGAGCACTTGTCGAGGGTAAGTTCCTGACCGAGCAAATTTAGTTATCCTCGGACGACTTTGTCGTCGACACAAATGCATCCGCGCTTATCTTCAAGGTTGGGGCGACAACCGAGGTCAATTTGCCCTTGGCATCGCCTTCACCCTTGGCATTTGCCAACACCACCGCGAAGTATGGCAAGAAGATGGCTCCCGCAAAAAAGACCCACATGAGCCAACCATGAACGGTAACGGCCAGAATTATGCAAGCAACTCGAACAACCTGGGAAATTAGGTATTTCTTCATGCGGTCTCGACGTTCCTCGTCCGGAGATTGACCGACCGAAGTGACACTCTGCGGCTTGCTCATTTGGAGCCTTTCATGAAGTCTCTATGCGCGGGGATGGGTTTTAAAACTGGCCAAAACGCTACACTTGCTCTTGTCCCAAGCGCTACATTTCAAATTGTATTCCCAAGAGAGATACCTTCATGAGCACACCTAGAACCGTTTTGGTCACCGGCGGAAACCGCGGCATTGGCCGCTCGATTGCCGAAGAGTTTGTTCGCCAGGGGCACCGTGTTGCTGTAACCGTTCGAAGTGGCTCTGGGCCCGAGGGGACACTAAGCGTAAAGGCCGATGTAACCGATCCTGCTTCTCTCGATGCAGCATTTGCGGAGGTTGAAGAGAAACTCGGCGCTATCGAGGTTCTCGTTGCCAACGCTGGCATCACTCGCGACACACTTTTGATGCGAATGACCGATGAAGAATTCGAAGAAGTCATAGATACCAACCTGAACGGCGTTTTCCGAGTACTTCGCAGAGCGACCAAGGGAATGATCAAGGCCCGATTTGGCCGTGTAATCCTCATTGGTTCAGTTGTCGGACTTCTAGGTTCAGCCGGTCAGGTCAATTACTCAGCGGCAAAGTCTGCGCTGGTTGGCATGGCCCGTTCAGTAACCCGAGAACTAGGTGCAAGAGGCATCACCGCCAACGTCGTCGCGCCTGGATTTATTGACACCGACATGACCGCTGCTCTGCCTGAAGCGCAGCAAGATGAATATAAAAAGAAGATTCCAGCAGGCCGTTTTGCACAGCCTGAAGAAGTCGCCAAGGTCGTTGCCTGGTTGGCGAGCGACGAGGCCAGCTACATTTCTGGCGCGGTCATTCCGGTTGATGGCGGTCTAGGAATGGGCCACTAGGGCTAAATTCCGAGCTTTTCGGTTAGTTTCGAAAGATCGTTTCCTTCGAGGATGAAATCCGCGTGCTCGCGGACAATCGGCTTGCAGTTAAATCCGACGCCTAGCCCGGCAACAGCCATCATCGATAAGTCATTTGCGCCATCGCCCACTGCAACTGTTTTCTCAATTGGCGTGCCAGTTGCTGCCGCCCATTCAATCAAGGCGTCGGCCTTGGCTTGGCGGTCAACAATGTCACCAAGAACCTTGCCGGTCAAGAATCCAGAAACCACTTCGAGTTGATTGGCTCGGGCAAAGTCAAGCTCAAGAATTTGCGATAGGGGAGTTAGCAGTTGGTTGAAACCACCTGAAACGGCTCCGACCTTGCCACCGGATGCGTGAACTGCATCGATCAGCGCCTTTGCGCCAGTGGTGACCCTAATACGCTTTAGGACATCTTCAAAAACTGACTCGGGAAGACCGGCAAGAGTCTTCACGCGCTCAATCAGACTTTCGGCAAAATCTAGCTCGCCGGCCATGGCGCGGTCGGTTACAGCAGCAACTTCCGCGCGCTTTCCAGCGACATCGGCCAATAATTCAATGACTTCATCCTCGATGAGAGTCGAATCAACATCAAAGACAACTAAAAACTGGGTCACGGAGTAACCAGAACGCCCTTTCCAACCACGGTAATACCCGAGTCGGTGACGAAGAATCCACGGTCAAGATCACGTTGCTTGTCGACACCGATCGATGCGCCGTCGGCTACTACGACGCTCTTGTCGAGGATAGCCTTTCGAACGGTGCAATCACGGCCAATTTGGACACCGTCCAGCAAAATCGAGTCGGTGACAAGTGCACGAGAATGCACACGGACGTTAGGCGAAAGAACGCTTCGCTCCACTATGCCGCCAGAAACCACGGTGCCGAGCGAAACGATCGAGTCGGTGGTTCGCCCCTGGTTGCCTTCACCATCGTGCACAAACTTCGCTGGTGGTAGGTTGATCTGCTGGGTGTGAACCGGCCATTCACTGTTATACAGGTTGAACACTGGCATGACCGAAATCAGGTCCATGTGAGCCTCATAGTAAGAATCCATTGTTCCCACATCGCGCCAGTATGAGTGGTCGCGCTCAGTCGAACCAGGAATCTCGTTGTAGGTGAAGTCATACACGCCGGCATCTTCGCGACTGACCATGTATGGCACGATGTCGCCACCCATGTCGTGTGATGAATCCTCAAGCGTTCCATCGTGCTCAATCGCATCGATTAGCGCTTGGGCTGTGAAAACGTAGTTACCCATCGATGCCAAAACCTCGTTGGGGGAGTCTGGCAAGCCCTTTGGATTTGCTGGCTTCTCTTTGAACTCTGCAATCTTGGTGTGATCTTTATCGTCAACTTCGATCACCCCAAACTGATTAGCTAGGTTCAGCGGCTGTCTAATCGCTGCGACAGTGACACCTCGACCCGATTTGATGTGAGCCTCGATCATCTGATCAAAATCCATGCGATAGACGTGGTCCGCACCTACGACTACAACGATGTCTGGCCGCTCGTCGCTGAGCAAGTTCATGCTCTGCAGGATTGCGTCAGCTGAACCCGAGAACCAACGCTTGCCTAATCTCTGCTGTGCAGGAACGGAAGCTACGTAGGCGCCGAGCAGAGGAGACATGCGCCAGGTAAGCGAGATGTGCCGGTCAAGGCTATGAGACTTGTATTGGGTCAATACGACGATGCGACGCAAACCAGAATTAATCAGGTTCGACAAAGCGAAGTCGATAAGGCGGTAGCTTCCCCCGAACGGAACCGCTGGCTTAGCGCGGTCCGCGGTCAGAGGCATCAGGCGCTTGCCCTCGCCACCAGCGAGAACCATTCCAAAAACACGTAGTGCACTCATGATTCAAATGTTATTCGGCAAATGTGTCGGCGGAGTAACATGGCGACATGAGAATCGACCTGATCAGCAAGGAATACCCACCTGCCATTTACGGCGGAGCGGGCGTACATGTCGCGGAACTAGTGAGAGTTTTGCGCAGACAGATAGATGTTCAGGTGCGTTGTTTCGGTGAAGAACGTAATGAAAAAGATACATTCGCCTATCGTCACAACAGCGAGTTTGACGGTGCGAATGGAGCGCTGCAGACTATGGCGGTTGACCTCAGCATGGTTTCCGACATCGCAGGTGCCGATTTGGTGCATTCACACACTTGGTATGCAAACTTCGCCGGGCAGGTGGCAGGGTCGCTCCATGGAATCCCGCACCTCATCACCGCCCACAGCCTTGAGCCTTTGCGCCCCTGGAAAGAGCAACAGCTCGGCGGGGGATACCGACTATCATCCTGGGTGGAACGCACCGCCTACGAGGGGGCGACGGGAATCATCGCCGTCTCGGATGGAATGAGAAAAGACATTCTGCGCGCCTATCCTCAGCTCGACCCGAACAAGGTGACCGTGGTTCACAACGGTATTGACCTCGATGCTTTCCAAGCAGCCGATAATCCTGACCTAGTTCGAGCCAATGGAATAGACCCCGACAAGCGCAGCGTTGTCTTCGTCGGTCGAATCACGATGCAGAAGGGTTTGCCATACCTAATCAAGGCGGCTCGAGAATTACCTGCAGACGTTCAGTTAGTGCTTTGCGCGGGGGCTCCTGATACCCCGGAAATTCTTGCCGAGGTGACTGAGCTGGTCAACGAGCTTCGAAAGCACCGCGACAACGTCGTCTGGGTTGAAAAGCACGTGAACCGAGCTGAACTTATTGCCATACTTTCGGCTGCGACCGTTTTCGCTTGTCCGTCGATTTATGAACCGCTTGGCATCGTTAACCTTGAGGCAATGGCATGTGGCACACCCGTAGTCGCAACTGCAACTGGTGGCATTCCTGAGGTTGTCTTGCACGGAGAAACCGGACTACTGGTCGAGATCGAGCAACTTCAGGACGGAAGTGGCAAACCGCTTGATGAGGCAAAGTTCGTATCAGATTTCGCGGCCGCTCTGAATGAGATGCTTGAACACCCGAAATTGGCTCAATTTGGTGCTGCCGGCCGCAAACGAGTCGAAGAACACTTCAGTTGGGACAGCATTGCAGAACAAACTATTCGCGTCTATCAGAGAGCCATCGCCGGAAACCTCTAGGCTAAAAGCATGTCCCGCGTTATCGATCTAAACAATGTCACTGTGGTGCGCGATCAGCGCCCAATTCTTAACAATGTCGACTGGCAGGTTGAGTCTGATCAACGATGGGTAATCGTCGGCCCCAACGGTGCAGGCAAGACCACTCTGCTTCGAGTAGTTGGTGCCCAAATCCACCCATCAAGCGGCCAGGCGACCATTCTTAATGAGCGTATGGGCGAGATTAATGTCTTCGAACTTCGCACCCGTATCGGTTTTGCATCGAGCGCACTTGCATCTCACATCCCAAACTCCGAGACCGTTTTAAATGCCGTAATGACAGCCAGTTATGCCGTTACCGGCCGTTGGAACGAAAAATATGACGACATCGACGAACGTCGGGCTCGCCGCGTCTTGAACGAGTGGGCTCTTGAAAGTTACGCTGACCGAGCCTTCGGAACCTTGAGCGACGGCGAACGCAAGCGCACCCAAATTGCTCGCGCGGTGATGCCGGACCCTGAACTTTTGCTACTCGATGAACCAGTTGCCAGCCTTGACCTAGCCGCTCGCGAACAAACCATTAGCATCATTGGCCAGTACGCCTCGGCTCCGACCGCACCCGCTATGGTTATGGTCACACATCACCTTGAAGAGATTCCAGCCGGTTTCACCCACGCGCTAATTCTTCGAGAAGGCCAGGTCTATGCCGCTGGCGAGATAGGCCACACCCTAACCTCGACAAAGATCTCCGAGGCTTTCGGATTCAGTGTTGAAGTCGATTACGCGGATGGGCGTTACCGCGCGCGCGCGAAACACTAGGCGATAAAAAGATTCGGGTTTAGTGCTTTCCCTGACTGTTTCATTCTGTTATGCTTGACCCTTGGTGCCTTTTAGACACCACCCCAAAGTTTTTAAGAAATCCGTTAGAACAACTAGGAAGTTACCCATGAAGGCAGACATTCACCCAAAGTATGAGACCGTTGTTTTCCGCGACTTGGCCTCGGGTGTAGCGTTCCTTACTCGCTCAACCGCGTCAAGCAGCAAGACCATTGAGTGGGAAGACGGCAACAGCTACCCAGTTTTCGACGTTGAAATCTCTTCAGCATCACACCCTTTCTACACCGGTAAGCAGCGCATCATGGACACCGCGGGTCGCGTTGAGCGCTTCAACGCTCGTTACAAGGGTTTTGGTGCGTAACGGTAAAACCGTTATCGCAAAAGGTTTCGACGCCTAAGCTACAAACTAGACTTCGGTATCTAATACATACCGCGGGACCAAGGATGTCCACAAATCCTAAGGTTGAGATAGAAAAACCTCGCTTCGGCGGGGTTTTTCTTTTTAACAAAGATTTACGAGGGCGGCGAATGCCCAGTTCCCTAGAGTTTTAGAGGCCAGCCGCGTTTGATTGAGAAGTCGGGGTTGTTTCGGCGCATGTATGACTCAAAATCTGCATCAAGATATTCGCTCCAGCCGACCTGAAGGTCATGCAATTCCGCCGCACTTGCTGGCAGTTCCGATGCCCAGCGTCGCGCGATTGCTTGAGCTACGCGACCGGCGGCAACGGCATCTGCGGTGGCATTGTGGGCGTCATCCAAGACCACGTGATAAAACTCAGCCGCATTTTCGAGACGACGTTTTCCTTTGCGGAACTTGTCTTTGAACTTATCTATCACCAGCGGGTCGATGATTGGGCTTGGATCGACGAGGGGAGTCAGGCCGTGACGCAATGCCTCAAAGTGCAAGATCGTAAAATCGTATGGTGCGTTGTAGGCAACGACCGGCAGCCCGCGCTCAAAGAATCCGCGAAGAGTATCTAGCAGTTCAGAAACAACCTCGGCGGCAGGGCGACCATCACGCCTGGCGACCTCAGTGGTAACGCCGTGAACATCGCTGGCCTGGGTAGGAATCTCAATGACCGGGTCGGCCAACCATTCGATGTCCTTACCCACAATCTGGCCGGCTGCGTCTAGCTCAACAGCGCAAGCCGTGACGATGCGCGCGTCGGTTAGGTCAAGGCCGGTGGTTTCTAGATCAAAAACTGCGATGTTTTGTGCCCAACCAGGCAGGTCTGGCGTGAAATCGAAGCTAAGTTGCTGTTCAGTCATAACTAAAGGCTATTGACTACTAGAGACAAAGGCCTGCGCCACGTGCAACTTCGAGCGCAGCTTTTGAAAGATTCATGCTGAAGATGTGGAGACCGGGTGCACCGGCATCGATCAAGTCGCGCGCAAGTTTGATCGAATAATCCATACCGATTATTCGAGCCTCGGTGTCACTTGCGTTTTCCAATTTCTTCAAGAGTTCAACCGGGACAGCGGCTCCGCTCATTTCAGCCATGCGAAGTACTTTTGCCGCGTTACCCACTGGCATCAGTCCGGGGATGATGGGCATAGTAGCTCCGGCTACCTTTGCACTAGCCACTAGGTCGGTGTAGGCCTCGACGGTGAAGAATAGCTGAGTCATCGCGTAGGTTGCTCCCGCAGATTGCTTCATCTCGAGCAACATGGAGTCGTGTTCCATGTGGGGAGATTCTGGATGAACCTCTGGGAAAGCTGCGACACCGACCTCCAAGCTGGATGTCTGTCGGACCAGGTGCACCAATTCGAGTGCGCTCTTTAGCTCACCGTTAAGAAGGGCGGAGGGGTTGTCCTTTGGAGCATCACCCCGTAGTGCCAGGATTGAGTGCACACCGGCGGCCTCGAAACGCCTGATCGTCTCGGCAGTGCTTGCGCGTGAACCACCAACGCAAGTTAGGTGCCCAATCGTCATGATTTCAGTCGCCATACGCTCGACAACGGCCAACGAAGTCTCTCGATTTGAACCACCGGCCCCATAAGTGACTGAGACAAAGTCAGGGGAAACTTCCATCAAAGAGTCAAACGAGCGCCAAAGTTGGTCGGCTGCTGCTGCTTCATCTCGAGGCGGAAAAAATTCAAAGGAGAGCGCAGGTTCCCGTTTGCCCGAACGCGCACCCAGAGCTTCGGTGACGGTCTCAAATGGGCCGGCCGGGCTCTTTCTAAGTAGCGGAAAATCGGGCATTTGATAAGTATATTCCAAGCCCCGACAAGATTACGCCTCAGGTAGACTTGAAGCCTATGTTTACCCCTCGCTCGCAGCAGCTTCTCGACGCCATAAAAACCCGTGTTGTAGTGGCGGATGGCGCCATGGGAACCATGATTCAGGACGCCAGTCCAACCATGGATGACTTCCAGAACCACGAGGGTTGCAACGAAATCCTTAATGTCACTCGCCCGGACATCATCAGCAGCATCCACGCCCAATATCTCAAGGCAGGTGCCGAGGCGATCGAGACCAATACATTTGGCGCAAACTTCGCAAACCTCGCCGAGTATGGCATCGAGAGTCGGATCGAAGAATTGGCTTTGGCCGGTGCTCAAATTGCTCGCCAAATTGCTGATGATTTCAGCACGGATGAAAAACCCCGATACGTATTGGGTTCCGTTGGCCCAGGCACTAAATTGCCGAGCCTTGGGCACGAAAAGTTCTCCGTTCTTCGGGATGCATACCAAAAGCAAACGCTTGGCCTCTTGAACGGTGGCGTTGATGCGGTACTGATCGAAACTGCCCAGGACTTGCTTCAAGCGAAGAGTGCTGTGATTGGCGCGAAGCGTGCGATGAACGCGTTGGCGATTTATGTTCCAATCATCGTTTCCGTAACCATCGAGACCACTGGAACCATGCTTTTGGGTTCCGAAATCGGGGCTGCGCTTACGGCTCTTAGTGCATTGGGTATCGATTCGATCGGCTTGAACTGCGCGACCGGCCCGACCGAAATGAGCGAACATCTTCGCTACCTTTCGAAGTATTCGAACCTACCGGTGACTGTTATGCCAAACGCGGGTCTGCCAATTCTGGGCCCTCATGGCGCTCACTACCCGCTTACTCCGAGCGAGCTAGCGACCGCCCAACTTCAGTTCGTCAATGACTATGGGGCAGGTCTTATTGGCGGCTGCTGTGGCACTACCCCTGCACACATACAGGCAGTGGCCGATGCCGTCGCGGGCAAGAAACCTGCTCGCCCGACTCTGATTGTCGAGCCTGGTTTGGCGAGTCTTTACCAGCACCAGCCATTCGACCAGACCATGACTTATCTTTCAATTGGTGAACGCACCAACGCGAATGGTTCGAAAGCTTTCCGTGAAGCAATGCTCGAGGAGAACTGGGAAGAGTGCCTCGAAATCGCTAGATCTCAAACTCGCGAAGGTGCGCACCTACTTGACGTATGTGTCGACTATGTAGGACGCGATGGCGTTCGCGATGCTCGTGAATTGGTTAGTCGCCTGGCTACGGCAACTACCTTGCCGCTGGTTCTTGACTCAACCGAGCCCGCGGTTCTTGAAGCAGGCCTCGAATGCATGGGTGGTCGCGCCATGATCAACTCTGTGAACTATGAGGATGGCGATGGGCCGACCTCTCGCTTCGCGCGAATCATGCCTCTCGTGGTCGAGCACGGGGCGGCTGTTGTTGCGCTAACCATCGATGAAGAGGGCCAGGCTCGCACAGCCGAAACCAAGTTTGCCATTGCCGATCGCTTGATCAAAGATTTGACCCAAAACTGGGGAATGAACCTTGTCGACATCACCGTCGACACCCTCACCTTCCCAATTGCGACCGGCCAAGATGAAACCCGCCGCGACGGGATCGAGACCATCGAAGCCATCCGACGTCTTAATGCGGCACATCCTGGAGTTCAGAGCACGCTAGGAATCTCGAACATTTCATTCGGCCTAAGCCCGGCCGCACGTCACGTATTAAACTCCGTCTTCTTACATGAATGCGTCCAGGCAGGTTTGACCAGCGCCATCGTTCACGCGGCTCGCATTATGCCGCTCAACCAGATTCCTCAAGAGCAGCTGGACGCTGCAATGGATCTGATCTACGACAAGCGCGAGTACGACACCGAAGGCAACGTTAGCTACGACCCTTTAACCCACTTCCTCGATGTTTTCAGTGGTGTCGACTCTAAGGCTGCTCGACAGTCACGGTCAGAGGAGTTGGCCGCAATGCCTCTCGACGAGCGTCTTCAACGACGAATCATCGACGGCGAGAAGAAGGGTCTCGAAGCAGACCTGGATGAAGCCATGACCAACGGCATGAAGGCTTTGCAAATTATCAATGACCACTTGCTGGAAGGTATGAAGGTGGTCGGTGAATTGTTCGGTAGGGGAGAGATGCAGTTGCCGTTCGTGCTGCAATCTGCCGAAGTCATGAAGGCTGCCGTGGCTCACCTCGAACCGTTCATCGAGAAAACTGAGGATGAGGGCAAGGGTCGCATCTTGCTTGCGACCGTTCGCGGTGACGTGCACGACATCGGCAAGAATTTGGTCGACATCATTCTGAGTAATAACGGTTTCGAAACCGTAAACATCGGAATCAAGCAGCCAATCAATGCCATCCTGGATGCCGCTGAAGAGCACAATGTTGACGTGATTGGCTTGAGTGGGTTGCTGGTGAAGTCCACCCAAATTATGAAGGAAAACCTCGAGGAGATGAACCTTCGTGGAGTAGCCGAACGGTGGCCAGTCATTCTTGGTGGCGCTGCCCTCACTCGAAGCTTCGTCGAACAAGATCTTGCAGAGATATTTGATGGAGAAGTTCGATATGCTCGCGACGCGTTCGAAGGACTTCGCCTCATGGATGCGCTAGTAAAAATCAAGCGAGGTGACACCTCCGTGACTTTACCGCCGCTCAAAAAGCGTGTCGTCAAGCCGGTGAGCAAACTCGTACACACCGTTCCAGACATGATGCCTGACCGTTCAGACGTAGCAAGCGACAACTCCATTCCGACACCTCCGTTCTGGGGCTCGCGGATCGTTAAAGGCATCCCACTCCGCGACTATGCATCGTTCTTGGATGAACGCGCGACGTTTATGGGGCAATGGGGGCTCAAGCCTTCTCGAGCCGAAGATGGTGCCAGCTATGAAGAACTCGTTGAAACTGAGGGTCGCCCACGTCTACGCGCTTGGATGGACCGCATTCAGACCGAAGGGCTCCTTGAGGCTGCCGTGGTTTATGGTTACTTTCCAGCAATTTCCGATGGCGACGACCTAGTAATCCTTCACCACGGCCCAGAGGGAGCAACCGATGGAGGCTCTGGCGGAGTGCCGGGAACCGAACGCCTCAGGTTCACTTTCCCGCGACAGACCCGTGATCGTCACCTTTGCCTGAGCGATTTCGTTGCCTCGAAGGACAGCGGAAAAATCGACGTCGTCCCTTTCCAACTCGTGACCATGGGAAATCGGGTTTCCGAAGTGGCTAATGAGATCTATGCGAGCAATGAATATCGCGATTACCTCGAACTCCATGGACTTTCTGTGCAACTCACTGAAGCTCTGGCTGAATTTTGGCACGCTCGAGTTCGCGAGGAACTCGGATTCTCAGGCGAGGACCCGACCGAGGTCGAAGGTTTATTCAAGCTCGACTATCGCGGTGCGCGTTACTCATTCGGCTATCCAGCATGTCCCGAGCTTGAGGATCGCGTGAAATTAGTCGAACTACTCAAGCCCGAATTGATTGGCGTAACCCTTTCAGAAGAACTCCAACTTCATCCGGAGCAGTCAACAGACGCGATGGTTCTGCACCACCCCGAAGCGAAATACTTCTCGGTTTAGCCACAGGACGTGATGGTGCTTTACTCGGATGAATTAGCTAAAACCGCATTGGCGCGCTCCGAAGCACGCGAAGCGATCGTTGCCGACAACGCGACCCGCTATTGGTTCTATCCGGCAACCGACAGTGCGGCGAGCACGCTGGTTTTCATCCATGGCTATCGTGGAAATCACCACGGACTAGAGGCAATCGCAGGTGCAATGCCCGACTTCAACATCGTGATTCCAGACCTTCCGGGGTTTGGAGCCTCTGCACCTTTCGCAAATGAGCATTCGGTCGATTCGTATGTGAACTGGCTTACGCGCTTTATCGAGCACGTGACACGCGAGCAGAAACTTGAATTGAAACCGGTTTTGGTGGGGCACAGTTTTGGCAGTATTGTCGCCGCCGCTTATGCATCGCAATCAAATGCCATCTCACACCTTGTGCTAATCAACCCAGTTTCCGCACCAGCCCTAGAGGGCCCCAAGGGTGCCCTGACGAAACTTGTGAGGGTGATGTTCTGGTTGAGCGGAGTTCTGCCGCTGCGCGCCGGCCTAGCGATGCTCAAGAGCTGGCCCATGGTTCGCGGAATGAGCATTGTTATGACCAAGAGCTGGAATCCAAAACTGCGCAGGTGGGTGCATGCTCAGCACGACGCAAACTTCAATGATTTCGGTAACCGAAGAGTTGCCATCGAAGGTTACAACGCATCTATCTCCCACAACGTTGGCGAATATGCTTCAAAATTCAACGTTCCGGTCACTTTGATTATTGGGGCCAAGGATGACATCACCAGCGTCAAGCAGCAAGAGGCGATGGCTCGAACCATTCGAGAACCTTGGACTCTGACCAATATCACTGGAGTCGGGCACTTGACCCACTATGAAAAGCCTTTTGAAGTTGCCAGCGCAATCCGTGAAGATTTGAACCACAAAGACGCCTTACTGGATGGCAGTAAGCAATGAAAACCGACCACATCTTTTTCGATGCCAGATTCATTCGATACGACCACCATGATGGAATCAGCCGCTTTTCGGCAGGACTTTTCGCAGCCCTAAGTCGCCGAACCAAAGTCACAGCAATCATTAGCGACACCCGACAACTTCTGAAACTTCCGCGCGGTTGCGACTATATCATGGCCAATGACCCAACCTCACTCAAGGAACTTTTCGTAGCTCGGATACTCAACAGAGCCGGCGCGAAAGTAGTTTTTTCACCGATGCAAACCATGGGATCTTGGTCCAGAAAATATCGCCTCATTCTGACCCTTCATGACCTGATTTACTATCGGCACCCAGCACCTCCTTCCGAGTTCAATTGGGTTATCCGAGTCGGGTGGCGCCTTTTCCACCTGGTTTACTGGCCGCAGCGACTTTTCTTGAATCGAGCAGATGCGGTAGCGACAGTTTCGAATACCTCGAGACGCCTTATGCTCGAGCACCGACTTACCAAAAGACCGATTTCGGTGATCTACAACGCTGCTGGCTCTTTCACCGAGGATGAAGCAAACCCAGCCCCAGCAAGTCGGCCGCGTGACGAACAACGCCTGGTTTACATGGGTTCATTCATGGACTATAAAAATGTGGAAGTGCTAATTGATGGCATGAAATTTCTGCCGGATTACGAACTGCACTTACTAAGCCGGATCCAGCCAGAGCGAAGAATTCAGCTCGAAGCGAGAATAAAGCCAGGTTCCGGCAACGTAATCTTCCATAATGGCGTTTCCGAGAATGAGTACCACAAACAACTTGATCAAGCCGTCGCGTTGGTGTCTGGATCGCGCGATGAGGGATTCGGCATTCCACTGATCGAGTCAATGTCTCGCGGTGTTCCCGTGGTGGTTTCAGATATTGAAATTTTCAAAGAAATTGGTGCCGATGTGGCCCTGTTTTTTGACCAGGAAAACCCTGAGGACTTTGCCGATAAGGTGCGCGAGCTAGAGTCAAACCCGGCATGGATAGAACGTGGAATCGCGTCTCGGAATCACGCGGAACAATTCAATTGGGACAGGTCGGCTGGAGACCTAATCGAGATGATTTCTCGCCTCTGAAACATCCCAGCAAAGAGCTAGAGAGCTAGAGTTTTCGGTTCATAACGAGTTATCAACCAGCCAGTCTCGAGGCTGTGCTCAAAAACGCTTAGGCAAGCATTACCAAGTCTCTCGTTTTCTCTCGGAAACTCACCTTTGCTCACCAATCGAAGAAGTGTCCTAATGAGTGCCCCGTGAGAAACGGTAAGCACTCTCTTACCCTCGTGATGGTCAAGAAGCCTTTGAAGCAGAATCCAAGCTCGTGCCTCAAGAGCATCAAGCGTTTCCCCTCCCGGAACATGGTTTGTATCGCTGTATTTGGCTTTCCACTCTTCGTGAGACAATCCCTCGGCCTCACCGAAAGATCTCTCTAAAAGGAGGTCTTCGACCGATACGCCCGCTATCCCAATCGCTTGCCCGACCATCACAGCGGTGTCGCGCGCTCGAGACAGGGGAGAGGTGAGAATCAAATCCCAAGCCTCACCGTTTGCGACTTCCTGGGCAATCACCTCACCGGCAATTCTCGCTTGCTGGATTCCCGTTTCATTTAACGGAATGTCGGTGACTCCTTGAAGACGAAAATCGATGTTCCAATTGGTTTGGCCATGCCGAAGCAAACCAATAACGGTTTTAGTCAATGAAAAGCCTTTCAAGAACCTGCGATGTGTTCGCTTCGATTTTGGCAGTTGCAAGTTCATCGCCCTTGGTTTCGCCAATGTTCACGATGATGATTGGCTTGCCGGCCCGTGCTGCGCGCCGTGCAAAACGAAGCCCAGAGTTAACAGTCAAAGACGTTCCAGCTACCAGCAGCGCATCGACTTCGTCTAGTCGCGACATGGCGAATTCAACTCGAGATTGCGGCACGGATTCTCCAAAGAAAACCACATCTGGCTTCAGTACGCCCGCGCAAATTGGGCAGGCGGGAATCTGAAAATTATCCGCTGCCTCTAGTTCTGCATCGCCATCCGGGGTGAATTCGTGGTTGGCATCTTTTTGAATGTTCGGGTTCAACTCTTGGAGGAGCTCATCCATGCGGATTCGCGTCATTGGAGCACCGCATTTCATGCAACGAACGGTATCTAGACGACCATGCAAATCTATGACATTTTTCGAGCCAGCTGCCTGGTGGAGTGCATCCACATTTTGGGTTATCACATGCTGAACTTGCCCCAGCCGTTCGGCTGCAGCAAGGGCAAAGTGGCCTCCGTTTGGCTTGGCATCGGCAATTCTGCTCCAACCAACATAACTTCGCGCCCAATAACGTATTTGCGCGGATTGAGAGCCCATGAACGTATCAAAAGTCATTGGATGGCGGGCCACCCGACCCTGACCGCGATAGTCAGGTATTCCGGAATCCGTGCTTATGCCAGCTCCGGTTAGAGCGATAACCGACTTGCCGGCGAGTTTTTCTCGGGCGAAGTCGATGCTGTACAAGACAGCGGCGCCAAGTGATTCGAAGTTTTCCATTACTTCAAGTCTAAGTTTTAACCTTCCCACTCGTGGCAAGATAAGAGTTTGAGCGCTAGGAGGCCGCATGATTAAATATCTCGGTTCCAAACGCACCCTAATTCCAACCCTTAGCCGTCTTGGCCAAGCCTCGGGTGCAAAAACGGCGCTTGACCTTTTCACGGGCACAACGCGAGTAGCCCAGGCCTTCAAAAAAGTGGGCATGAATGTCATAGCCTCCGACATCGCCTCATACTCCGAATGCTTCGGAAAAACATGGATAGAACTTGATGGCGATTCTGCCAACCACACTGAGCTAGCCGAGGCACTGGGAGATCTTCAAAACCTCAGGGGAGAGGCAGGATACTTCACCGAAAAGTTCTGCATTGAGGCTCGATATTTTCAGCCAAAAAATGGTGAACGCGTAGACGCCATTCGAGAACGTATCGAGTCAGATTACCGGGGTACCTGGCTTTACTACCCGCTACTCACAAGCTTGATCTTGGGCGCAGACCGCGTAGACAGCACTACGGGAATTCAAATGGCTTTTCTAAAGGGGTGGGCCAGCCGGTCTGGCAACAGCCTTGAACTTCGTGATCCTGAGTTGCTAGCAGGCTCAGGCGAGTCAATCCGTGGAGATGCCCTTGAAATCGTCAAACATCTACCACCAGTTGAGTTGGCCTACTTGGATCCGCCCTATAACCAACATCGATATTTCAGCAACTATCACGTGTGGGAGTCACTCGTACGTTGGGATAAACCCGACACATACGGAATCGCCAACAAAAGGCTGGATGCGCGTGACGCCGAAATGAAGAGCCCATTCAATTCGAAGAAAACCATGGCAAAGGCGCTAGAGCAACTGGTTGCCGACCTGAAATGCGAGACTATGGTGCTCAGTTACAACAACGAATCTTGGTTGTCTAGAAGCGATCTGCTCGACATAGCAGGTAAAAAAGGTCACGTCGAGATAGTTGATTTCGACTTCAAGAGATACGTTGGCTCTCAAATCGGGGTCTTCAACAAGGCCGGCGAGCGAGTGGGAATCCCAGGGGCCAAGCGAAACATCGAACATATTGTCATCGCCGGTGAAAAGTCCATCGTGCAACGAATGGTCGCCAGCATTAAGTGAAAAACCCCAGCCGTGGAGGGCTGGGGTTTAGTGTCCGAAAGGGGACTTGAACCCCTACCCTCATAAGAGGACTAGCACCTCAAGCTAGCGCGTCTGCCATTCCGCCACCCGGACGAGTGGTCACCAGGGAGCAAGTGTCCTTGGGCAACGAGGTTCAACATTACCAGAAGTCGGACTCCGCGACTAAATGCTTCGCAGATTTGAGGTTTCGGGGTAGTTTTGCTCTATGGCTACCGATCCGCGCTTCGCGCTACAACAGTTCATTGCTTCGTTAGAGCGTCACTTCGAGGCTGTTTCAGCTCGTCGTGGCGAGGATGACCCTTCAGTGGAACAGGCCTATTACCAACTCGAAGATGCATTCCTCAACTATGAGGAGGCGCTTGGTGAGCAATTCGAAGAGTATTTGCCAATTTCGCTTGCGGAAGAAGATGGCGAATGAACATTTTCGACGCAGTAATTCTCGGTATCATTCAGGGTTTAACCGAATTCTTACCTATCTCTTCGAGTGCACATATTCAGATTGTGCAGCAACTACTCGGGCTTAGCTCTATTCCTAAACCCCAGTTGACCGCTTTTATCGCCACGATTCAACTCGGCACCGAGGCTGCGGTTTTGATTTATTTCTGGAAAGACATAAGCCGAATTTCAAGGGCATGGTTTAAGAGCCTCTTTAGCGCCACAAAGAGTCAGGATTCCAAACTCGGCTGGCTGATAATTATCGGCAGCTTGCCTGTGGTCGTAATTGGTTTGGCGTTCAAGAGTCTGATTGAAAATCAGCTCCGAAACCTTTGGGTGATTTCGTTCACTTTGATCGTGTTTGGCGTGCTGCTTGCGATCGCAGATCGATTTGGCAAGCGCAACAAAGGCATCGATTCACTAACCACTAAGCACGGGCTTCTATTCGGCCTGGGGCAAGCGTTGGCCGTCATCCCCGGCGTTTCTCGCTCAGGTGGAACAATCTCGGTTGGTTTGGCTTTGGGTTATAGCCGTCAAGCAGCAGCTCGTTACAGTTTTCTTCTAGCGATCCCTGCAGTTTTGGCGAGTGGCCTATTCGAATTCGCCAAGAGTTACAAAGATCTGGCGCCAAGCGACATTGCCGCCACCGGAGTTGCAACAATCGTTGCATTTACGGTTGGTTTCTCGGTCATTGTTGTTTTACTACGCTATTTGAACCGCGGTTCATTCATGCCATTCGTGGCGTGGCGATTGATCCTTGGCCTTGCAGTTCTTGGCGGTTTGGTCAGCGGTCAGTTAGTGGCCTAAGGCAGAAAATCTTCTGGTTTTTCAGAATCAGGAAGTTCTTTGTTTTCTGCTCGTAAAAATTTTTCAAATTCCTTTGCGAGCGATTCGCCGCTTGCTGCCGGCGACTCAACCTCATCGCGGGTTTTTTCAAGCTGACTGATGTATGACGCCATTTCGTCGTCACCTTCGGCAATCTCATCGATGCCGCGTTCCCAGGCGAAGGCTTCTTCTCCAAGTTTTCCGTGATCGAATTGGACACCGACCAAGCGTTCGACCTCAATCAAGAGAGAAAGCGTTGCCTTAGGCGAAGGTGTGTTGTGAACATAGTGGGGAACGGATGCCCAGAGTGCGACCGATGGAATTCCAGCCTTCTCCAACTCGACCCCCAGCACACTCAAAATTCCTACCGGCCCCTCGTACTGGCTTCGTTCAATTTCAAGCTCTTGTCTCGCATGCTCATTCTGGCTTGTCGCCATGACTCCGATAGGTCGAGTGTGTGGAACATCCGCCAGCATTGCCCCCAAAAACAAAACTGATTCAATTTCGCGGTCTTCGATCATTTCCATGACCTCGGTGGCAAAAGACTTCCACCTGCGGGCTGGTTCTGTGCCCACTAAAACGCTGAGCTTAGAAAATGAGTGGTTTTCGGCAATGGCCTCCGCTGAAGGAATACACATTTCGGTTCCAGGCCAATCTAGAACTCGCGAGCCATCCAAGTCGTAAGACACGGTTGGTCGCGTGAACTGGAAGTCGTAGTAATCCTCTGGGTCAACTGAGGCAACGACGTCAGCTTTAATCTGCTCGCAGATGAACTTGACTACTCCGCTTGCCGATTCAGCTGCATCGTTCCAGCCCTCGAATGCAACAATCAGGGTGCGTCCTGAAAAAATCTGCGCGCTCACGTATGCCTTTCGAATGGAGAATTCGTCTCTATAAAACTCTATGCCAAAGCACGCAGGTAAAATCGAACCATCATGTTTGGAAAAAAGCGCCCCGCTGCGGTCTTGTGGGATATGGACGGGACGCTTGTCGACTCCGAGGAATACTGGCTTTCCAGTGAGCAAAGCTTGGCAGCTGAATTCAATGGAACCTGGAAACCCGAAGACGGTCTGGACCTTATCGGGATGAGTCTCTATGACTCGACCAGGGTTATGAAAGCAAAGATGGGCCTAGACCTCGAGCCAGATGAAATCATTAATCGCCTTACTGACTCGGTTGTCGCGCAACTCGAAGTTTCGATTCCATGGCGTCCGGGAGCGCAAGAGCTTCTAAGGGAACTTAAGAAGCGCGGCATCAAGACTGCATTGGTGACCATGTCGATGAAAAGAATGGCCGAATCGGTTGCAAATCAGATCCCGTTCAAAGCCTTTGATGTGATTGTTGCCGGCGACATGGTTACCTTCGGTAAACCACATCCTGAACCGTATCTAATGGCGGCAAATTTGCTCGGCGTTCGTCCCGAAGATTGCATCGCATTCGAGGATTCACACACGGGTCTTACTTCGGCGGAAGCCGCTGGCACCAAGGCCATTGGGATTCACAACATCGTTCCAATACCAGAACTACCCGGACGCAATATTTGGCCAACCCTTGAGGGAGTTACCCTTCGAGACCTCCGCAAGCTTTTCTAAAAAAGGAATCCATGACAAAGAAGACGACAGGTCAGCAGATCAAACTTCCAACCGGCCCGTTCCGTGCGGGCGACCGAGTGCAGCTAACCGGCCCTAAAGGCCGACTTAACACCATCACGCTTGAAATCGGTCAGCGCTATGGCACCCACCGTGGTGACCTGATGCACGATGACATCATTGGCCAGCCAGAGGGATCAGTGATTCTGAATCAGTTTGGTGTCGAGTATTTGGCTTTTCGCCCATTGCTAAGTGACTTTGTTCTTTCCATGCCTCGAGGCGCGGCGATCATCTACCCAAAGGATTCGGCGCAAATTGTCACGATGGGTGACATATTTCCAGGTGCTCGAGTTGTCGAAGCAGGCGTTGGCTCTGGCGGACTAAGCATGTACCTTCTCCGAGCTATCGGGCCTGAAGGCAAGCTCGATTCATTTGAAAGACGTCAGGAATTCGCTGACATAGCTCGAGCAAATGTTGCTACCAATCTCGGTCTTGTTCCAGACACATGGGACATTCACATTGGCGACCTCCAAGATCAGCTTCCAATTCAGAAACAGGCCGCGTCCGTGGACCGAATTGTTCTTGACATGCTGGCGCCTTGGGAATGCATCGAAGAATGTGCAAGTGCACTTGTTCCAGGCGGATTGATCATTGGTTATGTTGCCACCGTTACTCAACTATCACGATTCACTGAGGGTTTGCGCGACAGCGGCCACTTTGCTGAGCCCGAAGCTTGGGAATCAATGGTTCGCGGTTGGCACCTTCAGGGTCTTGCCGTGCGTCCAGAGCATCGCATGATTGGCCACACGGGCTTCCTGGTGACTGCACGACGTTTGGCACCTGGAACAATTGTCCCGAACTTCAAGACTCGTCAGAAACCAGATTTTGCGGATGAAGACCTGGTTGTGTGGAACCCGGAACACATGGGTGAACGCAAGGTGAGCGACAAAAAACTTCGCAAGACGATCAGAAGTGCAGAGGCTGCGGCAATCGCCCGCAGCGAGCAAGACTAATTCGCTAGATAAACTTAGAAACATCCAAGATTCGAGAGATTGAGACACGTGCGTAAACTTCTTGCCCTAGCGGCCACCGTAGCGACCATCGCAGCACTTAGCGGTTGCGCAGCTCAAAACCCAGCAGACGCATTGATGCAGGGCGCCTCGGTAACCTGCACCGCACCAACTGAGCACGCGAACGTTGATCAGATCCAAGTTTCAACGGATCAAACAAAGGTTCCAACGGTCGACTTCGCGACTCCAATTACTTCAAAGTCAATCGAAACCAAGGTGGTAGTTGAGGGCACAGGGCCAAAGATCTATGGTGACCAACTGGTTGACATTGAGTACCTAGGCGTAAACGGTGGAACAGGAAAGACCTTCCAATCATCAAAGTTCACCGGCACTGATTTTGCTTCTCAGTTCTTGAAGTCAGGTCAAAAACCTGATTTCTGTGGTGCGTTGGCAGGTGTTCGCGAGGGCTCTCGTGTGGCGGTCCTCTTCCCAGCCGAGCTTGCACATGGCGGGCAGGGCATTCCAGATCTAGGCGTAAAGCCAACGGATTCCGTGATCTTCGTCTTCGACATCTTGAAGGTGTTTCTCCCTAAGGCGCTTGGTGATGAAAAGGCCTTACCTGCTTCATTCCCAGGCGTCAACGTCGTTCGCGCGGCAAACGGCACTCCGGGCATCACCATACCAAAGAGCGAAGCCCCTAAGACTCTTCAGATTGCAGATCTAATCGAAGGTCGCGGCGCGAAAGTCTCCATGGGTCAAACAGTGACCCTGCAGTACTCAGGGTTCCTTTGGGATGGCAAGACCAAGTTTGATTCATCTTGGGATAAAGGTCAGCCTGTTCAGTTCAAACTCGCTCAAGGTGCTTTGATCGATGGATTCCTAAAAGCAGTTGTAGGTCAAAAGGTTGGCTCGCAAGTCGTTGCGGTAATTCCACCAGCCCAGGGTTACGGAGCAACAGCGCAAAGTGGTATTCCGGCAAATTCAACCCTGGTATTCGTGATCGATATTCTTGGCGCCAACTAGGTAATCGACTTCGATAACGGGGGAGCCATGGCCAAAGAGGAAGCTTGGAAGCCGGCGAAGACTGACAAGTCTGAGCGGCTTTTTCAGCTGACCTGTGTCTTGCTCTATTCGGAGCGTGGCCTCACCAAGCGCGAACTTTTTTATGCCGTTGATTCCTATCGGGCAGACCTTGCAGGCTCCTCAGAAGATGATTTCGCGCTAAACAAAAAGTTCGAACGCGATAAG
The DNA here is from genome assembly GCA_947452675.1 of Microbacteriaceae bacterium. GTDB lineage: Bacteria > Actinomycetota > Actinomycetes > Actinomycetales > Microbacteriaceae > Rhodoluna. Next base: position 80,069 of record CANGDL010000001.1, on the reverse strand, counting down.
AGCGAATTACGAGAGATGGGAATTCAGCTTTCGAATCCGGATCCAAGATCTGACCCGGATGAAATGCGTTACACGATCGCCTCAGAAACCTTCGCGTGGCCCGACGGCATCGAGTTCGATGCTCAACAGCTTCAGCTTCTAAATCTCGCTGCCCAGGTGTGGGCTCAGGCATCGCTTTCAAGTGAGGCAAATCGCGGCCTAGTTCGGTTGCGCGGTCTCGGCATTGAACCTGCCGCATCCGACCTGATCGGATTCGCACCTAGGTTGCGCACTCACGAGCCTTCCTTCATACCCTTGAGTCAAGCCATTGATGAATGCATTGAAGTCTCCTTCGACTATCGAAAAGCCGATGGCGAAACGACTAGACGACACGTGAATCCTTGGATGTTGCGCAGCATCGATGGCCAATGGCTACTAATTTGTTGGGACAAAGATCAAAAAGCGGTTCGGAACTTCTTGCTAAAGCGCATAGTTTCCAAGGTTGTTTACCGCGTGGAGCAAATCAATGAAAAAGACTCTGCTCAGGTCACCTTCGCCGCACCGAGCGAAACCGAAATCGAAGCTGCAATCGCCGACCTGGAGAGTCACACAGCAAGCCAAGTAGCAACTCTGCGAGTAAAACGGGACAGCCTGGCGTGGTTCCACTTTCATATGGATGACCAAACTTCAGCAACTGCAGAAGTGACTTTTTCATACATGGACATTGATTTGCTCGCCGAAGAACTAAGTGAATATGCACTCGACTTCAAGGTAGTTTCGCCGCCCGAATTGGCAAAGGTAATTCGGTCAAGATTCGAGGCGGTGGCTAGCGCCCATGCCTAAAATCAAGGGTTTTAATGGCGAAGATCGCTACAACTTTCTTTTGGCGCTGGTGGGATATCTTGGCCACCGCGATCAGGTTTCACTGGACGAACTTTCGAATCACTTCGACCTCGAGATTGAATACATCGTCAAGGCGCTACGAAGCTTAAACGATGCAACGGCCCAAGTGGGAGGTTTCGAGGAGTGGCCTTTTTACATAGACATTGACCTCTTGGAAGATGGGATTGTCTCGCTAACAACTGCCGACATCATCGATGACGTGCCGCGGCTCTCGACCAGGCAGGCAGCCGCAATCTCGGCTGGGCTGGGATACCTTTCGAGCATCCCCGAATTCGCAGGAAACGCCGATATTCAAAGCTTGATTGAAAAAATATCGGCCGGTTCGGGTCGGGGCGGCGCAGAAGTCATCTCGATCGCACCTGGTTCTATTGAGGCCGGTGCGTCAACTTTGCGTGAGGCTATCCTGAAAAAGAGGGTTATCTCCTGCGAATACATCAATCGCAAGCAAGAAAAAACGAAGAGGGAGATTGAGCCTCTCCGAATCGATCTAACCGGCGGAGTTTGGTATTTGCGCGGTTATTGCCCAACTAATCAGGGGGTTCGCAACTTTCTAATCGAACACATGCGAGGCATAGAAATTCTCGATCGTGAAATTTCTGACGTCGCTGGCAACGTTGGTGAAATAGAGGATGCCACCTACGTAGCAGAAATTACCGATACCGCCGTGATAGTTGAAGTAACCCCCGAGGCCTACCGCTTGATCACTGAATTCCAGACCGTAAGTGAACCGAAGGATATCGGCTCGGGAACTATTCGAGCCGAAATTATGGTTGGCCATCTTCCGAACCTGGGCAGACTTATAGCCAAGTATGGTGGGTCCGCGAGGGTAATTTCACCCCCTGAGGCGCGAGATATCGTGAGAAATTACGCGCTAAAAGCTCTCGGTGAATCTACTGACTTCGACGAAAGAGAGATTGAATAGTGGGCTTCTGGGCGTGGTTTTGGATTTGGACCGGTTTGGTAATTGGTTCATTTGGGATTTTCGGATTGATCGGGCTTTCTTTGTTCAACCGTGCGCTAGAAGTTGGGCATCAGATTTCGCGAATCTCCAAGCCTTTAGGTATCTTGATCTCCGCATTCGAGACCAAGCCAACCCTCGAGGACAAAGAATCGGATGTCCTGAGATCAAGCACAGAAGTCGATGCCGAAAGACAAACTTTTTTGAAGAAGAAGTCTAAGAAACGGGCTGCTCGACAGCGTAGTCTTAGAACAGCACTAAAAAACATCGATGTAAACGAAAGCAGGTTCACCAATGTTTAGAGGACTCGAAGGTTGGCACTTCATCGTCATCCTTGTAATCGTTCTTCTGCTGTGGGGAGCACCTAAGCTTCCAGGTTTGGCGAAGAGCCTTGGCCAGTCGATGCGCATTTTCCGCAAGGAAATGAAGGGTCTTGGCGATGACAAGGCCGCCGAAAAAGCTGACAAGACCGCCGAGGGCGACTCGACCTCAACTAAGTAACTGGCAGCTAGATGGCCAGGATGAAAAACCCCGAAAAGCGAATGGGCCTTGGGGGACACCTTAAGGAACTCCGAAATAGGCTTTTTTGGTCTGCCTTATTCATTTTTTCCGGAACCGTAATCGGTTGGCTAATTTTCGACCAGGTTTTTGAACTACTTCAGGCTCCGATCGTGCGCTATGCGGCCGAACATCACTCAAACACCACGATCAACTTCGGTTCCGTAACCGGAGCTTTCGATTTGAGAATGCAAACTTCCATTTTTCTAGGAGTACTGCTGGCCAGCCCATTCTGGCTTTACAACCTGTGGGCATTCATTACACCTGGGCTCAAGAAACACGAGCGTAGGTACACAATCACGTTCTTGGGCTTCTCCGTGCCACTTTTCGCTGCTGGCTGCTGGCTTGCCTGGAACTCCTTGCCTTACTTCATCTCTAGCCTCATTGGCTTCACACCAACCGGGGCAGCAAACGTCATCAATGCCAATGAATACGTGCTTTTCACGATCCGTGTTCTTTTGGTTTTCGGTCTGGCATTTGTGCTTCCGGTGGTTTTAGTGCTTCTGAATTTCATTGGTGTGCTTAGCGCCAACAGCATCTTGAAGTCTTGGCGCATTGCCGTATTCATAATCGCTATTGTTGCCGCATTGGCCACCCCGGTTTCAGACCCAATGTCCATGCTCTTGGTCATGATTCCGATGGGACTGCTCTATTTCTTGGCAGCTGGAATTGCTTGGCTACATGACAAACGTGCTTCAAAGCGAGCCAAAGCACTTGGTCTCGATTTCGATGAGTTCGACAATCTCGCCGATGAAAGTGACTCATGACTGAAGCAGAACTAAGCCCGGCAGAGCGCTTTGCTCGGGCGAAGAAATCCAAGACTTTTCCTTTGGTAGACAGCTTTGTGAAACTGCTTAAGTTTCCGATGGATGACTTTCAGGAACAGGCCTGTCGAGCCTTAGCAGACGGTAAAGGCGTCCTAGTTGCCGCACCTACAGGCGCAGGAAAGACTATCGTCGGAGAATTTGCTATTCACCTGGCCCTTGAAAAGAACCTCAAGGTTTTCTACACCACACCAATCAAGGCACTGAGTAATCAGAAATACGCAGAAATGGTGAAGCGCTATGGCTCCGAGCGCGTTGGCTTACTCACAGGCGACACAAATCAAAACTCGGATGCACAAATAGTCGTTATGACCACCGAAGTGCTTCGCAACATGATTTATGCGAACTCAGAGGCGCTTATGAACTTGGGTTTTGTAGTCATGGACGAGGTCCACTACCTCGCGGACCGTTTCCGCGGAGCGGTATGGGAAGAAGTTATCTTGCACCTGCCCAAGGATGTGAAGATCGTTTCACTTAGTGCGACAGTTTCTAACGCTGAAGAGTTTGGCGCTTGGCTGGATGAGGTGCGTGGCGACACCCAGATCATCGTTTCCGAAGTTCGTCCAGTTCCTTTGAATCAGCACGTATTTTTTGGCAGTGAAATGCTCGAACTCTTTGATGATTCCTCGAAGACGCCACGTGTAAACCCTGAACTTGCCCAGAAGCACGCGCAGAAAATGCGGGCACCGATCAATCGCCCGCAGAAAGGCCGCAAGACCAACTTTTATGACGATCGGCGCGGTGGTTCTCAATCCCGCATTGAACGAATCAGTAAACCAGCGATGGTCGACATCCTGGATGAGCAAGACATGCTTCCAGCGATCTTTTTCGTTTTTTCTCGAGCTGGATGTGAAGCGGCGGTAAAGGCTTGCCTTGCTGGCGGAATTCGATTGACCACAACCGAAGAAAAGCAAGAAATTCGGCGCATTGTTGAAGAGAAGACTTACAACATCAATGACGAAGATCTAAACACTCTGGGCTACTTCGAATGGCTAAACGCCCTTGAACGAGGTGTAGCCGCTCACCACGCTGGAATGCTTCCAGCATTCAAAGAAGTGGTTGAAGAACTCTTCCTGCGCAAGCTAGTTCGAGTAGTTTTCGCAACCGAAACTTTAGCTTTGGGAATCAACATGCCCGCTCGAACTGTCGTGCTAGAGCGCCTTGACAAATACAACGGTGAAGGGCGCGTCCAGATCACTCCGGGGGAGTACACACAGCTAACTGGTCGAGCCGGTCGTCGTGGCATCGATACTGAAGGCCACTCGGTCATTCAATGGTCGGCGAATATGGACCCGGCGAACGTAGCAGGCCTGGCAAGCAAGAGGACCTATCCGCTAATCAGCCCGTTCCGACCGACCTACAACATGGCCGTAAACCTCATTGAAGCTTTTGGTCGCGAGCGAGCCCGCGAAGTTCTCGAGACCTCATTCGCTCAGTTCCAAGCCGACAGAAGCGTCGTGGGACTCGCCAAGGGCATTCGAGAAAAGCAAGTTTCTCTGGATGGATATGCCAAGGCAATGGAATGCCACAAGGGTGAGTTCAGCGTTTACGCAGGCATCCGTCGCGAAATAAGCGATTTAGAACGTTCCTTGGCTAGCGGGCGAGTGCGTGCCGAGCGCGGCAAAGATATTCGCCAGAGCAAAGGTCGTCACCTTCAAGAGCAGCGACTAAACCAGCTAAAGCGAGACCTTCGTAGTCATCCGTGCCATGCCTGCAACGAACGCGAGGCACATGCTAGATGGGGCGAACGTTGGTTCCAACTTCATCGCGAGCTCGAGGCCATCCTGGATCAAATTGAGGGACGCACCAATCAAGTGGCCCGCACCTTCGACCGAATCTGCGACATGCTCGAGGTAATGAAATATATTCAGCCACTCGCTGACCTAACCGGCGAATACGAAGTCTTGGATGCCGGACGAACTCTCGCACGCATCTACGGCGAGCGCGACTTACTCATCGCCGAAGCACTGCGTGAGGACCTTTGGAAAGAACTGGATGCGCCAAGCTTGGCAGCTATGGCCGCGGTATTGGTCTATGAAAGCCGTCGCGACGACGAAGATTTCGAGCCAAGAATCCCAAAGGGCAACTTCGGTGAAATCCTTGGTGCTACCGTCGACCTTTGGCATGATCTCGAGGGTTTACGGCATGAACATAAGCTTGGGCAAACAGCCCCCCTCGACTTCTCGCTCGCGCAACCGATCTATCGTTGGGCATCTGGAGCCAAGCTCGATACCGTTCTCGATAGCGCCGACTTACTTGCAGGCGACTTCATCCGATGGGCTAAACAGATCATCGACGTCCTTGACCAGATTGCCCAGACCGCCGGGCCAGAGTTAGCCGAAACGGCAAAATCCGCAGTCGACAAAGTAAAGCGTGGCATCGTCGCGTATTCCTACTATGGCTAAGTTTCCGGCAACTCTGTTTCTTCGCGCGGGGAGCGCTAACTCCGTTATTGCCAGGTTGTTACTAGCGGTTGGTGGCGGCTTGCTATCTAGCCTTGCCTATCCTCATGCGGGTATCTGGCCGATTATTTTCCCAGCCATTATTGCGCTGCTACTTTCCGTAAGAGGCCTCGGTTTCTGGCCTGCTTTCTGGGTTGGCTATCTCGGAGGATTCTTCTTCTATGTAAGCCAAATCGGATGGATGAGCCTTTACCTGGGTCCTGTTCCGTTACTAGCTTTATCCATCCTCGAGGCGTTCTTCTTTGGCTTGGGGATGGCCGTAATAGCCGGGGTTTGGCGCTGGATTTCCTCAGGTCCGCGTGGTCGCCTACATAGCATCCGAGTGTCTCTGGCAATAGCAACCATTTGGACCTTGCGCGAATGGGTTTCAATAAATTTGCCCTACGGCGGTTTCCCATGGTCTCGACTTGCGATGTCTCAATCCGAATCTCCACTGGCCAATTGGGTTTACTTCGGCGGCCAGCCGCTTTTAACCTTCGTAGTCATTCTTCTCGCTTCACTTGTGGTCACCTGGGTAATCGAAGCAAGAAAGCTAGGATGGCGAAAGCCAATCACAGGCTTTACATTGGGCTTGGTGCTCCTGTTGGTATTAGTTCCAATTTCAACGGTGATTCCTAATCAGCCAGAACGTGGAACACTCGTGATCGCCGCGGTTCAAGGCAATGCAAACGCAGGATTGTTCGCAAACCCTGAGCGGGGATCAATTTTGCGAAATCACTTAGCGGCAACCAAGCTGATTCCAAGCGTGGCCAACGGGCAAAAGGTCGACGTGGTGGTTTGGCCGGAGAATGCATCGGACATTAATCCGCTTGCAGACGCGGTAACTGGTGATGCGATTCGAAGGTTGGTCGACGACAAGCTCAAAGTTCCGCTTATTTTTGGAACGATAACCGAACGCGGTGGCGAGCTCTACAACTCTTCGTTGTTTTGGCAACCTGGACGAGGTGTCACCGACTGGTATGACAAAAAGAGACCGGTTCCCTTCGCAGAGTTCGTGCCAGACAGGGAGTTCTGGTATTCGGTTGCCCCTGACCTAATTGGCCTAATTTCTCACGGGTACACCTTCGGGACTAGAGATGGGATTTTCAACTTGGGAAATAAGCCTCTTGGTGTGCTTATTTGCTTTGAAATTGCGATAGACGACATTTCACGCGACCTAGTTCATTCCGGGGCGCAGGTTATTTTGTCGCAGACTAATAATTCAGACTTCGGTCGAAGCGATGAAACTTTCCAACAAGTGGCGATTGCAAAACTTCGAGCAATCGAGACTGGAAGGGCCGTGGTTAATGACTCAACGGTCGGCGTCTCGGCGGTTTTCGGCCCGGACGGGAGAGTTCTTAACCAACTCCCTACCTTTGAGCCTGGAGTAATGGTTACCAAAGTTCCTTTGAGAACAGCTATTACGCCAGCCATGATGTTTGGGTCCGCTCTGGACTTGGCGTTCAATGCCGCGGGGTTAGTGTTGTTGGCGTTCGCCTATGGGCGCCGTTCCCTCAGGGTTAAGAAAAAAGCCCCTAGCGCAGGCTAGAGGCAAATTTCTTGTGGCCTATAGGTCTGCTTGGCCGCCGGCGCGACGAGCACGGATGTACTCCAAGCGCTCCTGAAGCACTTCTTCCAACTCTTCACGGGTGCGTCGCTCCAAGAGCATCTCCCAGTGCGAGCGAGGAGTCTTGTCTTCAACTAAATCGAGTGAAATTAGCTTGCCGTCCTCAAGTAGCACGCCCTGCTGTGGGCAGCTCTTGCAATGCCAAGTCTGAGGAACTTCTGCGTCCGCAGAGAAAATCATTTCTGAAACGTGGTTGTTCGCACATTGGTAACTGTGGGTCGTACGCGCTGAGTAGTTAACTCCGCGTTCGCTCTCGAGGCTCTGTGTGCCGAGACGCATTCCGCGCATAGTTTGCTGTGCCATGTTTCCTCCTATTTAGTCGCCCTTTTGGGGCTATGGAGATGTATAACAAGTCCACAACGCCTAATCATCCCGCATTTAGCAAGTTAACGGCAACCTCACCGCGCGGTTCTAAGCGTTTTCACAGCAAGATCGGTTCGATCGGTGACAATTCCTTGAGCGCCAAGCGAAATCAAGCGCAACATTTCCTCGGCGTCATTGATTGTCCAAAAGTGTATTTCAAGGCCAGCGGCAACAATCTGCCTAATAAAGCCGGGGGAGTCGAACCGAATCGGCCCGATTCCCGTGGGGATCTGGAGTGCCTGAACGGGCTTGGCGAGCCAACGGACTAGATAACCAATGTGCAACTTGGCTGCCAACCAGAGCCCGAGCACCCGGATGGAGCCCGCAGAACTGACCACAGGAAGATTCAGCAGCTTCACCGCCGCGGCTCGCCGCCGATCTGAAAAACTAGTCAACAGCACTCGATCTTGCGCGCCGATGTCACGGATGACCGACACGGCAGTTCCTACGGCTTCGGAAACCTTCAAGTCAAGGTTGAATCTTGCCTTTGGAAACGCGGTAAGCGCAGCACGCAGAGTCGGAATCTCCCCACCCTGAACCAATCTGATCTCTGCGATTTCGCCGCTATTGAGCTCACTGACTTTGCGGGGGATTCCCGACACCCGCAAGAGATCAACGTCATGGAAGAGCACTGGTACACCATCCTTGGTTACCTGAATATCGCTCTCTAAGTGAGTGGCGCCAAGTTTCAAGGCCGCCTCGAAGGCTGGGATCGTGTTTTCACTCACGCCCTCGGAGGCAAAACCACGATGTGCAAAAATCCTCGGCAGGGCAGGGGAGAGGTAAGAGGGAATCGCCTGTTCGGTCTGCATACCTGCAAAACTACAGCCTCCACCTAGGCTTGTGGCATGAAGCTTGGGTTCAACCGTCATTCTGTTAAGCGATTGTTCCGCTTAAACCTCGGGCTGTTCATTTATGGCCTGGCGGTTGCAATGGTGGTGAATGCACACGTTGGAATTCCACCCTGGGATGTCTTTGCCCAGGGATTCTCAATTCAGCTGCACATCAGTTACGGCATCGCGAGCATCATCGTGAGCAGCATCGTGCTTATTTTTTGGATACCGCTCAAGATCAAACCAGGCTTGGGGTCCATCATGAATGCCATTTTGATTGGACTATGGATGGATTTTTGGACACCTTTTCTGCCGAAACTAGATTTCTATTGGGAAAACTTTGGCATGTTCGTGCTGGGAATGTGCACCGTGGCCTTTGCCACCGGCCTTTACATTACGTCGAATCTCGGCTCAGGTCCGCGCGACGGGCTCATGCTCGGGCTGACCAAAACTCTTGGCTGGAAACTCTGGCAGGTTCGAACTTTGGTCGAATTGGTAGTTCTAACCATTGGTTGGCTAATGGGCGGGCAAGTGCGAGAAGGAACCCTCATTTTTGCCATTTGCATCGGTTATTTGATGCAAGGCTCACTCAAATTTTTCAAATATCAGCCTAAAAAGCAAAAATAACCCGAATGTAGTTATGTCAAGTAAATCTGAGTGAGGCTAAAGGTGCATCCTGGACAACATCGAGAAACCGCAAGAATCCTTCTAACCAACCCACGCGAACAATTTTTTCTTCTTCTCACGCATTTTGACCCCGAAGTTGGTTTGCCGCCTAGATGGATCACTCCGGGTGGCGGCATTGACGAAGGCGAGACGCCTCTTGAAGCGGCCGTTAGAGAGCTGCGTGAAGAAACCGGAATCGTCGTGTCACAGGAAGCCCTGGGAGAAAAACTAGGCGAAATTTCAGGGCGATGGGATTGGGGTGACGGCGAAAATCATCACACATACACGGATCATTTCTACAAACTGCAGGTGACTGACTTTGAGCTTGATGATTCAGGCTGGACAGACGATGAACGACGGGACGTGCTCGAATATCGTTGGTGGAGCGTTCCAGAACTAATTGCTACCGGTGAGTTGATTGCCCCGCACGGGTTGGCGAATCTGATAGCCGACCACTTCCCAGCCTGAGAGCCAAGCGCCGATAATGAACATTATGTCAAGTAATGTTCCTCTGATAGGCAATCAGGTATCTCCCGATTATTTTGTGTTTTAGTTCGTGCCTACAGCTGACTGGCAGCAATCCATTCTGAAAGTTTCGCCTGGGCTGCACCTGAATCCAAGGCTGAGGTAACCCGTTGGATTGCATCCTCGAAACGAACATCCAAGTCAACATCGACTCGAGACGCATCCTTGGCAAGTTCATAGGCAACCACTCCTCCAGCCGCATTCAAAATGACGATGTCGCGAATTGCCTTGAGGTTGCCTGATTTATCTCCCGCGAAAAGCGAGTTGGTGACTGCGGCGTTCTCCTGGGCGTCACCGCCAATAAGTTGTTCAATCTTTGAGCGACCTAGGCCGAATTTTTGCGGTTCGAGTTCAAATTCGTGCACTTCTCCCCCGGAGACCTGCCAGATTTGGCTCGTTCCTGTGGTGGTTAGCTCATCCAGGCCATCCGACCCCCGGAAAACCAGTGCGGTGCGTCCTCGAGCTGCCATTTCAGCCGCCATAAGTGGAGCAATAAAGGGGTTGGCGACACCAAGTGAGGTTGCGATTGGCTGCGCCGGGTTTGCCAAAGGACCCAGAAAGTTGAAGGTCGTTGGCACACCCAGCTGCTTGCGGATCGGTGCTACGTGCCGCATTGCGGGGTGAAAAACGGGCGCAAAAAAGAATGTGATTCCGCATTCTCTGAAGATCTCGGCTACTCGAACCGGCGATAGGTCCAAGCGAACTCCAAGGACCTCAAGCATTTCAGATGAGCCTGTCTTGCCTGAAGCCGAGCGTGACCCATGCTTCATGACCGGAATTCCGGCACTCGCGACCAAGATTGAAGCCATACTCGAAACGTTTACGGTTCCGAAAAGGTCGCCGCCGGTCCCCACTATGTCGACTGCATCCGGGCCGGTGTTCAAAATGACGGAGTTTTGCAGCATTACATCTACCAGGCCCGATAATTCGTCCACGGTTTCGCCCTTTGAGCGAAGCGCCATCATGAAGGCTCCGACCTGAGCTTCGGTGGCATCACCAGACATAATTTCGCGCATTGCCCAGTTTGCCTCGACTCGCTCAAGGTCATTCTTGAGCAGTAGTTTGCCGAGAATCGTCGGCCAGTTCAATGCGCTAGTCATAGAGACAAGTTTATTGCCCGAAAATCGTGAGAAAAACGGCTGGAATTGAACGATTCGCGGCTCGCTCGGGGTTAGGATTTAAGCATGTCTTCGACTACTTTGACGCAGCCTGCAATCAATCGCCCAAGTTCCACTTCGGTAGGAACCATCGTTTGGCTTGGCAGCGAGGTGATGTTCTTTGCGGCTCTATTCGCAATGTACTTCAGCCTGCGCGCCAACTCTCCAGACATTTGGGCCCATGACACCAAGATTCTGAACGTTCCGTTCGCCTTGGTTAACACCTTGATCCTGGTGAGCTCGTCGTTCACCGCCCAGTTTGGTGTGTTCGCTGCCGAGCGCCTTCAGCCTCGCGCAACTGGCCTCTCCCCTGTCAAGTGGGGAATGGTCGAGTGGTTCTTCCTCAGCTACCTTCTAGGCGCAGTCTTCGTTGCCGGGCAGGTATGGGAGTATGCGACTTTGGTCTCAGAAGGCGTGATGCTGAACGCAAACTCATACGGCAGCGCGTTCTACATCACCACCGGCTTCCACGCACTTCACGTAACCGGCGGTCTAATCGCTTTCTTGATCATCATTGGCCGCACCTTTGCTGCTAAGAAGTTTGGTCACTATGAGGCAACCAGCGCGATTGTTGTGTCTTACTACTGGCACTTCGTTGACGTGGTCTGGATTGGCCTATTCCTAATCGTTTACGTCTTGAAATAAAACAACGGAGATTTTTGCTATGGCTTTCATGAAGCGCAACCTAAATGGTTCACGACGACACCCTATGGCAGCGATTTTGGTTATCGCGGCGGGTCTTGCAGTTAGCGGCGGCGGTTATGCAGCGGCTACCGCGGCCGTCGAGTCTACAAAGCCAGTAACCGCGGCAGCAGATGCTGCACAGGTTGATCTAGGTCACAAACTATTCCTCGCCAACTGCGCTAGCTGCCACGGTAAGAACGGTGAAGGTTCTGCAAACGCACCGAGCCTCATCGGTGTAGGCGCAGCAGCAGCCGAATTTCAGGTTGACACAGGTCGTATGCCTGGTCAGGCTTCTGGCCCACAGCTAATGGTTAAGCCGGTCCAGTTCACCGGTGAAGAAATCGATGCCATCGCAGCCTATGTAGGTTCGCTAGGTCCTGGCCCAGCTATCCCTACCGACGCACAAATCGCGGCAAACGGAAATGCGACCCGCGGAGGGGAACTTTTCCGCATCAACTGTGCCATGTGTCACAACGCGGTCGGTGCCGGCGGTGCTTTGACCCAGGGAAAGTATGCACCTGCACTTACCCACACCAAGGCAGACCACATCTATGAGGCCATGCTTACCGGCCCGCAGAACATGCCTGTATTTAACGATGCAAACTTGACCCCGACCGACAAGAAAGACATCATCACCTACCTGACTTACGTTCAGAACAACCCGTCAGCGGGTGGCTATGAGCTTGGCAACCTAGGTCCAGTTGTTGAGGGTCTATTCATCTGGATCTTCGTACTCGGATTGATCATCACGATCACAATTTGGCTTGGCGCCAAATCAAACTAAGTTTTTCGACCCAAGTTTTAAACGAATAAATAGGGAGTTATCAGTGAGCGACAGCAAGAGCATCGCATCTGGGAAGGGTTCGCACGAACCTGAGCACGACTACGCAGCTGGATTAGCGGTTATCGCATCTGACAAGGTTGCTGACCCAGGTCTTGAGCCACACCGCGTTCGCATGACCGACAAGAGCGTTAAGCACGAAAAGGCTGCTGCTCGCCAGGTTGCTGCACTTTTCTTGGCGTCTGTAGTTGGTTCGATCTTCTCGATCTACGCATACTTCGCCTTCCCACTAAGCGATGATCTTGGCACTGTGCGCAACAACACCTTGTTCATGGGGCTTGGCATCACTCTTGGTCTTTTTGGCATCGGAATCGGTGCAGTTCACTGGGCAAAGACCCTTATGCCAGACGCCGAGGTTGCCGAAGAACGCCACCAGACTCGTGGCAGTGAAGAAGTTCGAGCGCGAGCTGTTGAAATCATCAAGCTGGCCGACAGCGAGTCTGGTTTCTCGCGCAGAAAACTAATCCGCCGCTCTCTTTATGGCGCCTTGGCATTGTTCCCAATCCCGGCAATTTTCTTCTTTGGAGATCTAGGGCCAAACCCTAAGGACACCCTTCGTCACACCATGTGGAAGGCCGGAACTCGACTAACCAAGGACCCTACCGGCCTACCAATCAAGGCATCCGACGTAACCCTAGGTTCCGTATTCCACGTCATTCCAGAGGGTTTGGCCGACCTAGAGCACCACAAACTCGAGGAAAAGGCGAAGGCTGCGGTTCTCCTTGTTCGTCTAGACCCGAGTGAGCTCAAAGAGACTGCCGAGCGAAAGGGTTGGTCTTATGACGGAATCGTTGCATACAGCAAGATTTGCACCCACGTCGGTTGCCCAGTTGCCTTGTACGAGCAGCACACCCACCACCTTCTTTGCCCTTGCCACCAGTCGACCTTCGATGTCACTGACGAGTGCAAGGTAATCTTCGGTCCTGCATCACGCCCACTTCCTCAGCTGCCAATCGCAGTTGACGCAGAGGGTTACCTAATCGCGCAGAGCGACTTCACCGAGCCTGTTGGCCCTAGCTTCTGGGAGCGTTAAAAATGAGCACTGCTGTAAACACTCAGAAAAAAGGTGGATTCCTTGCCGGAACCGCTAACTACCTCGACGAGCGCGTCGGTGTAGCCGGAATCCTAAAGGAGTTCGGTCGCAAAATCTTCCCTGACCACTGGTCATTCATGCTTGGTGAAGTAGCCCTGTACAGCTTCTTCGTCTTGCTGCTTTCAGGCACCTTCCTCACCTTCTTCTTCCAGCCAGCCATGACCCCTGTCATTTATGACGGTGTCTATGGTCCTCTGAAGGGTGCCGAAATGTCGATCGCTTACGCGTCGACCCTAGACATCTCGTTTGAGGTTCGCGGCGGTCTGCTAATGCGCCAGGTTCACCACTGGGCCGCTCTGCTTTTCGTTGCCGCAGCTGGTCTTCACATGCTTCGCGTGTTCTTCACCGGCGCGTTCCGCAAGCCACGCGAAATTAACTGGGTAGTTGGTTTCATGCTGTTCGTTCTAGGTATGGCTGCCGGCTTCACCGGTTACTCACTGCCTGACGACTTGCTTTCAGGAAACGGTCTTCGCATCATCGATGGAATGATCAAGGGCCTACCCGTTATCGGCGCCTACACCTCATCACTCTTGTTCGGTGGCGAATTCCCTGGTGAGCAGATCGTTGCCCGTTTATACGGTCTTCACATCTTGCTCGTGCCAGCGTTGATCTTGATTTTCATCGTTATCCACTTGTTTATGGTTGTAATCCACAAGCACACGCACTACTCAGGCCCGGGCCGTAAGGACTCTAACGTCGTCGGTTACCCACTAATGCCTGTATACGTTGCAAAGGCTGGCGGTTTCTTCTTCATCGTGTTCGGTGTGATCATGCTGGTTGCCGCTACCTTCACGATCAACCCGGTATGGAACTACGGTGGCTATGACCCATCTCCTGTTTCGGCTGGAACGCAGCCTGACTGGTACATCGGCTTCCTTGACGGTGCACTACGTCTAGCTCCAAGCCACCTAGAGGTCCACGCCGGTGGAGTTACCTGGGCATGGAACATCCTTCTTCCGATGATTGTCGGTGTTGGTTTCTTGGCCGTTGTTGCACTCTATCCATTCCTCGAGGCTTGGGTTACCGGAGACAAGCGAGAGCACCACGTTCTTGACCGTCCTCGCAACGCACCTACTCGCACCGCGATTGGTGCCGCAGGTGTGACTTTCTACGCGGCTCTATGGGCTGGCGCAAGCACAGACTTGATTGCAACAAACTTCTTGTTGTCGTTAAACAATGTTTTGAACGCGATTCAGATTATCCTCATCGTTGGCCCAATCATTGCCTACATCATCACCAAGAGAGTCTGTCTTTCGCTTCAGCGCAAGGACCGCGAGATTGCCCTCCACGGTCGCGAGTCTGGTCGAATCATCCGCATGCCTCACGGTGAATACATCGAGGTTCACGAGCCTCTTGACGCGTTTGAGCAATACAAGTTGGTTGACTTCAAGGACTACCAGCCGACACTTGCTCGTCCAAACGCACAGGGCAAGATCACCCTTCGTGCTCGCCTTCGTGCCGGTCTATCTCGTTTCTACTTCGAAGACCGCATTGCGCCGGTTTCTCAGGGCGAACTTGATGCCGCGCACCACGATCATGCACCAGCTGTAACGGAGGCCCCTAAGAAGAAGGCTGTAACCGCAGCCAAGAAGCCAGTGGCCAAGAAGCCTGCTGCTAAGAAATAGCAAACGCTCGAGCATCTGGGTCGGAATCCTTTGGGTTCCGACCCATTGCTTTAACCTCTCCCCCGGCAAACCTGAGATACTGACTGAATGATTTCAGCGACCTTTATTTTCAAGCCCGGTGTCTATGACGAAGAGTTCCACCGGCTGGATGCGATCATCATGGATGTTGCGCTAGCCACACCGGGCTATGTCGGCGCTGAGCGCTGGTGGAGCGAGGATCGCACCGAAAGAAGTGTCGTCTACTATTTCGATTCGCAGGAGTCGCTGAGAGCCTTTAGCCGGGATGAAACACACTTGGAGGCAAAGCGCCAATCAAAGCGCTGGTACGAGGCCTACAGAGTGGTTATCTCTGAGGTAATCAGTTCCCACGCTGATGGCTTCATCGAGCACCCGCTCAACAAGTAATAAGAAAGCCCCTCCCGAAGGAGGGGCTTTCTTGTTAGAAACTTAGTGTGCGTACTGTCCGCGGTGGAACTCGAACACGAAGCCGATCAACGCCACCAGAGCTAGTGGGAATCCGATGAAGAACAACCACCATCCGATTGCCAAAGCGGCGAACACGATTGAACCGAATAGACCCAAGAAGAATGGCCACCAGCTCCATGGAGCGAAGAAACCGATCTCTGTGTCACCATCCTCAATGTTGGCATCCAGGCGGTCCTCAGGTACGACACCTTGAACCTTGTCTGTCTTCTGCAGATAGAAGGCAAGGAAAGCAGACATGATGGCAAGCATCGAAATTGCCGCGGTGCCAATTGGTTCAAAGCGACCACCGTTAGAGTTGCTAAACCAGATGGCATATCCGGCAGCGTCAACAAAGTAGAACGCGGTTAGAAACCAGAAGAGTCTTCCGTTGAACTTCATGGTCGATTAGCCCTTCTTGGTTCCTGAAGCCTGAGCTTCCGGCGCTGCGAACTCTGGGTGGTTCAGGTCGAATGCAGGCGATTCTGAACGAACGCGAGGAATCGAAGTGAAGTTGTGACGTGGGAACGGTGAAGCGGTTGCCCACTCTAGTGACCGTCCGTAGCCCCAAGGATCGTTTAGCGTGGTCAAGGTGCCCTTGCGAGCTGTGATGTAAACGTTCCATAGGAATGGGATGAATGACAGTGCAAGAAGCGCAGAACCGGAAGTTGACAACTGGTTCATCCAAGTGAATCCGTCTTCTGGTAGGTAGGTTGCGTAGCGACGAGGCATACCCATGACACCCAACCAGTGCTGAATTAGGAAGGTCATGTGGAAACCAAAGAAAAGCATCCAGAAGTGAATCTTTCCGAGACGTTCGTTCAGCATCTTTCCGGTCATCTTTGGATACCAGAAGTAGATTCCTGCGAACATCGCGAATACGACCGTACCGAAGACTACGTAGTGGAAGTGGGCAACCACGAAATAGCTGTCTGACAAGTGGAAGTCAAGAACTGGCGAAGCCAGGATGACACCCGTCAAACCGCCAAAGATGAAAGTAACTAGGAATCCCAAAGACCAGAGCATCGGGGTTTCGAAGGTCAAAGAACCCCTCCACATGGTACCGATCCAGTTGAACACCTTCACGCCGGTAGGTACTGCGATGAGCATTGTGGTGAACGCGAAGAACGGAAGCAAAACGGTTCCAGTTACATACATGTGGTGAGCCCAAACGGTCATCGAAAGCGCTGCAATAGCGATGGTTGCGTAGACCAGAGTCTTATAACCAAAGATTGGCTTTCGGCTGAATACCGGGAAGATTTCAGAAACAATGCCGAAGAAAGGAAGAGCAATGATGTAAACCTCTGGGTGACCAAAGAACCAGAACAGGTGTTCCCAAAGCATCGGGCCACCGTTGGCTGGGTCGAAGATGTGAGCGCCAAAGCGGCGGTCAGCACCAAGAGCGAACAACGCCGCTGCCAAAGGAGGGAAACACATGATTACCAGAATCGAAGTAACCAAGGTGTTCCAGGTGAAGATTGGCAGACGCCACATGGTCATGCCGGGTGCACGCATAGTCAGAACGGTGGTGATGAAGTTGACGCCACCCATGATCGTTCCGAAACCACCCAGGGCTAGGCCGAATACCCACAGGTCTCCACCCAATCCCGGAGAGAAAGTGGTGCTTGAAAGTGGCGCATAGGCAAACCAACCGAAGCTCGCTGCACCCTGAGGCGTGAAGAACCCAGCGACAGCAACTAGTGAGCCGAAGAAGTAAAACCAGTAAGCGATTGCGTTTAACCGCGGGAAGGCAACGTCAGGGGCGCCAATCTGAACCGGCATCAAGATGTTTGCGAACGCGGCGAACAAAGGTGTTGCAAACATGAGCAACATGATGGTGCCGTGCATTGTGAACAGCTGGTTGTATTGCTCCTTGGTAGCGACGACGTTGAGGCCAGGGGCTGCCAGCTGAGCGCGGATGACTAGTGCCATCACGCCGCCGAGGAGGAAGTATAAGAATGAGGTGATCAGGTATAGGTAGCCGATCTTTTTGTGATCGGTCGTAGTGAGCCAGTCGACAAGGATTTGACCCTTAGTCTTCTTTACGTTACCTACGTTTGTCTTGGTTGCAGTAGCCATTCTTCGTTAGCCTCGGATTCCTGGGTTGTCTGCTGGAAGATTCTGGTTGCGTGAGTAGGTTGCGTCGAGCTGGCCGACGTTTCCTGCCGCGGCTAGTTGAGCAATGTGTGCGTCGTATTCAGCCTGAGGAACCACCTTGACCTCGAAAAGCATCATCGAATGGAACTCTCCGCAAAGCTCAGCACACTTACCCTTGTAGGTTCCAACCTTTTCTGGGGTGAAATACATGTGGTTTGTGCGCGCAGGGAACATGTCCTTCTTGTAAAGGAAGTCGACGACCCAGAAAGAGTGAATAACGTCGCGAGATGTCAGGTCTAGTTCGACCGTCTTGTTGACCGGTAGATAAAGAACTGGGAGAGTGGCTTCGCTGCCGACCTTGCCAGCAAACTGCGATTGGATGCCAGACTCGTAAACGTTCTGCTTGACGTAGTTGAAGTCCCAGCTCCACTGCTTGCCGATAACCTGAATTTTGACATCAGGGTTCACTGTCGGAGTCTCAATTGCTTGAACATCTCGGGCTGTAAACGCAAAGAATCCGACGACGAGGATTAGTGGAACAACGGTGAACAAGGTTTCAATCGGGTTGTTATAACGAAGCTGCGCTGGAAGACCGGTCTCACCCTTGCGGCGTCGGTAGGCGATAATAGCCCAAACCATCAGGCCCCAGGAGACAAGACCGACAGCCAACAATACCGTCCAGCTTGTGGTCCAAAGACCCGTGATTCGGTCAGTGTGGTTGGTTATACCGGGCGTTCCTGGCAAATAACCGCGAAGCTCCTCCGTTGAACATCCAGATAGGAGTAAAGACAGAGATGCAATTGCGGGCACTGCGGCCCACTTCAAACTACGCTTAGAAAGCACAATCGACCCTTCGGATATCGAATCGTTACCACACAAGTCTAAGCCTCGAGCTGGCACCAAAGCCCCAAAAACGCTCGAAAATTGCCCCAATTTATCAAAAAACCCGACTCGCCACGGGGACGGTCGGGTATTTCGAAGTGTTTCCTAGCTGAATGAGTCTCCACAGGCGCAAGACCCCTCAGCGTTTGGGTTGTCGATCGTGAAACCCTGCTTCTGGATTGTGTCTTCGAAGTCGATCGATGCGCCGTCTAGGTAAGGAACGCTCATCTTGTCGACAACGACCTCCACGCCGTCAAAATCCTTGACTAAATCTGTCTCTTCGAGAAGCTCATCGAAGTAGAGCTGGTAAATCAAACCAGAACAACCGCCAGGCTGGACGGCGACACGCAAGCGCAGGTCATCGCGCCCCTCTGCTGAGATGAGTGCACGAACCTTGCCCTTTGCTTGTTCGGTTAGCTCTACACCGTGAGTAAGAGTGTCAGTCATTTTGGCTCCATTCGCTGATTTACTGCCTTTGCCTAGTCTAAAACAGCTCAGATCGAAAAAGCATTCCCGCCGAGCAGCATTAAGCTCTCGGCAAGCATGGTCTTTCGAAGAGATTCGAGGTGAACGGACTCATTCGGGCTGTGTGCTCGCGAATCTGGATCTTCGACACCGGTCACCAAGATTTGGGCACCAGGGAAAACCTCGATTAGATCCGCGATGAATGGAATCGAGCCACCGACGCCAATGTCCACGGCAGTTTCATCCCAGGCGGCCTTAAGCGAGATTCGGGCAAGTTCAGATGCCCAACCCGTGTCATCGACGGCAAACGGCTTGCCCATTTCCGTTTCGCCGTAAGTTAACTTTGCACCAAAAGGAACATGCTTTTCGAGGTGCGCGCGCAGCGCTGCAAGTGCTTCTTCTGGCTTCTGACCCGGCGCGATTCGCATCGATATCTTAGAATTTACGGCCGGCAGCATTGTGTTCGAAGACAATGCGACCGATTGACCGTCAATTCCGATCACCGTGATCGAGGGTTTGTTCCAAATTCGATCGAGGATGGTTCCGTCTCCAATTTGACTGACGCCATCTAGCAAGCCCGAGTCGCGGCGAAGATCTGCGTCGCTATAAGGCAAATCTGCTGCTTTGCCATGATGCAGCCCCTCGACGGCGACATTTCCCTCAGAATCGTGAAGTGTCGCAAGCAAACGAATCGTTGCGGTCATTGCGTCTGGCACCGCTCCCCCATACATGCCGGAATGAAGAGCGTGATCGAGAGTCTTGATTTCGATTACCTGAGAAACTAAACCTCGAAGCGTCGCTGTCAGTGCCGGGATGGTTTCCGACCAGTTTCCCGAGTCGGCGACGACGATGCAATCAGCCCTCAAAATGTCCTGATTTTGCTCAAGGAAAGGGCGGAAGGTTGGTGAACCGGCCTCCTCCTCGCCCTCGATGAACACGCTGATGCCAACCTCAAAATCTGGGCCGCAGATTTCCTTCAAGGTGCGGATAGCGGCTAGGTGCGAAACGATGCCGGCTTTGTCATCGGCGGCACCGCGGCCATACATGCGACCATCCTTGATTTCCGGCTCAAATGGAGACGAGAGCCATGCTGACTCATCACCCGGAGGTTGAACGTCATGGTGTGCGTAGAGCAAGATTTGCGGTTTACCGTTTCTTGCGGCACGACGGGCAACAACTGCTGGAGAGCCTGGCTTGCCGTCGATTGACGCTCGGCGAACTTCAACTGTCTCAAACACACCTGTTTCGCGGAAGAGTTGGGCGATGGTGTCGGCACTCAGTTCAAGATTCTTTGGTTCAAAGGCCTCCCAGGCAATGCCTGGTATTCGCACCAGTGATGCGAGTTCGGTGGTGGCTGCCTCAAGACTTGCGTCCACGAGCGACTTTGCTCTTGCAAGATGAGTTGGGTCGATTGAAATCGGAGATGTCGTCATGAGAGTAATCTTAAAGTCCAACTTGGATTTGAGGAACATCTATGCCTGAAAAAACCCCAGCTACCGGCAAGGGCCGCCCGACTCCGGCTCGCAAGCAGCAGGAAGCCGCAAACCGCAAACCACTTATTGGCGATAAGTCACCTGAAGCGATCAAGGTCGCCAAAGCGCAGGCAGTAGCTGAGCGCCGCAAGGCTCGTGACGGCATGGCACGCGGCGAAGAAAGATATCTGACCGCGCGTGACAAGGGCCCTCAGCGCCGCATGGCGCGAGACGTTGTCGATGCTCGATTCACGGCAGGGCAACTTGTTATGCCAGCGTTGTTCATCATGATCATCATTTCCTACGCGGGCAACACTGCGGTTCAGGTTTACACCTTGCTTGGCATGTGGATTCTTTTTTTTGTAATCGCGGTAGACGCGTTCTTAATCGGACGTCGAGTTGAAAAAGCGATCGATAACAAGTTCGGTAAGGGAAAGACTGAAAAGGGCGTTCGCTGGTATGCGGCAATGCGCTCGATTCAGATGCGCCCAATGCGCTTGCCTAAGCCTCAGGTTCGACGTGGTGACAAGGTGAGCTAGAAGCTTCAAATGAAAGGGTGATCGCCTCGGCGGTCACCCTTTTTTATTAGGTTCCTTAAAGTTATCTGGTGAGAAACTTATTCAAGGTTCGAGCCCAAAATGGGCCCGCATAGATGTAACCGCTGTAACCCTGAACCAATGTTGCTCCAGCAGCAAGTCTCGCAGCCGCCTCTTCGCCGGTTTCAATGCCACCGACTGAGATGATTGCAACTCGTCCATTGAGGCGATCTGCCAAGATTTTGAGAACTTCGATCGAACGCAGCTTAAGAGGAGCTCCAGAAAGCCCACCGGCACCGATTTGTGCCACCTTGCTCGAATCAGTCGAGAGCCCTTCGCGTGAAATCGTGGTGTTGGTGGCAATCACACCGTCTAGACCCAGTTCAAGTGCCAAATCAGCCACCGCGAGGACATCCTCGTCAGCTAGGTCCGGTGCAATCTTTACCAGGATTGGTTTACCCGCCGCTTCATCTTGAACAGCGGTGAGAATTGGCCGCAAAGCTTCAACGGACTGAAGTGAACGGAGGCCAGGAGTGTTTGGCGATGAGACGTTTACCGCCACATAGTCAGCATGCTTCGAAAGTAGTCTGGCGCTGGTCCGGTAGTCATCTACTGCATTTTCAACCTCAACCACTCGAGATTTACCGATGTTCACGCCAATGATGGGCAGTTTACTGCCGTGCTTGGCGCGTAATTTGGCCAGTCGCGCTGCAACCACTTCGGCACCCTGGTTATTGAAGCCCATTCGATTTATCAAGGCTCGATCGTCAATCAGTCGGAATAGTCGCGGTTTTTCGTTGCCAGATTGAGCAACAGCCGTTACCGTTCCAATCTCTACGTGCGAGAAACCGAGATCACCGAGAGCTTTTATGGCTATCGCATTCTTATCGAAACCTGCGGCTAGGCCGAATGGGGCGTCGAAGTGAAGTCCGAATGCCTGAACGGCTCCCCTGCCCGTTGGGCGAAGCCTTGCCAGCCGGGTTAGTCCGACCGCACCTGCTAAACGGATGGCGAACATCACCAGATGATGGGCTTGCTCTGGATCCATCTTGGCGAAGACATTTTTGAAAATGAATTGATAAAACATATTTACTATTCGGCCTGTTTCTCGAGATGGCCACGATTTTGCTTCAAAACCCCAATTGCCGCTTCGAAGTCTTCAAGAGTTTCCCATCCTTGGTAGACGCTCGCAAAACGCATGAAAGCGACTTCGTCAAGTTTGCGCAGTGGTTCGAGTGTTGCTAACCCGACGTCGAAGGCATCGATCTGAGCGACACCGCTCGAGCGAACACTCTCTTCAACTTCTTGAGCGAGCAAGGCAAGGTCAGCATCGGAAACTGGGCGACCCTGGCAGGCTTTACGAACGCCGTTCACAATCTTGTCTCGACGGAAGGGCTCGGTCACCCCACTTCGCTTCACCACCAGGAGACTGGCTGTTTCCGTGGTGCTAAAACGCATATTGCACTCTGGGCATTGACGGCGGCGGCGGATGGAGGAGCCATCGTCAGAGGTGCGTGAGTCTGTAACTCGAGAGTCGGGGTAGCGACAGAACGGACAATGCATTTATTGCTCCCTTGCCTAAAGTTTCATTCTCGCGAGGATGGCTTCCCCGTGGGCGGGCAAACCTTCGGATTTTGCGAATTCATCAACCATAAGACCAATTTCAGTCAGCCCTACCTCGTTGTAGTCGATTATCTGTTGCGCTCTCAAGAAGCTAAGCACGCCGAGGCCCGCACCAAACTTAGCCTGCTGCCCGGTTGGTAAAACGTGGTTCGACCCGGCCATGTAGTCTCCCAGGCTAACCGGCGAGTAATCACCAACAAAGATCGCGCCAGCATTACTGATTTCGCTAAGCACCTGCTGATTGTTTGAAGTCTGAATTTCGAGGTGTTCAGTTGCGTAGGCGTTAGCAAAAGCAATGCCAGCGGCGAGGTCATCCACCAGAACCACAGCCGACTGTTGGCCTTCCAAAGCTATCCGAACTCTTTCGGCGTGCGTCGTTGAGTTCGCGACTACAGAAATACGATCGAGAACTTCCTTGGCAAGTGCCTCCGAATCGGTAACCAATACCGATGCTGCAGCCTCGTCGTGTTCGGCTTGGCTGACTAAGTCATAGGCGATGAATTCGGCATTGGCACTCGCGTCGGCAAGCACAAGAATCTCCGTCGTGCCAGCTTCTGAGTCGATGCCTATGGTGCCGCGAAGGGCACGTTTAGCGGCGGCTACATAAATATTGCCGGGCCCAGTGACAAGGTTCACGCCTTCGAATTCAATCTGTGGCAATCCATGCGCGAAGCTTGCAATAGCGGCCGGGCCACCAACGCACAACACCTCGTCGACGCCAAGCAATTCGGCGGTTGCTAGAACGGTCGGGTGCGGCCGGCCACCAAATTCCTGCTGGGCCGGCGAAGCGACAACGAGTCGTCGGACGCCTGCAATCTGAGCCGGAACGACATTCATAATCACCGAAGACGGATAGACGGCTTTACCGCCGGGCACATAAAGACCTACCGAATCTACCGGCTGGTAGCGTTGGTGAACTTTGGCTCCATTGGCTAAATCAATTTCTACCGACTTGGGCATGGTTGCCAGAGAAACTTTTCGCACTCGCGCGATTGATTCTTCGATGGCACTGCGCAACTTTGGGTTTAACTCTGCCAAGGCCTTGACCAGCTCTGCCTTAGAAACCCTAATCGGACGCGGATCCACCCCGTCGCGCTCGACTGTGACATCGACCACTGCTTCCACACCACGAAGCCTTACGTCTTCTAAAAGCCCAGATATTTGCCCAATTGCAATGTTGATGTCAACCGTGGCACGGGGAACCGCAGTGTTGACTGCGCGAGAATCTAGACGTTTGCCTCGCATGTCGACAAGACGCAAGTTCACCTTTTGAGACTCGGTCAAATTTCCTCCGTAATGGTTCTTGGTAATTCTAGGCGTTGAAACGGAAACAATCCCCGGTTGACTATTGTTGAAGCCGTTGAGATAAAGGTAGAAAATGCAAAATCTAATTCCAGAAAAAGATCCAGTTGAAGCGCTTCGCGCGAGTTTTCGCCGCCACGCGTCTGGCGTCTCGGTGATCACCTTGCTTGACAGTTCCAAAAACCCAATTGGTTTCACCGCAACTTCGATGACTTCGCTCGGTGCGAATCCGCCGCTGGCAAGTTTCAACGTTTCACAGGGCTCGAGCACGTTTCCAAGTCTCGAGGTTGGCAAATATGTTGGCATTCACACCCTGGGTGCGGGCACAGTAGAACTCGCTCAGCGAATGGCTGCCGACCACACTCAGCGATTCGTGCCACAGGATTGGCACGAAGGCCCATATCAGGTTCCGGTTTTCCCGGCTGC
The DNA here is from genome assembly GCA_947452675.1 of Microbacteriaceae bacterium. Taxonomy (GTDB): domain Bacteria; phylum Actinomycetota; class Actinomycetes; order Actinomycetales; family Microbacteriaceae; genus Rhodoluna. The sequence goes on along the minus strand of CANGDL010000001.1, from coordinate 55,727 downwards.
AACTTCAATTTTGATTGCCAAGATTCGCGACATCCATAACATCGAAAATAACGCGGTGGTCATCGTTGACGTTGTTGAAGGCCTGGCCGGCAACGAAGATGAGGCCTTGCTCTACTACCAGCGCAGCTACATGAAGCCTGGCGAGAAACTCTAAGCGGATCCGCTGCGTTTAGGCGCTCAAGCACGAGGCGCCAAGGAGCACCTTTAACTCACCAATAAGTTCACTGCTGATTCTTACCGTCGGTTGGAGCTTGAAGAGTCGCTCCTGTTCACCGCTAATTAAACGAACCTGAACTTCATCCGTGCCAGAATTCGTGCGCAAAATTCGGTCGAGCTCTTCCAATACCTCGCGGGTCGCCTCTGCTTCTTGAAGCTTGAGCATTAACGGACCACTCGGGCCATCGCCGCCGCCTTCAATGGTCTCAATCGAATAAGCATTGAGGCTCTTGCCATCGTCTCGTTGGCTCACGCGGCCCCGAATTACAACCACCTGATCGGCTTCAAGGTTGCGACCATACTCTTGATAAGTTTTGCCCATTAGCATCACGTTGAGCTCGCCCTCGAAGTCTTCGAGAGTTACTGCACCATATGGGTTTCCCGATGCTCGTGCAACTCGATGTTGAACCGAGGTGACTAATCCAGCGATAGTCACCGTTTCGCCATCTGCAATAGTTTCGCTTGCCTGGAGGTCAGAAATCGTCATTTGTCCATGACGAGCTAGTTGGGCTTCACGGCCAGCTAGGGGGTGGTCGCTGACATACAAGCCGAGCATGTCTCGCTCATAGGCAAGCTTCTCTTTCTTTGGCCACTCGGGACGATCAGGAACAGATCCGCCGAAAGTGTCGCCAACGGCTGGGTCAGAATCGAAAAGTGAGCCGAAAAGGTCAACTTGACCAACTGCCTCATTCTTTTTCAACGAGGCTTGCTCGTCGACAGCTTCCTCGTGAATCTCAACTAGTGCGCGACGGGTGTTGCCTAGCGTGTCGAAGGCGCCGGCCTTGATCAACGATTCTATGACACGTTTGCTACAAACCACGGATGGTACTTTGCGCAGGAAGTCATGGAAGGTAGTGAATCTACCCTTTTCTTGACGAGCAGAGGCGATTCCCTCAACCACGTTGAGGCCTACATTTCGAACCGCACCAAGCCCAAATCGGATGTCCATGCCGACAGCAGAGAATGCTGCAATAGATTCATTCACATCTGGGGCTAAAACATTGATTCCCATGCGGCGACATTCGCTCAAGTAGAGCCCAAGCTTGTCCTTCGAATCTCCTACCGAGGTCAACAAGGCAGCCATATACTCGGCCGGATAGTTGGCTTTGAGGTAAGCAGTCCAGTATGAAAGCACTCCGTAGGCTGCAGAGTGTGCACGGTTGAATGCGTAGTCGGCAAATGGCAGCAGCGTATCCCAGAGTGCCTTGATGGCTTCCTCTGAGTAATCGTTTGCCTTCATGCCATCCGAGAAGCCCTCGTATTGCTTGTCCAGCTCTTCCTTATTTTTCTTACCCATCGCTCGGCGAAGCAAATCCGCCTTACCAAGGGTGAAGCCAGCGGCCTTCTGCGCGGCTGCCATCACCTGCTCCTGATAAACGATAAGCCCATAGGTTGGGTCCAAGACTTCCGAAAGCGACTCCGACAATTCGGGGTGAACAGAGTCCACTTCTTGAAGACCGTTTTTTCGAAGCGCATAGTTCGTGTGAGAGTTCATGCCCATCGGGCCTGGGCGGTAGAGAGCAATAACAGCTGAAATATGCTCGAACAGACTTGGTTTCAACAGGCGAAGCAAAGAACGCATCGCGGTTCCATCGAGCTGGAATACGCCTAATGTGTCTCCCCTAGAAAGCAAATCGAAAGTTGCCTGGTCGGAATCGAGATCGAGCTCTTCAAGCACAACCGTTTCGCCGCGGTTCGACTTGATGTTCGCAAGCGTGTCATCAAGGACAGTGAGGTTTCGTAGCCCCAAGAAGTCCATCTTCAACAAGCCGAGTTTTTCACAAGGCGGTTGATCGAACTGAGTGATGATTACGCCATCATCTTCGCGCTTCATAATCGGGATTACATCGAGAAGAGGCTCGGCCGACATGATCACACCTGCCGCGTGCACACCCCACTGACGCTTGAGGTTCTCTAGCCCTTGGGCGAGTTCGAACACCTTCGCAGAATCGTCGTCACCTTCAATCAGATCGCGGAAATCCTGCGCTTCTTTATAGCGCTCCGAGGTCTTGTCGATCATGTCATTGAGAGCAATATCGCGCCCTAAAACCATCGGAGGCATTGCTTTTGTGAGCTTCTCCCCCACCGAATACGGCATTGCTAAAACTCGACCGGCATCCTTGAGTGCCTGTTTTGCCTTGATGGTTCCAAAAGTCACAATCTGCGCGACACGATCGTCACCATACTTGTCTGAAACGTAGCGAATCACTTCACCACGACGACGGTCATCAAAGTCGACATCGATATCTGGCATTGAAACGCGCTCTGGGTTTAGGAAGCGCTCGAAGATTAGACCATGCTTTACCGGGTCAAGCTCGGTGATTCCAAGCGCGTAGGCAACGATTGATCCAGCTGCCGAACCACGACCAGGGCCCACGCGGATTCCCTGTGCCCGCGCCCAGGCGATAAAGTCAGCAACTACAAGGAAGTAACCTGGGAAGCCCATCTGCTTGATGACTTCAACCTCATAAGAAACCTGTTTCGCCTGCGCCTCGGGGATTTGCCCCTTGTATCGGCGGTCCATGCCTGCAGCAACTTCCTGCTCAAACCATGATGCCTCTGTATGGCCTTCTGGCACTGGAAAACGCGGCATAAGCTCGCGTTCCACAAACTCAACGTTGCATCGCTCGGCGATAAGAAGCGTGTTATCGCAAGCTTCGGGATGGTCGGAGAAAATCTCACGCATCTGTTTGGCTGACTTTAGATAAAACTCAGTTCCTTCAAACTTGAAACGGTTTGGGTCCATCAAGGTTGAACCCGATTGAACGCAGAGGAGAGCCTCGTGAGCGACGGCATCGGACGCGTGCGTGTAATGGAGATCATTTGTCGCTAAAAGCGGCATGTCAAGGTCTTTGGCAAGGCGAATTAAGTCGCTCATGGTTCGACGCTCAATGTCAATCCCGTGATCCATGATCTCGGCAAAGTAATTCTCTTTGCCGAAAATATCCTGGAATTCGGCGGCTGCCTTTCTAGCCTCTTCATACTGACCTAGGCGGAGTCTGGTTTGCACTTCGCCAGACACGCAACCGGTAGTCGCGATGATGCCCTTGCCGTAAGTATTTAAGAGCTCGCGGTCCATTCGAGGTTTGAAGTAATAACCGTCCAACCATGCCTTAGATGACATGCGGAAAAGGTTGTACATGCCCGGGGTGTTCTCAGCGAACATGGTCATGTGAGTGTAGGCGCCACCACCTGAAACGTCTCCGTCGACATCTCCTCCGTTGCCCCAGCGAACGCGCGTTCTATCCTGGCGGGCCGTTCCGGGTGAAAGGTACGCCTCTATGCCGATGATTGGCTTTACGCCCGAAGACTTGGCCGTCTTGTAAAAATCAAAGGCGCCGTGGTTGTTGCCGTGGTCGCTGATTCCGATTGCAGGCATGCCTTGTGCTGCAACTTCATTGATTAGCGGTTTGATGCGAGCCGCACCATCGAGCATCGAATATTCGGTGTGTACGTGGAGGTGGACGAATGAGTCTTTTTCGGTGCTCATTTATCCTCCTTTTTCTCACTGCCGGATGGCAACTGTAACCCAAGAATTGGGTCGCGCTTAGTAGCCTCGCAGTATGTCGAGCGCCTTAACCAAATCAGTTGGATATTCGCTCTCGAATTCGACGCTTTCGCCTTTTGTTGGATGGATGAAACTCAGCTTCTTGGCATGCAACCACTGGCGGTCAAGATTTACCTTAACCGCTAGCTTTGGGTCTGCCCCATACATGGTGTCACCAACCAGCGGGTGACGGAATGCCGAGAAATGGACTCGGATTTGATGCGTGCGCCCCGTCTCAAGAACCACCTCGACTAGTGACGCCGATGGAAAAGCCTCCAACGTTTCGTAGTGTGTCACCGAATGTTTGCCATCGTTCATCACCGCAAATTTGAATTCGGCCTTTGGGTGGCGCCCGATGGGAGCATCGAAGGTGCCGGCCAAAGGATCAGCCAATCCTTGGATGACGGCATGATAAACCTTGTGAACCGTGCGATCGCGAAACGCCTGCTTGAGGCGCGAGTAAGCGACTTCTGACTTCGCAAGCGTCATCAGGCCGCTGGTTCCAACATCAAGCCGCTGAACGATTCCTTGGCGCTCCTGGGCTCCCGAAGTGGCAATTTGGATGCCAAGGGCAAGAAGTGCACCGGGCACCGTTGGCCCATCCCAGCCAACTGATGGATGCGAGGCAACACCAGCAGGCTTATCAATGACGATGATGTCTTCATCCTGGTAAATGATTTTGAAATCAGCGACCTCAACGGGAACGATTTCGAGACGGTTTTTTGGTTCGGGAAGAGTGACCTCGAGATAGGAATCGTGCATTAATCGATCAGACTTTGAAACGATTTTTCCGTTTTGTGAGACCAAACCATCGGTGATCATTTCAGCACATACAGAGCGTGAGAGCCCCAGCAACTTAGCTAAACCAGCATCCACACGCTCGCCGGCAAGCCCCTCAGGAACCGGGAGTATTCGAGATTCGCTCATACGTTCTTGCTTGGAGATTTTCCGAGTGCAGTACCGCTCATGATTCGAAGAACGACAATCACTGCCACCGAAACGATGGCCATGTCGGCAACGTTAAAAATTGGGAAGTTAAGCGGGATCGAGATGAAATCTACGACCTGCCCCTGACCAAAGCCAGGAGGACGAGTAAGGCGATCGATGAGATTGCCGACAACTCCGCCAAGAGCCAAGCCACCAGCCACTGACCAGCCTACAGTTTCTAGTTTCGGCGCGAACCAGAGGATCGCTAGGGTCGCAAGAGTCGAAACGATTGCAAAAATCCAAGTCACGCCGTAGCCAATCGAAAAGGCAGCTGAATCGTTGTAGACCAAGACAAGCCTGACCAGGTCGCCGACAAGCGGCTTAGCCACACCAGGATGCAGGCTTTCGATTGCCCAAAACTTGGTGAATTGGTCGATCGCAATGACGAACCAAGCGGTTAGCAAGAAACCGAATAGTCGAGCGCGTTTTGAGTTCTTAGTTGCCAAAACCAAAGTCACCCGAGAATGGGTTGCTCGGCGCAGCCGGCTCTGCTGTGTAGCTCGGATTGAATACATTCTGCTCAATCGCTGGAGTCGAACCGGTGTTGGTGGTTGGAGCGTCTGAGTGCTCCAACTCCTCGAGTTGGCTCTCGATGTAGCTCTTCAGCTTCATTCGGTACTCTCGCTCGAAACTGCGCAGCTCCTGAATGCTGTGCTCGATGAGGGCCTTTTCTTGTTCTAGGCGGCTCATGTCTGCTCGCTGCTGAGCTTCGGCCTCACGGACAACGCGTGCCGCGGTTGCGTGACCTTCTGCGATGAGTGCATCGCGCTTGGCAAGGCCATCGCGAACGTGCTCTTCGTGAAGCTTTCGCGCCAACTGGAGCAAGTTATTGGTGTTGTTTGAGTCAAGAGTTGAAGGGTCCTGAGTTGCCTCTGGGAAAGCGCTCGGGGCGTTGGATACGATTGGGCTCAAGGCCGACTCGGCGGTTGGGTTGTTGAGTTGATCGGCTAGACCCGCGCCACTGCGCTGAAGTTCGGCGATTCGAGACTCTGATGCCAGCAGTCGCTGACGAAGATCTTCGTTTTCTTGGCCGAGGCGGCGCAGCTCGACAACTATCTCATCAAGAAAGTCGTCGACTTCATCCTGGTCATAGCCCTCGCGAAACTTGGTGGGCTGAAACCGCTTATTTACTACATCTTCGGGTGTTAAAGGCATGTCTAAAAGGTTACCCTAGGCGCGCAAAACGCGCTAACTTGTAGCGGAACCTGTTCAGAACCGCAATGCATCAAATTAGTGCACGGACCAGGTTTTGCACAAAGAAAATTGCAGCCACCAGAATTGTCCAGCCAAAATCCAACTGAATCGAACCAAGTCGCAATGGTGGAACTATTTTTCGCACCAATTTCAGTGGTGGATCTGTGACTGTGTAGACCGATTCCACGATAATGACGAGGATGCCAGTTGGTCGCCAGCCTCGATTAAGAGACAGAATCAAATCGATGATGAAGCGGGCGACAAGGGCAAAGAAATAGACCTGAAGCAGCCAGTAAAGAACTAGCGCAATCAGGCCCATGCCTTTCGAAACCCTAAATTACGGACGAACTAGAAGATCGTCGGCAGCTTCGCCGTCTTCATCGTCTTCATTGTTTACAGCAACGTGGTTCGGGGTGAGAAGGTAAACCTTTAGAGTCACACGCTTCATGTGCCCTTCAAGGCCTTCCTTAAGACCAAGCATGAAGTCGAGCATGCGGCGTGAGTCAACCTCTGACATGTCGCCCATGTTTACGATTACTGGGATACCGAGGCGGTAGTTGGCCGCAACCTCCTTGGCGTCCTCATAGCTGCGTGGCTCGATGGTGTAAATCTCGTTCACATCTGAAGTGCCGCGACGCGGGCGCATCTGGGTCACGCGTGCAGCCGGACGCTGCTCGCCAACGGTTGAAGTCGCTGGGCGTGAAGGCACCGCTTCAACTTCATCGGATAGGCCTAGCCAACCGGTTACCTGCGAAATAATTCCAGCCATGATTTATCCTCCTGAGGATTGTTACATCCCCAGAATATGGCTAGTACTGACGTTTTCCCGTGATTGCGCTACCAATGCGCAAGTGTGTCGCACCATAGGCAATGGCCGTTTCGAAATCCTCCGACATTCCGGCAGAAATAAGCTGCGCGTCGGGAGCTACAGTTCTAATGCTTTCGCTTGCCTTTTGGATGGCGCTGAAATCGCGCTCCAGCTCATTGTCGAGTGATGCAACACCCATAACCCCAACCAACCTCAAACCCGGATGTGCAAGCACACTTTCGGCAAAAGGCAAGAGATCAACGGGTTGGATTCCCCCGCGTCCAGGGTCATCCGTGAGGTTTAGTTGAATGAACACATCGAGGGGTTGTTCTCGTTCGGTGGTGGCTTTACCCAGCGCGTCGAGGAGCGACTGGCGATCGAGCGAGTGAATCGAACTTGCATAGGATATTACGGACTTTACCTTGTTGCTCTGCAACTGACCGATGAAGTGCCAGCGATGTTCAATCTTCGTAACCGATCGGACCTCAACAGCCTTTGGGGAGGCCTCTTGGTCACGGTTTTCACCAAAATCGCGAACGCCGAGGTCCAGTAAATCAAAAACTAGTTGAGTCGGGTGATTCTTTGTTACAACGATAAGTTGAATTGCCCCAGGCTCTCGGTTTGCTGAAGCGGCCGCAGCAGAGATCCTCTGCTGGGCATCAGCCAGGCGCTCAGCTAAAGACACGCGCGATTACTTCAGGAAGTCAGGGATATCCAGATCGTCGCCAAAGGTTCCATCCTCGGTTTGAGGTTTAGGAGTTGATGGCGAGAACAGGCTACTGATAGCCGATTCAGACGCCGGAGAGGCTTCCTCTGGTTCGATTGCAGGTACAACTGGCACCGATGCCGTGTTGCTTGAAACTTCACTTGAAGTAGTAAACCAACCGTTAGCTGCCGATGATGACGCGGCAGCAGGAGCTGCAGGTGCAGCCGGTGCGCTCAGTGGGTTCGAGTAAGGAGTGCGCTCGACCTTGCGCGGTTGCGGTGTCCCACCATCAAAACCAGCCGCGATGACGGTGATTCTAACTTCATCACCAAGCGTGTCGTCGATTGTCGTGCCATAAATGATGTTGGCCTCTGGGCTAACCGCCTCCTGCACCAGGCGAGCTGCTTCGTCAATTTCGTGCAATCCAAGATCAGAAGCACCTTGGATGAGCAACAAAACGCCGTGTGCGCCATCGATGCTGGCTTCTAGAAGTGGGCTTGAGACAGCAATTTCGGCGGCGCGGACTGCTCGGTCTTCGCCCTTTGCTGTACCGATTCCCATTAGCGCCGAACCCGCACCCTTCATGACCGACTTGACGTCAGCAAAGTCGAGGTTGATGAGACCCGGGGTGGTGATTAGGTCAGTGATGCCCTGAACACCGGCGCGTAAAACGTCGTCAGCCGTCGCAAAGGCTTCTACAACCGAAACAGACTTATTCACAAGCTCAAGCAAGCGTTGGTTTGGAACCACAATCAAGGTATCCACTTCGCCACGAAGGACGTCGATTCCTTGGTCTGCCTGCTGAGATCGGCGCTTGCCCTCGAAGCCAAATGGTCGGGTTACGACACCGACAGTCAAGGCTTCTAGGTTCTTCGCAATTCTTGCGACTACTGGAGCCGCACCGGTTCCCGTGCCGCCACCTTCACCAGCGGTGACGAAAACCATATCCGCGCCCTTCAGCGCGGCCTCAATCTCGTCTGTGTGATCTTCAGCGGCTCGGCGACCGATTTCTGGGTCTGCACCTGCACCGAGGCCTCGCGTTAGCTCACGGCCGATGTCAAGTTTCACGTGTGCTTCGCTCATAAGAAGCGCCTGAGCATCGGTGTTAATCGCGACGAACTCTACGCCACGTAAACCCGCGTCAATCATTCGGTTCAGCGCATTAACGCCACCGCCACCAACGCCAACGACCTTGATGACTGCCAGATAGTTCTGGTTTAGACCCATGATATTCCTCCGCTTCTGCTCAGTGAGCTTGGCAATCGAATAACCCTAAGCTTCAACCAAAGGCTGATAGTTCGGCGAATTTATTCTCCTGCGCGAAGAAAGTAAACGTATTTTGGACCTTAAGGTCGGAGGTTGCTTGGCGTGTCTAAAAGTTTCCGTAGCGAACCACGGGGGCCGTCGGTGAAGACACATCGAAGGTCACATAATCGGTCTTTTGCTGGTTCTTTATCAGGGCCGCTAACACCTTGGATTTCAGTACCGATTGTGAACCATCACCCCAAACTATTCGTTGCCCAGCGTTCCCGCGAAGACGCATAGAAACATCATCCTTGCTCTTGGCATCCACAGTGGCAATCTGTCCGAGAAGATCCGCTGGGAGGGCCAGCAAGACGTCTATTGCGGCACCAAACTCTACGCTCCCCCTCGGGTCGCCGACAATTGCGATCCTCGGGTAATTATCTGATTGGCTCGCGGTGCCGATCCGAACTCCGGCAGGGTCATACAGGTAGTCAATGCCAGCGACGGTCACTATGCAGATCGGTTGACGTTCGGTGATTGCAATGCGGAGCGTGTGAGGAGGCAAGCTCACGACCGCAAAGCTATCGACGAGCGCAAAAGGTGCAAGGCTGTCGGCGATGGCATGCGTATTCACCATCGGCAACGGCACTCCAACCTGCTTTCCTAGAGCCTTGAGGATGGTCGCGTGATCGATTCGATGCGTTCCAGTGACTTCGAGATTTTCAACGGCTAACATCGGGGTGAACATGGTTGCCAGAATCAACATTGTGAGCAATGCAAAGGAACTTGAAATGAGAAGCGCAATAATTTTTCTACGCCTCGAAGCCGCAACAAAGCGCCTTGCCTCGGGTGACAGCTTTGTAAATAAGCCGACTTTTCCAGCTTTAGAAGCCTTAATCGGCTTAGAGTCTCGAACCGGCTTGTTCCTCACCCTAGCCGTAGCTACTTTTTGCACGCGCTTAGGCGCGAGCGGCGTCACAGATGCTGGGGTTTTGGGAAGCCCCTTGACATCGCCTTTCTTAGCTGGGCCTGGACGCTTCAATTTAACCTTCTAGGGCCTCGAGAAGCGCCGGAACCATGCGATAGATGTCACCGCAACCCATCGTCATAATAAAGTCGCCTTCATGCGCCAACGCGGCGGCTACGGCGGGGACGTCATCCCAGACTGGGACATAGTGAACCTGTGACTGGTCGGTGAAGGCGTCACTCACAAGCGCACCCGTAACTCCCGGTTCCGGATCTTCACGCGCTGCGTAAATGTCGAGTACGACGACTTCATCGCTAGCCGAAAGAGCTTGCGCGAATTCTTTGGCCATTAAACGAGTTCGGCTGTAGAGATGCGGCTGAAACACTGTAATAATCCGACCTTTGCCAACCACAGCGCGAGCAGCCTTGATGGCTGCCGCTACTTCGGTCGGGTGGTGAGCAAAATCGTCATAAACCTTGACGCCACGTTCTTCGCCGTGGAGTTCAAAGCGTCTTTCGGTTCCGCCAAACTCACTTATTTCCGCAAGCGATTTGGCCGGGTCAAAACCGAGACCGACCAAGACTGCGAATGCGCCAGCGGCGTTTACTGCGTTGTGCTCACCAGGAACGTTTAATTCGGCCCGGTAGGTTTTGCCTTCATAAACCAGCCCAAAAGACACCCGCGCGCCAGAGGCATCCACGTCAATTAGGCGAACTGCTGAACCCTCCGCTCGACCAAAGCCGAGAACCCGCTTTTCCTTGATTAGCTTGCTAACCCGAACAGCACCAGGATCATCCGAACTAATTGCAACAAACTCCTTAGCCCCTTGAGCAAATCGGCCAAATTCAGATTCAAAAGCCTCCTCGCTCCCGTAGTGGTCAAGGTGATCGGCATCCACGTTAGTTATCAGAGCGATGGCAGTGTCGTAATGCAGGAATGAACCATCAGATTCATCTGCCTCGATGACAAAAAGGTTGCCCGAACCGCTTGCAGATGAAGCGTTCAAAGATGCAATCACTCCACCGTTTACGAAAGATGGGTCTTCTCCCAACCCCAACAGACCTGTGATGATCATGCCCGTGCTTGTCGTCTTGCCGTGAGCTCCAGCGACCGCGATGACGCGCCGCTTTGAGGTTAGGTATGCAAGCGCCTGAGAGCGGTGAATGACAGGAATCCCGCGCTCCTTGGCAAGCAAATATTCCGGGTTCGTCGGCCACAATGCCGACGTCACAACCACGGTGTCAGGGTTTCCGAGGTGTTTTTCATCATGCCCGATGAAGATTTCCGCGCCTAAGGCACGCAACGATGCAACCGCATCGGTGTCACGAAGGTCACTTCCGGTCACCCTATGGCCCATGCCAAGTAGGATGCGGGCTATGCCACTCATGCCCGATCCGCCGATTCCAACGAAGTGCACGGTTCCCAAGTCGTCGGGGACTCTCTGGGTGAAATCTGGCTTGATCATGGCGTTCCTAACTATCCCCTAAAGACTAGGTTGAGTGATCTAGTTTTGGGCTCTACAACACGCCTTTTACAAGGCGTAGCAGCCTTGCGGTGCCATCTGCGACGCCAACTTTGCGAGCTTTGGCAGCCATATCGGCGAGAGCTCTCGAATTGGATACAAGTGGAACCACAAAATTCGAGACATAGTCAGGAGTGAAATCAACGTCTGGAACCAGGATGCCGCCATCCGCGGAAACCAGTTCGGCGACGTTGAGTTTCTGTTCCCCATTGCCAACCGGATAAGGCACATAAACAGCCGGAAGCCCAACCGCCGCAAACTCGCTTACGGTAGATGCGCCAGCACGCGAAACCGCAGCGTTGCTTGCAGAAATAGCCAAATCCATGCGATCACAGTAAGCCAATCTCACATAATCTTTTGAGTGAATTTCGGGAAGGTCCGAACGACCACCAACGATGTGGAGCACCTGGATCCCTGCCGCTGAAAGCACTTTGCGAGACTTTTCGATGGTCTCATTGATGCGCTTTGCACCAAGCGAGCCGCCGGTGACCAGAAGGGTCACGGTGTCTGGATCTAGACCAAAGTGTATTCGCGCTGCCTCTTGGTCAGTGCCTTGAGCGAGTTCTTCAATTTCTTTACGAAGTGGCATTCCCACGAACGTAGCCTTTGGCAGCGGCGTTGAATGGAAAGCAACGCCAACAGCTTTTGCTGATTTCGAACCGAGCTTATTAGCCCACCCCGGCAGTGCGTTTGCTTCGTGAACCACCACAGGGATGCCAAGGCTCTTAGCCGCAAGGTAGGCAGGTGCGGATGCATAACCACCGAAACCAACGACCACGTCGATATTGTGATTTCTCAGGTATTTCTTAACCTGGTTCACAGCATTACGGAATCGGATTGGAAAACTGAGCGCATAAAGCGAAGGCTTTCGAGGAAAAGGCAAGCGGTCCACAATCAAAAGCTCATATCCTCGCTCAGGAACCAAGGTGGCTTCTAGCCCCTCCCGAGTTCCAAGAGCCCAAACTCGGTTGCCAGTGTCGTCGCTCATAATCGCATCAGCTAGTGATAAAAGCGGGTTCACATGGCCGGCCGTGCCGCCGCCAGCGAGTAGAAAATTGGTCATCGCACTCGCCTTAGTTGTCGAGTCTGAGGCATGCGACCTTGACGCCCGGAGAGCGGATTTGCGTGATTCTCACGTTCAACTGCGAGAACAATGCCAATTGCCCCAAGCGTCGCAATGAGCGACGAGCCACCGGCCGAAATCAATGGCAATGGAACACCGAGCACTGGCAACAGACGAAGCACAACCGCCATATTGATCAATGCCTGGAAGACTATCCAAATCATGATCCCAGAAACTACGTACCTGCTGAAATCATCCGAGGTTCGCTTCCAAATTCTGAAGAAAGAAACCGCGAGAGCCACGAATAGAGCCACCACTACCAGCGCGCCAATTAGGCCAAGTTCTTCGGATATAACTGCAAAAATAAAGTCGTTTTCAACCTCGGGAATCCAAGACCATTTCATTTTTGATTCCCCGAGACCGGCACCGAAGATTCGGCCGGCCGAGATAGCCCACATGCCGTGCTCCGATTGCCAGTTGTAACCATTTGGATCTGGAGCACTCGGGTTGAGCCATGCCGTGATTCGACCTACGCGGGAACCCGAACCGAAGGTTAGCAAGAGCGGAATGATGACAACGGTAGCCAATCCAATCAGGCGCAATAACTTCATCGGCATTCCAGCCAGTGCCAATAGACCGACGAACATGATGAGCATAATCAGCATCGTTCCGAGGTCTTTACCGCCAAACACGAGAATCATGGCGGCACCCATCATCACTCCCGCTTTTCGCCACGTAGTTACGTCATCCAATTCACGAGTTCGAGCCGAAAGAAAGACGGCTACATGCAACACAACCGCAACTTTTAGGAACTCGGAAGGCTGAACAGCGATACCGAAGATGCTGATCCAATTTCGGTTTCCGTTGATATCCTTACCGATAAATAAAACCGCTAGCTGCAAAGCCATGAAGGCGATGTAAAAGAGCTTGGCCTTACCTCGCCACCAGTTCATCGACATAAGTGAGGCGAGCGACATGCCTATCAATCCGAGCAGAGCAAATATTGCCTGTTTACTGAAGATGGCGAAGGAATTATTAGAGGCCTTCAAAGCGTCAATCGAGGAAGCCGAAAGCACCATAACCAAGCCAAAGGCGACCAAGAAAAGGGTCACTCCGAGTAGTTGGTAGAAATAAATCGACTGTGCGCGAAACACGCGACCAAAAAGCTCTTGCAAACCCGCGCCCGATTGCGCCAAATTGACTCGCCCGATGCGTGGCTTGTTCTTAGCCATGCGCTCCCCCGATCAGCGCCCTGGCGGCGATGGAAAAACTATTTCCTCGATCGGCGTAATCCTTAAATTGATCCATCGATGCCGCTGCTGGCGCCAAGAGCACAACATCGCCATCGTGGGCAAATTTGGCGGCCGCGGCAACGGCCTCATCCATGACAGCCTGACCCGTTTCGGCAAGAATCTCTACGACGGGAACCTCCGGCGCCTGTTCTTTCAGTGCAGCCACAACCAGTTGACGGTCTTTGCCAATGATTATCGCTGCTGCAAGTTTTTGGGCATTCTTCTTCACAAGTGGGCTGATGTCCACTCCCTTTAAAAGGCCGCCAACTATCCAAATCACTCGATCAAACGAAGCGAGTGAAGCAGCTGCCGCATGTGGGTTCGTTGCCTTGGAATCATCAATCCATCGGACTCCATTCGCCTCAGCAACCAGTTCAATTCGGTGTGCATCAAGTCTGAAGTTTCGAATGGCGTCTCTGATGTCACCTGGGTCCACTCCGGCCGAACGTGCCATCGCCGCTGCAGCAGCGGTGTTAGCCATGAGGTGCGGAGTAAGCAGGCCAATTTCACTTAAATCTTCAAGGGTCGCGATTTCGACGGCGTTATTGGCTCGATCATCTAGAAAGGCCCGGTCGCAAAGTATGTCCTCCACGAAACCGATTTGACTCCTAGACGGGATGCCAAGAGTGAAGCCAATCGCTCGAGCACCATCAACGACATCGGCGTCTTCAACCATTGATTCGGTTGCCTTATCCATGACGTTGTAAACACAGGCGGCAACAGTATTCTCATATACCTTTGCCTTAGCCGCCTTGTATTCCTCAAAGCCACCATGCCAGTCGAGGTGATCATCGGCGAGGTTGAGTGCGGCGCTCGAGAATGGAAAAATCTCGCCGAGATAGTGCAGTTGAAAACTTGAAAGTTCAACGACAATCGCATCGAACCCCTCGGGGTCTCGAATCACGTCCAGTATTGGCTTTCCTATGTTTCCGCAGGCTTCGGCCTTGATGCCGCCCTGATTAAGCATCGCGGTCAACAATTGCACGGTCGTGGTTTTGCCGTTCGTTCCCGTCACTGTAAACCAGTGAGCCAGACGGTCGGTTTTATCTCGTAAACGCCAGGCGAGATCAATGTCGACCCAAATTGCAACGCCTTGTTCAGCAGCCCATCGCAGGAGTTCGTTGTCTGGGCGAATTCCGGGCGAGACGATTACGAGATCTGGTTTGAATTCCACAACAGCCGCTGGCACACCATTTGCGGCATCGCCGGTGATATGAGGGACTCCGATGACGTCAAGGATGTCGAGCAAATCAGGTTCGGCATTTTTGGCGACCACGAGGGTCTTTGCGCCGAGTTCCGCCAGCGTGTCTGCGGCTGAAAATCCGGATACGCCAAGCCCGAAGACAAGTGCGTGAATTTCGTCCCAGTTGGAATGCCAACTGGTTAATTGGTCAAGGTCAGCCATTCAAACTAACCATAGATCCAGTTGATGTAGAAGATCCCAATGCCAGTGAGCACGGATAGCCCGCAAATAATCCAGAAGCGAATGACCACCGTAATTTGTGCCCAACCTTTGAGCTCAAAGTGATGATGAAGCGGACTCATCAAGAAAACCCTGCGCCCAGTTCCCGTGCGCCACTTGGTGAGTTTGAACCAACCTCGCTGAATGATTACTGAACCGGTGACAATAACAAAGATGCCGCCGATTAGGACGAGGAGAAGTTCAGTTCTCGAAAGAATCGCTAATGACGCCAGTGCTCCGCCGAGACCGAGGGAACCTGTGTCTCCCATGAAGATTTGGGCGGGTGAAGTATTCCACCAAAGGAAACCGGCCAGCGCCCCGACTAGCGCCGAAGCTACTACGGCTAAGTCAAGCGGGTCGCGAACGTTGTAGCAAGAGGAGAGATTCTCTGCGACGGAACCGCAGCTCTGGTTAAATTCCCAGAACCCGATGATTGCATACGCGCCAATTGCCATGATGCTAGAACCGGTCGCCAAGCCGTCTAGGCCGTCTGCTATGTTCACACCATTTGAGGTTCCGGCAACGAGGAAGTAGATCCACACAATGAAGAGGATCACTCCGATTACCGAACCGAAGAACATCAGATCGATTGGCAGGTCTCGAGTGAAGGATATTTTTGTAGACGCTGGTGTCAGATTGCGATCGTTGGGAAATTGCAAAGCCATGATTGCGAAGGCGGTGGCCACAACGCCTTGGAGTGCAATTTTCGCCCAACCGGTTAGTCCCAAGCTTCTTTGCTTATGAGTCTTTATGAAGTCATCGATGAAGCCGACCAATCCGAGGCCAACCAGCATGAACAAAACCAATAATGCCGATGCGGTAGGGGCTTCGAAGTTTGCCAGTTTGCCGACAAAGTAACCGAGAACAACTGCCACGATGATGACCACGCCACCCATAGTTGGCGTTCCGTGCTTAGTCTTGTGGCTCTGCGGCCCATCTTCTCGGATGAATTGGCCCCACTTTAGCCGGCGGAATAGCCAGATAAAGCCCGGTGTGACCAGAAGGGTAAACGCCATTGCTACTGCGCCGGCGAGCAGAATCGCTCTCACGGTTTAACCTCCATTAGATCGTCTCCCAGATGTCTGAGATTGGCCGACTTCGATGATTTAACCAACACGATGTCACCAGCAACTAGCATTCCACGAACATAGGCCAAAGCCTCGGCAATCGAATCGAAATATTTCGATTCACCACCCCAAGATCCCTCTTGTTCCGCACCCATGTGAATTAACTTCGCAGCCTCGCCAACGACCACGAGTTGATCAATATTTAACCGAACCACGATTCGACCTATCGCGTCGTGTTGCTCTCGCGAGAAAGTACCGAGCTCTGCCATTTCTCCGAGGATGGCGATGGTTCGGCGACCCGACTTGCCAAGCTGGGCCAAAGTTTGCAAAGCAGCTTTCATCGAGTCCGGGCTGGCGTTATACGCATCATTGATGATTGATACGCCATCTTCGCGCGTGGAAAGTTGCATTCGCCAACGCTCGGCAAGCGGCATGGCTTCCAATGCGGCAACTGCCTGTGCTCTAGGAATGTGCAGTTGATCGGAAACAGCCAGGGAAGCGAGAGCGTTCATCACGTGGTGCTCGCCCAAAATTTGAAGAGTAACCTTTTTAGTTTCCTCGTCAGGCCAATGCATGGCGAAGCTTGTGCCTGTGATATCGAGCTGAAGGTCAGTGGCTCGATAGGCGGCATCGGGCGCTGTTCCAAACCATACGGGTTTGGCTAGTGTCTCCATGTCTCGAACGTAACCATCATCGGCATTGCCAATAAATAGGTCTTTGGCGCTTAGCCCCGCGGCCAACTCACCCTTAATTTTTGCTGTGCCTTCAATGCCTCCGAATTCGCCGACATGGGCCAGCCCAACTTTTAGCAAAACTCCGATATTTGGTTTAGCGATATCGGTCAGATAGGCAATGCTGCCAGGGCCACCGGCGCCGAGTTCGACCACCAAAAATCTGGTTTCGAACGTAGCTTTCAAGATCGAAATCGGCGCGCCAACTTCATTGTTGTATGACTCGATTGGAGCAATCGTTGGGCCGCTCTCGCTAAGAATCGCGCGAAGCATGTTTTTCGTCGTTGTCTTGCCGTTAGAGCCAGTAATGCCGATGACCTCGAGTTCGCTAACCTCACGGATGCGTTCCAAAACGTATTTCGCCAATTTACCTAGGGCTACAGTTACGTCGTCTACCAGAATCTGAGGCATGTCTTCAGCAACAACGTGGTCAACGACCGCGGCAATGGCTCCATTTTCAAGTGCAGAACCGATAAAAAGGTGCCCGTCCGTGACTTCACCGGGGCGGGCGAAGAAGAGACTCCCTGGTTTAACTTGGCGCGAATCGGTTTCAACTGAGCCCGTAACGAAAAGGTCATCCGTGGCAAGTGCAGTTTTACTCGAGATTTGGCCGCCAATAGCCTCGGCGATTTCAGCCAGCGAAAGTGAAATCATACCCAGCCGTTTTCCTTAAGTGCCGCGCGCGCTTCGGCGCGCGCCGAATACGGAGTTCGCACTCCCCTAATGTCACGGTAGTCCTGGTGTCCCGGCCCCGCCCAGAGAATTGCGTCGCCCGGCTTAGCAAGCGAAACAGCCTTACGAATTGCCGCTTCAGGTGGGCTTACTTCATAAATTTCAAGTTCTGGTCGCGCCGCCTGCGCCGCATCAACCAGGGTTTTTCGAATCGATGCAGGGTCCTCAAAGCGAGGATGGTGATCGGTGATAACCAAAACATCGCAGCCTTCTGCGGCAACGCGAGCCATATCAGGACGCTTGCTCGCATCGCGATCACCATCGGCGCCAAAGACCATAAATACTCGCCCCTCGGTCACCTTTCTAACTGCCGAAAGCGTGTTCAAAAAAGCATCTGGACTGTGGCCGAAATCCACATAAACATCAGGTCCCGTTGCACCGGTGACACGTTCTGTTCGACCTGGTAAATAGGCTTCGATGCCATTTAGGATTGCCGCTTGAATTTTTTCGGCACTAAAACCAGCTTCAATCAACATAACGATGGCTAAGCCGGCATTTGCGGCCATGTGAGCACCCAGAAGCGGCACACGCGAACGGATGTTGACGCCATCCGGGCCAGCAAGAACGAACGAGGTATATGACGGCGTTTCAGCGGTGATGCCCACGTGCCAATCGGCGTCGACACCCATCTGGCTTGTTATTGTGACCACGGGAATTTCGCTTTGCCTAACGAACGCTTTGCCAAATACGGAATCAAGGCACACGACACCACGTTCCGCGCGTTTCTTGGTGAATAGAGGCAATTTGGCTTCGAGGTAGGCCTGCATGTCGGCATAGTCATCGAGGTGGTCGTGACTCAGGTTTGTGAAGCCGACGACGTCAAAGTGCATCCCGTCTACCCGCAACTGCGAGAGCGCCTGCGCTGAAACTTCAACGGCCACCGATGTCACACCCTTTTCACGCATTCGAGCTATCAAAGCCTGCATTTCAGGTGATTCCGGAGTGGTGAGGCGACTCACAATAATTTCGCCGGCGATGTGGCGCTCAGCAGTTGAAGTCAAGCCGGTAACTTCACCCAACTGACGCAGGATGCCCTCAATTAGGTAGCTAGTCGAGGTCTTTCCGTTGGTTCCGGTGGTGGCAAATAACTTCGGCATGTTGCCTGGAACGTTGCCATAGACGAAAGCTGCTAAGTCACCCAACTGCGCGCGAGGGTTCTCGAGCAGCAGGACAGGCAGTGCAGGCGACTCGAGAATTTCTAGGCCGGTTCGGTCAGTCACAATGGCGACGGCGCCTAGTTCGACCGCTTTCGGCGCAAAGTTCGCCCCGTGGGTTTTCTTGCCGGGCATTGCAACGAAGAGGTCGCCCGGGCGGAGGTCGCCAGTGTTCATGCTTATGCCTGTTAGCCACACGTTATCGATGGAGCCCACCGACTCGAGCCCAAACCTTGCTGCAAAATCGACAAGTTTAACCGGTTCGACCGACTCAGGTCGAAGGATCGGCGGGATTGATTCTTTCACCATAACCTCACTACCACTGTGTCTTAATGTTCGCTGATTTTGTAGTTGAAGGTGGGACGCGATAGGTGCGCAACACCTGCGACATGATGGCCTTGAAAATCGGGGTCGCTCCGAGTGAATTGCTCACCGTGCGAGATTTATAGGCTGTTACCGCAACCACATATTGAGGGTCGTCCACCGGCGCTAAACCAATAAAGGAAATGGCATGTAGGTTGCCATAACGGCCCGTGTTCGGGTCGATAATTTGCGCGGTTCCAGTCTTACCACCGACGCGATAGCCTGGCACTGCGGCGTGCTTTCCGATGCCACCCTGCTCAACGACCTTCTCAAGAATATCGAGAGTAGATTTTGCGGTTGCCTCGCTAACCACCCGAACCGGAGCTTTGTCCTTAGTGACCTTGGTCATGTTGCCTGAAGCGTCAACACATCCTTCAATCAGCTGAGGCTGAAGTCTGATTCCCTTGTTCGCAACCGCTTGATACATCATCGCTGATTGCAATGGTGTGACCGAGACACCTTGACCAAAGGTAGATACGTAACGCTTCACAACGTCATTAGCCCAAGTGCTTTGCGTGTTGAGAAGTCCGGCACTCTCACCCGGAAAACCTGAGCCAGGCATGGAACCTACTCCGAATCGCTGCATGTAGGTGTAGCGGGTTTGCCAAGGAACGCGATTGCCGATCTGCATCGCACCGGTGTTTGAAGAGTCTCGAAGCACACCGGCCACCGTAAGGCGATCATTGCCGTGCACGTGGCTGTCCGTAACGCGATATCCGTTCGAATTCGGAATGGTCAAACCAAATGGTGCGATGAAGTGAGTTTCTGGCGTGACCTTGCCGGTGTCTATCGCTGTGGCAGCTGTAACCATTTTCATAGTTGAACCAGGCTCGAACGATGTTCTAAAAACTCGAGATCCTCGATTATCTACGGATGACTTGCCCGGCTGGTTTGGGTCATAGCTAGGCGCATCCGCGGCAACCAGGATCTTGCCGGTCTTCACTTCGATAACCACAGCCGTGCCCCAATCGGCCTGAAGTTTGGCAACGTTAGCAGTTAGAACCTGCTGAGCGAAATATTGGAGATCCGCATTGATTGTCAGCTTGATGCTTTTGCCAGGTACGGCTGCCTTAGATGTGACAGCGCTTGATGGAATTCGAATGCCATCGACGCCCTTTTCATAAGTCTCTTCGCCATCCTTGCCCGCTAGGCAGGCATTTTGTGCGAGCTCAATTCCTTCAAGGGGCTTTCCGTCTGGGTCAAGGAAACCGAGGATTCCTCCGGCAACTGCACCGTTGGGATAAACGCGCGCTGGGCGTGGGTCAAAAAATAGCCATGGGATATCCAGATTTTTAATTTGTCGGTAAACCTCGGCATCGACAGCCTTGGCAACCTGAGAATATTTTCCGGTTCCGACAAGTTTTGCGAGAACCTCGGGTTGCGTCTGACCGACCAGGGTAGAAATTTCGGTGGCAGCCTGTTGAACGCTAATTTGCACATCCTGGCCGTTTACCTTTCGGTTGAACGGAGCAACGATGTCGGGCGCGGCATTGATGTCGTATTTGAAGACTGTGTGAGCAAGCACCGCGCCGGTGCCGTCGGTGATATCACCGCGAATCGAAGGCAGAACTCGGGAGACCGCTCGATTTGCATACGATTTAGCGTTGATTGCATCTGCCTCAACGATTTGAAGATCAATTAGTCGAGCACCAAAAAGCACGGCGATCGCTACGACCAAGATCTGAATCTTGCGAAGCCTGCTCCTAGGGTCGCCAGGCGTCAGATATGCCATCCGCCGACCTGCCTTGAACTAGTGAGTTGGTGACGCTGGGATACCGCCACTAGTAGAAACTACCGAATGAACTGCCGTTGAAGGGTTAGCGACATTCGCGTTCACAGGGATGAAGGCGGCTGCCTGAGGTGCGCCAGCGATAGTTGAGGTTGACCCATCCGCCGCTTGGATGGCCGTGGGTGCCGCGATGATCGAACTGCTGGTCATTGCCGAGTTTGGAACAAGGTTTCTTGATACTCGCCCGTCTGCAGTCAATGCAGCCTTTGGCTTTCCAAAAACCTTCTCGTCAGCCAAGCGCAGGAACACTGGGTTGGCGTTCGAAATCATTCCAAGCTTCTCGGCCGCGTTAGCCAGGTTCTGCTGTGAAGCGAGAGAATCCACCTGCTGACCAAGAATCTGAGTGGTGGTGCTTAGCTCGCGCTTTTCGGTCTGAAGGTGAGAAAGCTCATAAACCGAACTTGAGGTTGCGATGTGAAGCAAGAGCTGGAGGATGGCGATTGCTACGGCACCAAGCGTGATTGTTGCCACGATGACGCGACTCGAGGAAGAGTTCGTGAGACCCGAGAGGTTGATAGAGCGAAGGCTTGCGCGCGCAGGCAGCTGACGGACTGCTGTCGGTGCCTGGGTCAAACGTGCTGTGCTCATGCTGCTCTCCGGATCTTTTCTGCTGCACGCAGTCGCACCGATGCGGCTCGTGGGTTTGTGGCGATTTCTTCGGCGGTGGCAGCTTCGGCACCCTTCACCAAAAGGCGCAGGACCGGAGCGTGCTCTGGAAGTTCAAATGGGAGCTCTAGCGGAGCAGATGAATTCGCTGCGGCGACAAGCGCCTGCTTTACGATTCGATCTTCGAGCGAGTGGTAAGACAAGACGACGATTCTCCCGCCGACGGCAAGCGCGCGAATTGAAGCTGGCATGGTTCGCTCAAGCACCTCAAGTTCCCCGTTTACCTCGATGCGTAGAGCCTGGAAAACTCGCTTTGCTGGGTGGCCACTACTCTTGCCTGGTATGAATGGGATCACCTTGGCGATCAGACCGGCAAGCTGAGTACTGGTGCTGAACTGGATGGTCTTTCGCGCTTCGACGATGGCCTTGGCAACACCCTTGGCGTAGCGTTCCTCACCGAATTCCTTGAAGATTCGAGCTAATTCCTGCTCCGAGTAGGAGTTCACAATGTCAGCTGCGGTCTTACCCTGAGTTGCATCCATGCGCATGTCTAGTGGAGCTTCGTAGGAATAGGCAAAACCGCGGTCGGCCTCATCCAGCTGCATCGATGAAACGCCTAGGTCGAGCAGGATCCCCTGCACCTCATCGATGTCTAGTTCATCAAGGACATCTTCGATTTCTTCATAGACGGCGTGAACGAGGTGAATGCGATCGCTGAAACGGGCAAGGCGTTCCCCAGCAAGCTCCAACGCGTTGGTGTCTCGGTCGATTCCTATGAGGATTAGCTTTGGGAAACGCTCCAGAAAAGCTTCGCTGTGACCGCCTAGACCCAGCGTGCCGTCGACGAAAACTGCACCTTCGACCTCGAGAGCGGGGGCTAGAAGTTCGATGGTTCGTTCCAGAGTTACAGGAGCGTGTAGTTCAGAAATCTTCTTCGACATGTTTTCCCGGAAGTTCCTGTGTCCAGAACCCCATCCATTCGCCGCCAGCTTGGTTTTTAGCGGTTATGAACGGGTGGAGATCTAGAAACAGGCTAGAAGAGTCCAGGAATCACCTCCTCCGAAACATTCGAGAATGAGGCTTCGTGAGTATTCAGGAATTCGCTCCAGGCCTTGGCGTCCCAGATCTCGGCACGGTTGCCGACACCGACAACTACGAGGTCTTTGTCAAGGCCCGCATACTGACGCAACGTGGCCGGGATTGTTACTCGACCTTGCTTGTCTGGCTGTTCATCGGAAGCTCCGGACAGAAAAACTCGTAGGTAGTTGCGCGCTTCCGCATTGGTTACTGGAGCCTGACGAATCTTGTCGTTGACCAGAGCGAACTCTGCGGCGCTAAAAACGAACAGGCAGCGATCTTGACCGCGAGTGATAACCAAACCGCCCTGAAGCTCCTCGCGGAATTTGGCAGGGAGAATGACGCGCCCTTTCTCGTCCAACTTTGGTGAGTGCTGACCTAGAAGCATCATTTCCCCCTTTCGTTTCTTTGAAATTCCGCTTTACTCCACTTTACCCCACTTTGTTCCACAAACCTAATATTTTTACCTTGTTTTCACACCCGGCGTGTCGTAATTACCAATAAGTAACAGGGATATAACGAGTGGAGGAAAATGGTTCGAAGTGGACCAAAAATGGGCAAAAAAATACTCTCAAACCTAAGTTCGAGAGTGTTGGTGGAGGTAAATGAAGCTATTCTCCCTGGCGCCTGTTCCAGCGTTCCTCAAATACATTTCGCGACTGAGATTTCGGGCCGGCCGATGATTTTGCGCCTCGCTCTGCGCTTGCTGTGAGGTTCGAGCTTGCAACAATCAGACCCGTTAGCATTACGAGAAACGCGAACACGCCGAAGAATGCGACCTGAATCATCACCGCGAAAACGATTAATGAGACGCCGATAAGGCTAATAACAAGGCCGGCAATCAATCTCGCCGGTGTTCTGGCTCCCGAGCTGCTAATTTTGTGGGCAAGATTTGGATCTGAGGCATACAGGCCGCGTTCGAGTTCATCAAGAAGTCTTTGTTCGCGATCTGAAAGTGCCATTGGTGTCCTCCGCCGATAGTTCAACACTACGCTTCCGCGCCACTTATGTAAACGAAACGGAGAGTTAGGCTATTCCTGTGAGTGAATCTGCAACCCTACTTGACCTAATTCAAGAAAACCTGGACGAATTCTGCGTCGCACGGAGAGATGACTTCAACAGCATCTCGCCCGATCTAATCCCAGTAGTTGACTACACGCAGAGCCTCCTCGCGGGCGGCAAAAGATTTAGAGCTTTATTCTGCTATTGGTCTTGGGTTGGAGCGCTAGCGAGTGCTCCAGTTCGCCAATCTGAAAGTGAACGCCAGGCTTCGGCTGCGGCGATGGTTGGCGTAACTGCGGCGCTCGAGATGTTCCATGCTGCGGCTCTCGTGCATGATGACTTGCTCGACCAATCGGACACGCGACGTGGCGCACCTGCGGTTCACAAAAGATTCGAAGCCTTGCACAAGGCCTCCGGTTGGGCGGGAAGCCCAGAGAGATTCGGCGTCGCCGGATCGGTCCTGGTCGGAGACCTGATGCTCGGCTGGAGCAGCGAAATTTTCGGCAATGCCCTGTTGGCGGCTCCAAACAACGACATCGAAACAGCCTGTCGGAATGAGTTCAGCAAAATGCGCGTAGAGGTCATGGCGGGTCAATACCTAGATGTTCTCGAAGAAAACTCTGCTTCCACGAGGTCGGTTGACGAAGCTTTTGGCCGAGCTAACCGAGTAATGCTTTATAAGACGGCGAAATACACGATCGAGGCTCCTCTGCTCATCGGCGCTGCGTTTGCTGGCGCAGAGGCCGGCTTACTTCGCGGCCTCTCGGCCTTTGCAATCCCACTTGGCATGGCGTTTCAGCTTCGCGACGACATCCTTGGGGTGTTTGGCGAACCGGCAGTAACTGGAAAACCCGCTGGCGACGACCTGAGAGAGGGAAAGCGGACTGTTTTGGTGGCCCTTACCCTGCAAAATTTGCAATCTTCAATTGGTCGCATTTTTGAAGAGCTACTAGCCAGCCGCGAACTCGAGCCAGAGCAAATAGCTTTTATGCAGCAAACCATCACTGAATCTGGTGCGCTATCGAAAACCGAGAGAATGATGGAAGAACTCGCGGCTGAAAGCCTGAATGCGCTTGAGAGTCTAGAAATTGACCCTCGCGCCAAGGAGCAGTTACGCGCTTTAGCGCTAAAGGTAATTAACCGAGCGGCTTAGAGAGCCTGAACCATGGCCAAGCGACGAACAGCCGACTTGTGCCCCTTGAGGAGAAACTCCATTGGGGTTCCAGGCAACTGGTTGTCGTGGGTATAAAGCCACTCCACTGCCTGATCTAGCGAATACCCCGAGTCAAGCAACACGATGATTGTTCCGTGAAGGCTTGCGAGCGGCTCGCCATCCACAATGGTTTCTGCTGGGATGCTCACCACGCCGTCGCGCTTCACAGCCACCAGTTGATGTTCTTCGATGAATCGTCGAACTCGCCCCAGAGGCACGCCCATAAGTTCGGCCGCGTCGGGAACGGTAATCCAAGATGCCACAGAGGCTAATACGTCACTCACACCTCAAGATTGCCACACCTTTTTGCCTGTGCCTAAACAAACGCGGACTGTGGCACGATATTGACATGAAGCGATCAGTGGCAAATGTCTAATCTCATTGGCCAAGTGGTTGGCAATCGCTATCAAATTCAGCGACAAGTAGCCAGCGGAGGCATGGCCACCGTTTACCTTGCAACCGATCAAAGACTCGATCGTGAAGTTGCCGTCAAGGTTATCCACCCCCACCTCGCAAACAATCCAGGTTTCCAGGAAAAATTTGTACTAGAGGCAAAAACGGCGGCGCGGCTTTCGCACCCAAACTTGGTAAATGTTTTCGACCAAGGAACCGATGGCCAAACTACCTACTTGGTCATGGAATACGTTTCTGGCATAACTCTGAGAGACGCACTTAGCGAGTATGGGCCACTTCCCGCAGTTCGTGCTCTGGAGATGTTGGCTCAGATTTTGTCCGGCCTTTCGGCTGCTCATAGCGCCGGTATCCTGCATCGTGATTTAAAGCCAGAGAACGTTCTGCTCGCCGATGATGGCCGAGTCAAACTTGGCGACTTCGGCTTGGCAAGAGCGATAACTGAGCACACCAGCGGCAGTGACCTTGTTGGCACGATTGCCTACCTATCCCCCGAGTTGGTGACCAGAGGCCTGGCCGATGCGCGCAGCGACGTCTACGCCGCCGGTATTTTGCTGTTCGAGCTCCTCACTGGAAAACAACCTTTCGAAGGAGAGCAGGCGGTTCAAATCGCCTACCAACATGCCAATTCAACGGTTCCTGCACCTTCGAACTTGGCACCGGCGACACCACCTGCCGTGGATAAATTGGTTGCTTGGGCCACCTCGAAACTTCCTAGCGATCGACCAAACGATGCTGGAGAAATGCTCGGCAAAGTGAACCTTCTGATCACTGATCTGAAATCTGGCAAAGGTGACAAAACTTCGGTCATGGACTTTGAGATCAATAAAACTGAATTGACATCTACCGCCAATGCAACCGAGATTATTCGCCACGGCGAAACTCAGGCGATTTTGAGCCCAAACTCCGAGGTGGAGTATATTTTCGACTCCTCATCCACTCAGGTCCTTCAACCACTTTCAGTAAAGAGCCAGGGATTAGACGTTACGCTTGGTCAACACCGGGTCGGGCTCAAACTTCTGGTTGCCAGTTTCCTTGTGGTTATTCTTGGAAGCGGGCTAGGCTGGTGGTTTGGATCTGGTCCAGGCGCCCTTGCCGCGATTCCGAATCTCACAAGCCGAACTGTGACTGCCGCGGAGGGTCAACTTAGCCTGTTGGAGCCACACATCACGCTGGTAAACGAGAACAGTCTCACTGTGAGCCAAGGATTGGTAATCCGAACCGAACCGGCAGCTGGCTCATACATTGCTAAGGGAACAGATCTCAAACTCTTTGTTTCACTCGGCCCAAAAATGGTTTCGGCGCCAAATTTATTGAACCTGAATGTGGCTGAAGCCACAGCGAAACTGCTTTCCGCTGGGTTCAAATTGGGTGCGGTCAACTCTTGGTTCGATATTCATCCAATCGGCCAAATTTACGATTACTTGGGCGCGGATGGAACACCCATCCCCGAGGGCACATCGATAGATCTGAACGTTTCACTTGGTTCTATTCCCGTAGTATCTGGTATCGATCAAGCAATCGCGGTAACCGCCATCGAAGCAACTGGACTCAAGATTTCTTCTATTCAGGAAGAATTTAGCGACACAGTTACCCCGGGCAAGGCAAT
Source organism: Microbacteriaceae bacterium (assembly GCA_947452675.1). Taxonomy (GTDB): domain Bacteria; phylum Actinomycetota; class Actinomycetes; order Actinomycetales; family Microbacteriaceae; genus Rhodoluna. The sequence goes on along the minus strand of CANGDL010000001.1, from coordinate 28,964 downwards.
CGGATTAGTGCCACAAACCAAACCTCTTGGATCCGGAGGTTCAGTAAAACTGTTGGTCTCGAAGGGGCCAAATGTCGTGATTATGCCAAAGGTTATCGGCGAAACCGTGCTTGCGGCTAAAGCTCTTCTGGAAGGCGTGGGGCTCACCGTAATCGTGAACACAGACCAAATTCAAAGCAACTGGGGAATCGTGAAAGTTAAGCGTTCCAGCGAGGCAGCGGGCGCCAAACTGAAGGCCGGAGACTCAGTAACCGTTTCAACCAAATAAAAAAGGACGACCCGATTGGGTCGCCCTTTTTTTATTTGAAATTTTTATCGCTTTGAAAGCTGCTCAGCGACAAGGAACGCAAGTTCAAGTGACTGCATATGGTTCAAACGTGGGTCACACAATGACTCATAGCGCTCTTCAAGTGCCGCCTCATCGATCTCGTCTGAACCGCCGAGGCACTCGGCAACGTCATCTCCTGTTAGTTCAACGTGAACTCCGCCAGGGAATGTACCGGCGTTCTTGTGGACTTCGAAGAAACCTCTAACCTCATCCATGACGTCGTCAAAGCGGCGCGACTTGTAGCCATTCTTCGTGGTTATTCCGTTACCGTGCATTGGGTCAGTGATCCAAAGCGGGTTCGCTTCTGAATCGCGAACTGCTTCGACGAGCTTTGGAAGTTCTTCGCGGATCTTGCTAGCGCCCATGCGAGTGATGAAAGTTAATCGGCCCGGTTCGCGGTTGGGGTCCAGTTTTTCAATGAGCTCGACAACGTCCTCCACTTGAGTGGTCGGGCCGAGTTTCACACCGATTGGGTTCCTAACTCGAGACAGGTAATCAACATGTGCGTGATCCATCTGACGCGTGCGCTCACCAATCCAAATGAAGTGACCAGAGGTCAAATATGGGTTACCGGTGCGCGAGTCAATGCGAGTTAGTGGACGTTCGTAGTCCATGAGCAGACCTTCATGGCTGACATAGAACTCGGTGGTTCGAAGCTCATTGAAGTCTGCGCCGCACGCTGCCATGAATTTGATTGCTCGGTCGATTTCCTGAGCCAACGACTGGTAACGGGCATTGGCTGGGTTGTCGGCAAAACCGCGGTTCCATTCGTGCACCGAACGAAGATCGGCGAAGCCGCCCTGCGTGAACGCGCGAATAAGGTTTAGTGTTGAGGCGCTCGTGTGGTACGCCTTCAGCATGCGCTTTGGGTCTGGAACTCGCGCCTCTTCCGTGAAGTCATAGCCGTTCACGATGTCACCACGGTAGGCCGGCAGAGTTACGTCCCCCCGAGTCTCAGAATCGCTTGAGCGAGGCTTGGCGAATTGACCAGCCATGCGCCCCATCTTGATTACAGGCATTGATGCGCCGTAGGTAAGCACAACCGCCATTTGCAAAAGAGTCTTCACCCGGTTACGGATTCGATCAGCGGTTGCATCGGCAAAGGTTTCGGCACAGTCGCCACCTTGAAGCAAGAAAGCCTTGCCAGAGGCGGCTTCTGCCAAGCGGGCGCGAAGAATGTCGACTTCACCGGCGAAAACTAGAGGAGGCTGAACAGCGAGTTCTGCTCGGACAGCTGCTACTTCGTCGGCGTCCGGCCATGTTGGCTGCTGTTTGGCAGGCAGGTTCAAATAGTTGTCGAGGCCGGCGATGACTGTCGGGTCCGCGTTCACTATTGGTTCATTCATTATGATTTCCTGCCTGACTCACCTAGCGCGCTAGACGAGCTCGTTTTTCTTTTACCGATGACGCGTATGCATCCACGTATTCTTGACCACTCAATTGCTTGAGTTCGTACATGATCTCGTCTGTAACCGCGCGAAGAACGATGCGGTCACCCTCCATGCCGTCGAAGCGAGAAAAATCCAAAGGCTCGCCCACAACTATGCCAATCCGACGAATTTTCGGGAGCCTCTGACCAATTGGCTGCACCTTTTCAGTGTCAATCATCGCAACCGGAATGACTGGAACTTTTGCCTCGAGCACCATTCGTGCGATTCCGGTTCGGCCGCGGTAGAGGCGGCCGTCCGGGCTTCTTGTGCCCTCGGGATAGATTCCCAGAACTTGCCCCTGAGCCAAAACACCTAAACCTGTGTTCAGCGACGCTTCGGAAGCCTTACCGCCAGATCGGTCAATAGGAAGTTGGCCAGTAGCTTTGAAGAACCAACGGGTCAACGCACCCTTAATTCCTTTACCGGTGAAATATTCACTTTTCGCAAGAAACACAACCGGGCGGCGGCTCATCAGCGGCAGAAAAATTGAATCTGAGAAAGAAAGATGGTTGCTGGCCAAGATGACCGCACCAGAGGATGGGATGTTCTCCATCCCGCGAACCCAAGGGCGAAAAAGCACGCGAAGCAGTGGGCCGAGGACGAAAGTCTTCAAAATAAAGTAAGCCAATTCGCCTCCCTCCGCTGATTCGACTCGAACTTCTAGTTTATCGGTCGCGGAAAGCGACCCGAACTAGGTCGGCCGCGCCAACGACGCCGGCGTCATTCACAAATTCCGCTGCGGTTATTTTGAGCTCAGGTCGATAGCCGCGAGCGGGGAGGTGAGCCAGGTAGGCCTCACGAATTGGGTTTAGCAGTAAATCACCGGCGGCACTTACTCCACCACCGATCACGACAACCTCAGGGTCGAGCACGGCCACCAGGCTTCCAATCGCCTGACCCAACCAAGCTCCAAGCTCATTCAAAATTCGAAGTGCACCCGGGTCTAGTTCGAGGATAGCTTTGTAGACCTCAAGCCCCGTCATCTGACCAGCCTCAGCTTCGATCTCACGAAGGCGCTTTCCATCTGGGTCGCCAGAGGCGGCGAGCTCCTTCGCCGAGCGAAGCAAAGCCGACCCAGAAGCATAAGACTCCAGGCAGCCGTGCTGCCCACAACCGCAAAGTAGGCCGTCCGGAACCATGCGGAGGTGCCCTAGTTCGCCGGCGATACCGAATCCTCCACGAAGCATGTGTGAATCGGCAATGACCGCACCGCCGACTCCAGTGCCGATCGTGAGCATAATCATGTGCTTGTAGCCACGACCCGCTCCATAGCGATACTCAGCCCATCCAGCGGCATTTGCATCGTTTTCGATGATTACCGGGATGTCTAGTTTCGCTTCCAGTTTCGCTTTGAATGGCTCATTTCTCCAGCTGATGTTTGGTGCATAGATGATTGTCGACTGTTCGGCATCGATGAAACCGGCGGCGGCAACACCTGCTCCGATAACCTCATGATTCTCAGACAGTCGCTTAATAAGCCCAACGACAGCATCGACCATGGCTTCGGGGTCACCCGCAGGCGAAGGAACGCGTTCCTCAAAAACGATTTTTCCCTGAGCATCGACGAGCGCACCGGCGATCTTTGTTCCACCGATATCGATTCCGATTGCGTGCATGCCTGACCTCTAACTCAATAAGAAACTTGCGTTCGCAACTCAAAGTTTAGCGACCACAAGACCGCTAGAGTTGTGGAAACGAACTGCGCTGAGGAGTGACGATGAAGTCTTATGACATCGAGCCGCTAGTCGTGTCTGCAGACACCGAGAACATTACCGACTTGCTTGAAGAGCGAGTAAAACGCACTCCCAATCTCCCCCTGTTCGCCGTTGAGCAGGCGGATGGGCGATGGGTTGATCTTTCGGCAAAGGACTTTAAATCACAGGTCATCTCACTTGCTAAAGGGCTTGTAGCCTCAGGAATTCAGCCCGGTCAAGCTGTTGCCATCATGAGTCGAACTCGTTTTGAGTGGACCCTGATCGATTTTGCACTTTGGTATGCCGGTGCAGTTCCGGTGCCAATTTACGAGAGTTCAGCACCATCGCAAATGGAATGGATTCTCTCTGACTCGGACGCCGTGGCCTTGTTCCTCGAAACGGACGAACACCTAAATAGATTTGAGCAAATCAAGGCTGGCGCTCCATTAGTGCGCCAGGTTTGGAAAATTGAATCTGACGCCATCCAGCAGCTAATCAAGAATGGTCGCGAAGTCTCGAACGAATCAATTGAATCGAAACGCAAGAGCTCAAAGTTACGTGATTTGGCAACCATCATCTATACGTCGGGCACGACAGGAAAACCAAAGGGTTGTGAGCTAACTCACCGCGGTTTTGTCGAACTGAGTAAGAATGCAACCCTTGAGTTGCCCCAGGTGGTCGCAGAGGGCGCCAGCACATTGTTGTTCCTGCCATTGGCGCACGTGTTCGCACGGTTCATTGAGGTGCTCTGCGTGCATGGCGGAGTGAAGGTTGGGCATCAGCCTGACTCAAAGAATGTAGGGCCAGCGATGGTGTCGTTTCGACCAACCTTCTTGCTAGCGGTTCCTCGAGTATTCGAGAAGGTTTATAACTCGGCTGAACAAAAAGCAGAAGCAGCCGGCAAGGGCAAGATTTTCCGCACGGCCGCCTACGCGGCCATCGCATATTCAAAGGCGCTTGATACGCCGAGTGGCCCGACACTCGTTCAGAAGGCCCGCCACAAGCTCTTTGATCTGCTGGTCTACAAAAAGTTGCGCGCTGCGATGGGTGGGCAGGTCAAGTACGCTGTGTCCGGAGGCGCTCCCCTGGGCGCTCGCCTCGGTCATTTCTATCGAGCAATTGGGCTTATCGTCCTCGAAGGTTATGGTCTCACCGAAACCACGGCGCCCGCCATGATCGGGCGCCCTGATTCACTTCGAATCGGGAAGGTTGGTCGTGTCCTGCCAGGCACAGGCATCAAGATTGCGGATGATGGTGAAATCTGGTTGCGCGGAAACAACATTTTGCGCGGTTACTGGCGCAATCCGGCGGCCACAGCTGAAGCGATGGAAGGCGAATGGTTTAAAACCGGCGACATCGGCGAATTAGACGACGATGGCTTCCTGAGCATCACCGGTCGGAAGAAGGAACTCTTGGTCACCGCCGGTGGAAAGAATGTTGCGCCCGCTCCGCTCGAGGATCCCCTGCGAGCGGACCCACTGGTTGGGCAAGCCGTTGTGATTGGTGACAAACGACCGTTCGTCGCCGCCTTGATTTCTTTGGACTCTGAGATGCTGCCAATTTGGCTGGCCAACAACGGCGCAGACAAGGGCATGACCCTCGCGCAGGCTGCAAAATCACCAATTGTCCTCGCCGAGATTCAGAAGGCTATCGACCGCGTAAATCGTCACTTCTCTCGCGCCGAGTCAATTCGGAAATTTGTAATTATTGATAAAGAACTGACAGAGGAATCTGGCCACCTTACCCCTTCGCTGAAAATCAAGCGCGATGCAGTCCTTCGTGACTTTGCCTCCGCAGTGAATGAAATTTATGGCGAGACCACCGAAGCTGCGGAAGTTATTTAGTTCTACCCCGACGGGCTTAGTTCAGAAACCAATCTGTGTCGCGAAGACGCTTCATTGCAAGTTTGCGCTCCTCAGGCTCAAGGCGACCAAGATAAACCATGCCGTCTAAGTGATCGCATTCATGCTGGAGCGCTTGAGCCATAAGGCCACTGCCAACCAGCTCGATTTCGTTTCCGTCCAAGTCGATGCCTCGAGCACGAGCAGTTTGATATCTAGGGGTTTTGTGCCAAAGACCAGGAACCGATAGGCATCCTTCATCGACCAAAATCTTCTCGCCGCTTAGTTCCACAATCTCTGGATTGATTAGGTAGCCAACTTTGCCATCGACATTAAAGCTGAATGCGCGAAGGCTCACCCCAATTTGCGGAGCCGCGACGCCAGCACGACCGGGAAGCATTGTGGTGTCAATCAAATCCTCGACCAGAGACCTAACCTTGTCATCAATGGACTTTATTGGGTCGCAAGTGGTGCGCAAAACGGGGTCGCCATAGAGGCGAATTTCTCGTACGGTCATCTGCTTATAGAGGGCTGTTTAAACCGTCGACCACAAGAGCGGCAAGCTCGCGAGCAGCATCGCGGGTTCCTTTGCGCAGGTCCTTGAACTTGATCACAGAACCCGCCGCAAGGGCTGGGTCATAAGGGATTCGAACTACGTGACGAACGCGAGTCTTGAAGTGTTGCTCAATCTCATCAAGTTTGACCAGCTGAGTTGCCTGAGTAGCAGTGTTTAGCGCCACAATTGAGTTTCGAACAAGGTCGCCGTAGCCGTTTGCCTCAAGCCAAGTTAGAGTTTCAGAGGCCAAACGAGCCTCATCAACTGAACCACCGGAAACGATAACCAAACCATTAGCGCGCTGAAGTGTTGGGCGCATTACCGAGTGGACAATTCCTGTGCCGCAGTCGGTTAGAACGATTGAATAATAGCGGGCTGCCATGTCGGCCACGACGTTGTAGTCACCCTCATCGAAAGCCTCCGAAAGCATTGGGTCACTGTCAGAAGCAAGCACGTCGAGTCGAGTAACGTCACGAGAAACCATTGTCGAGAAATCAGTGAAACCGTCTATCGCTGCTGCACGGTTAACCACGTCTCGGACTGTGAAGCGCGTTGATTTACTTACGCGTTCAGCAAGTGTTCCACGGTCTGGGTTCGCGTCAATCGCGATGATGCGATCTTCACGAGAAAGGGCCAGCGCCATACCAAGCAAGGTGCTGACAGTGGTCTTTCCAACACCGCCTTTTCGGGTGAGCACAGGAAGGAACTTTGCTCCACCTTCGAGTGCCGCGCCTATGCGAGCATCGATCGCCTTTTGCTCGCGAACCTTTAGGGAGTCACCCAGGTTGATTGTCTTGAGGGACAAGAAGTAAAGGAAACGACGGAAGCCAGATTCGGGTGCTGGGCGGTTTCTTGCGGACACATCGATAAGTCGATCTGCTGTGAGCATTGCAGCAGGTTCAGGTTGGTCGAAGTTCTCGCCTCGAAGGCTGTCGCGTCGAGAATAGTTACTTCTACGGACGGGCTCTAGAGAGGTCTCCGGTTGAGCTTGGAAACGAGGCTCTTCCGCGATGATTTCGATTGATGAGGTGCTCGGGGTCACATCAACTGCACCGGCATCAACAGCAATCTCAGCGAGCGAATGGCTCTTCTGGACTGTGATGTCGGTTGCCGGGCGTGGTGCCAAAAAGTCAGTTGACTCATCTTCTGGTTTCTTACCCCAAATAGCCAAACCGATCTCCTTTAATCTCGTAACGTATCAGCGCCTATGAGAGCGCGTGTGAATATTCACAAACGTTTACACGCCGGTCAAGTCTAGCTGACCGGCGTGTAAACGTTTTAGAACTTATTCGGCGACGACGACCACAATCAGGTCACCGGCGTCCACCGCCTGGGTCTTGGAAACTGCTAGGCGGCGCACCACACCAGCAATATTTGAAGTTATGGTTGCTTCCATCTTCATGGCCTCAATGGTTGCGATTGGCTGGCCAACCTCGACGTGCGCACCTTCAACAGTCTGAAGGGTCACGACACCTGAGAACGGTGCTGCCACATGACCAAGGTTGCCGGTGTCGGCCTTCTCCGCCTGCACAGTGTCAACCGCAATCTTTCGGTCGCGCACGTTGATTGGCCTTAGCTGACCATTAAGGGTGGCCATAACCGTTCGGTAGCCCTTGGCATCCGGCGTTCCGATGGCCTCCAGACCTACATAGAGTCGAACGCCCTTAGCGATTTCAACTACGTGTTCGCGGCCCTGCTCGAGACCATAGAGATAATCAACGGTGTCAATTTGGTCAAGATTTCCATAGGTTTCCTGAGATTTCAAGAAATCTGCGGTTGGGCCTGGGAACAAAAGACGATTAAGGGTCGAACGACGGATAGCCGAGTCGCTACCAACAAGTGACGCCAGGTCTTCAGCCGAGACTGGAGTAACTCCGAATTTAGGATTCTTACCCTGGAGCACCTTGGTGCGGAATGGTTCCGGCCAACCGCCAGGAAGGTCACCAAGTTCACCAGCCATGAAGCCGACAACCGAGTCAGGCACGTCGTAGTTCTGAGGGTTCAAAGCGAAATCGGCTGGATCTGCGTTCACCGCGACTAGGTGCAAAGCAAGGTCGCCAACCACCTTAGATGAAGGTGTCACCTTAGTCGGACGGCCCAGGATTTCGTTTGCCGAGGCATACATGTTCTCGACCTTTTCGAACTGGTCACCGAGACCAAGTGCAATTGCTTGCTGGCGAAGGTTCGAGAGCTGCCCTCCCGGGATTTCGTGGTGATAAACCCGACCGGTTGGCCCAGGAAGACCAGACTCGAATGGGTGGTAAACCTTGCGAACGGCCTCCCAGTATGGCTCGAGCTCGGCTACCGCCGACAATGGAATGCCACTGTCACGCTCTGTGTGAGCAAGTGCCGCAACCAATGCCGAGGCCGATGGCTGGCTCGTGGTTCCGGCCATTGGTGCGCTTGCAACATCGACCGCATCCACGCCGGCACCGATGGCAGCCATAAGGGTTGCCAATTGGCCACCGGCAGTATCGTGAGTGTGAAGGTGAACTGGAAGGTCAAATCGCTCCCGCAGAGCCTTCACAAGCCTCTCAGCGGCTGCCGGACGCAGGAGTCCAGCCATGTCCTTGATGGCGATAATGTGCGCGCCTGCATCAACAATTTGCTGAGCGAGGTTCAAGTAGTAGTCCAGAGTGTAGAGCTTCTCGTCTGGGTCTAGGAGATCTGCGGTGTAACAAAGTGCGACCTCTGCCACTGCGGTACCAGTCTTCAAAACGGCGTCGATGGCAGGCTTCATCTGGTCGACGTCGTTTAGGGCGTCAAAGATACGGAAGATGTCTACACCGGTTGCGGCTGCCTCGGCCACGAAGGCCTCGGTCACCTCGGTTGGGTACGGCGTGTAGCCCACGGTGTTTCGGCCGCGGAGCAGCATCTGAATGCAAAGGTTTGGCATTGCCTGACGAAGTGCGGCCAGACGCTCCCAAGGGTCTTCTCCTAGGAATCGAAGCGCAACATCGTAGGTAGCGCCGCCCCATCCTTCAACCGATAGAAGTTGTGGAGTTAGGCGAGAAACATAAGGAGCAACCTGGATGAGGTCACGCCCGCGCACTCTTGTCGCCAAGAGTGATTGGTGGGCATCACGGAAGGTGGTGTCGGTGACCGCCACCTGAGTCTGAGCGCGGAGCGCCTTGGCAAAACCGGCTGGCCCAAGCTCGAGAAGGCGCTGACGCGAACCAGAAGGGGCAGGCGCACTGATGTCAATTGAAGGAAGCTTTGCAGCCGGAGTCAACTGGTGACCACGCGGCCCGTTTGGCTGGTTTACCGTGACATCGGCAAGCCAAGAAATTATCTTGCTGCCGCGGTCTTGCGAAGGTTTTGCAGTGAAAAGCTCCGGGTGTTCATCGATAAACGAGGTGCTTAGGTCGCCCGTCGCGAAGATTTCGTCGGCTAGAACCGCCTGCAAAAAAGCGATGTTCGTTGAAACACCGCGGATGCGGAACTCGGCAAGTCCTCGCTTCGCACGGGTTACCGCAGTCTTGAAGTCGCGACCCGTGGCAATCAACTTGACCAACATCGAGTCGAAGTATGGGCTAACTTCGGCACCCGTCGAGACGGTTCCACCATCCAAGCGAATTCCTGCGCCACCAGGTGAGCGGTAGGTCGTGATTTTGCCGGTGTCTGGGCGGAAGTTTGCTGCTGGGTCTTCGGTGGTGATGCGGCACTGAATTGCAAAACCGTGCATCTGAATTTTGTCCTGCGTCAGACCAAGGTCAAACAGACTCTCCCCCGACGCGATTCGCATCTGGCTCTGCACAAGATCGACATCCGAGATCTCTTCCGTGACGGTGTGCTCAACCTGAATGCGCGGGTTCATCTCGATGAAAACGTGTTTGCCGGCATTCGGCCCAACCGTATCGATTAGGAACTCGACGGTTCCAGCGTTCTGATAACCGATCTGAGACGCAAAGGCAACGGCGTCGCGATAAAGAGTCTCTCGAAGTTCATCCGTGATCTTCGGAGCTGGAGCGATCTCAACGACCTTTTGGTTTCGACGTTGAATTGAGCAGTCGCGCTCAAAAAGATGTACGACGTTTCCTTGAGTGTCGGCAAGGATTTGGACTTCAATGTGACGAGGCCGCAATACGGCCTGCTCCAAGAACACTCGTGGATCACCAAAGGCGCTGTCGGCTTCACGAGAAGCCTCAATGAGAGCCGCGCGAAGGTCCTTTGCTTCGGCTACGCGACGCATTCCGCGGCCACCGCCACCTGCAACTGCCTTGACGAAAATCGGGAAACCGATCTTTTCGGCGTAACCAATTAATTCATCAACATCGGCTGACTGTGGCGAAGAAGCCAATACAGGAACTCCAGCACGAATCGCAGACTCTTTAGCCGTGACCTTATTGCCTGCCATTTCAAGAACTTCAGAACTCGGTCCGATAAAGGCAATCCCGTTAGCTCGGGCAGCCTCGGCCAACTCTGGATTCTCTGAAAGGAATCCGTAACCAGGGTAAATCGCATCCGCGCCGCTCTCAAGGGCGACTCGGATGATCTCAGAAACGTCGAGATACGCACGAACCGGGTGGCCAATTTCGCCAATCTGGTATGCCTCGTCGGCTTTCAGCCGGTGGGTAGAGTTGCGGTCTTCATAAGGAAATACAGCAACTGTCTTTGCTCCGAGTTCGTAAGCTGCTCGAAAAGCACGAACAGCAATTTCCCCACGGTTTGCAACCAGAATCTTCTTGAACATTAGGTAATTCTACCGAAAAAATGCTTCGGGGACGGGTCGGAAACATAGATGTAACGCGGGGTTACGCTTTGGGCGTGGTTAGACGGCCTTGCGATTGATGCGGCGAGCGGCCAGTTCATCCATGTCGTCAACGTGACTTTCCTTCATGTTGACCAAACTTGCCTCGACTTCGCGCAGAACACGACCGATTGCAATTCCGAAGACACCTTGCCCGCGACCTAGGAGGTCCATGACTTCATCCTGGGTGGTGCAGAGGTAAACGCGAGCGCCATCAGACATAAGCGTGATTGATGCCAAATCGTTGATGCCGGCGGCTCGTAGCTGATCTACGGCGATGCGAATCTGCTGGAGCGATACGCCGGTGTCGAGAAGTCGCTTGACAAGTTTTAGAACCAAGATGTCTCGGAATGCATAGAGGCGCTGTGAGCCTGAACCATGAGCTCCACGGACGCTTGGTTGAACTAGCCCGGTGCGGTCCCAATAATCTAGTTGGCGGTAGGTAATGCCGCAGGCAGTTGCCGCTGACGTTCCGCGGTAACCAACATTAGGGTCGTTCGATGGCAAACCATCGGTGAACAACATTCCGCGAGAATAGCTGGCTTCGTCGCCGTCACGAGGGGTGTCCATGTCGGCTCCTTTCAGCTAAGTCCAACGTTCAAGTACAGGTTTAATTGTTGTAGCTAAAGAGCACTTATCAAGGTTAATTTTCGGTTACGGCGTGTCGCGCCGCCTGAAGCGGTTTTTAAGCGTCGATTTTGCCAATAACCGAGCGAATGAGCTCGGCGCGGATGCTGGCAAATTGATTCTCAATTTCAGCGGCGTAATGAGCGGCTCTCGAGCGGTTTGCTGTGTCATTCTTGCTCAAGACCGGCGCTACGACACCCTCAATGATCCCAATCTCTCGATCCGCCGAGGCTTTCAAGCCACGCAGGTGACGCGGTGCGATGCCAAATCGCTGCAAGTGAACAATCGCGCGAGCGATTTCCACATCCTTTGAATCGAATGGTTCCGAACCGATGAGGTTCACATCTTGAGCTTCGGCAATCAGGGCATCCGTGATTGCAGTTTCCGCAGTTAGCTCAATCTTGCTGAATGATTTGGTTCGAGCCTGGCGCAAATGTTGAGGGTTTACCGAGGCGCCGCTTGGCAAACTCGGTTGCTTGCCCTCATCTAGGTCGGCCAGGTATGCCCGAATCACCTTCAAAGGGAGGTACTGGTCGCGCTGCAATTCGAGGACGATGCGAATTCGCTCAATGTCAAGCTGAGTGAACTTTCGGTAGCCTGACGTAGTTCTCTGCGGAGAGACAAGGCCCTGCTCTTCAAGAAAACGAAGCTTCGATGGGCTTAGGTCTTGGAAATCCTTGTTAAGTTCGGCTAGCACATGGCCGATATTGAAAAGCTTTGATTGGCGCGCCTCAAAGAGGTTCGCTGCTGTTGCCGCGGCCATTAGGCCCCCTGCGGCGAATCGGCGCGCGACGCGAAGAAAGTTAGGCGAAACTTGCCAATCTGAACCTCAGAGCCATCTGTGACGTGAACCACGTCGATGCGGGCTCCGTCGAAATACGTTCCGTTTAGCGATGCCAAGTCACGAACGGTGAATTTGCTGCCCTCTCGAGCAAACTCTGCGTGACGACGCGAAACAGTCACATCATCCAAGAAAATGTCGGCATTTGGGTGTCGCCCAACAGATGTCAAGTCTTGGTCAAGCAAGAATCTGGCCCCTGCGTTTGGGCCTCTCTTTACGATCAGGAGTGCGCTTCCCGACGGAAGTGCTTCAATGGCGAGCTGCTCTTCGCGGCTCAGGTCTGAGCCGAATTCAGCAAGCAAGTCTTCGCTAAAACGCAAGGTTGATTGAACCTCATCTGGCGCCCCAGCTGCGTTCGAATCTGCAAAATCCATCATTCACCCCACTCCTATTTAGACTTCTAGCCTAGTGAATCCTGAGGGTTGTTTTTAACCACTTCACGAACCTGACGTAAATAAACGAAACCTGCCCACCAATACAGGCCTACACCCCATAAAGCAAATGCCCAGGCCAATGGCATGAGTGCTGGCGCTGCCGTGGTCCAAATTTTCGCCATCAGAAGCAACGGGAAGGAGTAAAGCAATGCAAACGTAGCTGTTTTGCCCAAATAATGCACCGGCAGCGGCCCAAAACCAAAATTGGCCAACACCACATACGCAACCGCGAGCATGGCGTCCCTGGCGAAAATCACGACAACAATCCAGGTAGGAATCTGGCCGATGAAGGCCAAACCAACCAAGGTCGAGAATATGTAGAGTCGATCGGCGGCAGGATCCAAAAGTTGCCCAAGTCGAGTAATTTGATTCCACCTGCGAGCCAAGTAGCCGTCAAGAAAATCGGTCAAGCTAGCCAGCGCCAATGTGCAAATAGCCAGAATGAACTTCTCGTTGATTAGCAGAACCAGGAACACCGGAACCAGGGCCAGGCGAAGCATGCTGAGCAAGTTAGGCACAGTGAAAAACTGCTGCCTGATGCTCAGGTTCATTTGGGTGGCCATATTGCTGATACTACTGGCTTAGGTGCGCTTGCGCTTTTCGCGCACACGCATTCCAACCTCAATCGGGGTTCCTTCGAAACCGTAAGTCTCACGAAGGCGACGTTGAATGAAACGACGGTAACCAGGATCTAGGAAACCGGTAGTGAAAAGAACAAACTTAGGTGGTCGGCTACCGGCCTGAGTTGCAAACAGGATTCGAGGCTGCTTTCCGCCGCGAACCGGGTGAGGTGTCTCCATGGTCAGTTCCTGGATGAAGGCATTCAGCTTTCCAGTTGGAATTCTCTGATCCCATGAGTCGAGGGCAACTTCCAATGCAGGTACGAGTTTTTCAAGGTGGCGGCCGGTCTTTGCCGAGATGTTTACCCTAGGCGCCCAGTCGACGTGCGCTAGGTCCTGCTCGATCTCACGCTCAAGGTAGCGACGACGTTCGTCATCAAGTTCATCCCACTTGTTGAATGCAAGCACGAGCGCTCGGCCCGATTCAAGAGCCATGTCAACAATTCGAATGTCTGCCTCGCTAATAGGCTGAGTAACGTCAAACAGAACGACGGCAACTTCGGCGCGTTCGAGCGCTGCAGCGGTGCGGAGAGAAGCATAGAAGTCCGCGCCTTGGGCCAGGTGAAGACGGCGGCGAATTCCTGCGGTATCGACGAAGCGCCAAACCTTACCGCCAAGTTCTACCTGCTCATCAATTGGATCGCGGGTTGTACCGGCGAGGTCGTTGACCACGGCACGTTCCGAGCCAACAGCCTTGTTCAAGAGTGAAGACTTACCGACGTTAGGACGCCCAATTAGCGCCACTCGACGAGGTCCGCCGAATTCTTCCTTGGCGACACCAGAGACCTTTGGTAATACAGCCATTGCTGCATCCAACAGGTCGGCTACGCCCCTACCGTGCACCGCTGAGACCGGGTGAGGTTCACCTAGACCAAGCGACCAAAGAGCTGCGGCTTCTGGTTCCTGGCGCGCGTCATCGATCTTGTTGGCAACAAGGATCACGGGCTTGCCTGAAGCGCGAAGCAACTTTACGACTCGCTCATCGGATCCTGTGGCACCAACCATAGCGTCTACAACGAAAAGCACAGCATCCGAAAGCTCAATGGCGATTTCAGCCTGCAGAGCAACCGACTTATCAATGCCTTTGGCGTCGGGCTCCCAGCCACCAGTGTCTACGAGAGTGAATTTTCGTTCATTCCATTCGGCCTTGTATGACACTCTGTCGCGGGTTACACCAGGCTTATCTTCGACTACGGCTTCACGTCGTCCGAGAATTCGGTTTACCAGCGCTGACTTTCCAACGTTTGGTCGCCCCACGATCGCCAAAACTGGCAACGCCGGTAGGTAGACGGGGCCATCTGAGAAGTCGAGTTCACTCTCGATGAGTTCAAAGTCATCGTCTTCGAGGTCATAGTCTTCAAGACCCGAGCGCAAAATTCGAGCGCGGTTCTCTTCTTCATCGGTGCTCATGTTCTTGAGTCGCTCAATGAAGTCTTTATCAGCCGGATCAATGGCTACGTACTCAACTTCGACTTCGTCGCCATCTAGGTCGTCGAATTCTTCTTCAATCATTTGGATTCCTTAGTAGACCCAGACTGCTCAATCAATGAAACGACAGCATTAACTGTCTGTTCAAAATTGAGATCAGAAGAATCCACGAGTTGGACACCCGGTGCGGGAGTCATAAAGTCAACGACCTTTGAGTCGCTGGCGTCACGTTCTGAAACTTGACGCTTGACGCTTGCAGCGGTGGCTTCGGAAAGCTCCGCTGAGCGTCTCTTAAGTCTAACCGCTTCACTGGCAGTTAGGAGAATTTTTATTTCTGCGTCAGGTGCAACGACGGTCGTGATGTCTCGCCCCTCGACCACAACTCCCGGATAGGAAGACTTGGCAACGAGGTCACGGGTCAAATCTTTCATGAAGACTCGAACCTCTGGGATGCGGGCAACGGAAGAAACGGATTCGGCAACTTCGCTCGTGCGAATGGCGGCGGTTAGTTCGTGGTTTCCAACACGAACCCAATAATCATCTGGGTCCAGCGATATCTTGTAGTCGAAATCTGCCGCCAAGTCTTTTGCAGGCAGAAGCTCCAGACCAAAGTTTTCAAGATTCTGCACGGACCAAGCTAGTGCTCGATAGGCAGCTCCGGTGTCGAGGTAACCAAAACCCAGTTCACGAGCAACCTGCTTGGAGACACTCGATTTACCCGATCCTGCGGGACCATCAATCGCAACGAGAAATTGACTCATCCGGCAATTTTCCAGCCACGAGATTCAAGGTCGGTGATTAATTTCTTTTCAACCGCAGGGAGGACATAGAGCTCAACTAAACCGATCGGCGAGCTTGGCGAATGTTCAAGTTTTAGCTCTTCGATGTTTACGCCCACATCGCCGACCTCGTTGAAAAGACGACCCAGCTCTCCTGGCTTGTCGGCAATCATTACGATGACCTGCGCATAAGTCGTCTGCTTGGTGCCATGTTTTCCGGGGATTCGCTCGATCCCACGGTTTCCGGCTTCAAGCGCTCGGCTTATCTGAGCCAGCGAACCTGGCATGCCAAGGTTCTCAAGTGATTCAACTACAGCATGCACATCTGCTTCGAAAGCCTTAAGCACAGGCGCTACTTCAGAGGAATTCGCCGCCAAGATTTGAGTCCAAAGTTTTGGGTCGCTTGCAGCGATGCGAGTGGTATCGCGAAGCCCCTGGCCGGCAAGCGACACATCTGACCCCTCAGCAGCAATCAAGCGCGCCGCAAGAAGGCTTGCGACGAGTTGCGGCACGTGTGAAACAAGTGCCACAGCACGATCATGCTCGTTAGCTGACACCTTGAGCGGTGCTGAACCGAGATCAATCGCTAGGTCCTCGACGGCGGCGATAGCGGCAAGAGAGCTTTCTGGGGCAGCCGAAATGACCCAAGGGCGGCCGACAAATAGATCTGCGCGGCCAGATATGGCTCCCCCGCGTTCTCGACCCGCCATCGGGTGAGAGCCAACATAGCGAGTTAAATCAGCGGAGCAATCTCGAAGCTCTTCGAGCACTTGCGATTTCACGCTCGCGACATCCGTGACTACTGCTTTAGGAAATTCATCAAGCTCTCTTTGAACGACGGCCGAGGTGACGTCTGGCGGAACACAAACAACAATTACCTTCGGTTGGTCGCTGGCTTCCGCTGGTCGACCAGCACCATAATCTGCAGCCAATTTGAGGTTCGCGGGTGAGGCGTCCTCGAGAAGAACCTCAACTCCAAGTTTGGTTAGCGCTAGGCCGATGCTCGTGCCAAGTAGCCCTGTGCCGACAATTCGAACAGGTCCTTTTGTGCGTGCAACGGCCTCTGAGGTCACTGTGCGATGTCCTGACGAAGCGCGGTAGCTCCGCGCAAGTAGACGTGCTGCACTTCTGCCCGAGCAACATCGAGGTCCGCCTGGATCATGATGCGAATCACTCGCGGAAGAGCCTTAGCTACGTCCATCTCGACAAAACACATCAACGGAACGTCACCTAATCCAAGTTCGCGTGCGGCCACGGCTGGAAACTCGCTTACAAGATCCGGGGTTGCAGTGAAAAACATATTAATCAGCTGACCATTTGCAATGTCATTGGCATGCAACATCTTCGTCAACAGCTCGGCAGTTGACTTCAGCAGGTGCTCGCGCTCATCAACGTCAAGTTGGATCGCGCCTCGAATCGCTCTTAGAGTCATGACTACCGCCTTTTACTGTTCTTTGCCGGAGCCGCCTTACCTGGCTTGACTCGTGGACGAGGAGCTCTTTCTACTCCACCTTCGGCGGCTTTAAGAAGCGCACCAACCTCTATTTTACTGAGTTCACGAACTCGACCCTCTTTTAGTGGACCAAGTTGAATCGGGCCAAACTGGCGGCGTACCAGGCCTAGCACCGGGTGTCCAACGAAGTCGAACATGCGGCGCACAATGCGATTGCGACCAGAGTGCAGGACAACCTCAACCAGACTCTCATTGCCCGAAACGTCCACGATGTGCGCTTTGTCAGCCTTGATGAGCCCATCTTCGAGCTCAAAGCCACTTAGCAGCTTATGAATTGTTGCCGGAGTAACGATTCCCTCGACCCGCGCAACGTATGTCTTTGTGACACCGAACTTTGGGTGAGCTAGCTTGTGTGCCAGTTCACCATCATTGGTCATAATGATCAGCCCGGTTGTTTCTGCATCGAGGCGACCAACGTTGAATACACGGTCGTAGCCCACCACAAACTGACTTAGGTCGCCGCGACCATTTTCATCGGCCATCGAGCTGACCACACCATACGGCTTATTAAGGGCTAAGTAGACGCGGGAGGCGTCCAGCTGAATAGGAGTGCCACCGACTGTGACCTTATCCACATCCGGGTTAATTCGGGTGCCAAGTTCGGTGACAAGTTTTCCATTAACCTTCACGCGTCCCTGAGTAATGTAATCCTCACAAACGCGGCGAGATGCCACGCCAGCTGCAGCCATGACCTTCTGAAGTCTTACGCCTGAGGCGTTTTCATCGTTAGAGTTCGACATCGAAGTTGCTATTCGCATCTGGCAGGTATGGGCTAATTAGTGGCATCTCATCCAATGAGTTGATGCCGAGTAGTTCTAGCAAGAGCTCGCTCGTTCCGTAATTAATGGCACCGGTTTCTGAATCGGTGTAAAGCTCCGTGATGAGACCGCGGCTGAGCAACGTGCGCACAACCGAATCAACATTTACTGCACGGATTGAGGCAATCTGACCTCGAGAAATTGGCTGCTTATAGGCAATCACAGCAAGAGTCTCCAAGGCTGCTTGACTCAGCTTCGTTGGATTCTCGTTTGAGATAAACATGCGCACGGCCCAATCGAATTCTTGTCGCACAAAAATTCGCCACCCGCCACCAACTTCGCGAAGTTCAAAGCCACGCGGCGCAGAGCCATCCTGCCCCTCGTACTCGGCTTTCAGCGCTAATACTGAGTCGCGCACTTCCTTCACCGGGCATTCAAGTGCAGTGGCAAGTGCCACAAGTGAAACCGGCGCGTCGGTAATCATCAGGATTGCCTCGAGGGCTCCCCTGGTGTTGGCATCAAGAGTCATAGTCTGCTCCAAGTGTGGCTAGTTGTTCATCATCAAAGTTTTCGGCGCGCCAGGCTAATGTCAGGTCACCAAGCGGTGATACCTGCTCGAAGCTGATTGCGGCTAAGCGATAGAGTTCCAGAACAGCCAGGAATCGAGCAACGACAATGCCTCGATCTTTAACCGACCCGATCAAATCCCTGAAAGTCAGGTGACTGACCTTTCTGAGAAGCGAAATCACTTCGGCTGCCTGCTCGCGAATCGATACCCTAGGCGCGTGCAAGTGAGTCAAGCCTACGGATGGAATCTCGCGCGGTGTCAGCACCTCTTGGGACAACTGGTAAAACTCGGCAAGGCTAAGAGTCCAGACGAGTTCCGGCTTTTGCTTGCGGAATCGTTCTTCCATCTGCACTTCGCGAGGGATGCGGTTGCTTTCAATCTGAAGTGCCGTCGAGAACCAGCTCGAGATTTCCTTGAAGGCGCGATATTGCAGCAAACGCGCGAACAACAGGTCACGGGCCTCTAGAAGCGCCACATCCTCCGCGTCAACTACTTCGCCCTTCGGCAATAGACCGGCAATCTTGAGGTCAAGCAATGTTGCTGCAATAACCAGGAATTCACTGGCTTGGTCTAGCTCTTCGTCATCGTCGAGGCTCTTCAGGTACGAGATGAATTCATCGGTTACCTTGCTAAGCGAAATCTCGGTAATGTCCATTTCATGCTTCGAAATTAATGAAAGCAGCAGGTCGAATGGCCCCTCAAAATTACCTAGGCTGACTGCGAAACCGCTGGCTTTTTCGGTCGCCTCAGCCAGGTCTTGGTTATGGGGCGCAGCCACGATCCACTAGTTCACGGGCGACGGTGCGGTAGGCCTCGGCCGCATCAGAATCTGGCGCATAGGAAGTAATCGGGGCCTGAGCCACAGTCGCATCTGGAAACTTAACAGTTCGGTTGATTACGCTGCGGAATACTTTTTGACCAAAGGCTTCGTGCAAGCGATCAAGCACTTCACGAGAGTGAAGCGTGCGAGCGTCATACATGGTCGCAAGGATGCCGTCGAGTTGAAGGGCAGGGTTCAACCCCTCCTGAACCTTCCCGATGATGTCCTCGAGGATTGCTACGCCGCGAAGGGCAAAGAATTCGCTTGCAAGTGGAATGATTACACCGTGCGCAGCCGTAAGTGCGTTTACGGTAAGTAGACCGAGTGACGGCTGGCAGTCAATGACAATTACGTCGTAATCGTCGGCTACCTTCCTGAGGATATTGGCCAAGATCTGCTCACGGGCAATTTCGTTAACCAATTTCATCTCAGCAGCGGAAAGCTCAATGTTCGCCGGGATGACATCCAAGTTTTGCACGGCAGTGTGCTGGATGGCAGTCTTCGGGTCGATTTTTCGATCTAGCATCAGGTCATATATGGTGATTGCGTCATGAGCATTCACGCCTAGACCTGCAGACAAGGCGCCCTGTGGGTCATAGTCGATAAGCAAAACCTTGCGACCGTACTCGGCGAGCGCTGCAGACATGTTGATGCTCGTGGTGGTCTTTCCAACGCCACCCTTTTGGTTACACATGGCGATAATGCGCGCCGGCCCATGCGAGCTCAGCGGCTTTGGCTTCGCGAAACGCGAATCCGTTGCGGCCTTGTTTGCCTTTGCCATGATTCCTCCCGAAATTACGATGCAACCTGTTGACTACTAGCCTACCGTCGCGCGCGGGGATGTGCGGTCGCATAGACCTCGCGAAGCGCGTCTACTGTAACGAGTGTATAAATCTGCGTGGTCGCCACGGATGAGTGGCCGAGCAGCTCTTGGACCACTCTGACGTCTGCCCCGCCCTCGAGAAGGTGAGTTGCAAACGAGTGGCGCAGCGTGTGTGGTGAGATCTCACCGGGAAGCTTGGCTGACTGTGCAGAATCATGGATGATCTGCCACGCGCTTTGTCGACTCAGACGACCGCCGCGCTGGTTTAGAAATAGGGCCGGGGTTCCTTTTCCATTCCTTGCTAGAAGCGGCCTGGTCCGAACTAGGTAGGCCTCTAATGCTGCCTGCGCAAAACGCCCAACCGGAATTAGTCGCTCCTTGGATCCCTTTCCTAGGACCCTAAGTAGGGTTGGATCGACCAGATCGTCGAGGTCAAGCGAGACTATTTCCGTGATTCGAGCACCAGTTGCATACAAAAGCTCGAGGATTGCACGGTCGCGAACCTGCACGACATCGTCACCGCTGACCGAATTTAAAAGTGCCTCAACTTGAGTGACGGTGATGGCTTTGGGAAGTCTTCTAGGCGCTTTTGGGGGTTTGACTGAAGATGCTGGGTCGCTATTAGTCAGATTTTCAAACAACCAGTATTTATGGATGCCTCGGACACCGGCTAATACGCGCGCGACCGAGGTTGCCGACAAACCTCCAACTACCACTAGTTGCTCGGCAAAATCTTGCACCTGAACTTCCGTTATGAGCTCGATGTTGTCAATTTTTTGCAATTCAAGAAATTCTAGATATCGACGCAAATCGCGACGATAGGCGGCAATAGTGTTCTTAGCAACGCCTCGTTCGATGGTGAGGTGCCGAATGTAGGCATCGACGAGTGATTCGAAACCCGACATGTGCCTATATCCCTAGTTTGTGGGCGGCAGCCATGACTCCCACCGCGGCACTTGGGCTTCGCATCTCAGAGGCAAGCACACTCGCTAACGCCTCGTCGATTGGGACCCAGGCGACCTCCATGTCGGTCTCTTCGCCTTCGAGTTCAAGTTCGTGCCCTTGGTGACGCAGTTCACGGGCCAAGTAGATTGCAATGGTTTCGTTATTGCCACCGGGGGTGGTGTGGAACTCAATGAGATCGCTCCATGATTCGGCGATGTAGCCAGTTTCTTCAAGCAACTCTCGCTTGGCTGCTTCCAGTTTTGACTCCCCCGGCACATCCAGCAGCCCAGCCGGGATCTCCCAGAGGTATTCGCGAACCGGATGGCGATATTGGTTGATCAACAACACCTGGTTAGCGGCATTGAGCGCGATCACAGCAACAGCACCCGGATGGGCGACAAACTCGCGCACGATAGTGGCACCGTTATAGTCAAAGGACTCTCGCTTGATGTCCCAAATTTTGCCTGTGAAGACGACCTCGCTCTTGCTTATCGCAAGAGACGCAGGGCGGTCTTTAGGCATCTTTTACCTCAAACAGCTTGTTCGACTCTTGGCGCTTGATTGCAGCGGCAACCAAACCGCGGAAGAGCGGGTGGGCGTTAGTTGGTCGCGATCGGAATTCAGGGTGTGCCTGAGTGGCTACGTAGTAAGGGTGAACCTCACGAGGCAACTCAACAAACTCCACTAGGTGGTCATCAGGTGAGGTTCCTGAAAAGACAAGCCCCGCTTCAGCGATCTGCGCGCGGTAGTTGTTGTTGACTTCATAGCGGTGACGGTGACGCTCTTCGATTGAGTCGGCGCCGTAGACCTCGGCAACAATTGAACCCGGCTTCAGCTTGGCTTCGTATAGACCTAGACGCATGGTTCCTCCCATGTCGCCAGAGGCAAGGATGTCGACCTGCTCAGCCATCGTGGCGATTACCGGGTATTTGGCTTCTGGGTCAAACTCGGTTGAAGATGCACCGGCAAGGCCTGCCTTGCTGCGGGCATACTCGATGACCATGCACTGGAGACCCAGGCAAAGCCCAAGGGTTGGAATCTTGTTTTCGCGCGCAAAGGTCAGCGCGCCTAGCTTTCCCTCGATGCCGCGAACGCCGAAACCACCAGGGATACAGATTGCGTCAACATCAGACAGTTGTGCCTCCGCGCCCTCAGGAGTCTCACAAGAGTCTGAGGCAATCCACTTGATGTGGACCTTGGTCATGTTGGCGAAACCACCGGCGCGAAGCGCTTCGGTGACCGAAAGGTAGGCGTCTGGTAGGTCGATGTACTTACCAACCAAACCAATGCGAACCTCGTGCTTCGGGTTGTGCACGGCGTCAAGAACGCCCTGCCAACGGCTCCAGTCAACTGGAGTCTCTGGGAAGCCGAACTTCTTAACGATGTATGAGTCAAGGCCCTGACGGTTTAGCACCTTTGGAATGTCATAGATGCTTGCCGCGTCAGCGGCTGTGACAACCGCGCTCTTCTCAATGTCACACATCAGAGCGATCTTGTTCTTGATTCCCTCAGGCAACTCGCGGTCACTTCGGCAAACTACTGCGTCTGGCTGAATTCCAATTGAGCGCAGGGTCGAGACCGAATGCTGGGTTGGCTTCGTCTTCAGCTCGCCAGATGCTGCCAAGTATGGAACCAAAGAAACGTGAACATAGAAAACATTGTCGCGACCGACTTCGTGGCGAACCTGGCGGGCGGCCTCAAGGAATGGTTGTGACTCGATGTCACCGACGGTTCCACCGATTTCGGTGATGATGACGTCCGGGGCAGGTGTCTCGTGCGCCTGCAGACGCATGCGACGCTTGATTTCATCGGTGATGTGAGGGATGACCTGAACGGTGTCGCCAAGGTACTCACCACGGCGCTCACGAGCAATTACGGTCGAGTAGATCTGACCAGTGGTTACGTTGGCTGACTGGCCGAGGTTGATGTCTAGGAAGCGCTCGTAGTGACCAATGTCTAGGTCGGTCTCGGCACCATCATCGGTGACGAATACTTCACCGTGTTGGAATGGGTTCATTGTGCCCGGGTCAACGTTTAGATACGGGTCTAGTTTCTGCATCACGACCTTGAGGCCGCGTGCACGCAGTAGGTTGCCAAGACTCGAGGCGGTTAGGCCCTTACCGAGTGATGATGCAACACCTCCGGTGACGAAAATGTGACGTGTTCTACCGGATTCCATTGCTTCTGCCATGGAATTACAGCCTACCAATTACAAGACCAGCAATATCGCTCGACATGGATATTGGAGAAGAAATTTACGGTGTTTCTGACCAAATTAGAGAACTTGGCCGAAAGATTTTAAGAAAATTCGGCGAGCGCGCGTTCGCGCAGTTCCGCTGCGTGTGCGAGACCCGATTCGGAGTCACTCAAACCCGATAGCATTCGAGCGAGCTCCTCGATGCGGGCGCTATTATCCAGCAACACGACATCGGTCGCAGTGAACTCTGTTGAACTTGTTTTTAGCACTCGCAAATGCGCGTTGGCATAAGCTGCCACTTGAGCCAGGTGCGTTACGACAATAACCTGAGCACGTTGAGCCAGCATTGCGAGTCTGCGGCCAACTTCGATAGCGGCTGCGCCTCCAACCCCAGCGTCAACCTCATCAAAGATGAAGGTGGGCGCCTGCTGGGTCTCAGCTAGCACAACTTCTATAGCCAACATGATGCGCGACAGCTCGCCACCGCTGGCGCCTTTGCCAAGTGGGCGCGGTTCAGCACCGGGGTATGAACTTAGTTGGATGGAAACAGCATCCTGCCCGTGAGGCCCATAGGCGTCGGCATAGGAAACATCGACTACAAGGCTTGCTCCGCCCATAGCCAACTCTTTGAGCTCTGCGGTTACCAGTTCTGCCAATTTTGTTGCAGAGATTCTTCGGATGCTAGTCAGTTCGTCGGCTCGAACCCGCAACGATTCAGATAGGGTTTCATACTCGACACCCAGCTGATCAATTGTCTCCGAAGAAGAGTCGAGTTCGAGCAATCGGTCAGATGCCGTGCCCAGGTAGGCAACGACATCATCTACCGTTGGGCCATACTTTCGCATAGCAGCTGTCAAAGCAGCCCTGCGCTCCTGGATTAGATTGATTTCACCGGCGCCTTCTAGATCTAGAGACGCCAAATAGCTCGAAATCTCCCCAGAGGCGTCGGCGAGCTGAACACTGACTTCCTTTAGCTGTTCTGCCAGGCGGCCAAGTTCAGGATCATGATTGGCAACCTGCTCGAGTGAGCGCCTAGCCTGCCCAATCAATCCCAACGCGTCTGGCGAGTCGCTGAAACCCTCAGCCGAAAGGGCCTCGTGAGCTAGAGCCGCAGCCGCTCTGAGGATTTCAAGATTGTTTAAGCGCTCGGCCTTTTCGGCAAGTTCGACATCTTCACCCGAGCGGGCTTCAAGCTTCTCGAGTTCGGCTACCGCCTGTCGAAGTTCCTCGGCTTCCGACTGACGTGCGGCCAGCGAAGCCTTCAGGTCTGCAAGACGCTGGGTTAGCTCACGCCAAGCCTTATAAGTCGACTGATATCTGTTTAGAGCCGCGGCTAGTTCGAGGCCGCCGAATTGGTCAAGAGCCTCGCGCTGTGCCACCGCCGACTTCAAGCGAATCTGGTCGGATTGGCCGTGAACTACCACGAGCATCTCACCAAGTTCGGTCAAAAGACCAACCGGTGTCGAACGCCCTGAGACTGATGCGCGGCTGCGTCCCTCAGCGGAAATCGAACGATTTAGAATCAACTCGCCATGCTCTACATCTGACCCTGCATCTCGCACGCGGTCTATTACCGGTGAAGAGTCTGCGATCAGCCATCTACCTTCAACGAACGCCTGGTCTTGGCCTCGACGGATGCTTGCCGAATCGGCACGTTCACCAAGCAAAAGCCCAAGCGCCGAGAGCACCATGGTTTTGCCGGCGCCGGTCTCGCCGGTTATGACGGTCAGCCCTTGGCCAAAGGGCAAACGCGCCTCTTGAATCACTCCAAGATCACAGATGTAAATCTCTTCGATCATTTAGTAACTATTCGGCCTTGTGAACTTCGTCTGCCCCGCGCCAGCCAGCCACCGGAAGCGAAAACTTCTTCACCAGTCGATCGGTGAAGGTACTGTTGCGCAAACGTGCGAGCATTACGGGCTTATCGGATTTAACTACTTCAACGCGGGCGCCGGGAGGCAGTTGCCAGGTGCGGCGACCATCGCACCAAAGCACTCCATGCCCAGCGCTTCGCTGCAAAACTTCGACGGCAACTAGAGCGTCTGGCTTGATCACGAGCGGACGAGCGAATAGTGCATGTGCGCTTAGTGGAACGAGAAGAAGAGCCTGCACGGATGGCCAAACCACCGGGCCGCCAGCCGAAAATGCATAGGCGGTTGAGCCGGTAGGAGTTGCGATCACGATGCCGTCGCAACCAAAACTTGAAAGGGGGTGTTCTTCAACCTCAACGACAACCTCGAGCATGCGTTCACGCTCACTCTTCTCAACGGTTGCCTCGTTCAACGCCCACGTGCGATAAACCTCTTGGCCTTCGACAAACACTCGCACATCCAGCGTCATACGCTCTTTGACGACATAGTCTTTGGCTACAACGCGGTCTACGGCTTCGGCAAGCCCATCTCTTTCGCTCTCGGCCAAGAAACCGACGTGCCCCAAATTGATACCAACAAGTGGAACTCGAGCATCGCGAACGACCTCGGCGGCCTTCAGAATGGTACCGTCTCCGCCAAGAACCATGGCAACCTCGATATCGGATACCGCACAGTCACGGTCTAGATATTCAATTTGAGAAGGCAGCGTTGAGCCGCTTTGACCACCTCCGGCGTCTGACGCAAATGAAGCAAGCTCGTTGTGGTCAGCCTCAGACATGACCGGAACTATCCCGGCACTAACCAACTTTTGACAGGTTTCTAGTGCCGCCGCCAAAGCCTCCGGACGACGCGTGTGAGTTACTAGCAACACCTTGCGAGTTGCACTCATTTGCCCTCCTTGGCTAAAGCTTCGATCCTGTCTGTCCATTTTGACCGATTAACCGGCTCAAGTGGGCTTATCCACACAACATATTCGATGTTTCCGTGAGTTCCAGGCAGCTCCGAATGAGTCAGACCTCGAACCCCGAGCCCAAGGTCGTGAGCTGCATCGATGACCTGCTTGATAGCACCCGCACGAAGGCGGTGATCGGTAACTATCCCAGAGGCGTGCAAGGACTGTTTACCAACTTCAAATTGTGGCTTGATCAACAGCACGTAATCGGCCTTGGGAGCAACCGACAAAATTTGTTCGAGAACAAGCGTCAGCGAAATAAACGAAAGGTCACCAACCACAAGATCAATGTCAATCTTGTCTGAGGAAACCCCGCTGGCTTCGGCAAGGCTATCTAGCGATAGATCTCGAGCGTTGAAGCCTTCAATATTGATCACCTTGGGGTTGTCAATAAGCTCGAGTGCCATCTGATCGTGCCCGACATCAATGGCGAATACCCGGGCTATTCCACGGCGCAATAAGACATCGGTGAAACCTCCGGTAGAGGCACCGACATCTAAAGCTGTCTTGTTTACCGGATCAATTTCGGCAAACACATCAAGGGCTTTGGCAAGTTTGTGACCGGCTCGGCTCACATAATCAACGGCTTCAAGAACAACAATTTCGGCGCCATCAACCACAGGCTGGGAGGACTTTCTGGCCGCTCGACCATTAATCAAAACGCGGTCGGCGTCGATAAGAGTAGAGGCGTGATTTCTAGATCTGGCGAGGCCAAGCTCAACGAGTGCAACGTCTATGCGCAAGTGACTACCGGTTCGAATCTGAACCGTTTAGAGCCGATTCAAGCTCTTCGCGGAGAGCCGCAAAATCATTGACCTGTTGGTCCAATGGCAACGCGGCAATGCGCTCAACCTCGGTCTTTACCTGTGAAACAAGATCTTCTGACATACCTCAAGCCTATTCGTTAGTTGGCCCGCAACCTATTCGTAGAGAGCGGCCTCAACGTCGAGAGCATAAATTGGTAGTTCGCTGCCATAAATCACTGCACACGCT
Organism: Microbacteriaceae bacterium; assembly: GCA_947452675.1. Taxonomy (GTDB): domain Bacteria; phylum Actinomycetota; class Actinomycetes; order Actinomycetales; family Microbacteriaceae; genus Rhodoluna. The sequence continues at coordinate 2,196 of CANGDL010000001.1, read as the reverse complement.
GCCCGCAAGGCGCCAAGGCTCTTTGGGTCACCGATGGTAACGACTACTTTGTTTTCTAACAACTCCACTTCAGCACCATCGCAAGAATATCCGCGCTTGGTTTTCCTTGGAACCTTGTATGGTTTCAAGAGCTCGGCCATCGAACCGATGATGTAGGTTGGACGCCCTTCCGGCTTGATACCGAGAACTTCCTTGCGAGTGCTGACCCCAGTGAGCACTAAAACAGAGTCTATTTCTGCGCGGTTCGCGCCGGTGATGTCAGTGTCGATGCGGTCACCGATAAACAAGGCCTTTTTTGCGGCAAAGTGTTCCACTGCGGTGCGAAAAATTGCCGGTTCAGGCTTTCCAGCGACTATCGGTAACTGACCAACGGCGGTATGCACCGCAGAAACCAGCGTTCCGTTGCCAGGAGCTAGACCTTTCTCCTGGGGTAACGTCCAATCCTGATTTGTGGCCACCCACTTGGCGCCGTTTTGGATTGAAAAAGCAGCCTCCGCAAGATCCCGCCAAGACACGTCAGGGGCAAAGCCTTGAATCACGGCGTCAGGTTTGTCACCAGAATCGGTTGCGAGTTGGAAACCACCTTCGGTCACTCGTGCGCGCAACCCTTCACCGCCGACGACCAGAACTTTGGAACCAGAAGGCACCAACGTCTTCAAGATGTCAACACCGGTTTTACCCGAGCCGATTATGTCATCAGGTGAACAATAGACACCAAAACCGGCCAATTGGTCGGCGATTGCTTCCGGCTTCCTGGATGAGTTGTTGGTCACATAACCAATCGGCAAACCTTGCTCCTGAAGAGCACGGATGGCCTCCGGCGCACCCTTGATTGCCGCACTTCCCTCGTAGACCACTCCGTCCAAATCTGCGAGGAGGACGTCGTATTGTGACCAGAGTTTAGCGGTCACGGTCTTCACCGAACTTGCGGTCTCGAGCACCTTCACGAGGTGCGCGATCGCGCTGTGGACGTGGAGCATCGTTGTCACGGGCCGGACGTGCAGGGCGCTCTGAATCGGAGTTTGGACGAGCCGGACGATCAGAACGCTCACCATAAGGACGAGCCGGACGATCAGAACGCTCACCATAAGGACGAGCCGGACGATCAGAACGCTCACCATATCCGCGGACTGGTCGTTCCGAGTTGCGGGGCGCAAAGTTGCGCGGACGTTCATCGCCTGAACCGCGGTCGTCCCGCGGCTCCCACTCCTTGCGCTCGGCGCGCACCGGAATTTCAAACTCCTCCAACACCTGGAAAACTTCATCCTCAGGACCAGGGTTACCGCTTAGAGCGATGTCAGCGCGCTCAGCCAAATTCGCCCAACGCTTCGCCTCCGCGTCTTTGCCGAGAATCTCGAGGGTGTCTGCATAAGCGAAGAAAAGTGGGACCGAGTAAGGGAACACCTTCTCAGGATTTAGTTCAGGAATCTGTAGCTCGGCAAGAGCGAGGTCGTTTTCACCACGGTCAAGCCTCGCCCCAGACATAGCAATTGCAAGATTGACACGAACACCAGGCGCTAGAGTCGCACGGTCAACCGAGCGACCAAGCTCAAGGGCTCGATCCGGGCGGCCAAGGCCGCGTTCGCAGTCGACCATGAGCGGAAGCTGGTCGTTAGAACCCGAAATGCGTCTGAATGTAAGCAGTTCGCGCAAGGCAACGGCGAAGTCGCCAACCGTGTAGGCAGTGATGCCCACTGTTTCGCGAACCAGAGCGATTCTCGCCGCGCGCCCCGCAGCGGCGAGAGCGTGTTGGTGGGCTAGTTCTGGATCCTGGTCAATGAGAAGACCGACCATAGCTAAATGGCGCGCCACCATCTCCGCATTTTCTGGGGTGAGTGTCTTAAGTTGCACGCGTAGACCCAGCTCGAGGTCTTTTTCAGTGATTTCATCCGGGATTAACGGACTTTTCGGCTTGTCGTAATCCACAGGACGGGCAACGCGCTGCTGCCAATCGGGACGAGCAGCGTTTGGATCGTCGTTGCGGCGTGCACGACCGCTAGGAGCGTCTTGACGACGGTCAACACCGCCGCGTCCGGCGCCAGTTCCCGAGCTACGCTCGCCGGAAAAGGCTCGTTTTGGACGATTTTCGAACTCTCGTTCGCTCATTTGACTCTCCTAGGCATACAAATATCCATGTTAAACCAAAATGGCCACCTTAAAAAGGTGGCCATTTTGTTAAATTAAGTCCGGCGGTGT